>CAIOZY010000050.1 GCA_903862935.1 uncultured Opitutaceae bacterium
CCCGCCATTGCCGAGCCGCATCGATGACACTGCTGCGGGCCAAACCTCCTCTGAAAACCGCCAGCCCAACGCCGATTACGATTGAAGTGCATCAAGGGCACTGGGAAAACTCGTCCGTAACTCTTAAACTTCCGCTAGGGGGGCTATGGCGGGCGAGTCACCGAGGTTGACGACCAGCGTCTGGTCGTCGTCGGCCCGGCAGTCGCCAAAGGCCCCGATCGTGGCGTGGCGGCCGACGTGCTGGGTGGTGCGCATCGTAAGCGGGGTGTAGCACCAGCGCTGGACGACCATCCTAGGGATGTGGCCGCGGATCTGCTCGGTGACCTCCTCGCGGGGGACCCAGGCGCACGCGTTGAGAAATGCCGTGAGATGCTCGTGGGGCCCGGGCAGCCAGCCGTCGTCCTGGAGGGCGGGCGGCTTTGGCCCGAGCCAGCCGGCCGCCCAGGTGTGAGCCGCCAGGTCCGCCCGGCCCCGCATGAAGCCGGCCCCGTGGCTGCTGGCCCCGCCGGGCCTCTGGCCGGCAGTCCACCAGTTGGCGGCGAGGTCCGTCCAGATGTAGTTGATGCCGATCTCGGCCACCTGCCTGCCTGCCTTGTGGGTTCCGTACCGTGCGATGAGGGCGAGGGCGTCCAGGTCGACCGCGTAGCCCGCCGGGGTCCCGAACTCGGCGATGCCGTTCAAGACCGTGTAGCGGATCCACTCATCGAGGTGCTTGTAGCCCTCCTCCGCGGTCGGGCCGCGGCCGAGGGCCTCCCCGATCGCGATAAAGTTCCAGCTGCGGAGCAGGTGCAGGCTCGAGTCGTAGGGCGTGACCCGGTGCCGGCCGAGGGCCGGCAGGGCGTCGTCTAGAATCCGGTCGAGAAGCCTTCGGTCCGCCTCGGGCAGGCCCGCGCCCCAGGCGATCCGCAAGAGCGATGCGAGCTCGGCCGCGAATTCGACGGCGGCCGGGTCGTCGGCCGCCCGGTCGGCGAGATGCCACCGGAAGTTGCCGTGGGTGGGGCTCGCCGGGTCGGTGTCCTGCATCGAGCGAGCGAGCAGGAGCGCGTCGTGCAGGCAGCCGGGGTTCCCGTGCGCGGCCGCCGCCTCCAGGGCGAAGCGGAGGACCCCGCGGATGTCGGTCGAGGGCGCGGGGTACCTCACGGCTCCCGACTGGGCCTCCAGCTCGGCCGCCGCCGCGGCCGGGTCCACGGGCCAGGCCGGCGGGGCCCCCTTCAAGGGCAGGGGCAGACCCGCCAGGGCGAGGGCGGCGAGCAGGGCAGACAGCGTCGCACGGTCCATCAGTAGGCCTTGTCCCAATACGGGCGTATATCCACCGTGCTCGACTCGGCGATCCAGCAGTCGGTCTCCAGCAGCTGGTGGATCGAAGTCGGCAGGAGAGGGGTCACCGGGCCGTGCACCACGAGGCGGGTCATCAGCCGCTGCCAGGAGGCAAACGAGCCGTCTATCCGGAGCCTGTGGGTCTCGAGGCGGTTCTTCGCGCCGACCACCTCGGCCGGGCCGATCGTGGCGGCCATCGGAGGCACCGCGCAGAGGTTGCCGGCCATTCCGAAGCTGCCGTGCAGCGAGTTCTGGGCGAGCGTGAATGGGCTTAGGGTGCAGATCCGCGGGCCGAACGTCATCCACTCCTTGAGGCTTGGGGCGCCGAACTCAGGGGCGTCAGGCTCGATGAACGCCAGGTGCCCGGTCCAGCCAGGGCCGCTGTAGCAGATGTCGGCGCCGCCCAGGTCGGCGATCATCTTGCCGTAGTCTTTGATGTTCTTGTGGGTCGGGCCGAGGACCTGCTTTTCCGGCGGGCGCAGCTTCGGGTCAATCTGGTGGAAGAAGTACTTCTTGAACTGGTGCGCGAAGCCCTGCGGCCAATCCTCGGGCGCGGTCTCGCCCTTCTCGTTGGCGTACTCGTCCATGTTGAACGTGTGCAGTTTCTTGCAGTTCACCCGGAACTTGTTGATCAGGTAGGCGACTTTCTTGTAGCTGCCGTGCGGGTTGGGAGTGATGACGACGATCCGGCGGTTGTGGTCGGCGGCTTCCTTGATCCGGCAGAACATGTCCATCACCCAGCGGAACTCGAAGTCGGCGTCCGGGACGATCTGGATTCGGAACTTGGGGTTTTTGTGCTTGGTGAGATCCTCCCGTTTGATCCGGATCACGCGCTCGATGGCCTTGGTGTCGCGGAAGGGGATGATCGGGGAGGGGGCGAACATGAAGCGGCTCATGGGGGAGAGGTTACCAGTCCGCTCCGGTTCTCTGCGACATCAAATCTCTCGGCGCTGACGGGATGGGCCGGGTGCGAACCTCCCCCGGGGCCAAGGACCAAGCGGCCGTCTGCGCCGCCAGGGCCGCCGCCGGGCCATGGGGAAAAACGCGCGGGGTGTGTCTCCGCCGTGCGCCCCGGAGGCTGCGCCTCAGTGCCCGCCCTTTTTCGGCGGCGGGGCCAGCAGGCGGGCAACCTCGCGTTGCGCCGCCTCGAGCTTTGCCTGAAGCTCCGCTGCGCGGGATTTCCCCTGGTCGAGGTCGAGCCGGGACTGGCCGAGATCGGCTTCAGAGCGGCGGAGCCTGGCCTGGAGGTCCTGCAGCTGGGGGCCGAGCTGAGCGAGCTGGGCCTGGAGGGCCGCCTTCGCGGCTTGCGATCGCTCCGCCTCGGCCTGCGCCTGGCCGGCTAGGCCCTTGGCTAGGTCGAGCCGGGCCCTGAGGTCAGTCGCCTGGGCCTTGGCCAGGTCGAGCCGGCCCGACAGATGGACCGATTCGGACTTAGCTTGGTTGAGCTGCAGCTGGAGCTGAACTGACTCCGAGCGGGCCTGGTCGAGTTGGGTCTGCAGCCAGGTGGCCTCGCTGCGGGCCTCCTTCAGGCGGGTCTGAAGGTCGTACGCCTTGGCGTTCAGATCGTGGACCTTGATCCCGAGGGCAGCGATGGCGACCGCGGCCGTTGCGCAGAGCAGTCCGACGATCACTGGTGCCCGAGCGCTCCTGTCCTGGGGTGAGGGGGATGCGATTTCAGTCATGGGGGGTATGAGATTGACCCGCAGTTTAGCCCGCTATGCCCGGACTATCCGGGGAAAGTGGGGTGAGCGCAAGCCTGCGGATCGCTGCCGCCGCAATAGTCTTGAGTCAGATCGGCCCGCAGGACACGGTTTGATAGGGACACGGCATTTACGGGAGCGCGCTGGCTTGGGCCGACCCGGTCTCGCTGGTCCCCTTTCTCCCCCGTGATCCCACATGGAAAGTTGATGACCCGCAACGGAAAGGCCGCGCGATGACCTCTAAAGAACGGGTCCTGTGTGCTCTCGCTGGGTCGACCCCCGACCGGGTCCCCTTTGCCGAGCACCAGATCGATCCGCCGGTGCTCAAGGCGCTCTTCGGCGAGACCCTGGCGAAGGACCCCGTGCACGTAGCCGACCAGCTGGGGTTGGACGTGTTGAGTTTCGCGATGCACCCGCCGCTCTTTGTGGAGCTGGAGACCCTTCCCGACGGAATGGCCTACCAGACCTCGGGGCGGTTGCACACGCGGGCCGACCTTGGGCTGCTTGACGCGCTCAAGGACCCGACCGACCCCAAGCTCTACGAGGGGCTGGAGGCGCTGGTCGCCCGTGCGGGGAACCGAGCCGTCGTGGGCAAGTCCCGACTGGGCCTGTCGTCCATGATGATGAGCATGGACCTGGCGGGCTTCTCCTTCGCACTGGCGGACGACCCGGAGCTGATCCTGACGATCCTCAAGCGCTACCTGCAATGGGCCGAGGTGGCCGCCCGCGAGATGTCCCGGCGCGGTGCGGATGTCCTTTGGTTTTTCGACGACATCGCCCACCATTCCGGCCCGATGATGGCCCCCAAGGTCTTCCGGGAGTTTCTCCTGCCTGCGGTCCGCGAGATGGCCGCGCGCCTGCCCCATCCCTGGATCTTCCACAGCGACGGGGACCTGACGCTGATCCTAGACGACCTGCTCGGGCTCGGCATGGACGGGCTCCACCCGATCGAGCCTGAGAGCATGTCGCTCAAGCACCTCAAGCAGCGGATCGGCAGCCGGGTGTGCCTGGTGGGCAACGTCTCGGTTGATATCCTCGCCCGCGGCACCGTCGAGCAGACCCGACTCGAGGTCCGCCGCAGCCTCAGCGAGGGGGCCCCGGGAGGCGGCTACATGATCACCAGCTCCAACAGCATACCGCCCTACGCTATCCCTGAGAACGTGGCTGCGATGGCGCGGACGATCCGCGACGACCCGCTCGCCGTCTACGGCGAGCTTGAAACGAGGAGGGCGACCCCATGACCCCATTCAAGATTGCAGTCCCGGATGCGGTCCTCGAGGACCTCAGGCGCCGGCTCGCGGCGACCCGCTGGCCCCGCCCGGTCCCGCGCGGCGGCGGCTGGGCTTATGGAGCGGACCTCGGCTACATGAAGGACCTGGTGGACTACTGGCTCAACCGCTTCGACTGGAGAGCGCAGGAGCGGCGGCTCAACCGCTTCGCGCAGTTCAAGGCGGACGTCGGCGGAATCGGGGTCCACTTCATCCACGAGAAGGGCAGGGGACCGAATCCGGTCCCGCTGCTCCTCCTGCACGGCTTCCCGTGGTCGGTGGCGATGTTTGAGAAGATCATTCCGATGCTCACCGATCCGGCTTCGCACGGTGGCGACCCGGCGGACAGCTTCACGGTCGTCGCACCCTCCCTGATTGGGTTCGGCTTCTCGGACGCCGCTCCCGAGCAGGGCTTCCAGTTCGTGAAGCAGGCCGACACCCTGCGGGAACTCATGGTGGGGCCGCTCGGCTACACGAGGTTCGGGGTGCAGGGCGGAGACTGGGGCGGGATCATCTGCACGCCCTTGGGCTACCAGTACCCGCAGAACGTCATCGGCATGAGCCAGAACTACATGGGGGTCACGATCCGCCAGGAGCACACGCCGGCCCCCAACGAGATCCGGGGCCACGGGATGGAGACCGCGCCCCTGTGCCCGACCGACCCGGAAACCCTCAAGTTCTGGAAGATATTCGAGGCGTGGTGTGAGGGCGAGGGCGGCTACCGCCACATCCAGATGACCCGGCCTCAGACCCTCGCCTACGCGATGAGCGACTCGCCGGCGGGCCTGGCGGCATGGATCGCCGAGAAATTGCGGGCCTGGAGTGACTGCGGCGGGGACGTGGAGACGGTTTTCACCAAGGACGAGATTCTCACCACCGTGATGCTCTACTGGCTGGAGTGCTCGTTCTCCTCGGCGATCCGGATCTACTACGAGACCAAGCACCATCCGTGGAAGCTCAAGCCTGGGGACTGTGTCACGACGCCGGCGGCCTTCACCGCCTTCCCCAAGGAGCACACGCCGATCTTCAAGTCCCGCGCGGCAGCCTACTACAGCGACATCCGGCGTTTCACCGAGATGAAGCGGGGCGGGCACTTCGCGGCCTTCGAGTGCCCGGAGGACCTGGCCGGGGAGCTCCGCGCCTTCTTCCGTCCGCTCCGGGGCAAGGAGACTCTGCCATGACCCGGAAGTATTACGACAAGGACGCCGACCTGGCTGACCTGCGGGGCCAGGTGGTTGCCGTCCTCGGGTATGGAAACCAGGGCCGCTCGCAGGCCCTGAACCTTCGCGACAGCGGGGTCGAGGTGCTGGTCGGCAGCGGCCAGGCGGACGCCTCAGAGGAGGCCGCCCGAAAGGACGGCTTTGAGGTGTTCTCCTTCGCCGCGTGCGCGGATCGCGCGGACATCCTGATGCTGCTGCTGCCCGACGAGATTCTCCCGCAGCTGTACTGCGAGCACCTGTTTCCCCGCCTCAGGGCCGGGCAGGCCCTGTGCTTCGCCAGCGGGTACAATGTCTACTACAAGGCGATCGAGCTGCCTGTGGGCGTTGACGTGGTCCTCCTGGCGCCCCGCATGATCGGCAGGGCGGTTCGCGAGCTTTTCGTCAAGGGCGGCGGCGCTCCGGCCCTGATCGCTGTCGAGCAGGACGGCTCCGGCCGGGCCCGGCAGCGGGTGCTCGCGCTGGCCAAGGGGATCGGGGCGACCCGGTCCATGGCCCTCGACAGCAGCTTCGAGGAGGAGACGGTGGTCGACCTGCTCGGCGAGCAGGCCGGCGGGGGGGCGATGATCTACTTCAACCGCCTGCTCTGTGAGGTGCTGATCGAGGCGGGCTGCAGCCCGGAGGCGGCGCTTCTGGAGGTCTACGCGAGCGGGGAGAACATCGCCGTCAGCGAGGCCATCAACCAGATGGGGCTATGGGGCCAGCTTCACCTGCACTCCCACACTAGCCAGTACGGGCATCAGACCCGGGGAAAGCGGTTCGCAACCGAGGAGACCCGCGAGTTGCTCCGGACCCTGGTCAAGGAGGTCCGCAGCGGCGCCTTCCACCGCGAGTGGTCGGCGGTGCAGAAGGGCGGGATGCGGGAGTTTAAGGAGGTGTGGGCCGAGGGCTTGGCGCACCCGGTGATCCGCGCCGAGGAGTCCCTCTACCGGGAACTCGGGAGGAAGGGCTAGCCATGGGGCCCACCCGGCAGATTTCGCTGCGGTACGGGGGTTCGACCCGGACCCTGACGATACCGGAGGCAAACGTTCTGGCCGTGGTGGAACCCCGCCGCGTGGAAGCGGGGCCGCCGGCCCTGCTCATCGCACGGGCCCTGGACAATCCCGTCGGCAGCCCGCCCCTCTCCGCGCTGGTTAGCCGCGGCGGACGGGTGACGATCCTGGTCGACGACAACACCCGGCCGACCCCGGCCCACCTGATCCTGCCCCCGCTCTTGGAGCGGCTCGGCTCGGCGGGCGTGGAACCCGGCGCGGTGACGATTCTCATGGCTGGGGGAACCCACCGTCCGATGACCGAGGCGGAGACGCTGGCCAAGGTGGGCCCTGAGGTCTTACGGAGCTGCCGGGTCGTGGGCCACCGCTGGATGGAGGCCTCGGAGCTTGCGCAAGTCGGCTGCACGGCGAGCGGTGTCCCCGTCGAGGTGAATCGCGCGATCGTCGAGTCGGATCTGTGCATCGGCGTGGGCGACATCTGCCCGCATCCCCTGGCCGGCTGGTCCGGAGGGGCTAAAATCCTGCAGCCGGGGGCGTGTGGCGCTCGGACCACGGCCGCCACCCATGGGAGGCTGGCCGACTTTCCGGTCCTGTCCTTCCTCGGCAGGGAGGACTGTCCGGTCCGTCTCGAGATCGAGCACGTGGCCCGCAGGGCGGGGCTGCGCTTCATTGTAAACACGGTCCTCGACGCCGACTCCCGGATAGCCGGGGTCTTCGCCGGCGACCCCGTGGCTGCCCACCGCGCCGGAGTCGCCTTCGCGCGCGATATCTGGACCCAGACCGTGCCCGACCTGGCCGACATCGTGGTCGCGAGCTCCTACCCCGCGGACATCGACTTCTGGCAGGCCCAGAAGACACTTCACTTCATGGAGTGCGCGGTCAGGAGGGGCGGGGAGCTGATTCTGCTCACGCCGTGCCCTGAGGGGATGAGCGGCGAGCCTCACCACAGGCAGATCCTGCTCAAGTACTCCCGGAGTCCGGCCAAGCGGATCCTCGCCGAGGCGAGGGCCGCGGGGGAATGGGACTTGGCGGGCCTTAACGCGGCAGTGCGAGTCGCCACGAGCCGCGAAGTAGCCGACATAACGATTGTCTCGGACGGCCTGGGGGCGCAGGACTGCGAGGCCATGGGAGTCGCCTGGGCCGGCAGCCTGGCCGGGGCCCTGGAGGGTGCCTTCAGCAGGCAGGGCCCCGCCGCAAAGGTGCTCGTCCTGACCCATGGCCCGAAGGTGATTCCCGTTTGCGGCGCCTGAACGATTTTCCCATGTCCGGCACGGCCGACGTCCCCGCACCGATCCCCGCAGAGGTTCACTCCCGGTTCCGGTTCCTGCGAAACCTCGTGGGCAACACACCGCTTGTTGCGATCGACTACCGCTACCGGAGCAGGCCCCGCACGCTCTACGCCAAGGCCGAACACTACAACCTCACCGGCAGCATCAAGGACCGCATGGCCCTCCACATCCTCGAGCGGGCCTACGCCGCGGGGCGGATCGGGCCGGGGGACCGGATCGCCGAGGCGACGAGCGGCAACACGGGGATATCGTTTTCGGCCCTGGGCCGGGCCCTTGGGCACGAGGTCACGATCTTCATGCCGGACTGGATGAGCCGCGAGCGCGCGGACCTGATCCGCAGTTTCGGGGCCAGGATTGTGCCGGTGTCCCGGGAGGAGGGGGGCTTTATCGGGAGCATCCGCAAGAGCGAGGAGTTGGCGGCCCGGGACCGGCGCGTGTTCCTTCCCTGCCAGTTCTCGAACTCCGCCAACTCCGAGGCCCACGAGCATACGACCGGCCCCGAGATCTTGGCTCAGCTGGAGGAGGGTTTCGGGGCCAGTCCCGAGGCGTTCGTGGCGGGCGTGGGGACCGGCGGGACGATCATGGGGGTGGGACGGTGCCTGCGCGCCCAGAAGGCGGGAGTGCGGATCGTCCCGGTCGAGCCGGCCGAGTCTCCGACCTTGACCACCGGCCACAAGGTGGGAAGGCATCGCATCCAGGGGATCTCCGACGAGTTCATCCCCGCAATCCTGGACTTGGGGGCGATCGATCCGGTCGTTTCCGTGCACGACGGCGACGCGATCCTTATGGCCCAGAAACTGGCGGCCGGTCTTGGGATTGCCGTCGGGATCTCCTCGGGTGGAAACTTCGTGGCGGCTGCGGCGGTCCAGGAACAGCTTGGTGGCGACGCGGTTGTCGTCACGGTGTTCCCCGACGACAACAAGAAGTACCTATCCACGGACCTCCTGAGGGAGGAACCGGCCCAGGGGACCTTCCTTACCCCCGAGATCGAGCTGCAGGGCTTCAGGAGCTGGCGCGGAACTCCGGGGCGGGACTGACCCTAGGCTCCCGCCGCGGTTGGGTTCAGTAGTGGAAGCTGCTGTGCCCTATGAACTCGCGCAAGATCGAGGTCGGCGGCACGGCCTGCTCGGGCACGCTCAGAAAACTCGACAGGAATGCCTGCAGGCGCCGGGCCTCTGCGTACTGCGGGTGGTGCGGCTTGATCTCAGCCAGGACCGGCTCGACGAAGGGCTTCAGGACCGCCAGCTCGTAGTCGAGTGCTGAGTTGAAAGCGATGTCGGCCTCCTGCTGGAAGGGGAAGATCCACTTCTGCTCACCCCGGCGCACGCTGGGCCACATGTTGAGGGTGGTGAGGGCAGAATTGCCGCGGAAGTTGTTGTCCCGAACCATCCTGCGAACCAGGCGGTTGTCTGTGGTGGAGATGCGGTTGTTGGAGTCCAGGTTGAGCTGGGTGAGGGCGCTGATGTAGATCCGGAACTTGTGCGCCTGGGGAATGGCCTGGGTCAGGCGGGGGTTCAGGCCGTGGATCCCTTCGATCAGGACGATCTGGTCGGGCTCGATCTTGAGCTTGTCGCCCTTGTACTCCCGCTTGCCCTTCTCGAAGTTGAAGCTCGGCACCTTGACGTCGCCGCCCTTGTCCAGCTGGGCAAGATGCTCGTTGAGCAGCGCCAGATCCACAGTCTCGACGTTTTCGAAGTCGAGCTTGCCGTGCTCGTCGGTCGGGGTCTTCTCCCGGTCGACGAAGTAGTTGTCGACCGAGATCGTCACCGGCCTCAGACCGTTGACCCGCAGCTGCACAGCCAGGCGCTTGGCGAAGGTGGTCTTCCCCGAGGAGGACGGCCCGGCAATCAGGGCCCACTTGATCGCCTCGCGGTTCTTGTAAATGTGGTCGGCTATCTCGGCGATCTTCTTCTCGTGGAATGCCTCGGAGATCTTGATAAAGTCGCCGATCTCGCGGCCGGCGATGATCTCATTGAGCCTGCCGACGGTGTTGACGCCGAGGAGCCGCCCCCACTTCTTGTGCTCCTTGAAGATCTCGAACAGATGGGGCTGCGGCTCGAAGGGCGGAAGCTCCTTGGGCCGGTCGCGGTCCGGGATCTGCAGGACGAAGCCCTGCGAGTACAAGATCAGCTTGAATAGGGACAGGGCCCCCGTGCTCGATGCGAGCGGGCCGTGGTCCAGGTCGGAGAACTCCTCGCACCAGTAGGTTGCGACCTTGGGCGGGTTGCTGAAGCGCAACAGGTTGAACTTGTCCCATTGCTTCTCGCGCTCAAAGCGCTGGACGACCTGGGTGAAGGCGATCTTGCGCCGCTCGATCGGGACATCACGATCCACCACCGCCCTCATGTGGGTGTCGATTGCCTGAAGCTGGGGCTCGGTGATGCCCGCGTCCCCGTTCACCCCGAAGCTGCAGAAGAATCCCGAGCCGAGCGAGTGCTCGATTGCAAAGCGGCCGTCGGGGAAGAGTTCCTTGACGACTTTGGCCAGCAGGAAGCACACGGACCGTCCATAAATCTGGAACCCCTGGGAGTCGGCCCGGGTGAGCAGAACGACCGTGCTGTCCACCTCGACCGGGTAGGACAGGGACACGGCGTCGTTGTTGACCAGCGCCCCCACGTAATCGAGGCCTTCCTGGGATCGGTGCTGGGGCAGCAGATCCCGTACGCGGGTTCCCACTGCGCAGCGCACCTGGGCTCCGCCGTCCAGGGTGACCGTGATCGTGTTGAGGTTTGTATCCATACCAGGGGCTCGGGACATACTAATCTATGGGGGAAAAGGGTTAGACACTACCCCATTAGAATCGCGGAGGCCACAATAATGTACGCCCGATTCCGATGCGGCCTCGGGGGGGCGGTTACGCGGGCGCGGGCCGAAGCATGGAACCCTCCTGCCCGTTCAGCCGGCCTGCGCGGCGTGGGCGATCAAAATGATGTTGGCGGCCACGTAGGTCACAAATAGGCCCGCCCCCATCCACCAGTCGACCCGGTAGGCGTGCTCGGCCTGATCCCGAACATGGAACCGGCGGGAGACCAGGGAGCCAATCAGGGCGCAGAGGAGCGCTGCAAGGGTGAGCACGTGGATCTTGTCGGGAAGCGTGAAGGCGTCGGTTTGGCCTAGGGCCGTGGCGATGCGCTGGGTGTTCAGGACCGTCGCAAAGATCATGCCCACCAGCAGGCTGATCCTCCCGCCGAACAGGCCGTCTTTGGAGGTATCCAGGAAGAACGAGATCATGCCGATCAGAAACGCGATGTAGACGGCCGAGTGCAGCTTGAAGAACAGTCCCATCGCGCGGCGGGAGACAAAGATCGACACCACCGCCTGCGCATAGGTCGAGTTCGGCGCGCTGCCGGGCTCGCCGAAGGTCGAGCTGAACGAGTGGGTGCCGGTCTGGATCTTGACCGCATCGATCTTCCACCCCTCCACCTCCACGCTCGGCTCTATCCCGGTGTTCGCCCCGTCGGCCGTGTAGGTCAGGGCGGAGACCTCGTCCTGCCCCTCGCCGAGAGAGATCTTCAGTTCGTGCCGGTCGAAGGGGAAGTTCTCGACGTTCCAGTTGTAGCTGAACACCCCGCGGACCTTTTGTGCATGGTAGCGCACCGGGTCGTGCTCCTCCGTGGTGTCCAGACTGGTTGCGAAGGAGCGCGCGTTGTCCGGCTCCATGGTCTTGAGCGGCTTGATGTCATAGCGCTTGTCGTGCACGGCCCACAGCCAGAAGTCGGCCGCGAACGTGTTGTTGTTGGCGTTCAGGTCGTAGAGGCTCATCACGTAGGCGCCAATCTTGACCTGCTTGGGCTCTTCCTTGGTGGACGCCGCGCTTCCGGGCTCCTCGGCCGCCGCCCGCGCCAGGGGCGAGGCAGCCCCGGCAAGCAGCAAGCCGAGGACAAACAGACCGGAAACCGCCCGCGGATGGCGGCTTCCCGCCGTACGGAGGGCTTTGGGAGACAGGATCGAAGGGATCATCGGAAATGGGAAAGCAAAGAAAATGCGGCTTAGGGCAGGGGATTCAAGCCTTCCCGCAGCAGGCTGGCTGACTCCCGGTCCCCGAGCCGTCTTGGGTTGCCAACCAGGGGTTGAGAGGGAACATGAGCAGCCTCGGGAGAGCCCTCCCGACCGCATGCCGATAAACTCCCCGGACTTCTCGAAAAACCTTGAGCGCTTCACCGGTTTTGCCGGCGCGTACGACTCCTTCAGGCCGGCGCCGCCCGATGCGCTCGCTTCCTTGATCCAGCGATATTCCGGCCTCGGAGCAATTGGGCGGGTCGTCGACCTCGGGAGCGGCACGGGACTCTCGAGCCGGTACTGGGCGGGGCGTGCTACGGAGGTTGTCGGCATCGAACCGACACCGGACATGCGAAATGAGGCAGCCGCCAAGACCCGGGACTCCAACGTCCGCTACCAGCCGGGTTTCTCCCACGCAACGGGGCTGCCCGATCGGTCGGCCGACGTGGTCAGTTGCTCCCAGGCGCTGCACTGGATGAAGCCTGAGGGAACCTTTGCCGAGGCGAGGCGGATCCTGCGCCCGGGCGGTGTCTTTTCTGCCAATGACTACGACTGGCCTCCGACGGTGGGATCTTGGGAGGCGGAAGCCGCGTACGAGGCATGCATGCGGGCGGTGCGCCGACTCGAGAAAGAACGCCGTACGGGCGAAGGGCTCCAGCAGTGGGAGAAGGGCGGGCACCTCGGACGGATGCAGGCGAGCGGCTGTTTTCGCCACACCAAGGAGGCGGTGCTCCACCATGTCGATCGGGGCAACGCAGACCGGTTGGTCGGGGTGCTCCTGAGCCAGGGTAACGTGATGGGGTTGTTCAAGAGTGGACTCACCGAGGCCGAGCTGGGGATCGATGCGCTGCGAGAGGTTGCGCAGAGGACTCTCGGTCCCGGGCTGCGGGACTGGTTCTGGAACGCCCGGGTGCGGATGGGAATCGTCTAGGGCCCGGGTGGCAGAAAAAATTCCCGGCCTTCTTCCGATGTCGGCGGAGAGAAGGTTGCGCCCGCTTCCTCACCTGTCTCCGGGAGATTGGATGCCCAAAGCAAGAGGGAAGTCTCTGATTGCAGGAGGCTCCGATGGGCGATAGAAGCCATCTAGTGGCCAAGCATGAGGCCCAGCTTAAGCAAAGATGCCAAAGATCATGAAAACAAGAACGCTTGGGGGAAACCTAGCCAGGGCTGCGATCTTTGTGCTCCTGTTCGTCGCTGCGTGGACGCCTCGGCTGTCAGCCGAGAACTTGGTCTATGTCACCAGGGACTTGGTGGGTATCAACAACGCGTACGGGTCCTTCTACATCGATGCCGACAGCGTCATCCGGAACGGCGATATGTTCTATTTTACGCAAGTCCTGGTGTATGACACCCCCGACACGCTTGGCGTAAAAAAGGCGGTCACCAAGGAGGAGGTCAGTCTGGCGGCGAACCCGGCCAAGGCTCGCTGGCTTGAATCTAGCCGCTACGACAGCGCGGGGAAGCTGTATGACCACACAAAGAATACGCTTTATTTGGAATTCTCGAACGCCTGGTCGCCCTACGGGAAGAGCAGCGACACGACTACGGGCAAGGAAATCACCGTGGCGCTGAAGTACGTGAAATAAGGCCAGGCCCGGCGCCCTAGGGAGTGGGGTTCGGGCTTATCCGCTTTTTCCACTCGCCGTCCAGGAATGCCTGGACCTCCTTCGCGGTCTTGTCGCCCCGGGCCGCCTCTGCCGCAACCCGAGCGTATAGAACCCCGTACGGTTTGCCCATCTTTCCGTCGACCGGGTAAAAGAGAAATTTGTAGTCGGATGACTCTGAAGGCAGTCCGCTGCGGCTGCGCAGTAAGTCCACAATCCCCTCCAGGGGGAAAGTGACGGCGACATGGCATTGATGAGCCTCTGCCACCGCGTCCATCGCCTGGGACCAGAACGTGAACCACTCACCTAGGCGGACCTTGACTCTCTTGTCCACCGCGGCGCCTTCCTCGGCTAGTCTGACCTCTCCGTGCTGCGCGGCTGCGTCCACCGCGACCGCCTCCTCAAAGTTGACCCGCTCGATGACGGCGAGATCGGCTATGGTCTGGAGTCTTTGCCTCCGCTCGGACTCCGCGTACAAGCGTGTGATCAGGGACGAGGCCGCGCCGTCGTCCCAGATTTTTCCCATCTGAGCCCGTTGCTCATCGGTGAAGACTTCTGGGCCCTTCTCTGTGACGGCGTTGAGCTTGCGGGTGATCTCGTCCATCTTCCGGAACAGGTCATCTGTCCGTTTTACGCTCTCGGTGTACATTTGTTCCGCGGCCAGCTCGATCGCGCCCTTCTGCTCTTGAGGCGCCTTCTCTGGCGGAGCCGCTGCCGGCATCGCTGCCGCAAATATCGCGACAGCCATCAGTGGGGTGTTCATAATCAATGGGATGTCCGAATGTTACGTGAAATGCGGAACCGGACTACCTCGGATGTCGATCGGAGGCGTTACCGAGCATGATGCCTTCGGTTGCGCCTGGCAATCCTAGGCGAAAACGCGGAACACCGCCCCTCGGTCTTCCGCTCGTGGGCTGCCGAATGACGATCCGAGCCAGCCTGGACGTTCCGACCAGCAGATTCAACATTCCTGCTGCGGATGCAAACACCTGCGCCTGTTCGTTGGGCACAGAGGGTAGGTTGTGCGGTAACCAGATGTCCGGCTCGAATCGAACCGGGACGGATTCCGACAATTCAGTTTACTGAATTACAATTATTGATCTGCTGACCGTTGCAGGGTCGCCCGCGGTTCTCAGCAGAGCGTCTTACACGATTTGAACCACACTTCGCAATATCCCACGTTTCAACCGTGTTAACTTCGACTTTGAGGGAGCGTGAGCCCGCTTCTCAAAGCGGGAAGCGTTTTGGGCGGGGCGATCGAATCCGTCATGGCGGAATAATGCGGGGCTTCCTATAAATGAATCCGTTTGATCCCTCACGTATAAGGCGTCTCTCGAAGCAGGTCTTCCGCCTCGGATCGCGCGTTGTCCACTATGGCCTGCCAGCCCGTAGCCTTCTTTTCGGGCCGTTGACGCCCGGCGATGATCTGCTCTGCACCACCGTGCTCCACGAAGCCCGCCTTCGCGGAAGGCCGTTGGCCATGATGACCTCTCGGCCCGAGATCTTCGAACACAACCCCGATCCGAGCAATCTCATCCCCGTGGACGATTACTACGTCCAACTGCTGCGCTTCCTGGGAAGGTCCGTCGTCCAGCCGTATTATGCGAAGATCGATCCCGAGAATCGCGACCGCGACATATTTGGCTCTGACCACATCCTTACAAATATGTGCCGGGCTGCAGGGATTGGTGGAGAGATCGCGCTCCGCCCGTATTTCTACCTAACAAGCTCAGAGTTGCAGGCGGGGGTCCGCGCCCGCCGGCAGGTCGCCATTCAGAGCACGGCCTCTGGAGCGGCTTTGCCCTTCGCCAATAAGGAATGGCAACCCGATCGGTTTGCGAGTGTCGTGGCCGGGCTGCCCGCCGGCATGACCGCGGTCCAACTGGGGATCGCCTCGGATCCGGCGCTGCCTGGCACGGTCGATCTCAGGGGCCGTTCCACCCTTCGCGAAGCAGCAGCGGTGATTGCTCAAAGCGAGGTATTCATCGGATTGGAGGGGTTTTTGGCCCATCTCGCCCGAGCAGTGGACTGTCCAGCAGTCGTTGTCTTGGGAGGCCGTGTCTCGGCGACAACGACCGGGTACTCTGGGAACGAGTATTTAAGCCATGAGGCTCCATGCGCGCCATGCGGCCAACGAGATCTCTGCGATAGAAGCCGGGAATGCATCATGGGGGTCAGAGTTGATGAGGTTTTGGATGCGATCGGCCGCGTCGTGCAACGGGGCCGCGCGCCTCTACCCACAACCCGAGTACAGATTTAGACTCTAGCGACCTTGCGTGTCCAAACCCTCGGTGCTGAATGCATCTGACTAAGGCGCGCGAACTCCGTTACGGCGGACAGACTTAGGATCAGATGCCTAGGCTTAGGTCAGAACCGGGACGGACCTCAGATATTCAGTTTATTGAACCCGCCGAAACGTCCAAGACCTACGCACTGACCCGACATTGAGCCGGGAAGTGAGCCCGGCGGACACTTTCAGTCACCGTGATCTAATCCCGTCTTTGGTCATTTGGAGTTGACTTCTAGAAGCGCGGGCAATCACGATTGCTAGGTTGGCTCCATCTTAGAAAGGTTCCATTGAGTACTTCTCGTGCCCTGCCGATTCGTGCCTTACGCGCCATTCTAAGACTGCTAGGTCTTGAAGCCCGGGGACGGGCAATATGGCACAGCTTCCAGCGGATCGTTATGTGGATTGGCGGACATCGGACGTTAAAGATTCCTAGCGAGACGTCAAAGTGTAGGTCGAGGCTTGCGCCCTACTGCCTCGGTGACGGAGTCGATCTCGGGTTCGGAGGAGATCCCATCACGCAGGATGCCATCCGCGTCGATATGCCCGCCCAATACGCGGCGGTCGGCTCCCATAGGGCGCAGCTTCGGGGTGACGCCACTGACCTTAAGTGGTTCCGCGATGAGTCGTTGGACTACGTTTTCTCTTCGCATCTACTTGAAGACTTTGTGGACACCCGGGCTGTGCTTCGTGAATGGCTCCGTGTGCTCAAGCCAAGCGGTCGACTCGTCATCTACTGCCCCGACGAGAGGGTCTACAGTGACTATTGCCGCAAGAATAATTGGCCTTACAATGTTCATCATAAACACGCGGACTTTTCGCTGAAGTATGTGCAGGACCATCTCAATGCGCTTACGCCAAATCTCCGCTACCTCGTCGCCAATCCAGCAGTGGAAGATTACAGTTGGGAACTCGTTGCTGAAAAAATTCCGGTCACCAATCACGGCGAGGCTTAATCAAGATTGAGCCAGCGCCTGTTGCTGGACACGCAGTCTCCGCTGGTAAGCTCGGGCGAACCGTCAGTGGGCTGAAGATCAGATGACCAGGTTCGAATCAATACCAGGACAGATTCCGGGCATTCAGTTTACTGAACCCGCCGAATGCCTAGGACCTCGACACAGACCCGAAGAAAGTGGCGCACCCATAGGGAGTCGAACCCCAAACCTTCTGATCCGTAGTCAGATGCTCTATCCAATTGAGCTATGGGTGCGTTACGGAAGGGAAGAAGAAGCAGGCAATGCCGGGTGAGGGCAAGCGCGAAATCGAGGCCCGTACCTGGCCAAAACAAGCCCGCCGGCCTAGCGGCCGGCGGGCGGGATCTTAGGCGGTGGCGACCTTGGGCAAGGCCACGTCGAACTCGACAGGGTGGGTTTCCTTGCGCTTGACCTTAAAGTACCGGGCCCGCCGCCGGAGCATCCGGTTCAGCTTGTCCAATAGCAGGGAGATCGCCTTGTGGCACTCGTCGGCCTCGACCACAGCGTCCATGTCGGGGCCGCGAATCTGGATGTGACCCTTGGCCTTGAACCGATTGGAGACTCCCTGTTTGGGATCATACTCCAGCTCCACGCGAAGACGGACGATACGCTCCTCGTGCCTAAATAACCGCTCGGCTTTCTCACGGACGAAGTTTTTCAACGACGGGGTGAGGTCTAGGTGGATGCCGGAGACGATCAATTCAGGGCTGTTTTGTCTGTTCATGGTCCAGTGTTTGTTGTTTTGGGTTACTAGCAAGCCGGTGCATAGTCGGCTGAAAGATGACTCCCTTTTACTCATGCCATCGCTAAGCGAAGCGCTCCACGAATTCTCGGCCATCGTCTTGACTGGAGGATCTTCCGGTATTGGAAAATCGTTCATCGAGCTGACTTGGAAGCTGCACCCAAAAGCGGTGATTTGCAACCTTTCGCGGCATAAACCCGAGGGTCTGATCGGGGGTATAACCGTGCATCATTTTCCCTGCGACCTCTCCCAGCCGCAGGCGCTGTCGGCCGTGGTTCCTGAGGTGCTCGGGCTGCTCTCCCGAGAGGCGCCCTTGGGCAGGGTACTATTGGTCAACAACAGCGGATTCGGCGGCTACGGCCGCTTTCCGGATCCCGGCGTCGGCCACCACACCGAGATGATCGACGTTAACGTCCGGGCGGTCGTCGAGCTGACGGGCCGCCTGCTCCCGCTGCTCCGGGCCCGCGGGGGGTGCGTCCTGACCGTCTCCTCGCTCGCTGCGTTCCAGCCAACCCCCTGGACGGCGACCTACGGGGCGACAAAGGCCTTCCTGCTGAGCTGGAGCCTTGCCCTCAATGAGGAGCTGCGCGGCACGGGGGTGCGCGCGCTGGTCGTCTGCCCGGGCCCGACCGGCACCAATTTCTTCCGCCGGGCAGGCCTGCTGCAGGGCAGCGTCGGCAGTTCGCTCAGCCAGTCCGCCGACCAGGTCGTCCTCGAGGCCGTCCGAGCCCTCGGCAGGGGTCGGAGCGTCGCCGTGACCGGATGGACGAATCGCCTCGGGGCGGCCCTGGCCGGCCTGCTTCCCAGGGTGCTGGCCGCGCGCCTGGCCCGGATCGTCCTCGGCCGCTACAGGCTCAAGCATGTCCGCTGACCCCGAGCCGGGCATCTTCTCCCACGGCCGCGCCTGCGCCTGGCCCCGCCGTTTCTGGCAGGGCCCGGTCCGGATGCTCACCCCCGAGGAGGTCCGCACCTGGATCCTCTACGAGGACGAGCGGCTGCTCGTCATCAACAAGCCCGGCGACGTCGTGTGCCACCCGTCGAAGTCGGGCCCCTGGTCGAGCCTCGTGGGTGCGGCCCGGGAGGTGACGGGGCTGCCGACGGTGCACCTCGTCTTTCGGCTGGACCGGGAGACAAGCGGGATCGTGCTCATGGCGAAGGACCCGAGGATGGCCAGCCGCCTGCAGCGCGCGGCGGAGCGGCACGCCGTGAGCAAGTCCTACCTCGCGGTTCTCTCCGGAGAACTGGAGGGCCCCATCTCGGTCGACCAGCCACTGGGAGACGACACGGCGAGCCCGGTTTTCGTCAAGTCTGCTGTCCGGCCCGACGGCAAACGATCCCTCACCCATTTCATGCCCCTGGCGACCGCGGGAGGCTTCACTCTTGCCCGGGTCAAGACCGAGACGGGCCGGAAGCACCAGATCCGGGCCCACGCCCAGTGGATGGGGAAGAGCATCGTGGGGGACAAGATCTACGGGCCCTATCCGATGGCCTACCTGGAGTTCATCGACGGGGGCTGGACCGAGTCCCTGGCCTCCCGGCTTCTGATGCGGCGCCAAGCCCTTCACTGCGCCGAGCTTGACCTGCGCGTGGCAGAGCTGCCGCTTTTCCTGAAGGCGCCGCTCCCGGAGGACATGAGACAGTTCTGCGAGGCCCACGGGCTTCGCTGGGAGAATCGTACGGAGGATCCGCCGGCGCCCCTCAGCGCAGGGCCAGGCTGAGCGCGGCGGTGACGGCCGTGCCCAGGGCCCGGATCCGCTGCTCGAGAGGGAAGGACGATGGCGACTCGAGCGTGTAATGGAGCCCCGAGTGGTGGTGGGTCCTCAGGTAGATCGATTCCGGCCAGCGCTCCCGGAGAAGGGGGTCTCCGGCGGGCCGGATGACCCCGGCCCGGGCGGGGCGGCCGTCGATTGTCTCGCTCGGGTCGACGGGGCAGACAGCCCCGACGGCCCCGAGTATTCCCTCGGCACAGGAGGTCCGCCCGGCCGTGTCCAGCTCGTAGAGGTAAAATCCCTTCGACTCCCAGTCCTCGTGGAGGCACAGCGTCAGGTCGAAATTCGGCTGGCGCCGGAGCCAGTCGACGTGCGCCTGGATCTCGAGGGCCTGGGCCTCGCGGTAACCGCGGTTCAAGTCGAGTCCGTCGGCGTTCTCGCGTGTGCCCCGGGCGAGCCCCGCCGGGTTGAGAAGCGGGCAGACAAACCAGGTTGCTCGGCCGTCAAAGGCTCCCTGTTCGATCAGGGATAGCAGGGCGAGAGGCGGGGCGGGCTCGTCCCCGTGGATCCCCGCCGAGAGGTACACCCGGGGCCTGGGCCCGGGAGCGCGCTTGGTCAGGGCTAGAAGGGGGCAGCCCTCGATCTCACCGAAACGCCCGACGCGGAAGCCGGCCGCCGCCCCGGCCGCCTCAAACCGACGCGCGAGGATTGCCGGCTCGGCCGGGGAGTCTTTGACAGGGACCGGTGGATTGATTGAATTCATCGCTTCGGCCCAGCCTGGGCCGGAGCGCCCCAAAGCCGGGTGGCCCACAAAACTCACTCAATTTCCTCCATGTCTCAAGTCCGAGTCCGATTTGCCCCGAGCCCGACGGGATTTTTCCACATCGGCAGCGCCCGCACGGCGCTGTTTAACTGGCTCTACGCCCGCCATACCGGGGGCGTCTTCGTCCTGCGAATCGAGGACACCGACCAGGCCCGCAACAGCGACGAGTACCTGCGGCTGATCTACGACAGCCTGCGCTGGCTGGGACTGGATTGGGACGAGGGCCCCGAGGCGGGCGGGGCCGTCGGGCCTTACCGCCAGAGCGAGCGGGCCGCCCTTTATAGGGAGTACCTGCAGAAGCTGAAGGACTCCGGCCGGGCCTACGAGAAGGACGGGGCCGTGTACTTCCGGCTCCTGGGAGACCGCCACGAGGTCTTCGACGAACACCGCAAGAAGACGGTCGTCAAAGTCCGCAACACCCCCGTCGTGATCGACGACATGATCCGCGGGCGGGTCGAGCGGCTCGAGGACGAGGATTTCGTGATCTTCCGCTCGGATGGGAACCCCGTGTTCCACTTCGTCAACGTCGTGGACGACATCGCGATGGGGATCACCCACGTGATCCGCGGCGAGGATCACCTCTCGAACGCAAGCAAGCACATCGAGCTTTTCCGGGCCCTCGGGGCCCCGGTCCCGCGCTACGCCCACATTCCGCTGATCTTGAAGCAGAGCGGTCCGGGAAAGATGTCCAAGCGCGACAAGGGGGCCCTGGTCGAGGAGTACCGCGCCCGGGGCTTCCTGCCCGAGGCCCTGGTTAACTTCCTTTCCCTGCTCGGCTGGAACCCGGGGGACGACCGGGAGAAGATGGCGGTCGCCGAGGTGATCCGGCTCTTCGATTTTCCCGGTGTCAACCAGAGCAACGCCCGGTTCGACGAGAAGAAGTTGGCCCACATGAACATGCTCTACCTTCTGGAGCTTCCGGCCGACCGCTTCGTCGCCCTGGCAGGCGAGCACTTCGCCCGGCGGCCGGAGGAGGCGCCTGCCCAGGCCCTGGCCGATCCGGCGTACTTTCGCGAGGTGATGCTCCTCAGCCAGCCCAAGGTGAAGGGGATCGACGAACTTCCCGCCTACACCCGGTACTTCTTCACCGAGGACTACCCGGTCGACGCCAAGGCCGTAGAGAAGGCGCTCTCCCGGGGCGATCCCAAGGCGAGGTTGCGGGAACTCGACGAGGCGCTGCGGACGGCCGACTTTTCAAGCGACACGAAGCTCGAGGAGACGATCAAGGCCGTTGCGGCGAAAGCCGGCCTGGGGTTCGGCGACTACCAGGGTCCCGCCCGCCTGGCCGTGTCTGGTACGGGCGTGGGGCCCAACCTGACGGGCCTTTTCCGCGTCCTTGGCCGGGACCGGGTCTTGCGCCGGATCGAGCGCTTCCTCGGGGCCTGAGGCTCCGGGGTTATTTCGCGACGGATACGCCGAGCTTCTTCAGGGCGTCCGCGAGCCTGTGGTCCCCGTCGTCATAACCCACGATCACGTCGGCGACCTTGCCGTCGGCGCCGATCACAAACTGGGTCGGGATTCCGGAGACCCCGTAGAGGCGGTGGGAGACCCGCTCCGGGGCCCGGCCCGCCGGGTCAAACGTGAAGACGAGGTCGGGGTACTTCGCCCGGTTCTCCTTGACCCAGGCCTCAAAGTGCTCGCGGGTGTCACTCGTGCAGGAGGCGAGCACCACGGCGCCCGAGGCTTTCGCAGCCGCGGCCACCTCCTGCGTGTGCGGCATCGATTTCATGCACGGACCGCACCAGGTAGCCCAGAAGTCCAAAACGACCACCTTGCCCTTGAAGTCCGACAGGCGCACCGCGCGCCCCTGGGCGTCCTCGGTCGCGAAGTCTGTCGCAACAGCGCCGGGCTTGAGAGCCTCGACCCGGGCCTCGGCCGGGCCCGGCGGGTGGCCTTGCATCGCGGCCTGCGGGATGATCCGGGGCATGTCCTCCTTGGACAGGGCGACCCCGGCCTGGAGCAGGAGGTTTCCCAGGGCATCCGGCGAATAGGGCCCGGCTCCCACGAAGCTTCCGACCAATTTTCCCGCCGGATCTATCACCGCCGTCGTCGGCAGGGGGCTCATGGCTGCCGAAAGCGACAATAGGATCGTCTTTTGGTAGGCGCCCTTGTCCTTGGGGTCGGGTTTCCCGACCGGATCGAAGGCCGTCTCGAACGTGTACTTGCCCTTGTTCGCGGCGAGCCACGCATCGTAGGCCGGCCGGGTGTCAAAGCAGCAGATTCCGAGGACCACGACCCCCTTGTCCCGGTATTTCGTGGCAATCTCCTGCAGGTGGGGCATTGCCTTCTGGCACGGGCCGCACCAGGTCGCCCAGAAGTCGAGGACCACGGTCTTGCCCTTGAAGTCGGACAGCCGCACGGGCTTCCCATCGGGACTATCCGCGGTGAAGTCCGGTACGGGAGCTCCGGCGGCGATCTTTCCCCAGCGGCTCTGGAAGAGCTGCCTGGGCGGGGGAAGGTCCTCCTCGGCGAGCCGGATCCCGGCTGTCTGCAGCCAGCCGTGGACCAAGATGGCGACGCCCGGGCCCATGCCGATCGCGCCCCCGACGGCGTTGCCTGCGCGGTCCACGACGCCGTTGGCCGGGTACATGCCGATCCCGAAGATGGTGTTGCTGATGCTCTCGGCCCAGGCCTTGCCCGCAGGATCCCAGGCGACCGGATAGCCCGTCTTGCCCTGGTCCTTGGCCAGCCAGGCGTCGAAGTCCTGCCGCGATGTCGCCGAGAACACCCCGAGGACGACCAGGCCCTGGTCGCGGTACCGCTCGTAGGCGGCCGTCAGAGTGGGGGCCGGTCCGTTCCCAGTGAAGAAGGCCAGGAGCACGGGTTTCCCCTTGAAATCGGACAGCCGCACGTCCTTTCCGTCAGCGCCGACCGCCTTGAAGTCGGGGACCGGGTGGCCCGCGGCGATCTGGCCAAACTTATCCGGCGCCCGCTGCGTGGCCGCGCGCATGGCCGGAGTCTTTGTCGATGCCGGAATCGAGCGGCGCTGGCTCGGGTCGCGCTTGGGCTCCGGGGGCAGGCTCGCCAGGTCCACCTTCGCCCCGGCCCGGGCGAGGGCGTACTCCAGCCGGTGGTCCTCCCCGGGGCCGCCGCCACCCACGATCTCCGAGATCTTCCCGTCGCGGCCGATGACGAACATCGTGGGGAAGCCGGTCACGTGGTACTGCAGGCTAAAGACGGACTTGGCCCACTCCTGCTTGCCGGCCGGATCGAAGGCCATCGTGAAGGCGTATTTGTCTGCGTTTCGAGCGACCCAGCCCTCGTAGCTTTCGCGCGAGTCGTCCGCGGTGACGCCCAGGAGGACGACCCCCTGGTCCCGGTACTTGCGGTAGACGCGGTCGTTGTTGGGCATCGCCGCCTGGCACGGGCCGCACCAGGTGGCCGACACGTCGACGATAACGATCTTCCCCTTGAAGTCCGAGAGATGGATCGTCTCGCCCTTGGGGCCAGCGACGGCGAAGTCGGGCGCGGTGTCCCCCGGGTGCAGGAGCGCGGGTGCAGCCGGGCAGCTGCAGAGGAGAGAGGCGAGGGCCGAGGCTAGGGCGAGGATTCGTGCTTTGGGCATGGGGCGTGAGGGAGCCCGAGACCTTTGCCCGGGATTGCCCCCGCCGCAACAGCTTTCCCCTTTTCGTGCGGGCCGAAATTTCCTTTTCAGCGGGCCTCCTCCGTCATTGCATGGTATCCATGCAAAAGCCGATCTCCGTACGGGACGCACTCTCTAGCACTGCGGCGCAGGAATCCGCCTCGGTCCAGGGCTGGGTCCGA
Organism: uncultured Opitutaceae bacterium; assembly: GCA_903862935.1. Lineage (GTDB taxonomy): Bacteria > Verrucomicrobiota > Verrucomicrobiia > Opitutales > Opitutaceae > Palsa-1447. The sequence goes on from CAIOZY010000050.1 coordinate 23,687, forward strand.
ACGCGGCGCGACGCGAAGGCGTTCAGCTTTCTCGAGGTCAACGACGGCTCCTGCCTGAAGAACCTGCAGGTGATCGCCCCGGCGGGGCTTTTCAACTACCCGGAGGTCCAGCACCTGATCACCGGGGCCTCGGTAGCGGTCCGCGGCAAGCTGGTCGCCTCCCAGGGCCAGGGCCAGAAGTGGGAGCTCGTGGCCGACGAGGTGCGGGTAGTCGGCCCGTCCGACGCGACCTATCCCCTCCAGAAGAAAGGGCACACTGCCGAGTTTCTTCGCGAGATCGCCCATCTGCGGCCCCGCTCGAACCTCTTCGGCGCGATCTTCCGGACCCGCAGCCGGCTCGCCTACGCCGTCCACCGGTTCTTCCAGGAGCGGGGGTTTGTCTACGTCCACGCCCCGATCATCACCGGCAGCGACTGCGAGGGGGCGGGGGAGCTTTTCCGCGTGACCACCCTCGACCCGTCGGCCCCGCCGAAGCGTCCCGACGGCGCGGTCGACTTTGCGAAGGACTTCTTCGCCCGCCCCACCTACCTGACCGTCAGCGGCCAACTCGAGGCGGAGGCCTTCGCCTGCGCCCTGTCCAAGGTCTACACCTTCGGGCCGACATTCCGCGCCGAGGATTCAAACACCTCGCGCCACGCGAGCGAGTTCTGGATGATCGAGCCGGAGATGGCCTTCTGCGACCTGGCCGGGAACATGGACCTTGCGGAGGAGTTCGTTAAGGCCCTCATTCGGGAGGCGCGGAGCACGTGCGCGGAGGACCTCGAACTCTTCGGCAAGTTTGTGGACAAGGACCTGATCTCGCGCCTGGACTTCGTCCTGGAGCGCCCGTTCCAGAGGGTGAGCTACACCGAGGCCGTGAAGCTTCTGGTGGAGAGCGGCAAGACATTCGAGTACCCGGTCGCCTACGGAACCAACCTGCAGTCCGAGCACGAACGGTTCCTCACCGAGTCGGTCTTCAAGTGCCCGGTCACCGTCTACAACTACCCCAAGGAGATAAAGCCCTTCTACATGCGCCTGAACGACGACGACCGGACGGTCACGGCGATGGATGTGCTCGTGCCCGGAATCGGCGAGATCGTGGGCGGCAGCCAACGCGAGGAGCGCCTGGACGTGCTCGAGGCAAGCATGCGCCGCCACAAGCTCGATCCCAAGGACTATGGGTGGTACCTGGACCTGAGGCGGTTCGGGACGGTGCCGCACGCGGGCTTCGGGCTCGGCTTCGAGCGCATGCTCATGTTCGTCACCGGCGTCTCGAACATTCGCGACGTGATCCCGTTCGCCCGAACGCCGGGCAACGCTGCCTTCTAGGCGGCGGCTACCGGTCGCCCGACTTGGCCCAGGTGTCCCTGAGCGTGATCGTCCGGTTGAACACCGGCCGGTCGGGGGTGCTGTCGGCCGAGTCGAGCGTGAAGTAGCCCAGGCGCTCGAACTGGTAGCGCTCCTCCGCCCGGGCGTCGCGCAGGCACGGCTCGAGCTTGGCCGTCACGACCTCGAGGGAGTGCGGATTCAGGGTCTGCCGGAAGTCGCCTCCGATTTCCGGGTCGGCCTGGGTGAAGAGCCGGTCATAGAGCCTGACCTCGGCCTCGAACGCGCTCGCGGCGCTGACCCAGTGGATCGTGCCCTTGACCTTGCGGGCCGCGTTCGCCCCGCCGGCTTTTGAGTCCAAGTCGGCGGTGCACCGGATCTCCGCCACGCGCCCGGAGGCGTCCTTGACGACCTCGGTGCACGTCACGATGCAGGCGTACTTCAGGCGCACGTCGCCGCCGGGCTTGAGGCGGAAGTACTTGGGAGGGGGGGCCTCCGAGAAGTCGTCGGCGTCGATGAAGACCTCGCGGGTCAGGTCCACGTGGCGGGTCCGCGGGTTGTCGTCTTGGGGGTTGTCGACCGCCTCGCAGGGGATCGCCTCGCCCTCGGGGATGTTCGCAATGACGAGTTTGACCGGGCGCAGGACCGCCATCCGGCGCAGGGCGAGCGCGTTCAGGGCCTCCCTGACCGTGTGCTCGAACAGGGCGATCTCGGTCACGCTCTCGTACTTGGTCACGCCGACCGAGGTGACGAACCGGCGCAGGGCGGCGGCCGGGATCCCCCGGCGGCGGATCCCGCTGATCGTGGGCATCCTCGGGTCGTCCCATCCGCTGACCGACTTTTCGTTCACCAGCTGGATCAGCTTGCGCTTGGAGACGATCGTGTAGCTGGGGATCAGCTTTGCGAACTCGTACTGGCGCGGAAGGGCCCGGGGAAGCTCCAGGCTCTCGAGGATCCAGTCGTACAGCGGCCGGTGCACCTCGAACTCGAGCGTGCAGATGCTGTGGGTCACCCCCTCGATGTAGTCGCTTAGGCAGTGCGCAAAGTCGTACATCGGGTACAGGCACCAGGCGTCCCCGGTGTGGTGGTGGGAGGCGTGCCGGATGCGGTACAGGACAGGGTCCCTCAGCCAGATGTTCGGAGACCCCATGTCGATCTTGGCTTTCAGAGCGCGCGCCCCGTCGGGGAACTCCCCGGCCCTCATCCGCTGGAACAAGTCCAGGCTCTCGGCGACCGGCCGGGACCGGTGGGGACTCTCGCGCCCGGGCTTGTCGGGCGAGCCGCGATACAGTTCGGTCTCCTCGGCGTTCAGGTCGCAAACGTAGGCGCGGCCCTTGCGGATGAGGGCGACGGCGTACTCATAAAGCTGCTCGAAGTAGTCGCTGGCGTAGTAGGGCGCCTCGGAGCCCGAGACGGACCGCATGCCCAAGACGTGATCGGCCCAGCCCGCGATCAGCCACCGCACATCGGTGAGGATCGAGTCGACGTACTCAACATCCTCCTTGGTCGGGTTGGTGTCGTCCATGCGCAGGTTGCACCGGCCGGCGTTCTCGCGGGCGATGCCGAAGTTCAGGCAGATCGACTTGGCGTGCCCGATGTGCAGGTAGCCGTTCGGCTCCGGGGGGAACCGGGTTACGATCCCCGGATAGCGCTTCTCGGCGACATGCTGGGACACGATGTCGCGGATGAAATCGCTCGGCGCGGGCGCTGCGGCTTCGGTGGGCTCGATCATGGGGGTTTACGATGCAAAGCCGGCCGCGGGGAGGCAACCGAACAATTGGAGTTTGGCCCCGGGATTTGCTAGGATGCCGGTCTCGTGGAACTGCCGACCATCCTGCACCTAGACGCCGACGCCTTCTTTGTGTCGTGCGAGCTGGCGAAGGACCCTTCGCTGCGGGGCAAGGCCTGCGCTGTGGGGGGGGCGGAGCGGGGTATCATCTCGTCGGCAAGCTACGAAGCGCGGGCCCGCGGGGTGTACACCCCGATGCCGACCCGCAAGGCGCTGCAGGTGTGCCCGGAGCTGATCCTGCTGCGCCACACGCGGGGCCTTTACGGCGAGGTGTCCCGGCGGATGTTCGAGCTGTGCGAGCGGGTGACCCCGATTGTCCAACGCAACTCGATCGACGAGGGCTACCTGGACCTGTCTCCGTGCGGGTTGAGGACCGAGCCGCAGATCGAGGCGGCAGCGCGCGCCCTTCAGGCCGAGATCTGGGAGAAACTCCAGATCCCGGTCTCCCTGGGGATCGCGCGCAACAAGATGGTCGCCCAGATCGCCTCGAAATTGCGCAAGCCCCGGGGCTTTGTCGTCGTCCCCCCGGGCAAGGAGGCGGCCTTCCTGGCGCCCCTGTCCATCGGCAGGCTGCCGGGGGTGGGCGTGAAGACCGAGGCCGCGCTGGCGGCCCAGGGGATCCGCTTCGTCCAGGACCTGTTTTCAAGGACCGAGAGCGAGCTCGCGGCGATCTTGGGCGAGGGCTGGCGCGAGATGCTGGCCCGCGCGCGCGGCGAGGACGAGCGGCAGGTCGAGACCGCCGAGCAGGCAGCCAAGAGCTATTCCGAGCAGGTGACGTTCCCCCGGGACGTCGGGGACCCCACGGAGGTGGAGCGCGTGGCCAAGGGGATGGTGGATGAGCTCATGGCGAAGGTGCGCTCGGACGGCGCGCGCGTACGCACGCTCACGGTCAAGGTCCGCTACCCGGACTTCACCCATGAGTCCCACGCCCACACCCTGGACTCGGCCACCGACATCGAGGCCCCGTTCTACCCGCTGGTGGGGCCGCTTCTCAGGGCGGCCTGGCGCAAGCGCCGGCCGCTGCGGCTGGTCAGCGTCAAACTCTCGGGGGTCGACCCGGGGCCGGCCCAGCTGGAGATGTTCGCCCAGGCCGACGAGAAGCGGCGGCGCCTGGCGGGGGTCCTCGACCGGCTTAACCGCGGGGGGAAGGACTCCGTCGTCACGCGCGGCCACCAGTTGGGCCGCCCCACCTAGGCGAGGGTCACTTGGCCGTGTAGCCGGCGTCGACCGGCAGGTTCACGGCCGTTATGTAGGAGGAGGCGTCGCTCAGCAGAAACACGATCGCCCCGCCCAGGTCGCGGTCCCCGGCCATGCGCCCGAGCATCGTGCACTTGTTGTAGCGGTCGACGAACACCGGGTCCTGACCCGTGAAGTAGCCCCCGGGGGACACGCAGTTGACCCGCACGCCGGCCGGGCCGTAGAGGCTCGCGAAGTAGTGGGTCAGGCTGATCATCCCGCCTTTGTGGAAGAAGTAGTCCGGGACGGTTGTCATGCCGGTCCCCTCGTAGTTCGAGAAGTTCGGGCCGACGATCCCCATGATGGAGCTGATGTTGACGATGCTGCCCCCGCCGCTCTTGGCCATCACGTCGCCCACCGCCCGGGACAGGGCGAACAGGCCCGTCGCGTTGACCTTCATCGACTCCTCCCACGTGGACAGGGGGCTGTCGGGGTTGCGCATGGGCCTAAGGACCGCGTTGTTGATCAGCCCGTCGATCCGCCCGAAGCGGGAGACCAGCCGGTCGCGCAAGGCGAGGATGCTTCCCTCGTTGCCCTGGTCAAGCGACTCGGCGATGACCGAGTAGCCGCGGGCGGTCTCCGAGGCGGCGACCTTTGCCAGGGCCTCGGTGTTGCGCGAGGCCAGGACCAGGGTCGCCCCGGCCTCGGCGACCTGGGAGGCGAGCCCATGGCCGTACAGGCCCGCTCCGCCGGTCAGGAGCACGACTTTGCCGTTGAGGCTGAAGGATTCGAGGGTGTTCATGGATGGGTGTATTTGAGAGAGTCTACTTGCGGGCAAATTTCATCACCCGGCTGCCCCTGGGGTCTATGGTGGTCTCGGCGATGTAGATGAATCCGTCACGGTCAACCGAGATTCCGTGGGGGTAGTCCCCCTCGGGGAACGGCTTCAGGTTGCGGTCGGGGTAGTCCCCCTTGTCGGCGTCGGCCCACACCTGAGCGGGGCGCCCGCCCGGGCCGAACTCGATGATCGAGTGGTCGATCCCGCTTGAGCCGTAGTACTTGCCGTCGGGCGCCCACCACAGCCCGTCCAGCGAGTGGAGTCCGTTCCACACCTCGAGAAAATTGCCGTCCAGGTCGAAGATCTGCACCCGGTCGTTCTCGCGGTCCGAAACGTGGAGGTTGCCGTCGGAGCCGACTGCGAGCGTGTGGGGGGTGTGGAACTGCCCGGGGCCGATCCCGCGGGTACCCCAGTCCTTGATGAATGTGCCGTCGCGGGTGAACTTTGCCACCCGGGAGTTCCCGTATCCGTCCGAGACAAAGATCTCGCCCGAGGGAACCACCCAGGTGTGGGTGGGCTGGTGGAAGTGGGTGCCGTCGCACCCCGGCACGCCGTCCACACCGAGGGTGAGGGTCAGCTTTCCCTCGGGGCTGAACCGCATCACAAGGTGGCGCCCGGTGTCGGTCACCCACAGGTTGTCCCACGGGTCGACGTGGACTCCGTGCAGGCAGTAGGCCTCCTCCATCGGCACGGGCTTCGGCCCGTTCAGGTTGTAGCCGGTCGACTTGCGGATCACTGCGGCTCCAATCACGGAGCGCAGCGTCCCGTCGGGATTCAGGGAGAACAGGGGATTGTCCCCTCGGTGCGCGACGTAGATGATTCCGCGCGAGTCCGGGACGACCATGCTCACCTTGTACAGGTGCATGGCTGAGGGCAGGCGCGGCCAGTCGGGGACGCGGACCAGGCGGGTCGAGGCGGAGTGGGGCAGGGCGGGGGCTCGGGTGGGGAACATGGGTCAGGGATAAAGGGAAAGGTCAGAGGCGCATTCCAAAGTAGGTGCGGGCGAGGCCGCGGGTCCTGGCTCGGACCGCAGCGGGCACCGCTTTTCCGAACGGCCAGACGGGGGCGTTTGCCAGCCGGAGCGCGGGCGGTAGCAGCGCATCAAGCAGGCCCGCGACCTGGCCGGCCGAGACGTTTGTGAGGGAATCCTTCGGGCCGTGGTGCTGCCAGCGGTGGCCGCCCCGGACGTTCCAGCGGTACAGCCAGATGGCCGGCACTCCGAGGGCGGCAAAGGGGAAGTGGTCGGCATACGGGCAGACCGTGTCATCAATCCCAACGTCGCAGCCGCCGCGGCGCAGCGCCCGCTGGAAGAATGGGGCAAGCCGGGCGTGCCCGGAGTGGAACAGGCTCGTGTGGCCCAGCGGCGAGGACACCGAGTCGAGGTTGATCACCAGGCCGACGCGGCCCAGCTGCCTGCGGTGGCGCCCGACATAGCGCGCGGAGCCCACGGACAGCTGCTCCTCCGCCCCGAAGGACACAAACTGGATCGTCCGGAGGAGCGGGGGGCCTCCGGCGAGGAGCCGGGCCGCCTCGAGAAGAAAGACGACGCCGGAGGCGTTGTCGTCGGCGCCGATCGTGCCGGGCTGGGTGTCGTGATGGGCGCAGAAGAGAAGGCCAGGCAACCGAGGGTCGGTCCCCGGCAGGGTCCCGACGGCATTGGAGGACAGGGCCCGTGCGTGGCGCGCGGCCGCCGCGACCCGGGCGCGTGTCAGGCCTCGGGCCCGCCAGCGCCAGGCCGCCTGGTAGGGCACCGAGAGGACGGGAAGCGACCCGAACCGGCTCACCCAGTGGGGGAACAGGGCGTCGCCCTTGTGCCATGAAAACGGAAGCCGGTCGTCCACGCAGAGGACGGCGGCGGGAGCGGAAGCGAGCAGGCGCCGGTGCGAGTCAGGCTCGTCGGGCAGCGCCCCAAACAGGAGGGCTATCTTCCCCCGCAGGGAACCCGGCCTGAGGCGATGGGCTGCCTCGGGAAAGTCGAGCCAGGCGATCTCGCCCTCGATGGGCTGGCCCGCTGGGGTCGAGGCACTGCCCACCAGACACTGCGAGGAACAGCGGCTCCAGCGGTTTCCATCCCGGGCTGCGACCTCGGATGCGCCGGACACAAGGGTGAGGCACGGGAAGCGCTCGATCCGGGCCTCCAGGCCCGAGTCGGCCAGGCGCGCGGCGATGTACCGGGCCGCCCGCAACTCCCCGGCCCCCCCGGCCCTGCGCTCGCCGATTGCCGCGCACAGCTGCCGCCAGTGCGCGCGCAGGTTTTTCTCCGAGGCGGCGGGGCAGGGGTGGGGCTGGAGTTCAGCCATAAGGGCGCCCGGATGTTTGAAAGTTCGGCCGAACCGAGTCAATCCGTCCTCCTCGCAGCCCCAAAGTTTTCCTTGGGGGAGGGTAGCCGCGTTCGCCAGGTAACACTTATTCTTTTGCACTTCCGCAGAGGAATTCGTAAACCAACCACTGCTGATTCGCAAAGTGCTGAGAAGCGCTGCCTTGTCAAAGGCTAGGCTCCATTGCTCATCCATCCCGGTTCTTAATTCCTGATAGGGAATCTTTTCACCATGAAATCCTGCCGAATGCTATCCCGCGTCCTCATCGTGCTTGCCTTGCTTGCCTCCGCTCGGGAGGCCTCGGCCCAGCAGGCTGTGTACGTGCAGAAAATGCATAATTACGTTCAGACCAACGCCTCGAGCACCGGCGACGACACGTCCGCCTCCGCGACCTGGCAGTTCAAGGTGCACATGGACTCTACGGTTACTGGGCCCTTGGCGTTTCACCTTCCGGACGGTTCCTTAGGAGGGGCGGTGACGCTCAATAATGGCGACGGCTCGAACTACGGCTTCTCGCAGAGTTTTACGACCCAGACCGCCTTGGACGCGGCCTATCCCAACGGGAACTACACGGAGACTTTCAGCGGGCATACCTACACGGTTCCGCTGACCGGAACCGGGTTGTATCCGAGCGCGCCGGTTGGGACGGTCACCCAGACGGGATCGAGCCAGCCCACCTGGCAGGCTGGGAGCGGGGGCTATTCGGGAACCGTGACCGTGGATCCCACCAAGGCGGTGACGATCCAGTTTTCGCTCACGGACAGCGGCCCCACCGCCAACCACACCCACATGGACATCAACGTCCAGTCGGTCGACAATTCGGGCTCGAATTACTACAACAGCGCGAGCACCAGCGACTTCAGCACGACGACGCTCTCCATGACGATTCCGGCCAATGCAATGACCTATGGCGCCACGTACACGGTCGATCTGGAGAATGACTACGGCGTGAATCTGGACCAGACGACGGCGCCCCCCTTTATCCTGGTTGGGCTGTTCGCCTCCCACACGGCTTTTCGCCTCCAGGCCGGTGCGGCGACCGCGCCGTCGATCCAGTCTCAATCGCCGCAGCCCCTGAACCAGACGGTGGCGATCGGCTCATCGGTGACCTTCCAGGTGAATGCGAGCGGGACGGCCGTTCTCACCTACCAATGGAACAAGAACGGAGTGCAGATCGGCGGCGCGACGCAGAGCAGCTACACGATCGGCTCGGTCGGAAGCAACAACGCGGGCAACTACACGTGCACGGTGAGCAACACCGCCGGCTTGGCGACGAGCAGCGCGTGGACGCTGACGGTGACCACGAATTCTGCGCCGAGTTTCACGATGCAGCCGGTGTCGGTGACGGTGACCCCCGGCGGCACCGCGGCCTTCACGGTTGGGGTGGGCGGGAGCCCGACCCCGACCCTGCAGTGGAGCCGAAACGGTTCG
>CAIOZY010000051.1 GCA_903862935.1 uncultured Opitutaceae bacterium
AACTAGCTGATAGGCCGCGAACTCCTCTCCCAGCGTCAGGCCTTGCGGTCCCTGACTTTGGTACGGAACTCAGGAGAGTCCCGACCGTATGCGGTATTAATTCGCCTTTCGACGAGCTATTCCCCACTCGGAGGTAGATTGTTCACGTGTTACGCACCCGTTCGCCACTGAACTTCTATCCAGTTGCCCTTCAAGAAGTCCCGTTCGACTTGCATGTCTTAACCACGCCGCCAGCGTTCATTCTGAGCCAGGATCAAACTCTCCGAAAAATCAGAGAATAAGAACCTAGTGATTCTTGAACTACTGAACTTGTCTGCTACTTCTTCGTAAGAAGTTGCAGCAGACCTTTTTAGAATTTTGATTGGGGGTCCCAATCAATCGCACAAAGTAAATTTCAAAGAGCGACCCTTTTTGGGAAAGAGGTTCATCAAGCACCGGCGCCCCGAGGGCGTCAACACTTTTGTTCTTCTTACCCAACTCATCGCACCGTGCGCCGGTCCAAAAGGCCGGGGTATGCAATGAAGGGAGGGCGGAACATGGCCTTTCGCGCGAGGGGTTCAAGCCTTTTCCCCAAAAAACCCTTAAGTATTCTTAAATCGTTGTTCTAAAATCTTTTAACTTTCTATTTTTCACACGATTTTGACCCCTGGAGCCGGGTCAGAGGGCGGAATCGGAAAGCCGATATTTGTACCCATTTTAAGGATACATACTGAGATTCCGAATCCCGTGTCCCCTTCCTCTGAAAAATAAAAACCCACCGCTTGCGGCGGTGGGTTGCGACGCGGCCCGCGCTTTGCGCGGAGCCTTACTTCTGCCAAGTGCGCTTTTTGTGGCGATTGGCCTTCAAGCGCTTCCGGCGCTTGTGCTTGTTCATCTTGAGGCGGCGTTTCTTCTTAAGGTTGCCCATAGGATGCCCAAACCGTGCGGCGGGCGGCGCAGAGTGTAAAGTCAGAAGTTCACAAGGATGTCCTGCATCCGGGCCGCAGCAGTAGAATAGACCGACAGCCGGATCCGGCATTCTGGGAAGAACGGAGCGGCGCACGAGCCGTAGGCCCTGAGCTGCGGTTCATACTCTGCAGCGAGGCGTTCGAGGATGGCTTGGTCGCCCTCGCCCTCCCTGCGGCGGTTGGTCTTCCAGTCGACTATCCAGACTTCCCCCTTAGCTGGATCGTGGAGGACGAAGTCGATGACGCCGTCGATCCAGGCTCCGGTCCCCAGCGGCGAGAAAACGCTCAGCTCCGTTAGCCTTGTCCAGCGCGGATCCCGCAGCTCGCGCCAGGTCGGGCTTGCGAGCAGGCGCGCCCACTCCCCGGCTGCCCTCTCCCGAAATCCGAGCGCCGAGGCCGCGGCCAGCGCCCTCGCGCCGTGCGCCTCGGCCGCGGAAACGTCCGCGCCCCAGGGGAGGAACTCCATCGTTTCGTGCCACCAGATTCCGTAGTCCAGGGGATCCTCTCCGGGCTTGACCGGCGCGGGCTGGTCGAGGGCCGACTCATGGCGCGCCGCCCGGGACGGGTCCGCGCCTCGGGCGAGGGCATGGGGCAGTATCCGCTCCGGCAGCGCCGGACGCGGTCTTGCCTCCGGCTCCGACTCTTCGGCCCGCTCCGCCTGCAGGGGCGGCGCGGCGTCGGAACGGCCGGATGGGACAGGGGCTTCCGGCCCGCCGCCCAGCCGCGGAAGTTTGCTAAGGTCCGCGCCCCATAGGTCGGCAAAGCTTCCCTTCTCAGCCTTCGAAAGCTCCTCCCCCCAGGGCAAGGCCAGGACTCGGCGGGGCCGGGTCAGCGTGACGTACAACAGCCGGACAAGCTCGCGCAGGCGCTCCCGCTCACGAGCCTCCTTGGTCTGGGGACTCATGCTCGCCGCGTCATAGATCACCGTGCGATCGCCGGCGGCGTCCTTGACCAGGCAAAGCCCCGTGTCCTCCCTCTTGCCGATCGCCCTCCAAAGCCCGATCGGGATCACCACCGGCCACTCGAGCCCCTTTGCCGAATGACACGTCAGCAGGTTGATCGCGTCCCGGTCGGGTTTCCCCGAGGGGCGGCCGTCCTCAAGTGAGGCGAGCAGGTCTGCCCGCCAGGCCCTCGGACCGGCGCCCTCAAGCCCGAGTTCCGCGGCTCGGGAGACCAGGCGCTCGAGCTCAGCCCCAAGCTCGCCCGCAGGATCGATCACCGCTGCCTTTGCCGCCAGACCACAGGCCCGCGCCAGGTCCGTGGCGAAGCGCTCGAGGGGCTGCCCCTCGGCGTCCACCCGCTCGACGAAGGGCTTGAGAACCGCCAGGGCCGCGCCGAGAGGGCCCACATAGCGCTCCGGCTCATCCCAGCGGAAACTCCGCTCGTTGCGCAGCGCCTCCGCGATGAGGGCGTCGCTGACGGCAAACACCTCCCTCAAGACCCCAACCCATTCGAAGGTGTCGGCAGGGTCGCATACGGCGGCGAGCAGGCCGCAGACCCATGCGTAGACGGGGTTGTCCCCGTTGCGGTTCTTGCGCATCTGCAGTGCCGCCTTGAGCCCAGCGGCCTCAAGCTCCCGACGAGCCGTCCCCAGCCACTGGTTGCGGGGAGCCAGGATGCAGATCTCGCCCCAATTGAGCGCTCCCACGGCCGCCGGACCCCCGCGGCCAAGCAGGGCAGCAACCTGCCTGACTTCCGCGGCCAGACGGGCCTCCACGGCGCTCGCGTCCCCGCCTGCAGAGGAGAGCGGGATGACGGCCACCAAGCCCTCGGTGTTTGCCGGCCCAGCAACCAGGGGTTCGAAAGGAACCTGGGCCGTGCGGGCGGGCGCCCCCTGTGCCGGCGGCAGGCCCAGGTTGTAGTCGCGGCCCGGACCGAAGGCGGCCGGCAGGGTTTCGTTCAGCAGCGAGACGGACCTGCGCGGAGTGCGGAAGGTTACCGCGAAGGTGAGCAGCTCGCCCCCGTCGCCCCTGTCGAAGGCCTCGATGTGCCGGCGGAAGTTGTCAATGTCCGCCCGGGCCCCGTAGATGGCCTGCTGGCTATCGCCCACCATGCAGAAGCGCCCGGGCAGCGGCCCCGGCCCCCCGCGGGCTGGCCAGGTTCCAAGCGCGGAGCCCGGCGGCCGGGTTATCTCGACGAGCACCGCGAACTGCTGGGGGTCGGTGTCCTGGGCCTCGTCAAGCAGCACTCGCCAGCCCTCGGCTCGTATGCGCTCCAGAATCAACTTGTCATGAAGGACGGCGAGCGCGGCCTCGACCTGGTCGGCATAGGTCTGCACACCCCGGTCCAGGCGCCACGCGCGGTAGCGGAGCGCAAGCTCGGCGGCCAGGACCGAGCCCGCATCGGCAAGCCAAGTCTTGAGCGGCGCGAAGAGCCGCCCGTACAGCGCCTTGATCCCCGCGGCCGTACCCTGGGGTTCCGGGATCGGAAGGTAGCCCGAGCCCGACGCGAATTGCCGCGCCCAGTCGCCCGCCGCCTGCTGGTTGCGCTGGAGGGCAAGGGCCCCCGCGCCCTTGCGCGCCTGCGCTCCTCGAATCTCTTCAAGAACGGCAGGCGGCAGGCCCGGAGGGCGCTCGGCGACGGGCTTCGCGACAAAGCGCCGGGCTTGATCTCCGTCGAGCCTGCGGGCCAGCCCGAAGATGGAGTCGAGCGCCGTGTGCCTGAGAAAGGCGCGCACGGAGACGGCCCCGAGCCGGCTGAACTGCATCGGGTCCTTTTCCAGAAACTCCTCCCAGAGGGCGTCGTCGTCCTCGTCCACGACAACCGGGTTGAGGTGGATCCCTAGGGTCTGGCCGTAGCGCTGCGCCAGCAGCAGGCAGAAGGAGTGGATCGTACCGAAAAAGGCACGTTCGAGGTGGTCAAGCGGGGCCAGACCCGCTGCTGGATCGCCCTCCAGCCGCCTCATGAGGACTTGGCGGGCGCGCTGGCCGATCTGGGCGGCCGCCTTCTTTGTGAAGGTCACGACTGCCGTGCGCTGCAGGGTTTGCGCCGCGTCCGGCCCGAGCGCAATCGCGGCGAGGCGCTCCGATATGGCGGTCGTCTTGCCCGAACCGGCATTCGCGTTGACGGCGAAGTTGATGTCCCATGCATCGCGGAACCGCTCCCGCGCCAGCTGATCTCGGGGAGCCTCACTCATTGCAAGCCCCCTCCCCCGCTGGGGCCCCGAGACCGAAGGTCGCCTCGAATTTCGAGGCCAGGACCGCGTGCGGCACGAGCGCGCACGCGAGCGGCCACTCGAACCCGTGTGAGAACTCCGTTCGATCGGGGGTCAGCGCGCCGTAGCGGCCGGTCTCGAGGTGGCGCCCGAGGATTGCCAGCAGCTCGAGCGCCCGGGTCAGGTCGTCAAAACCGAGGGTGCCCGCATCGCCATCATCCGCCTTGAGCATCGTCACCCGGCCGGCCGACACCCCGAGGGATTTGATCGCGGCCAGGTAAATCCCGAGTTGGAGAGAGGCCCCGCGGGCGGCCATCCGGTCCGCGGACAGCTTGGGATCGGCGCCCGTCTTGAAGTCCAGGATCTGCGCGTCGGCCCCATGCCAGGAGGGCCGGTCCAGGAGCACCAGGTCCATCCGGCCGCGGACCGGGAACCGACGGTCCGGGCCCACGGGAACCGTGGCGCCGTCCGGAATCGGTGCCTCCACGGCCGCGAACGGCCTCACCCCCAAGGCATAGATCCGCCCGATGAGCCGTCGGACCAAGTCGGCCAGCTCCGCGTGAAACGAGTCCCAGTAGCGGTCCGCAGGCCACCCGGCCCGCCTCTCGGCCAGCAGCCGCTCCAGGGCCGCGCGTGCCTCGTCGGCCGACGGGGGTCTCACGAAGGAGCCCTCGGCCGGCGTTCCCCGCATTGCCGCGGCCAAGAGCCGGTGGGCGTGTTGGCCGAGCGACTTCTTGCGCGCGCGCACAAGCGGACCCCAGTTTGTCCGCGCCACGCGCAGGATCGCCCGGAACCACAGCTCGGCCGGATCGTGGATACCGCGTTCGATCAGCTGGGCGGCAAGGCTGTCCGGCCGGCCCGCGGGCGGCGCGCTCAGGAAAAATTCGTCGAAGGGAACCGCCGGATCGCGCCTGCGGCTCCACACAGCCCCCCATTCCCGGGTTCCGGCGTGCGCCGGAGCCGCTTTCCGGGCGGAGCGGGCGAGCCGGGCGAACGCCTCCTCGAACCCGGCCCCGGCCGGCCGCCAGCGCGTGCCGGAGAGCATCACCCGCTCGACCCAGGCGTTCGGCGCCAGGGGAAGTTCGGGCTCCTCCTCGTCAAAGAGAGCCGCCGTGAAAACAATCTCCTCAGCAGTGTCCCGCGCCAGGCTTGTGCACAGCCTCTTCTCCAGGGCCGCGCGGTCGTCGCCCGTGAAGAGCCCCAGGGAGAATCGCCCCTTCTCGTTGAGGAGCTTGCGGTGCTCGTCGGTGAGCCAGCAGCTCGACTCCCGGCGCCGGGGCCAAACCCCTGCGTTGGACTCGACAAAGACGGCATGGGACCACGCAACCCCGGCGGCCCGGCGGAGGGTTGTCAGCGTCACCCGGGCAAAGAGTCCGCGGCCGGGAGCCCCTTCCGCCGGTGCCTCCCGGGGCAGAAACGAGTCGATTGCCGAGAGGACGACCCGCAGCGGCAGGGGACGGGCCTCGCGCCCGGCGAAGGCCCCTAGGGAGGGCCAGCCCTCGGGAAGAGACAGCTTGAACGCCGCGCACACCGCCTCGAAGCGGGCCATCGCCTCCGCGAGTGCGAGTTCATCCGGCCAGGGGGGTAGCAGGATCCCGGCGACCCGGGCGATCTCGGTCCAGTCGGCCCGCCCGCCTGAGGCAAGCCGGTTTCGGTAAGCCTCGAGCCCGTGCGTCTGCGCCTCGTCAAAGAGCCGCTCGCAGGCGCTGCGGACTGCCGACGGCGCCTCGGTCACAAGGTTCAGGGCGTGCGCCAGGGGCCACAGCCCCATGAGGCCCTCAAGGCTGCAGCCTCCCTGGTAGAATGCCAGGACCGCCCGGAGGAGCTGGACGTCGATCGGCGGGGCGGCGGCGACTTCGACAAGATCGGCAAAGGCAACCCCCCTCTCCGACAGAAGCCGCGCAAGCCTAAGGTGCGCCGAGTCGGCCGTGGGAAAGACGACCCCGACGTTTGCCGCTCCCCGCGCCAGAAGGCGCTCCACCTCTCCGGCGACAAGCTCCATCTCGTCGGACCGGGTCCTTCCCACCAGAAGGCGGGCCCGCTCGGCGGAGCCCTCAGCACCGGTCCACAGGCCGGCTACGGCTCCGCAGCCGGCCGGGGACTCGGCGTCGGGCAACCGCGGCTCGACCCCGAGAAGAGCCGTCCAAAGCTCAATCCAGCGCTCGTCGAGAGACTTCGAACCCCGAAACTCGGGCTCCGGCAGGACGACCGTGATCGCGCGGCAGCGCCGCGCCAGGGACACAACCGGGAAAAATTCCGCCCAGGCCTCGGGTCCCAGGCCGTAGACCAGCAGCCGGTCGGCCGCCGCAAGGGTACCAGGGCAAGGAGCCCTCAGGGCCGCCTCCTGATTCTGGAGGGGGGCGAGCTCGTAGCCGAGCGAGCGAGCCCATCGGGAAAGCTCCCCGAAAAGTTCCCGCAACGGCTCGAGCTCGAAGTCCCCGGGGCCGAAACCGGCTCGCAACATCTCGTCGAAGTCCTCGAGCGCCCGCTCGGGGTCGCTCTGCAGCGTCTTCCACAGGCCCCACATTGTGTCCTCGGGTTGGAGCCCGGCCAGGCGCCCCTCGATGAGCGAGCGCAAACCTATGAGGAGCAGCTCGCGGCCCAGCGCCGGGACCCCCGCAGGCTCTCCCTCCCCGAGGGAGGCGAGCCATTTTCTTCGGGCGAGCCCCGGGGTCAGGAAGTCGACCCCGAGCAGCGGCACGGACTCTTCCGCGCAGCGCTGCTTCAGGGCGTGGGCCTGTCCGCGCGTGGGGACAACGACCAGCGATCGTTCGAGCCGGCCTCGGCCGGCCTCGAACCACGGGCGGATGACTGCCGACCAGGCCGGGGCGGCCTCGCGGTAGAGGATCAGTTCGACGGGATTCGTGGGCACCGCGGTGATCCCCGATTGAAGACGGGGACCGCCGGCAAGCTCAACTCAATCCGGTCCGACTAGGCCTTCTTCTCGAAGACGTGCTTGGCCACGTGGGCCTTCGCCCGGTTGGCGGCGTTGCGGTGCACGACACCCGACTTGACGGCCCTGTCCATGGCGCTCGCGTAGGCGATGCCCGCGGACTTTGAGGCAACGGCGTCCTTGGCGACGACGGCGGCCTCGAACCTCTTGTGCAGGGTCTTGAGGGTCGTCTTGAGCCTCCGGTTGCGGGTGGTCAGGCGAACCGCCTTGCGGGCTGCTTTCACTGCGGACTTGGTATTGGCCATGAAGAGAAGAGGTTGGATCGGACTGTCGAAGTCCGCCAAAGACTCAAACGCGGGCGGCGGAGTCAAGGGTATTCCGGGCGGCGCGCGGGCTCTCAGGGCCCTGGGGAAAACCGTCCGTTGCCCTGGTCCAGGTAGCGGACCCCGGCAACCTCGCTGATCTGGAGGTATTGGGACCAGACCCCGCCCGGGGTCTTGCAGCTTGCGCTGATCCTCCGGGTTTGAACCTCGCCGGGAGGCGGCTCCCCGCCGGAAAGGGCCTCGAACAGGACCCTTCCGTCCCGGCTCGCGGCCTCCTTGCGCAGCCCGAGGATCCACAGGATGGTCGGCGCCACGTCCGTGTTGCCCGAGGCCAGCGTGTCGGTGAACCCGAGGCGGAAGTCCGGGCCGGCGGCGATCAGGGTGTTGTGCATGTCGTACAGGCTCAGGCTCGCGTGGTTTCCCTTTTTCTTCGAGGAGGGCGGCAGGTCGGAGGCCTGCAGGCCGGGCGTGCCCGCAGCATTCGTCCCGTCCGTCCACTGGAAGGACACGACCAGGTCAGGAGCCTCGGGCGAGTCGATGAGGGCCTCCGAGAGCGGGAACGTGCCCTCGAGGCCGCCCTTCGAAAACACTACCCCGGTCCAGTCCCGGGACTGGAGGTAGGCCGCCAGCCGGCGGCACACCTCGGGGTCGTGACCGCCCACGTAAAGAAGCGAGCTTCCTCCGTTGCCGGCGACCATGACCTGGCCTTTTCGAAGACCGCCGAGGGCCGCCCGGGTCGAGTTGAATCCCGCCGAGGACAGTTCGACCGCCAGGTCAAACCTGCGGTCAGTCGTGGAGAACCCGTGGTCGGAGACGACGAGAATGTCGGTCTCCCCAGCCGCGCCCCGCGCCTCGAGGGCAGCGACGACCCGGCCCAGGTTCGCGTCGCTTCCGCGGATGGCTGCGAGGGCCTCGGGCGAACCGGGGCTGAAGTAATGCTGGCAATAGTCCGGCTCCGCCAGCCACAGCAGCGAGTACGGCGGCACCCCGTCCCTCCACAGGACATCGATCAGGGCTCCCGTCGTCCAAGCGTCGCGGGCCCCGGAATCGCGGGCCGCAGGATTGTTGGGAAACTTCCCGAGGGCCCTGTCCAGCACCGGCATGAGGAGCCGCGGCATCGCCTCCCCCTCATACACGACGGGGAACGAGGAGGCCTTTTCGGCTCGGGCGGCTCGGTCGTGGAGGAGAACGACCTGTTTCGAGCCGGCAATCGCCGTCGCCCATCCTCGGGCGTGCAGCATTTCAGCCACGGTCGGTGTCCCGAGATAATGCCCCCCGCTCACCGAATCCCCCCTGCGAATCGCCACGGGGGACTCGACTCCGATCAGGTTCTGGGGGTCAATCCGCGGCCGGAAGTCGGCGTTGGCAATGACGAAACTGTGCTCGGGATAGGCACCGGTGGCCATGGCCGTGCCGTTGACCTCGGTCGAGGAGAGGTAGACGGGGTGGTGGCGGGAAAAGGTGACGCCCGCCGCCGCAAGTTTCCACAGGTTGGGTGTGGTCTCGGCAGACACGAAATCCGGCCGCATGCCGTCCCAGACGACGACCACGACGCGCCGGGAGGCAGGCTCCCCGGCCACCGCCGACAATGCCGCCAGGAGGACGATGGAAAACGCCAGCCTCACGGATGCAATGGCCTTGCGGGCCCCGACAATAGCCAGGGCGTTCAACGGGCGGTGGCCGGCGGGGGCACTGTAGTCCGCTCGGCGGCAAGGGCCTCGGCCTTGGCCTCGGCCAGGTCTTTTTGGAACCGCTGGTTGGCCAGGAAAGCCCGGGCGAGCGCCTGTCCGAGAACCCGGCCGGCGTAGATGTCGAGCGGGGTGTGGACCCCAATCTGGACCCGGGTCCAGCCGATCGTCCGGCCCTGCGCAAGGATCGTCTCCCTGCGGTCCGGGAAGATCTCGGAAAGTAGGACCGCGAAGACCGTCGCCTGCGTGGAGTGCCCGCTGGGGTAGGCCGCGTTCTTCTCGTTGTCCCCGGGGTGCGAGAAGCGCACCGGATCGGCCACGTACGGCCGGGGCCGGTTCCAAACGGCCTTCACGGAGCCCGTGGTCGCCTTGGTCTCAACGGTCACCTCCTCGAAGAGCTTCGCAATCTTGGGGCAGGACTCGGGCCGGAAGAACGGGCCGACCTGCGGGGCAAACTCAAAGATCGTGAAGAGATGCTCGGAGCGGCCCCGGACCATGTCCTGGGGCGTGCAGCGGCTGTACACCCCGAAAGCGGCGTCCCGGTCCGCCGTGTCCTCCGGGGTTCCTAGGGCGGGCGGAGGGGGCAGTAGAGAGACGGCGTCATAGCCATGGAGGTATGGGCCACCGGCACGAAGGGGCGCGGTCGCCGCCGCCAAGACGAGGACAAGGGCGGCGGCCAAACCGAGAGCGCGCAGCCTCGGGCGAGGCGTCTGTGATAGTGTGCCGAAACCGGCGCCAAACAGGGGGGAGCTCATGCGTAAAAGGTGATCGTAATTGCCGGAGTAGGGCCCGGTGGCAAGAGCGCTTTGAGCCTCGGTCAACAGGCGTCGCCTCGCCCGAGGCACTGGACGGCGCCCGAGGGCTCGGAGCGGCTCAGAACTCGACGGTGGCGGTGACGTAGTAGTTGATCGGCACCTGCACCTCGTAGGTGCTCAGCAGGGGGTTCGCGTTGATCGCGCTCAAAGTCTGCACCTTGTTGTCCAGCAGGTTGTTGACCTGGAGCTTGATCTTCGCGCTCTTGATGAAGCTCCCCGTGCCGAACTTGCGGCCGTAGCCGACGGCGAGGTCCAGCATCGACCACGCCCCCTGCGTCCCCATGAGCGCCGCAGCGGGCAGCGGCAGGTCCGGGTTGGACAGGGCCCCGGAGTAGACCTTGTAGGGCCCCGTGACCTTGTCCATCAGCGAGGCCGTGAACCCTCCCTGGTCGTAGACTAGGCCGAACCCGGCCGTCGACTGGGGAACCGTGTCGATCTGGAGCTTTGAGCGCTTGTAGACAGCGCGGTTTAGGGAGCCGTTTGCGAAGACGCTCAGGCCCTGTCCGAGGTAGACGGCCGCCTCGGTCTCGATCCCGCTGTAATAGGCGCCCGCGGCCGTGAAGTACACCACGTCGTTGGCATTGGTCGGGTTAGCCGGATTCTGCTGCGTGACGGGAAGATTCGACACGTCGATCCAGTAGGCGTCGATGTCGGCGTTGAAGCGGTCCCGCTTGAACACGGTTCCCAGCTGGTAGTTCTTGGACTGCATGGGCGCGACCGAGGTTGTCGCCGGGTTGTCGATCTGGAGCGTGCTCAGGGACGGGACGAGCAGGCCCTCGGCGTACTGGGCGTAGGCCGACCAGTCCGAGGAGATCAGGTAGTTGGCGGAAACGAGTGGCAGCACCTTGCTCCAGGTCCCGTTGTAGTACGCGGGAAGCTGGTCTTTGGTCTGGTTCACCGGGGCCTCGATGTCCTTCTGCATCCTGAAGTACTTCAGGCCCGGGTTGATGGTCAGGTTCTTGATGGGGCGCCAGTCGTACTCAACGAACGGCTGGAGGAACTTGTTGTAGTAGTGCATCGCGTACGACCATCCCTTGTAGGCGGCGGGCACATAGCTTGCGCCGGGGTGCCCGGCGACGTCCAGGATCCCCCCCGCAAGGGCGGGGCCGGCGCTGGACGCCGTGTTGTAGTCGAGGTAGTAGTTGTAGCGCGGCCCGTGCTCGTAGTCGTACCAAACCCCGGTCTTGAAGGTCCCGAAGCCGTCGTCATGGGAGACTGCGAGCGTGTCGCCGTAGGTCCGCACGACGTTCACCTTGAACTGCCCGCCGTTGTCCTTCTTGGTCGGCCCCGAGTTCGTGTTGGCCGACTCGTGGCTGCTGTTGTCGTAGGAGAAGGTGTACAGCTTGTTCTCGACGCGCCAGTTCGAGCCCAAGCTGCCGCTGAAATTGATGTACTCCAGGTCGGTGTGCTTCTTCTGGTAGCCGTACCCCACGTAGTCGGTGCTGGTCGGGTCGGTGTTCTGCCCGAAGTTGCGCCCCAGCGTGTTGATCGTGTTCTGGCTGATCACCGACTGATTGGCGTTGTTGAACAGGATGTTGTTGTAGGAGCCGTAGACGGTGATGGTGGCGTTCCTGCCCAGGGGCTGGAGGTACTTGATGAAGTAGGTGTTTCGGCTGGTCGTCGCCAGCGTGCGGTAACCGTCACTGTGCATCCTCTGATACATGAGGAGCAGCGAGCCGTTGTTGGCCTTGGCCATCACGCCCGTGTTCAATTCAAAGCTCGCAAGCTCGGTATTGTAGCTGCCGTCGCTCAGGGTGGTGACAAACGACGGGGCCGCGGTCGGGTCCTTCGAAAACATCGCGATCGTGCCGCCGTAGGTGGCCTGCCCGATCGTGCCGGCCGTGCCGGGGCCGCGGTCGACGACCACCCGGCCGATTGTCTTGGCCGGGAAGTAGCTCGTCGTGTGGTGCGTCGGGTCGTTGCCGTCCCCGAACGGAACGCCGTCGAAGGTCACGTTGTACTGGCCGTCGGTGAATCCCCGCAGCCTGGGCTTCGCCTCGTTGAGGCCGGGCCCGTTGTTGCCCTGGGTGCCGGCGTTCGAGACGCTCGGCGCGAGGTTCGCGATCATCGCGTAGTCCGCCGTGGGAGCGATCGAGTTCTGGATCGTCTCCAGGCTGATGGCCGACTGCGGCTGGAGGGCGTTGATAGGGCTCTGGGTCGGCGCCATGCTCAGGGCAGAGTCGCGGGGCGCGTTCACCTGGACTTCCTCGAGGCGGATCGCCGTCTGTTTCGCGGCTGCGGCCGGGTCGTTGGAATAGGCTCCGTCGGGGGCCGCGGCCGGGTCGATGCCCGCGGCAGGGGAAACCGGCGCAAGGCAGGCAGCCATAAAGGCTGCGGCAAGCGCCATAAGAATTCGGTGTGGAAAAAGGCAGGGTGTAGGATTCACGCCCCGAATCCTGCACGACAAATGTAACGCCCTGATTGCGTTGCGGTTACGAGCGCGTGAACACTGGGGTAAACCCCGCGTAAAAATTGCTTAGCTTTGGGGCCGGTAAGCCGGATTCTGTTCCCCCCGGCAGAGCCGGGGTTCGGCCGTCATTTCTCTCGGGCAAGCCTTGCGGCCGGCCCGCCCGCCTCGCGGCCCCGCTTGCGCGGAACCTCTCGGCGGATGCGACATACCCGAGGCTATCGAACGGGCAGCCCAGCCTCCTATTTTGTCTTGCACCAGACGGGGTTTTTCGTGCCGCCCGCCTCGCGGCGGAGCGCGGTGGGCTCTTACCCCACCTTTTCACTATCACCCGCCGCCGCTCCGCTTTCGCGGCCGGCAGCCGGCTACCTGTTTTCTGTGACACTGTCCGTCCCCGCGGGATTGACCCGCGGAGCCTGCACTTGCCTTGCGGCTCGTGCAGCATCCTGCCCTATGGTGTCCGGACTTTCCTCTCCAAGTTACTGCCGAGCAGGCTTTTGGCCCACTCTTGGGATCAAAGAACATGGAGCGACGGCCAAGCCCCAAAGCTAAGGGGGGCGATCCTACCGCCCCCTAGGGGGAAGGCAAGTGCAACGCGACCGCGGGCGGGTTTAGCTCTCCCAGTAGACGATCCGCCCGCACTGGTCGCAGACTGCAAGCTCGGCCCCGGCCTTGTTAGACCGGGAGGCCGAGTCGGCATCGCTGGACACCTTGAGGTGGCAGCCCCCGCACTTCCCCCCCCGGATGGGGACGACGGCGGGCATGGTCCGGACGGCAAGACGGTCGTAAATGCGCAGGCCCGGGGCCGCCACCGCGGTGCGTGCTGCCTCCACCTGCTGCTCGGCTCCCTTCAATTCCTCCTTCAGGCCCACCTCGCGCTCACCCAGGGCTTGGATGCGCGATTCGTGGCCGGCGATGTTCGCCTTGGCCGTGGCCGTGGCGGCGGCCACCTTCTTCTTCGCAGCATCGATCGAGTACATGATCTCGAGCTCCCCGCCCTCCATCTCCCCGATCTTGCCCTGCATCATCTCGATCTCGCGCCCCAGGGCCTGGTACTCGTCGTTTTTTCGGACGGCGAGCTGGTCGGTGCGGTACTTGGCGAGCTTCGACTCGACCATGCCGATCTCGGTCTCCAGGAGCTTCTTCTTCGACTCGAATTCGTGGAGCTCGGCCCGGGCGGCGTCAATCGCGGTCTGCTCTGAGGCGATCGTCTGCCGGATCCGTTCGATCTCTTCGGGGACGGCCTTGAGCTGGGCTTCCAGCCCCAGGCGCTTGGTGTCGCGGTCTTGAAGGATGAGGAGCGCTTCCAGGACGGGGCTGAGCATGTCCCTTGCACGGTGGCGACAGCCCGAAATCGGGTCAAATTAAACCTCGGCGTGTCGCTGACCCGCTGGGGGGATAGCCCCCCAGGAACCGGAGGCCCGTAAAAGCCTGGAAAACCGCCTTTTAGACCGCATTTTTCCCGAAAAAAACCCTCGCGTGTCCGCGGCTCTTTCGACAGGATTTTTCTTTTAATTTCAATCCCGACACTACCGTACATGGCCGATAAAGACGACACACCCAACCCCACCCATTCGCAGCTAGGAGCCGAGGCCTACGACGCCTCAAAAATCCAGAAGCTCGAGGGTCTCGAGGGTGTGCGCAAGCGGCCCGACATGTACATCGGGGACACCCATGAGCGGGGTCTGCACCACTGTGTCTTCGAGGTCGTTGACAACTCGGTTGACGAGGCCCTGGCGGGCTACGCCAAGGTGATCCGGGTCACGATCCACCTGGACGGGTCCTGCTCGGTCGAGGACGACGGCCGCGGCATCCCGGTCGAACCCCACCCCGTCTACAAAATCCCGGCCCTGGAGCTGGTCCTGACGAACCTCCACGCCGGCGGAAAGTTCGGCAAGGGGGCCTACCAGGTCTCGGGCGGCCTGCACGGCGTCGGCGCCAAGTGCGTGAACGCGGTCTCGGAGTGGTTCGAGGCCGAGGTGCGCCGGGCGGGCAAGGTCTACCAGATGCGCTTCGCGCAGGGAAAAACCGTGCAAAAGATCGCCGTGATCGGCGACACGAAGAAGACGGGCACCAAGATCACATTCAAGCCGGACCCCGAAATCTTCCAGTCGACCCGGGAGTTCCAGTACGACATTCTGGCCAAGCGCCTGCGGGAGCTCGCGTTCCTCAACCCCGGTATCCGGATCGAGCTCGATGACGAGCGCTCCCAGAAGAACGACGTGTTCTTCTTCAAGGAGGGCATCTCCGAGTTCGTCCGGTTCCTGAACCTCAACAAGAACGTCCTGCACGACAAGCCGATCACCTTCTCGGACTCCGTGCCGGACGAGACCGACCCCACGAAGCCGGCGACCGTGGTCGACGTGTCGCTCCAGTACAACGACACCTACAACGACCAGGTCTTCGCCTACGCCAACTCGATCTACAACCTGGAGGGAGGCACGCACCTGTCGGGCTTCCGCACGGCCCTAACCCGGGTCATCAACAACTTCGCCAAGTCGAACAACCTGATCAAAGAGAAGGACCCCGCCATCACGGGGGAGGACGTGCGCGAGGGCCTGGTGGCGGTGATCTCGGTCAAGGTCCCCGACCCCCGGTTCGAGGGGCAGACCAAGACGAAGCTGTCCAACTCCGAGGTGGACGGGATCGTCCAGAAGATCGTTGGCGAGAAGCTCAAGTTCTTCCTGGAGTCGCACACCGCGGTCGCCAAGCGGGTGATCGACAAGACGCTCCTGTCGGCGCGGGCCCGCGAGGCCGCGCGCAAGGCCCGGGAGACGATCCGCAAGGGCGCCCTTTCCGGGGGCGGGCTTCCCGGAAAATTGGCCGACTGCTCCGAGCGCGACCCGGCCCTCACGGAGTTGTACATCGTCGAGGGCGACTCCGCAGGCGGTTCCGCCAAGCAGGGCCGCGACCGCCGCTACCAGGCGATCCTGCCGCTGCGGGGAAAACTCATCAACAGCGAGAAGGCCCAGTTGGACAAGGTTCTCAACAACGAGGAAATCCGGACGCTCATAACCGCGATTGGGACCGGCATCGGCACCAACGAGACCGAGGGTGAGAACGGAAGCGACGACTCGGCCTTCAACATCGAGCGTGCCCGCTACCACAAGGTCATCATCATGACCGACGCCGATGTCGACGGCTCGCACATCCGGACCCTGCTGCTCACCTTCCTATACCGCAAGATGCGGGGCCTGTTCGACCGGGGCTTCGTGTACATCGCCCAGCCCCCCCTCTACAAGATCAAGCGCAAGAAGCGCGAGCAGTACATCGACAACGACGAGCAGCTGAACCGGATCCTGCTGGAGCTCGGTTCCGAGGACGTGGTCCTCACCCGGCTCAAAGACCAGCACGTCTTCGCCCCCCAGCAGATCGACCGGATCGTCGAGGCTTTGGCCGCCTTGGAGAAGCTCGGGGGCGGGGTTACCCGCTACGGAGCCTCCCTCAACGCCTACCTCGACCGCCAGAACCCCGAGACCCACGAGCTGCCCCGTTACGTCGCGCGCATCCGCGAGGGCAACAAGGAGTCGACCGAGTTCCTCATGGACGAGGAGGCCCGGGCCGCCTTCGTCCGGGCGAACGACCTGGACGCCGACCTGTTCGACCAGCCCGAGGACGCGAAGGCCGAGCAGCCCGCCCGCAGGGTAACGATCCACGAGATCTTCGAGGGGACAGAGATGTCGAAGCTGCTGAAGGTGATCGCAAGGACCGAGCTGCAGATCAAGCGGTTCAGCCCCACCGAGGAGCCCCGCTACGTCATCGCCGAGAACCCCGGCCAGAAGAACGAGGTGAAGACCCACCTGCACGCCCCCCTGGACATCGTCGCCCAGATCCGGGCGAACGGGCGCAAGGGCCTGTCGATCCAGCGCTACAAGGGCCTGGGCGAAATGAACCCCAAGCAGCTCTTCGAGACGACCATGGACCCGGAGAAGCGCCGGCTTCTGCGGGTCTCGGTGAACGACGCCGCCAAGGCCGACGCTTTGTTCACGCTCCTGATGGGCGACGAGGTGCCGCCCCGCCGGCAGTTCATCGAGGACAACGCGCTGAACGTGCAATACCTCGACGTGTAGAGCCGAAGGCGCGACGCAAGGACCCATGTACACCTCCTCTGAAAAGCTCTCGTCGGCGAACATCACCGACATCATGCAGACGGCCTACATCGACTACTCGATGTCGGTCATCATCTCGCGCGCCCTTCCCGACGCCCGGGACGGCTTGAAGCCCGTGCAGCGCCGGATCCTGTACGCGATGATGCGGCAGGGCCTGCTGCACAACCGGCCCTTCAACAAGTGCGCCAAGGTCGTCGGCGAGGTGCTGGGCAACTACCACCCGCACGGTGACTCCTCGGTGTACGACACCCTGGTGCGCCTGGCGCAGACCTGGGTCGTGCGCTACCCGCTAATCGACCCCCAGGGCAACTTCGGCTCCGTGGACGGCGATCCACCGGCGGCCTACCGCTACACCGAGTGCCGCCTGGACGAGATGGCCGAGGAGCTGCTCCGCGACATCAACGAGGACACGGTCGACTTCGCCCCCAACTACAACGAGGAGACGACCGAGCCGACGGTGCTCCCGGCGGCGCTGCCGGGTCTGCTGATGAACGGCTCGACCGGCATCGCCGTCGGAATGGCGACCAACATTCCCCCGCACAACCTCGGGGAGCTGATTGACGCCTGCAATGCGATCATCGACCGACCGGGGATCTCCGTGGACGAGCTCTGCGGGATCATCCAGGGCCCGGACTTCCCCACAGGGGGCGTGATCTCGGGCCGCGAGGGGATCTTGAGCTACCTGAAGACCGGCCGCGGGATCGTCCGCATCCGGGGCAAGGCCCACACCGAGGAAATGAAGGGGGGCAGCGAACAGATCGTCATCACCGAGATCCCCTACAACGTTAACCGCGCGAGCCTGGTCACCCGGATCGCGGAGCTTGTCTCCGACAAGCACATCGACGGGATCCGGGACCTGCGCGACGAGTCCGACGAGAACACCCGGATCGTGGTGGAGTTGAAGCGCGGGGAGCAGGCCAAGGTGGTCATCAACCAGCTCTTCCAGAAGACGGCCCTTGAGTCGTCCTTCGGCGTTATCCTGCTCGCGATCGATCACAAGCGCCCGAAGCAGATGAACGTCAAGGAGCTGCTCGAGTGCTACCTGGCCCACCGCAGGCAGGTGATCACGCGCCGCACCCGCTTCCGCCTGAAGCAGGCCGAGGACCGCGCGCATATCCTCGAGGGCTACAAGATCGCCCTGGACAACCTCGACGACTTCGTGCGGATCATCCGCAGCTCGGGCAGCCGGGACGAGGCCCGGACCCGCCTGATGGGGAAGTACCCCCTGTCCGAGAGGCAGGCCGACGCGATCCTGGAACTGAGGCTCTACCAGCTGACCGGCCTCGAGCGGGACAAGATCGAAAGCGAGTACCTCGACCTCTTGAAGCTCGTGGAGGAGCTGCGCGGGATCCTGGAGTCCGAGGCAAAGCTATTGGCCCTGATCAAGAGCGAGCTCGGGGCCATGCGGGACAAATACGCCAGCCCGAGGCTGACGGAGATCGTGGCGGCGACCGGCGAGTTCCGGATGGAGGACGTGATCCCCAACGAGGGCTGCGTCTGCACCGTGTCCCACCTGGGCTTCATCAAAAGGACGCGTGTGTCCGACTACCGCTCCCAGAAGCGCGGAGGCAAGGGCATCATCGGGACGGAGACCTACGACGAGGACTTCGTCGAGCACCTGTTCACGGCGAGCACCCACGACTACATCCTGTTCTTCACGAACACCGGCCAGTGCCACGCGAAGAAGGTCTACGACATCCCCGAGGGGACGCGGGCCTCGAAGGGCAAGTCTATCTCAAGCTTCCTGCGCCTGGCCGAGGGCGAGAAGATCGCGGCCATGATCTGCATCAAGGACTTCAGCGGGTCTCTCCACCTGGTGATGGCGACCAAGGCCGGGATTACGAAGAAGACGAGCCTGGCCGACTACACGAACGCCACCCGGGAGGGAGGGCTGAGGGGGATCAAGCTCGAGGAGACCGACAGCCTGGTCGGCTGCGTTCTGACGGGCGGGGAGAACGAGATCGTCCTGATCAGCCACAAGGGACAGGCCGTCCGCTTCTCCGAGGCGGGCCTCAGGGACCAGGGCCGCGACACGGTCGGGGTCACCGGCATGCGCTTCAAATACGACGGGGACTACGTGAAGACGATCGAGGTCTGCGACCCCGAGTCGAAGCTTCTGGTGGCCCGGGAGGATGGGATCGGCAAGCGCACCCCGTTCGCCGACTACCGGCTAATAACCCGGGGCGGCTCCGGCGTGATCGCGATAGACCTGCCTGAGGACGGTTCGGTCAATGTGGCGGGCGCCCTCGCCGTCCGGGAGGACGCCGAGGTGATGCTGCTCACGGCCAAGGGCCAGAGCGTCCGCACGCGGGTCGGCGAGATCCGCGAGACCGGGCGGGGCGCGAAGGGCGTCAAGCTGCTCACCCTGGCAGAGGGCGACCGGTTGCTCAGCATCGCTCGGATCGTCGAGACCGAGGAAGAGGCCGCAGCCGAGGCCTGAGGGCGGCCCGGCTACCGGGCCGTCACTGCGGAGGAGCGGTCTGGGATACCTCGCCGACCAGACGCACGCGCACAGCGCCGAGTCCGTCGATATAAATCTGGAACCCGTTTCCTCCCAGGGTCCTAACAGGTTGCACCGTGCACCGGGGATTCAGGACGATCATCCCGTGGTAGTAGCTGTCGCCGTTGGCGACCTTCCAGCACTGCCCGTTCTCCAGGACGAAGACCGTCTCCGGCCCCCATCCCTTGATCCCGCCCATGACGCGGCTTTCGACCGTCTTAAAGGAAACCGTGGTGCCCGGCATGATCAGGGCCTTCGCCTTGGAGAAAAACCCTGTCTTGTGGGACTCCTCGCCGGCGGCGGCCGCCTGGTCCTTGTCCTGCTGGGCCGCCTCGCGCGCCGCCCGGGCATCGGCTTCGGCCTGGGCCGCCTTGGCATCCGCCTCGGCCTTCCGGGCGCGGGCCTCCGCGCCAGCAGCCTCCTTCTTCGCCGAGTCCAGGGAGCCGCTGCGGTAGTCGCTGACCAGCTTGTCCAGCCGCGCCAACTCCTCCGGCGACAGCTTTGAAAGCCCCGCCGCCGCCAGGTCCTCGGGCTTCGCGGCCTGGGAGAAGCTTCCGTCCTGGGCCCGAGCTGCCGCCGTGGCGGCCACCCCGATGATCGCGACAAACAAGATCCGTCTCATGGGCCCAACCTCGCATCCCGGGCCGGGGTTCGCAACGCCTTTTCGCAACGGGGGGGAGCAACTTTAAACTTTTCAACGGGAGCCTTTCCGTCTCCGCTCTGGGCCCTCCCATGATCCGAGCGCTCGTCTTTGACTTTGATGGACTGATCCTCGACACCGAGTCGACCTTCATCGAGGCGTACGCCGACATTCACGCCCGCCACGGGCTGCCGTTCGACCGGGAGCCGCTGCGCAAAGAGGCCGGATTCGTCGACTACACCTTCGACGCCTGGCGGGCCTTCGGAAAGGATCGAGACCGGGCGTCCCTGGAGGCCGAGCGCCGGGCGAGAAACCGCGAGCTGGACCTTAAGCTTCCGATCCGGCCCGGCGTGACGGCCCTGCTCGACGCCGCCGCGGAGGCCGGCCTTCGCCTGGGGGTCGCCTCGAACGAGACCCATGCGCACGTCGAGGGGCACCTCTCCCGCGTGGGTCTTCTGCGCCGGTTTGAGTTCGTGGCCTGCCGCGACGACGTCTCCTCGCCCAAGCCCGAACCAGACGTCTACCGGCTCGTCCTGAACCGCTTCGGGGTCAAGGCAGGGGAGGCCGTCGCCTTCGAGGACTCGCCGATCGGGATCCTCGCGGCAAAGCGGGCCGGAATGTGGGTGGTCGCCGTCCCCAACGACACGACCCGAGGCCGCGACTTTGGAAACGCGCACTGGCGCGTCGGTTCCCTAGAGGAGGCCATTCTGCCCGAGCTCCGGGCCCGATTCGGCGGCGAGGCCTCCTAGGGTCTCACCAAAGCTCGCCCTGGGTGAGCTCCTCCCGGCGGTCCGGGTCCAGGGTGCTCATCGTGATCAATTGCCCCAGGCTCAGCCTCCCGTGGACCGGGTCCCGGGCCAGGTCCGCAAGGAGGAGCGCCCCGGCAAGGGCGTCGTAGAGCGCCGCGTGATACCGCCTCCGGCCGGGCGGGCAGTGGGCGGCCGCAAGGGTGTCGAGTTCGGCCTGAAGGCCCGCGGCCCCTACCAGGGCGTCCAGCCGGCCGGACACAAGGGACGGGAAGGCCTGGACGTAGATCCGGGCCGAGTCGATCCAGGGACCCCAGTCGAACGCGGCGGAGCCCGGTCTGACAAAGTCCGGCGAACGCCGGGGATAGGGCCAGACCGCCTTGATGAGCGCGTTCTCAACCCCGGAGTAGTGGGCCGCCAGTGGGCCCCGCTCCCTCAGGCCCGCGAAGTATTCCCAATCGGCGGAGAAGGGGGGCTCCGTGGCGAGGGCCTCGGGCCTGAGCCCGTGTACGGCAATGTCCTCGGCGCCCACGCGGCCGGTCGGCCCGCACAGGCGGCCCCTGGCCCCGACGACCCTGCCGCGGAGCAGGGTCGCAACCCCGTACTCCACAATCCCCGACGCGCGGCTTCCCTCGAAGTCGACGAAGAAGATCTCGTGCTCGGTCCAAGGCATGGCCGAGGTTTTGCCCGGGCAGAGGCGGGGCCGCAACCAAACTCCGGATCCTCTCCGCGGGGCCCCAAGGGCAGCGTTGCGCCCCCGGTCCAAATCCCCTTTGCTCCAGGCCCAACCGTGAACCTGGATCCCTACCGCGCCTTCATGATCGAGCTCGCCCAGAGGAGCGGGGAATTGATCCGGCCGTACTTCGCCTCGCCGGGTCTGGCGGTCGAAACCAAGGCGGATTCAAGTCCGGTGACCCAGGCCGACCGCGGCGCCGAGCAGCTGATGCGCTCGATGATCGGCCGAAAGTTTCCCCAGCACGGGGTCGTGGGCGAGGAGTTTGGCTCCGAGAACGAGTCGGCCGAATTCGTTTGGGTCCTGGACCCGATCGACGGGACCAAGTCGTTTGCCGCGGCCTGCCCGCTGTTCGGGACCCTGATCGCCCTCATGCGCGAGGGCCGGCCCGTCCTAGGGGCGATCCACCAGCCCATCCTAAGCCAGCTGATGATCGGCGACGGCTCCGAGACGGTTCTCCAGACCGGCGGCGGGACGCCCCGGCCAGTCCGCATCCGCCCCTGCGGAAGGATCGAGGATGCGGTCCTTTTGACGAGCGACCCGTACAACCCCGCCAAGTACCGGGACGGCGCCGCCTTTGAGGCCGTGGGCCGCCGGGCCCGGGTTGTGAGGACCTGGGGGGACTGCTACGGATACCTGCTTCTCGCCTCGGGATGGGCGGACGCGATGTGCGATCCGATTATGAACCCCTGGGACATCCAGGCCGTGGTGCCGATCGTGCGCGGCGCCGGCGGGCTGGTCACCGATTGGCACGGCAATGATCCGGTCAAGGCCGACTCCATAGTGGCCGCCGGGCCACAGCTGCACCCTTGGCTTATCGCCGCCCTGAACGGCGGCGGGCAGGCACCTTCCACTCGGCGGTGATCACCGAGGTGACCCCCCCCCTGCCCTTCCAGGCGGAGGTGACCGACAGGCTCCTCGGGTGAAGCAGGGCCCCGAGGTGGTCGCAGATGCGGTTCGTGACGGCCTCGAAGAAGATCCCCTCGTTGCGGTACGCGTGGAAGTACAGTTTGAGCGACTTCAGCTCCACGCACGAGCGGTCCGCCACATAGCGGACGGTGAGCGTTGCAAAATCCGGGTGCCCGGTCATCGGGCAGACGCTCGTGAACTCGTGGTGGGTGTGCTCGATCACGTAGTCCCGCCCGGGGGCGGGGTTGGGGAAGCACTCGAGGATCTTCGGGTCGGCCATGGCGGGATCGTCTCCTAGGTGGCGGTCTCGGTGAAGCGGCTCTCGCGGATGACGGTGATCTTGATCGTGCTCGGGTACTGGAGCTCGGCCTCGATGCGACCGCGCAGCTCCTTGGCGATCTCGCGGGCCCGCTCGTCGGTCACCTGCTGGGGAGACACGACAACCCGGATCTCGCGCCCGGCCTGAATCGCGAAGGCCTGCTGGACCCCCTCGATCGACATGGCGAGTTTCTCCAGGCGGCCCAGGCGCTGGATGTAGCTGTCCATCGACTCCGCCCGCGCCCCGGGCCGCGTCGCCGATATCGTGTCGGCCAGGATGACCAGGCCCGCGTAGATGGTCTCGGGCTTGGCCTCCTCGTGGTGGGCCGCGACGGCGTTGACGACGATGGGGGTCTCGCCATGGCGCTTGATGAAGTCGGCGCCGATCACGGCGTGGCTGCCCTCGAGCTCGCCGGGGACCGCCTTGCCAATGTCGTGCAGGAGGCCCGCCCTCTTGGCAATGTTCGGGTCGAGTCCCGACTCGCTCGCGATGATAGAGGCCAGGAATGCGGTCTCGACCGAGTGGTCCAGGACGTTCTGGTTGTAGGAGAAGCGGTAGCGCAGGCGGCCGAGCAGCTTGATGATCTCCGGGTGCAGCCCGTTGATGTTCAGCCGGGAAACTGCATCCTCGCCGGCTTGGGTCGTCACCAAGTCGATCTCGTCCTGGGCCCGCTTGACGAATTCCTCGATACTCGCCGGGTGGATGCGGCCGTCCTTGACCAGGGCCTCAAGCGCGGTGCGGGCGATCTCCCGGCGCACCGGGTCGAAAGAGGATAGCAGGACCAGCTGCGGCGACTCGTCGATCAGAAGCGTCACCCCGGTCGCCGCCTCGAAAGCCTTAATGTTGCGCCCCTCGCGGCCGATGATGCGGCCCTTCATGTCCTCGCTCGGCAGGTGGACAAGGGTCGCGGTGAGGTCGTTGTTGGGCTTGCTCGCGATCCGCTGCATTGCCGCGATCAGGATCCTCCGGCCCGTGCTTTGGAGCTCCTGGTCGGACTTCTCGAGGGTCTCCCGGCGCAGGGCCCGTATCTCATCCTGGCACTCCAGGAGGACCTCCTCGCGCAGCTGGCGCTTGATCTCCTCGGCGTCCATCTGGGACACCCCCTCCAGGCGCTTGCGGACGCTCTTGGACAGGGCCCGGATGGCATCCCGGGCCTGCTTGATCGCAGCCCCCTCGTGATTGAGCCGCTCTTGGCGCTGCTCAAGCTGGTGGTCGAGGAGGGCCAGGGACTCCTCGTGGGCCCGGATCTCCCGAAGCCGCACGTCGGCCTCGATCTCCCGCCGGTCGAACTCGCGGTTCAATTCGGAGCGTTTCTCCTGGATCTCGGCCTCGGCCTTCTGCTTGACCTCCTCGGCGGCGACCGCCGCCTCCCGCCGGGCCACCTCGATCAGCTCGGCGGCCTGCTCGTGGGCCACCCGGCGGGTCTGGCGGGTGACGGTCCACACGATGAAGAAGCCAACCGCCATGCCCGCTATCAGCGACAAGGCCGGAGACCAGTCGATGGCGTCCCATCCCGAGGGCATGGTGAAGGCTAAAACGGCTGCGCTGGCTGGCGTCAAGGGAGTGCGGACGTTAGACCCCCCTCCCGAAAGCTCAAGCCAGAAGGGGTTGCAACCGCTTGTGTCGGAGCCAAATCCCTCCCATAGTCTTCCCCAGCATGTTTCCGCTCCCCCAGCCCAGCCTACTGCGCACCGCGGAGCGAAGGCGGTGGGACTGGGCAACGCCCCTGGCCCTGGTTGCCCTAGGTATCATCGGGGTCGTCTTCATCTACTCGGCCCAGTATTCGGCGCAGCAGGCCAACCCGCCCAAGGAGAGCCTCATGTCCTGGGTGGCTCGGACCTACTGGGTGAAGCAGATCGCCTTCCTGGCCCTGGGGGCCTGCCTGTACACGGCTGTTTCCCTGATCGACTACCGCTTCTGGATGAGCGTCGCCCACTGGGTGTACCTGCTGTGCGTGCTGCCCCTGGTTCTGGTGCTGCTTCCCGGGATCGGCTTCGAGACCTATGGGTCCCAGCGCTGGTTGAAGCTTGGGTTCCTGTCCTTCCAGCCCTCGGAGACGGCGAACATCGCGGTCCTCCTGATCACGGGCAGCCTTTTGATCCACAGCAAGTTCGACACATTCCAGCAGTCATTCAGGGCCCTGGGGAAATTGACCCTTGCGGTGGGTGTGCCCGTTCTGTTGATTCTGTTTCAACCGGACTTGAAGCCGGCCATCGTCCTGCCCCCCATGGTCTTTTCCATGCTCTATGTCTCACGGCTGTCCGCCCGCTTCTTCGCGGGCGCGCTGGGCGTGTTTCTGCTCGTGGGATCCATCGTGGCCTGGGACGTGTGGCGGTACGCCGACTTCATGGCGGCCCACAAGTACTCCTTTCTCAACGACCGCGGCGCCTACGAATCCCATTCGTGGGTTCCGCTTCACGATTACCAACGCAACCGCATCCTGTCCTTCGTCGACCCCGACCGGATTGATCCGATGGGAATCGGCTGGAATCAGCGTCAGTCGCTGATCTCGGTCGGCTCCGGCGGCCTTTCTGGGAAGGGATGGGCGGAGGGCACCCAGGCCCGGCTGGGGTATCTGCCCCGGTCGGTTGCCCACAATGATTTCATCTTCTCGGTTCTCGCCGAGGAGAGAGGATTCCTGGGAAGTATTACGGTTCTCGGCCTGTTTGGGATAGTGTTGTTCAACGGCATACGCATCGCCGGCCTCGCAAGGGACCGGCTCGGCACACTGTTCGCCATTGGCGTCACGGTGCTGCTAACCGTGCATGTGTTCGTGAACATCGCCATGACCATCGGGCTGGTGCCCATCACGGGCATACCGCTTCCCTTCATCAGCTACGGTGGCTCCTTTGTGTTCAGTTGCTGCTTGCTGCAAGGACTGGTCCAGAGCGTCTATCGCTTCAGGAAGGACTTCCCATGACCGGACGTCCCGCCCGCGATATCGACCGCCCTGCCGGAATTTCCTGCGCCGCGACTTTCGCGCAAGGGTGCCCCGTCTCCAAGAAAGACACAACGCACCATGAGCGATCAACCCACACCGATGTCCGGCGCCAAGCCCGACGCCGCACGTAACTACGACGCCGAGCTGGCAAATCCGCCACCCGCCCCAGAACCGGTTGCCGTAGACCCATCCGAACTTAAGGCCGGAGCCGACGAGCGGGCCAAGCAACGCCCCTTCCTGCAGAAGATCCTGGCGGTATTCCGCAAGGAGAAGGGCTCCTACCGGGAGCTCATCATCAACTCAGAGCCCCTCGAGAAGCGCGTGGCGCTCCTCGTCGACGGTCGCCTCGAAAAGTTTGAGATCGAGCGCGAGTCGGACAACCGGATGGTCGGCGGCATCTTCAAAGGCCGGATCAAGAACCTCGACCCCGGTCTCAAGGCCGCCTTCGTCGACATCGGCTACTCGAAGAACGCCTTCCTGCACTACTGGGACATGCTCCCGGCAGCGGCCGACTCCTCGGTCGAGGTGGTCCGGGTCAACCGCAAGCGCGACGCCCAGCCGAAGAGCGAGGTCACGGTCAAGGACATCCCTGGGATGTACCCCCCGGGAAGCGACATTGTGATCCAGGTGACCAAGGGGCCGATCGGCTCCAAGGGACCCCGGACGACCACCAACCTGTCGATCCCCGGCCGCTACCTGATCCTCACCCCCTATAGCGACGGGTGCGGCATCTCCCGCAAGATCGAGGACAACGCCGAGCGCCGCCGCCTGAAGCACCTGATCAACGAACTCACGATCCCCGAGGGGATGGGCGTCATCGTCCGGACGGCCGGCGAGGGCAAGAAAGCCCGGTACTTCATCCGCGATCTGCACATCCTCCTCAAGAAGTGGGAGGAGATCAGCCGCAAGATGCAGGCCGAGAGGGCCCCGACCTGCCTGTACATGGAGCCGGACCTGGTGGAGCGCACGGTGCGCGACTTCCTGACCGAGGACATCGACCGCGTGCTCATCGACAACAAGTCCGACTTCGAGCGCACGCAGGACCTGGTGGGCCTTATCTCCAAGAGGTCAAAGTCGAAGATCGCCTCCTACAGCGACTCGATCCCGATCTTCGAGCGCTTTAACATCGAGCGCCAGATCGAGCAGACGAGCCAGCGCAAGGTTCCGCTTCCGTCCGGAGGCGAGATCGTGATCGACGAGACGGAGGCCCTGATCGCGATCGACGTGAACACCGGCTCCCACAAGAACAAGGCCGGCGACGAGAAGAACACGATCTACGCCGTGAACCTCGAGGCGGCCCGCGAGATCGCCCGCCAGATCCGGCTGCGCAACCTGGGCGGCCTGGTCGTGATCGACTTCATCGACATGAAGGAGCGCCGCCACCGCAACGCCGTCTACGAGAAGATGGTGGAGCTCATGGCGACGGACAAGGCTCGCAACCACATCCTGCCGATCTCGCAGCTAGGGATCATGCAGATGACGCGCCAGCGCCAGCAGGAGTCGCTGTGGTCCAACCTCTACACGAACTGCCCCTACTGCCACGGCCGGGGAATCGTGAAATCGGCGACCACGATGTCGGTCGAACTCCAGCGCAGGCTCTCCTCGGTCGCCTCCCGCCTCCAACTGAGGAAGGACGGCAAGGAGTACTCCCTTCGGGTCCTTGTCCATCCGAGCATTCTCGAGCGGCTGCGCAGCGAGGACGCGGATCTACTGGTCCGGATGGAGAAGAGCTACGGGGTCAAGTTGGCCTTCCGGGCCGACCAGGCCTACCACGTCGAGCACTTCAAGATCATCAACGCCGACACCGGCGAGGAGTACCGCTGAGTTGTTTGGTGACATTAAATCCGTGTTGGTGACACGAATTCCGTGTTGGTGACATCAATTCAATGACACCCTGACACGAGTTCCGTATTGCCTCCCTACTTCAGCCCGCCGCGAGCAGTTTGGCCCGGCGGGCTTTTTTACCCAATCCAGAAAAGCATAGGCAGTATCGCACCTGCTGTTAGCGGGTAAATGTCACAAGGAATGGGTCCGAATCACGGGGAGTGAGGGTAAAATTCATGAGGAGTGGCAGGTAACACCGCCCCCCTTGCGATCCAGCCATTTAACGCCAGCGGTGGCTCCAAGAGGCAGGCGGCTCATCGCGCCAGGCCTTGGAGTTAACATCAACTAGACCGGAATTAGATCCGGAACTCACTTACCCGTTACTCCTGAACTCTGCTACCTCCCCTTCGGGGGGATCGTGAGGTTGGTCGTCCGGATCGATTCTGTTTCCCAGCGCTACGGAAACCGTTGACGGCTCGCGAGACCGTTTCACGTCGTCGGATTTAATTCTGTTTTTCAGTTGTGTCCGTCAAGTTCAGCAAAATGGGGCCATGGAGCGGTGAGGATTGGAAAGATAGTTTAAGATATGGGGTGGGGCCAGGGGCGGGGGCGCAGCCCCCGCCCCGCTCGTGAGTGTCAGGCGGCCTTTCGTGCGGG
>CAIOZY010000052.1 GCA_903862935.1 uncultured Opitutaceae bacterium
CCAGCCTTTGCTCAGGTTGCTCCGCCAATCGCCGGCAAGGCTGGGCGGGCCTCTGGAATCGCATTCCCGGATGGCGAAATAGTAGGTTACTCCCGGTCGGAGCCCGGGCACGGCCAGCAGGGCCTGGTGGCCGCCGGGGCCGGGCTGCGGGATGGCGACGGGGGAGAACAGCGCGAGGCGCTGGGCAACATTGTAGTCAGGGTTGTCCGACATCTGGTCGGTGGTGGAGACACGGATGTCATAGTAGCGCTGGCCGATGGTCCCCACGAAACTCGGCTCGGTCCAGGCCAGGTTGATGGTGTCGGGCAGGGCACCGGTCGTGGAAGCGACGAGATCAACGATGGGGCCGATGGAGCGCGGCGTCGGCGGCACCGCGTAGTTGAGCACGTTCCAGCCGCGCGATGGGTCGCGGACCCAGTTGACCTCCTGCATGGGCGCGCCCGAGTCGTATTCACGAACCGCGAAATAGTAGGTCACGGCCGGCTGCAGGCCGGGGACGGCCAGCAGGGCCTGGTTGTTGCCTGGACCCGGGGGCGGGAGCGGCACGCTGGAGAACGCGGAGAGGGGGAGGGCGGCGTTGAAATCGGAGTTGTTGATTATCTGGCCGGTGCTGGATATGCGGATGTCGTAGGCCAGCGGGGGCTTGCCGGCCGGGAGCGTGGGCTCGGTCCAGGCCAAGTTGATGGTTCCGGGCAGGGCCCCGGCCGTGGAGGCGACGAGCCCGGTGATGGGTATGTTGGGCGTAGGAGAACTGCCGGCGACCGTTATCAGGATGTTGAGGTAGGCATGGTCGCCCGCGGCGGCCGGGAGGGCCAGGAGCGCCGCCGCCAGGAGGCAATAGCCCGCCCTCCAGGCCATCCTTTTCGCGGTTCTCCTTGTCCGCTGGAGGATCGTCTGTAGTAGTTTCATGTGATATCCAAGCCCAAGGTCACATGGCTGCCTCCTGTTGCGGACGGGAAATCAGCGCGGGCAGGGTCATGGCTATCTGGCCCCCCCGGATTGAGTCGTCACGGTCAGACGGAAAGCCTTGGCGTCGCTCGGGACCCCGTTGACCGGGGCGGCCTGCGCCACAAAGACCCAATGGCGGCCTTGATATCTGGCCTCGTTCGGTATCTGCAGGGTGAAGACGGCCTCGGCGACGCTGTTGGCCGGGACCCGGACTGTCGAGGCGGCCGGCATGAGGAAATTGGGGTTCGGCGAGCACCTGAAGACCTGGTCGGAATCGTTGCTGTTGTCGCACGCGGAACGGACGGAGAATACCTCGTCCTGAGAGTTCGGGTTGCCCAGCTTGATGACGAAGCCGAGGTCCCGCAGATTCAGCTTGCGGCCCAAGGGGACGTTGTCCGCGGTCCCGCCGGGAGGGGAAAGAGTGAAAGGCACGGAGACCGGAACCCGCGCGGCGCCCAAGGCTTGGGGCGTGATGCTGGAGACTGTGGCCGACCCCAGCTGTATGGTCACGAAGATGTGGGAGCGGGGCAGGAGTTCGGCCCCGCTGCTGGGAACGGTCGCGGTCGCCCGCCACACCAGCTCGAACTGGCCGCCCTGCAGGGACGGGTCGTTGGGCGGCGAGACCAGGATGGCGCTCACCCCCGATTCGCCGGGCTCCAGGCTGAAGCGCGGCGGGTCCAGCTGGACCCAGGATAGGTTGGGGATGGGCTCATAGCCGTCCCGGAGTTCGCCCGCTGGGCACGGCTCCAGGAGCATGACGACGCCGATGGGGTCCTGGCCGGTGTTGACGACCGTGAGCCGGTCGCGGGTCGTAGCGGCGCTGGGGGTCTGTCCCACGAAGACGTCGTTGACGAACATCGACGGGAACGGACCCCTCAGCGCCAGGGCTTGCGCCTGGCTTGAGGCTTGCAGC
>CAIOZY010000053.1 GCA_903862935.1 uncultured Opitutaceae bacterium
AGGGCGACAGCCTCACGGTCGCCACCTACAACGTCCAAAACTACGGGCCGGCCGACCGCATGACTAGCGAGGGCTTCCGCCTGGGCTACCCCAAGCCCGAGGCCGAGAAACGGGCCCTGCGCGCCGTGATCGGCCGGCTAGGGGCCGACGTCCTCGCCCTGCAGGAGATGGGCGGCCCCGCCCACCTCGAGGAACTCCGGGCGGACCTCCGGGGCGAGGGGATCGACTACCCGCACGCGGCGTGGATGGAGGGCGAGGACCGGGAACGGCACCTGGCGCTCCTGTCGCGGCTGCCGCTGAAGGAGGTCCGCAGGAGCGACTCCCTCGAGTTTGATTACCTGGGGGGCCGGCAGCGGGTGAAGCGGGGGCTGTTGGAGGCCTCGGTCTCGGCGGCCGGGGGCGATGTCACCGTCTTTGTCGTCCACCTCAAGAGCCGGCTTACCGAGAGGCGGGAGGACCCCGGGGGCGCGGTCCGGCGGCAGGCCGAGGCCGCCCAGGTCCGGGCCTGCGTCCTTCGACGCTTTCCCGACCCGACGGCCGCGCGCTTTGCCATCCTGGGGGACTTTAACGACGGCCCGTCGAGCCGGACCTTGCGGCTCGTGACCCGGCGGGGTGCGGCGGTGGTCTGCGTCCCCCTGGACGCGGCCGACAGCCGGGGCGAGGCCTGGACGGAGGCCTGGGGGAAGGGCGAGGGGTATTCGCGGCTGGACCTGATCCTCGTGTCGCCGGGCCTGCGCCCGTGCGTGGACGGCGGCTTAGCCCGGATCTACGACGGGCCGGACGGCGCCCGCGCAAGCGACCACCGTCCCGTGCTGGTGAGGCTTACTTTCCCGAAACGCTGATCGGGATCGCGACGTCGGTTCCGTAGCCCTTGAGGACGAGGTTGCCCGAGCCGGGCTTGCCGCCCTGGACCGGGATCGTCACCGAGGTCGCTCCGCCGGGGACGAGCACCTCGGCCATGATGACACTCTCGGGGACGTCCGTGGTGACGTCCAGAAGGAGCCCGCCCGCCGGGGCCGCGGTCGTCAGGCTGAAGGTCAGGGAAACGGTCTGGCCGGGGCGCAGCGCCAGCGACGAGGGCGACACCGTCACGCCCGTCGGGTCGACGCGGAAGCTGCCGATCGGCGGGTTCCCGCCGGAGCCGTTCAGGCTCACCTGGTAGTCGCGGCCGGGCTGGACTGCGGGAACGAAGAAGCTGAGCGAGGTGGGGGAGGCGTACACCGTGCGCGCAGGCACCCCGTCAAAGGAGATCACATCCTGGGTCGTGAACCCGCGGCCCAAGACCCCGACACTGGCCCCGACGGGACCGCGGGCGTTCTCGAGCGACAACACGTAGCGGCGCACGATCTTGGTGTGCATCAGGTCGGTGAAGACCTCGCTGGAGTGGTTGGCAACGGAACCCTCGACCCGGTAGTCGACCAGGTAGTAGTAGGCGAGCTCCTGGCGCCCGGCGGGAAGCTGGTACTCGAACTCGTAGAGGTCCTCGCCGATTGTGCTGCGCCTCATCGCGTAGCTGCGGCCGTCCACAACGACCTTGGGTTCGACCGAGCTCGGGGTGACCAGGTTGGACTTCTTCTCAACGCGCAGGGTGAAGGTGTAGATCTCGGAGGGGTTCTCCGGAAGCGAGCCGGGCGTCAGGTTCGAGACCGCCACGCTGGTGCATCCGGGCAGCAGCGCCAGGCCTGCGGCCGCCGCGCAACCCAGGAGCATTGATCTCGCAAGGGAAACTCGTTTATTTTGCATTTTTGTTGGAAATCCAGGGTTTAGTACAATGACCACCAGCCTCCCAGGGCAAGCCAAAGCTGCTCCGCCGGACGAACTCGGGCTGTATGTCCACGTGCCTTTCTGCGCGTCCACCTGCGACTTCTGCGCTTTCTACCAGGAGCCCCCGACCGCCGCAGCGATCCGGGCCTACCTGGAGGGGATCGAGGCGGAGGCTGCGCTTGTGGACTGGCCGGGGCCGGCGACGACCGTCTTCTTCGGCGGCGGGACTCCGGGCATGCTCGCCCCCCGC
Organism: uncultured Opitutaceae bacterium; assembly: GCA_903862935.1. Taxonomy (GTDB): domain Bacteria; phylum Verrucomicrobiota; class Verrucomicrobiia; order Opitutales; family Opitutaceae; genus Palsa-1447. Next base: position 2,015 of record CAIOZY010000053.1, read on the forward strand.
GACCTGGCCCGGCTGGGAAGGCTGGCGCTCACTAGGGTCGCGAAGGGCCCGGTCGAGTGGACCGTGGAGCTGGCCCCGGGCTCGGTGAACCCCGAACGCCTGGCGGTCCTGCGCGACTGCGGGGTGACGCGGCTGTCGCTGGGGGTCCAGAGTTTCCAGCCCCGTTGGCTCGAGTCCCTCGGACGGCGGCACAGCCGCGCCCAGATCCTGAAGGCCTACGGGGCGATCCGCTCGGCCGGCTGGGACAATGTCAACTTGGACCTCATGTTCGCCCTGCCCGGGCAGACTGAGCAGGAGTGGGAGGCCGACATCGCCGAGGCGGTGGCGCTCGCCCCCGAGCACCTATCGACCTACTGCCTCACCTTCGAGGAGGACGCGGCCCTGTGGGCGAAGCTCTCCCAGGGCAAGGTCCGGCTCGACCCGGAGAGGGAGGCGCGGCTGTACGAGGCTACCTGGCAGGCCCTGGCGCGGGCCGGCTACGAGCAGTACGAGATCTCGAACTTCGCGCGGCCCGGCAGGGCCTGCCGGCACAACCTGAACACCTGGGCGATGCGGGAATGGGTCGGGCTCGGCCCGTCCGCGGCCTCGCAGCACGGCGGCTGGCGCGGCGCGAACGTGGCCGACTTGGACAAGTGGCGCTCGCGGGTGGCCGCAGGCGAGCGGATGACCGAGGACCGCACCAGGCTCACGGCGGCCCTCCTTGCCGAGGATGCCTTGATCTTCGGGCTCCGCATGAACGCCGGCGTGGACCTTGCTCCCTGGCGGGCGCGCTGCCCCCAGGCCCCGTGGGGCGAGGTCGACCGCCGCCTCGAGCGGCTGGTCGCCGAGGGGCTGGCGCTCTTCGCGCAAGACCGGGTGCGGCTGACCGCCCGCGGGCGGCTTGTCGCCGACTCGGTCGGGGCGGAGCTGATGCAGCTTAGCTCTGTGCCTTGAGCTGCTCGAGCAGGGCCTGGAAGCCCGGATGGGGTTTGAGCCCCTTCAAGTCCGGGTCGCGCGCCATCCACTCGAAGTCGCGGTAGCCGAGGCCGACGGCGGCCTTGAGCGAGCGCAGGGCGGCCGCGGGCCTGCGGGACAGGGCCAGGCTGCAGGCGAGGTTGTAGTGGGCCGTCGAGTTGCGCGGCTGCAGCTTGACGAGCCGCCGGTCCATCCTCAACCCGTCGGGGATCCGGCCGGCCTTCGTGTAGAGCCCGCCGAGGATCTCGATCACGTCGGCGTAGCCCCGGTCCCGGCGCAGGACCGACTCGAAGAAGCGGATCTCAAAGTCCGCGTCGCTGTCCTTGTCCCCGGATTTCGTCATCCGGTGAGTCGGGCCTTGCGGCGCGGGCCGGCCTGGTCGCGGTAGCGGCAGGTGCCGGTCCGCTTCAGGGTGTCGCAGCGGGCGCTTACCTGGAGGCGCTGGGAGACCGGCGTCAGGCCGAGGCGGGTCGACACGGTGCTCCCGTACCACTCCATGAACGGGGCGCTGATCTCGAAGATGCGGTCGCAGTCCAGGCAGACGACCTGGGCCACCTGGGCGACCTTGCCGACGTTGGGCATGTAGAACATCTCGCCGGTGCCGATGTCGACCTCGCGAAGGAGCGCGCTCTCGGTCAACACCGGCAGGGTCCGATACACGGTGGCCCGCGAAACCCGGCCGCCCGGGTCGAGCGCGCGCACGCGCTCGAGCAGCTGCTCGGCCGTGAAGTGCTCCTTCTGGGAGAGTGCGGCCTCGAAGATCGCCTTGCGCTGGCCGGTCACGCGCAGCCCCTTCTGGCGAAGGAAGCGCTCGAAGGTTTCGAGGGCTGCGGGTGTGCTCACGGCGGGTACTTTCCGCCGCGCCACCGGGGTCTGTCAACGCTTGCCCGCCGGGCCGCTTGGCGTTGGTCTAGGCAGCTGATGATCGTTGGCGTCCACCCCCTGGCGGGATTCGACAAGCTCCTGCACTACCGGGTGCCGGAGCCCCTGCGGGCGACGGTCGAGGTGGGCTCCTTGGTGAGGGTCCCGGTGCACGCCCGTTTCCACCTGGGGATCGTGGGGGAGATGGGGGCCCCGAAGGACTTCCCGGTCGAAAAACTCAAGGCGCTCTCCGAGGTCGTCTACCCGTTCCCGGCGCTCGCGCCGGACCTTCTGGCCCTGGCGCGCTGGATGGCCGGCTACTACGCGGCCCCGATGGACGCGATCATCGAGACGATGATCCCCTCGGCGGTGCGCCGCGGGATGGGGTTAAAGCAGGAGAAGCTCCTTTCAATTGGCCGGAGGCTCGAGGGGGAGGAGCTGTCGGGCCTCGTGCGCAAGGCCCCGCAGCAGGCCCGGCTCTACACCTTCCTGTCCCGCCAGCTCAAGCCCCAGCCGAAGGGGCTCGTCCTGAGGCGCCTGGGGATCGCGGCCGCCTCGGCCGCCGCGCTCGTCCGCCAGGGGATCGTCTCGGAGGAGTCCCGCCGCGTGGAGCGGGTGGCCTACTCCGACGACTGGAGCCGGGGGGAGCTCGTCACGGCCCAGCCCCACGACCTCAACCCGGAGCAGGCGGCCGCGGTGGGCGGATTGAAGGGGGCGCTCGCCGCGCACAAGTTCTCGACCTGGCTTTTGCACGGGATCACCGGATCGGGGAAGACCGAGGTCTACCTGCATGCGATGGACGCCGCCCTCAAGGCGGGCGGGGGCGCGATCTTCCTGGTGCCTGAGGTCGCGCTCACCCCGCAGGCGGTCGCCCGCCTGCGTTCGCGCCTCGAGGCGATAGCCCCCGGGCACCGCTGCGTCGTCTGGCACAGCCATTTGAGCGAGGGGGAGCGCCTGGACGCCTGGCTCGCCCTGGTGACCGGGGAGGCCCGCGTGGTCGTCGGAGCCCGCTCGGCGATCTTCGCCCCGGTGCGCGACCTGCGGCTGGTGATCGTCGACGAGGAGCACGAGCCCGCCTACAAGCAGGACGAGGCCCCCCGCTACCACGGCCGGGACGTCGCCGTCATGCGCTCGAAGTTGGCCGGGGCCCTCTGCGTCCTGGGCTCGGCGACCCCCTCCCTGGAGAGCTTTGCCAACGCCACCAGCGGCAAGTACCGCCTGGCGGAACTCACCCAACGGGTCGACGGGCGCAGGCTCCCCTCGATCGAGATCGTCGACATGAGGGTCGAGGCGATGCGCCAGAAGGGCCTGGCGACCCTCTCGCGGCGGCTGGTCGAGGCGATCCGCGACCGCTGCGAGCGCCGGGAGCAGACGATCCTGTTCATCAACCGCAGGGGCTACTCGAGCTCCCCCCTGTGCACCAAGTGCGGCCACGTCGAGTCCTGCCCGCACTGCAGTATCGCCCTGACCTACCACCGCAGCGACGAGACCCTGCGCTGCCACCTGTGCGGGCAGGAGAGGCCCGCGCCCCTGCGCTGCCCCAAGTGCGGCGCCCCGGACATCCGCTGGAGGGGCCTGGGGACGCAGCGGGTCGAGGAGGCCGTCCACCGGCTCGTACCCAAGGCCCGGGTCGCCCGGCTGGACTCCGACACGATGGGCCGCAAGAACCGCTTCCGGGAGATCCTGGGCGAGTTCCGGCTGGGGCGGATCGATGTACTGGTTGGCACCCAGATGATCGCCAAGGGGCTGGATTTTCCGAACGTGACCCTGGTGGGGCTTGTGGATGCCGACCTGTCGATGCACATCGCCGACTTCCGCGCCAACGAGAGGACCTTCCAATTGCTGGTCCAGGTCGCCGGCCGGGCGGGCCGCGGCGACCGGGCTGGCGAGGTCGTGGTGCAGACCTTCACGCCCCAGGCGGCCCCGATCCAGTTCTCCCGCAAGGCCGACTACGCCGGGTTCGCCGCCTCCGAGCTCGAGCCCCGCCGGTCCTTCCGCTACCCCCCGTACCGGCACATCATCCACCACCTGTTCCGCGGGCCGAACCCGGAGAAGCTCAAGTTCTTCTCCGAACAGTGGGCCAAGCGGGCCGCTGAGGTGCTGGGCGACCGGGTCGAGTTGAAGGGGCCCTCGCCGGCCCCGATCGAGAAGATCAAGGACCAGTACCGCTGGCAGCTGTGGTACTTCACGCCGAGCGTGACGGCGGTCATCGGGGAGCTGGCCAAACTCAGGGCGGAATTTGCCTGGCCCGACGACGTCACCCAGGTGCTCGACGTCGACCCGGTTAATTTGGTTTGATCCGCCCCGCCCTTCGATTCCAGTAAGTCTGCGATGAACCTCCGCCGCCTCTTCGTGATCCTCTACCTGGCGCTCTTCGCCGGGCTGGGCGTGATGGCGCTGATTTACTTCAATGACGCCCGCGAGGAGTACGAGCGCTACAAGGCGGTCGAGACCCACAACCGGCAGCGGCTCGACGAGGCCGAGAAGCGGCTGCTCCGCCAGGAGCAGATCCTGCGGCGGCTGCGGACCGACCCCGCCTTTGTCGAGCAGCAGATCCGCCGTAACCTCGGCTACGCCAAGCCCGACGAGATCATATTCCGGTTCGAGGACTGAGGCCGCCCCCACCACACGATGACAACCCCGCATCCCCTCCTAACCGCCTTCGAAAACGCCGGGCAAGGCCAGGTGTTTGCCTTCTTCGAGCGCCTCGGCCCGGCCGGCCGGGCAAAGCTCCTCGAGGAGGCCGGCGAGATCGACCTGGAGGAATTAGAGCGGCTGCACCGGACCCTGGGGACAGGCAAGGGCGGGTCGGTCGACCTGGGAGGCCTGGTGCCGGCCCCCTACGAGCTCCTGCCTGAAAACGGGGGCGACGCGGCGGCCTGGGCCCGGGCGCGGGCTGCGGGCGAGGCGGCGCTGCGGGCCGGACGGGTTGCGGCGTTCACGGTCGCCGGGGGGCAGGGGACCCGCCTGGGCTACGCCGGCCCGAAGGGGACCTTCCCGGTCACCCCCGTCTCGGGCCATCCGCTCTTCCAGGTCTTTGCCGAGAAGCTCCGGGCGGCGGGCGCGCGCTTCGGCCGGCCTCTCCACTGGTTCATCATGACCAGCCACCAGAACCACTCGGCGACCGAGCAGTTCTTTTCGGAGAAGGGCTTCTTCGGGCTGGACCGGTCCCGGGTGCACTTCTTCCGGCAGGGCCGGATGCCCGCGGTGGACTTTTCCGGCAAGATCCTTCTGGAGGCGCCGGACGCGATCGCGCTCTCCCCCGACGGGCACGGCGGGTCCCTGCGGGCCTTGAGCCGCAGCGGAGCCCTCGACCTGATGGCCTCCGAGGGGATCGACATCCTGAGCTACTTCCAGGTCGACAACCCGCTCGTGCGCTGCGTGGACCCGCAGTTCATCGGCTGGCACGCCCTGCGCGGCTCCCAGATGTCGAGCAAGATGGTGCCGAAGGCCTACGCCGAGGAGAGGGTGGGCCACTTCTGCGTGCAGCGGGGCCACCTGGTCGTGGTCGAGTACTCGGACCTGCCGATGGAGCTCCAGCGCGAGCGGGACCCCTCCGGGCGCCTGCGCTACATCGCCGGGAGCATCGCCATCCACCTGTTCGACCGGGAGTTCATCCGGCAGATGGGCTCGCGGGGCTCGGGCCTTCCGTTCCACCGGGCCGACAAGAAGATTCCTTCGATCGACGCAGCGGGAAGGCTCGTCAAGCCGGACAAGCCCAACGGCATCAAGTTCGAGCAGTTCGTCTTCGACGCCCTGCCGTCCGCCCGGAACCCCGTCGTCATCGAGACCCGCCGCTCCGACGACTTTTCACCGGTCAAGAACGCCGAGGGCAACGATTCCCCGAAGAGCTGCCGCGAGGACCAGCTCCGGCAGTTCGCCCGGTGGCTCAGGGCGGCCGGGGTCCCGGTCGGGACCGACGCCACGGGCCTGCCGGCGATTTCTCTGGAGGTATCGCCCCTTTTCGCCTGCGATGAGGAGTCCTTCGCCGAAAGCTGGGCCCGGCTAACCCCGAAGCCCAGGATTGCCGAAGGGCTTTGCCTGGCGCCCTGACCGGGCCGAAGGATTATCCCCCACTTTTCTCACCCAAGATGGACAGCCCAAGCCCCTCGAACACCCTTGACCGGATCCGCACCGCGGCCCGGGCGGGCCAACTGCTCGCCCCGGCGGCTGAAAACCTCGAGGCCTTCCTCGCCGCGGGCCTGCCGGCCTGGGCGAGCGAGAGCATCGCCGAGCTGGTCTCCCGGGGCGCGTGGCCCGAGCTGAACGACCGGTTCTACCGCTACCTCGAGTTCGGAACGGGCGGGATGCGGGGCCGAACGATCGGGGCAGTCCCCGCCAAGGCCGAGACCGGCACGGTGGGCCGGCTGGGCTCCCCGGAGCACGCCGCGGTCGGCAGCAACATGCTCAACGACTTCACGCTCGTTCGCGCCGTGGTCGGGCTTTTCCGCTACGTGAGGAAGGACCTGGAGCGCCGCTCGGTGGCCGAGAGGCCCAAGCTCGTCATCGCCTACGACGTGCGGCACTTCTCGGCCCACTTCTGCGACCTGGCGGCCTCGGCCTGGCTGCGCCTGGGCGGAGAGGCCTTCATCTTCCAGGAGCCCAGGCCCACCCCGCAGCTCTCGTACTCGGTGCGCTGGCTCAAGGCCCACGCCGGTGTCGTTATCACGGCAAGCCACAACCCGCCGCACGACAACGGATTCAAGGCCTACTTCCGCGACGGGGCCCAGGTGGTCCCGCCCGACGACACGGGGATCGTTGCGGAGGTCAACGCGGTTCCCCTCGGGGAACTGGGCGCTTTTTTGGAGAAGGACCTGACGGGAGTAACCCGCCTGGGCCGGGAGGCCGACGACGCCTACCTGTGCGTCGCCGAGCAGGCGGCGATCGACACCGAGGTCTTCAGCGCGGTGAAACTCAGGGTGGCCCTCACGAACCTGCACGGCACCGGCGGGGTGCACGCCCCGACGCTGCTTCTGCACGAGGGCTGCGAGGTCATCCAGGTGCGCGACCAGGTGGCCTTCGACCCGCGGTTTCCGACCGTGAAAAGCCCCAATCCGGAGAACGCCGAGGCGCTCGCCCGGGCCGTGGAGCTTGCGGAGCGCGAGGCCTGCGACGTCGTCCTGGCGACCGACCCGGATTGCGATCGCATGGGGTGCGCCGTGCGCGAGCGTTCGGGCAAAATGCAGCTGCTCACCGGAAACCAGGTGGGAGCGCTCCTGGCCGACTACCGGCTGATGAAGCTCAAGCAGCTCGGCTGGATCCCCAAGGGGGGCTCCCCGCGCGCCTGCATCATCAAGACCTTCGTCACGACCCCGCTCCAGGACGCGATCGGGCACGCCCACGGGGTCAAGGTGATCAACACCCTGACGGGCTTCAAGTGGATCGCTGCGAAGATGCGCGGGTACGAGGAGAAGCTCTGCGCGGCCATGGGCCCGGGCTTCGACTATGACGGAACCGGGCTTCGGGAGCGGGCCCGGCTGCACCTCGAGCGCGGCACCTTCTTTGTCTTCGGCACGGAGGAGAGCTACGGGTACCTACCCAACGACAGCCTGCGGGACAAGGACGGCAACGCCGCGTGCCTGATGTTCGCGGAGGTGTGCGCCTGGGTTAAGGGCCGGGGCCTGACCGTGCCCGAGCAGCTGGATTCCCTCTACGTCGCGCACGGCTTCCACCTCGAGGGGGTCATCAACCTGTACTACGAGGGCGCGAGCGGAAACGCGAAGATCCGGCAGATCTTGGACACCTACCGGTCGAGCCCCCCGAAGGGTTTCGGCGGGGTCGCCGTCACCCGCTTCGAGGACTTCGGCCGCCAGGTCTTCCACGACGACGACGGGGAGAAGATCCCCAAGCAGGACCTGTACCTGGTGACCCTTGCCAACGGGTACCGCTTCGCGGCCCGCGGCAGCGGCACGGAGCCCAAGATGAAGTTCTACCTGTTCGCCCGGCAGGAGGTCGCCTCCGCCGCGGAGCTGCCCGGGGTCAAGGCGGCGGTCGGTTCGGAGCTGGACCGGCTGAAGGGCGCGATCGAGGCCGACGCGAAGGCGCGGGCCGAAAGCTAGGACACTTTTTTTCCCCCTAGATCAGGAGAAGGGCCGGCTTCTCGAGCAGGTCCTTCAGCGCCCCCAGGTACCGGGCCCCGTCGGCCCCGTCCACTATCCGGTGGTCGCTGGAGAGGGTCAGGCTCATGCGCTGCCCGACGACGACCGCCTCCCCGGAGACGACCGGCTTTTTGACGACCGCTCCGACCGCGAGGATCGCGGCGTTGGGCAGGTTCACGATCGCGCAGAAGCGCTCGATGCCCATCATGCCCAGATTCGAGACGCAGAAGGTGCCGCCGGTGTACTGGGCGGGCTGGAGCCGCTTCTCCTTGGCGAGCCGGGCGAGCGCCTTGGCCTCGGCGCTGATCGCAAACACGGTCTTCGACTCGGTGTCGCGGATAACCGGGGTGATCAGGCCCTCGTCGATTGCGACTGCGAAGGCGATGTGGGCGACCGGGTGGTGGTGGATCCCCGCCTCTTCCCAGGAGCAGTTGACGATCGGCACGCGCCGCATCGCCTTGGCGGCGGCCTTCAGGATGAAGTCGTTCACCGAGAGCTTCACGCCGTCGGCCTCGAGCGAGGCGTTGAGTTGCGCCCGCAGGGCGAGCAGCGGGGCGGCGTCGACTTCGACCTCGAGATAGATGTGGGCTGCCTGGTTCTTGGACTCGACCGTGCGGCGGGCGATCGTCGCCCGCATGTTGCTCACGGGCGCGACCCGCTCCTCTTGGATGGGGCCCGTCTTCTCGGGCATCCGGCCGGCCACGGAGGCGACCGGGGTGTCGAGGGCGGAGCGCTCCGCCGCGAGGATGTCGGCCCGGACGATCCGGCCGCCGGGGCCGCTGCCCTCGGCGCGGGAGACATCGATACCCTTCTCGGCCGCGAGTTTGCGGGCCAGCGGGGAAATCTTGGCCCGTCCGGAGACCGGGGCCTCGGCCGGGGCGGGGGCGCGGGTCGGGGCCGGCGCCGGGGCTGCAGCTGGGGCGGGGGCCTTGGCCGGTGCCGCCGGGGAGGCGGGGGCCGCCTTCGGGGCCGGGGCGGCGGCGGGCTTGGGCTGCGCCGCAGCGGGGATCGCCGGGGCCGCGGGAGCGGACACCGCCTCGCCGGGTTTCCCGATCGCGCACAGCGGGGCTCCGAGCGGCGCCTGGCCGCCCGCCGGAATGAAGATCTTCAGGAGCGTCCCGTCGAAGAAGCACTCCAATTCCATCGTGGCCTTGTCGGTCTCAACCTCGGCGATCATGTCGCCGGTCTTCACCGCATCGCCCTCGCGCCGCAGCCACTTCACGACCGTGCCAAAGGTCATGGTGTCGCTCAGTTTCGGCATTTCGATGATGTTGGCCATGGGGGAAGGGGGCTAGCGGAGGGTTTCGAGGGCGGCGCGGAGCACCCGCTGGGGGGTGGGCAATTGCTCGGCCTCCAGGGGCGGGCTGTAGATCGCGGGGGCGTCGATCGAGGAGACCCGCCTGATCGGCGCGTCCAACTCGTCGAAGGCCTGCTCCTGGATCATGTGGGAGAGCTGGGCGCCGACCCCGCAGAAGGGCTTGTTCTCCTCGACCAGGAGCACCCGGTGGGTCTTGCGGACTGAGGCAAGGACCGTCGCCTCGTCGAGCGGCCGGATAGAGCGCAGGTCGACGACCTCGGCCGAGATGTCGTAATCGCGCTCGAGGATCTGGGCGGCGGCTAGGGAGGTGATAACCGCCCGCCCGTGGGCGACGATCGTCAGGTCAATCCCGGGGCGCTTGATGTTCGCCTGGCCGATCGGGATCAGGTACTCCTCGTCGGGGATCTCTGCGCGGTCGCCGTACAGGAGCGTGTTCTCCATGAAGAAGACCGGGTCGTTGTCCCGGATGGCCGACTTGAGCAGCCCCTTCGCGTCGTAGGCCGTGGCCGGGCAGACCACCTTTACCCCGGGGTGATTGGCGCAGACGTTCTCCGGCGTGTGGGAGTGGGTCGCCCCGACGTTGGTCCCGCCGTTGGCGGGGCCGCGGATCACGATCGGGCAGTGGATCTGCCCGCCGGACATGTAGCGCACGTTCGCGGCATTGTTGAGGATCTGGTCGAAGGCGACCGAGTAGAACGACCAGAACATCAGCTCGATCACGGGCCGGATCCCGAGCATCGAGGCGCCGATCCCCAGGCCCACGAACCCGGCCTCGCTGATCGGCGTGTCGACGATGCGCTTCGGCCCGAACTTCTCGAGCAGCCCCTCGGTCACCTTGTAGGCCCCGTTGAACTGCGCGACCTCCTCGCCCATCACGACCACGTTGGGGTCGCGGTGGAGCTCCTCGATCAACGCCATGCGGATGGCTTCGCGGTAGGATAGGGAGGGCATCGGTCAGAAGAAGATGCGGCCCTGGGACTTCTTCTCGGAGGGGTTGTCCTCCTCCCAGTAGACGTCCTTGGTGATGTCCTCGATCGACGGGAAGGGGCTCGCCTCGGCGTAGTCGGCCGCCGACTCGGCCTCCGCCCGGACCTCCGCGTCGAGCTGCTCGGCCCGGGCCGGGTCGATGACGCCCTCGGCGATCAGCGTGTCCTGGAAGACCTGGATCGGGTCCTTGGTGCGGCGATACTCCTCGACCTCGGACTTGTGGCGGTAGGTCTTGTCCGGGTCGGAGACCGAGTGGCCGCGGTAGCGGTAGGTGCGGATCTCGACGATCCCCGGCCGGCAGTTCTCGCGGGCCTCCCGGAGGAAGCGGTCCATCACCTCGCGCACCTGGTAGACGTCGTGGCCATCGCAGATCTCCCAGGCCATGCTGTAGGCCTCGGCCCTCTGGCCCAGCTCCCCGGCCGAGGAGCGCTGCTGGCTGGTCCCCATCGAGTAGCCGTTGTTCTCGATCACGAAGACGACCGGCAGCTGCCACAGGGCGGCCAGATTGTACGACTCGTGGACGGCGCCCTGGTTGACGGCGCCGTCGCCCATGAAGGCCATGCACGCCCCCTTGAGGCCCTGGTACTTCAGGGCGTAGGCGATCCCGGTCCCCAGCGGGATCTGGCCGCCGACGATCCCGTGGCCGCCCCAGTAGTTGCGGGACGGGTCGAAGAAGTGCATCGAGCCGCCCTTGCCCTTGGAGCAGCCGGTCGACTTTCCGTAGAGCTCGGCCATGAGCCCGCGCATGTCCATCCCCACGGCGAGCGCGTGGCCGTGGTCGCGGTAGGCGGTGATCACGTGGTCGTTCTTCCCCATGAGCGAGCAGCAGCCGACGGCCACCGCCTCCTGGCCCACGTACAGGTGGAGGAAGCCGCCGATCTTCTTGGCCTGGTAGGCGCGGAGGCTTCGCTCCTCGAACCGGCGGATCCGCAGCATCGTGCGGAACAGGGCGACCTTGTCCTCGGCGGTGAGCCGGGAGTTGACCTCAGCGACCGCCCATGAGGGGGCGGCGCCGCCCGCTCCGGGCGCGGCGGCTTTGGGGCTGGGACTTTTCTTTACGGTCGGCAAAGGCGGCAAAGTTTCGGTCACAAACGCCGGAAATCAAGCTGTTATCTCCTCCAGGGTCACCCGTACCGGGCTGCCCGGGGCGCAGTCGGCCCGCAGCGAGACAAACCCGTCCCGGTGCCGGTCGTACACCGGCCACAGGGCCGTGCGGTCGGTCTCGGGAATCGGGAGCCCCGAGACGGTCTCGCGGCTGAAGAACCCGAACTTTCCCTCCTGGATGTCGGCCGGAAGGGCGGGGATGGGCCTGCGGCAGCGGAACAGGAACATGAGCCAGTGCGACTGGCCCTCGTAGGCCTTCTCCGCGATGATCGCGAACAGGTGCAAGTCGGAGGTCTTCACCGCGAAGCCCGTCTCCTCAAATGTCTCGCGGGCGGCGCACTCGAAGGGGGACTCCCCGATGCCCATCTCGAGCTTGCCCCCGATCGGGCTCCACACGCCTAGGTTAGGCGCCTTCGCCCGGAGCATCAGCAGGTGCTCCCCGGCGGCGTTCTCGATGAATACGAGGACCGCGAGCTTGTAATCCAGGGAGGGCGTGGGTGCTGGGCTGGCCATGGTGGGACTGGGGGAAGGGGAGGGAACCGCAGATCGGCCCGCAGCACAAATCATAAAGCGGGCCGCGCGCCAAACCGGCAGCTCTTGGCGATGCACCCAGGGCCGGGATCCCCCAAGCCCAGGCCCCCCCCCGAGTCTCAGAAAAGATCGTACAAGATGAACAGTTTTTCCGCGCGCCAAGACGGGGTCGAGCGCTGGCCTCGCAGGGGGGAAAGGCGCATGACGATTATCTCCGCCTCCGATAATCGCGCCTGATTGCCATTTCTCCGGTCTGGTGCTTGTCTTTCCCCCAAACCTTCCGCCTCTCCCATGGCCACCTCCGAGCGTCATCCGTTTCTCCAGGGTCTGAGCAAGCACCGCGACGCCCCGCCGACCGCGGTCGTCATCTTCGGGGCATCCGGTGACCTGACGGCCCGCAAGCTCATCCCGGCCGTCTACAACCTGGCGTGCGACAACCTCCTGCCTGCGGACTTTTTCCTGGTGGGCTTCGGCCGCAAGCCCGTCTCCGACGAGGAGTTCCGGGGCCACGCCGCCCAGGCGGTCCGGCAGTTCTCACGCCGGGAGCTGCGCGACGACATCTGGGGGCGGCTCGCCGCGAAGACCAGCTACGTCGCCGGGGGCTATGACGAGCGGGCGGCCTTCGACCGGCTCGCCGCGCACCTGGTCCAGCTCGAGAAGGGGCTGGGCCGCGAGGTGCAGCCGCTGTTTTACATTTCAACCCCGCCGTCAGTCTTCGAGCCGATCCTCATCAACCTCGGGGCGAGCGGGCTCGCCAGTCGCAACGCGGGCCAGGCGCACGGGGCGAAGGTCATCATCGAGAAGCCCTTCGGCCGCGACCTCGACTCGGCCCTCAAACTCAACGCGACGATCGGCTCGGTCTTTGCCGAAAACCAGGTGTTCCGCATCGACCACTACCTGGGCAAGGAAACCGTGCAGGATCTCCTGGTCCAGAGGTTTGCCAACGCGATCTTCGAGCCGCTGTGGAACCGCAATTTCGTCGACCACGTGCAGATCACGGTCGCCGAGGAGGTGGGGGTTGGATCCCGGGCCGGCTACTACGAGCAGAGCGGGTGCCTGCGCGACATGGTGCAAAACCACACGATGCAGCTTCTTGCCCTGACGGCGATGGAGCCGCCGGTCTCCCTCGACCCGGAGGCCGTGCGCGACGAGAAAGTCAAGGTCCTCAAGTCGATCCAACCCCTGGGAATCGGCCCCGGCGGGGACGTGACCCGGGCCCAGTACGGCGCGGGGATGACCGGGGGCAAGCCCGTGCCGGGCTACCTTGAGGAGCCTGGGATCGCCCCGGGCTCGGCCACGGAGACCTTCGCCGCCCTGAGGCTTTCGATCAACAACTGGCGGTGGCAGGGCGTGCCCTTCTACCTGAGGTCGGGCAAGCGCATGGCCCGCCGGGTGACCGAGATCGCGATCCAGTTCCGGGCGCCCCCGGGGACCCTGTTTGCGGAAGGGGACCGCTTCGACATCGCGCCCAACACGCTCTCCTTCCAGATCCAGCCCGACGAGGGATCGAGCCTGGTCCTGAACGGCAAGATCCCAGGCTTGGAGACGCGTACCCAGCCTGTGAAGATGAGCTTCCGCTACGCGACGACCTTCGGCTCAAACACCCCCGAGGCCTACGAGAGGCTGGTCCTGGACGCGATGATCGGAGACAGCACACTGTTTATCCGCGGCGACGAGGCCGAGGCCTCGTGGCGGCTGTACACGCCGGTCCTGGAGTCCTGGCAGGCGCAGGGAAGGGTGGGACTGGAGTCCTACGCCTCCGGCTCCTGGGGCCCCCAGGGCAGCTTGGCGCTGCTCGCCCGGGACCGCCGCATCTGGCGCGAGCCCTGAACGAGGAGGGTGCCGCCCATGTCAGCCATCTTTGACGCCCTTCCCGGAATCGACGCCCCCGTGGGCTCGATCTCCAAGAGCCTCGCGGCGATGTGGGCCGACACCGGGGCGCGGGGGGAAGCCCGCGCCGGGGCTGGAGGAGGTGACGGCGAGCCAGGTCAACTTTGTCCTGCACCTGGGCTTCAGGACCGGCCCCGAGGACGCTCTGGCGCAGTTTAGGACGGCGGTCCGCTTCTCCCAGCGCTACCCGAGCCGCGTCGTTGTCCTGTGTCCGTGCCTGAGCGACACCGGGGTGACCGAGATCCGGGCCAAGGTCTACGGCGAGTGCTTCCTCGGGCACAATTCGGGCGAGGCCCGCTGCTGCGAGTTCGTGATCCTCACCTACCCGAGGAGCCAGCGGCGCTTCCTCGAAAACCAGGTCTCCGTGTGCCTGTCGCCGGACCTGCCGCTGTACTACTACGCGCACGCGTTTGCGCAGAGCGCGGCGCTCGCCGACTACCGGTACCTGATGACGCGATCCCGCCGGGTCCTGATCGACAGCGCGAACGCCCCGGAGGGGGCGCTGTCTTATCCCTGGCCGCGCCCGGAGGCGGTGCGGGACCTGGCCTTCGCGAGGCTCGTGCGCGTTCGCCAGTCGATCGCGCAATTTCTGAGCCGCTACCCGGCGCCCCGGCTGGCCGAGGGGCTGCGGGCGGCGACGGTCGCCCACGGCGGCGGCTGCGCCGCGGAGGGCAGGGTGCTGCTCGACTGGATCAGGGACCGGCTGGGGGCCTGCGGTGCAGCCGGGGCCTCGTACCGGCTGGAGGCGCCGGCGGGGCTTCCTTCCTGGGGGCTTTCGGTCCGCTTCGACTATGGAAAGGCCGCGAGCCGGTTTTCCTGGCGGGGGGACCTGGAGCGGGGCTGCGCCTCGATCGAGGCCGACTTTGGCGCGGGGCGGACGGCCCTCGAGGCGGCCGTGAGTCTGCCCTCGCCGGAGGAGACCCTCGGAGAGGCGATGTTCCGGTGAGCGTCCGGACCGGGGGGCGGGCCGCCTATTCCAGGGCGGTCACGACCGCGTAGGTGCGCTTGCCCTTGCGCAACAGCAGGTGCTTTCCGAAGAGCAGGTCCTTCACCGTCGCCGCCCGGGCGATGTCGGTTATTCGCTCGTTGTTGAGGTAGCCCCCCCCGCCCTCGAGATCCTTGCGTGCCTGGCCCTTCGAGGGGCAGAGGCCCGCGAGGACAAACAGTTCCGTAAGCGGGACGCCGGGCCCCTCGAGCTTGGCCTTGGGCAGGCTCTGGGTCGGGGCCTCGCCGACCACCTCCTCAAAGGTGGCCTCGTTGATGTCGCTGCCGATCGCGGCCCCGAAGAGGATCTGGCTTGCGCGGACGGCCGTCTGCGTGGCGGCGGCCCCGTGGACGAGGGTGGTCAGCTCCTTGGCGAGCCGGGCGTGCGCCTCGCGGGCGCCCGGGTCGGCCTGGTGCCTGCGCTCCAATTCCTCGATCTCCTGGCGGGACAGGAAGGTGAGGACCTTCAGCAGCTTCACGACGTCGGAATCCTCCGTCTGCATGAAGAACTGGAAGAACTTGTACGGCGAGGTGCGCTTCGCGTCGAGCCACACGGCCCCCGAGGCGGTCTTCCCGTACTTGGTGCCGTCGGCCTTCGTGAGCAGGGGAAACGTGAGCCCCCAGACCGTGGCCTCAAGCTTGCGGCGGCACAGCTCCACACCGGCCGTGATATTTCCCCACTGGTCGGTCGCCCCGACCTGCAGCTCGCAGCGGCAGGTCTTGCGCAGGTGGTAGAAGTCGAAGGCCTGCAGGAGCATGTAGCTAAACTCCGTGTAGCTGATCCCGCTCTCCCGGTCTTCCATCCGGGCCCGGACGGACTCCTTGGCGATCATCCCGTTCACCGTGAAGTGCTTTCCCACCTCGCGCAGGAACTCGAGGTAACCCATGTCCGCGGTCCAGCCCGCGTTGTTGACGATCTGGGCGGGGTTGGCCGCGGCCTCGAAGTCGAGGAACTTGGCGAGCTGGGCCTTGATGCAGATCAGGTTGTGGGCGAGCTGCGCGGGGGGCTGCAGGTTGCGCTCCGCGGATTTCCCGGAGGGGTCGCCCACCATGCCGGTCGCCCCGCCCGCGACCGCGATCGGGTGGTGGCCGTAGTTCTGGAAGCGTTTCAGCGCGAACAGCGGCACCAGGTTTCCGACGTGGAGGCTGTCCGCCGTCGGGTCGAAGCCGCAGTACAGCGTGATCGGACCCTGGGCGAGTCGCTGGGCTAGCGCCTCGGAATCGGTGCAGTCGGCGATCAATCCGCGCCACTTCAGGTCTTCAAGGATGGTCATGGTGGGGGGTAAAAACCCTACCTTGGGCGGCTCCGGGGGGTCAAGCAGCCTCATGGCGGCTCAATCCAAGGAAAAGGATTTGCGGCCGGGAGGGATCGGGCTCTAGTTTGATCGCCCTTTTCGCCCCGCCATCCCGGCGGGGCGGGCACAACCGAATCCACGTCAACCTCCTCCTCCCATGCCCATCTCAGTTGGCACCAAGGCCCCCGACTTCACCCTCAAGACCAAGACGGCCGACGGCCTCAAGGACATCAAGCTTAGCGACAACTTCGGAAAGAAGCAGACCGTGCTGCTTTTCTTCCCGCTGGCCTACACCGGCGTCTGCACGCAGGAGATGTGTGATGTGACCGGGGGGCTCGGCTCCTTCACCAGCCTCGACGCCGAGGTCTACGCGATCAGCGTCGACAGCCCCTTCTCGCAGGAGGCCTGGGCCAAGCAGAACGCGATCAAGGTGACGCTCCTGTCGGACCTGAACAAGACGGTCACCAAGGCCTACCAGGTGCTCTTCCCGATGCTCGCCGGGGTCGGGGACACCTCCGCCCGCGCCGCCTTCGTGATCGGCAAGGACGGGGTCGTCAAATACGCCGAGCAGACCCCCACGCCGAAGGACCTGCCGAACCTCTCCGCGGTCAAGGCCGCCCTCTCCAAGTAAGCCTTCCTCCAAACCCATGTCCCAGCCTCCCAATCCCTTCGGCACCCGCCAGAGCTTCACCGCCAACGGGGCGACCCTCGCGTTTTACTCGCTGCCCGCGCTCTCCAGCGCGGGCTTCCGCGTCGAGCGGTTGCCGGTGTCGATCCGGCTTGTCCTGGAGTCGCTCCTGCGCAATTGCGACGGCAAGCGCGTGAGCGAGGAGGCTATCCGGGCTCTGGCGTCGTGGAAGGCGAAGGCGCCGCGCACCGAGGAGATTCCCTTCGTCGTGGCCCGGATCGTCCTGCAGGACTTCACGGGGGTTCCGCTCCTGGTGGACCTGGCGGCGATGCGGGCGGCGGTTGCCAAGATGGGCAAGAACCCGAAGGTGATCGAGCCGCTGGTGCCGGTCGACCTCGTGGTCGACCACTCCGTGCAGGTCGACTTCGCCGGCAGCGCCGATGCGATGGGCAAGAACCTGGAGCTGGAGTTCTCCCGCAACCGCGAGCGCTACCAGTTCCTCAAGTGGGGCATGCAGGCCTTCGACACCTTCAAGGTGGTGCCGCCGGGGATCGGGATCGTGCACCAGGTCAACCTCGAGTTCCTGGCCAAGGGGGTCCTCGCCGACCCGCAGGGCGTCTACTACCCGGACACCCTGGTCGGCACCGACTCCCACACGACGATGATCAACGGGATCGGCGTCGTCGGCTGGGGTGTCGGCGGCATCGAGGCCGAGGCGGGCATGCTCGGCCAGCCGGTCTATTTCCTCACCCCCGACGTCGTCGGGGTGCAGCTCACCGGCACCGTGCGCGAGGGCGTCACGGCGACCGACGTCGCCCTGACCGTCACCCAGATGCTCCGCAAGGCGAAGGTCGTGGGCAAGTTTGTCGAGTTCTTCGGCCCCGGGGCGGCTGCCCTTCCGGTCGTCGACCGGGCGACGATCGCCAACATGGCCCCCGAGTACGGCGCCACGATGGGCTTCTTCCCGATCGACGCCGAGTGCGCCCAGTACCTGCGCGCCACCGGCCGGTCTGAGGAGCACGTGCGGCTGTTCGAGGCCTACTACAAGGCCCAGGGCTTGTGGGGAATGCCGAAACAGGGCGACATCGACTACTCCGAGAGCCTCCACCTCGACCTGGGGAGCGTCGTTCCGAGCGTCGCCGGGCCCAAGCGCCCGCAGGACCGGATCGAACTGCAGAACCTCAAGCGCGAGTTCACCGCCGCCTTCTCAAAGCCGGTGGCCGAGAGCGGATTCGGGAAGCCGGCCGGGGATCTCTCCCCGGCAACCGCAGTCGCCGCCGGCGGCGGCCGGGTCGGGCACGGCAGTGTCCTGATCGCCGCGATCACCAGCTGCACGAACACCTCGAACCCGAGCGTCATGCTCGCCGCCGGGCTTCTGGCGAAGAAGGCGGTCGAGCGCGGCCTGTGCGTTCCCCCGACCGTCAAGTCCTCGCTGGCCCCGGGAAGCCGGGTCGTCACGGCCTACCTCGAGAAGACGGGGCTCCAGCCCTACCTCGACCGGCTGGGCTTTCAGACGGTCGGCTACGGCTGCACGACCTGCATCGGAAACTCGGGCCCCTTGAACCCCGCGATCGAGGAGGCCGTGGTCAAGGGCGACCTGGTCGCCGCCTCGGTCCTGTCCGGCAACCGCAACTTCGAGGCCCGGGTGCACCAGAACATCAAGGCCAACTTCCTGATGTCGCCCCCGCTCGTCGTCGCCTTCGCGCTCGCCGGCCGCGTCGACATCGACCTGGCCCACGAGGCGATCGGCACGGGCAGCGACGGGCGCGAGGTCTTCCTGAAGGACCTGTGGCCCACCCTCAAGGACGTCCGCGACCAGATGCAGGCCGCCCTCCGGCCGGAGGTCTTCCGCAAGCTCTATGCGGACTTCGCCGCCCAGAACCCGAAGTGGAACGAGATCCCGTCGTCGGCCGGAAACGTGTACGGCTTCGACCCCAAGTCGACCTACATCCAGGAGCCGCCGTTCTTCACGGGCTTCTCGATGAAGGCCGGCTCGATCGCGCCGATCTCGGGGGCCCGCGCCCTGGGGATCTTCGGGGACTCCGTCACCACCGACCACATCTCGCCCGCGGGCGCCATCAAGAAGACCTCGCCGGCCGGCCGCTTCCTGACCGAGGCCGGGGTCGCCTTCGAGGACTTTAACAGCTACGGCTCCCGCCGCGGAAACGACCGGATCATGACCCGCGGGACCTTCGCCAACGTCCGCATCAAGAACCTGATGCTCGGCGGCGAGGAGGGCGGAAACACCCTGTACTGGGCCAAGGGGGCCCCGGCCGGGGAGAAGCTCTCGATCTTTGACGCGGCCAGCCGCTACAAGGCCGAAGGGACCCCTCTGATCGTCTTCGCCGGGCAGGAGTACGGGACGGGATCGTCCCGCGACTGGGCCGCCAAGGGCACCCAGCTGCTCGGGGTCAAGGCCGTCGTAGCCCAGAGTTTCGAGCGGATCCACCGCTCGAACTTGGTCGGGATGGGGGTCCTGCCGCTGCAGTTCAAGGACGGGGTCACGGCCCAGAAGCTCGCGCTCGACGGGACCGAGACCTACGACATCGTGGGCCTGGGTTCCGGCCTGGCGCCCCAGCAGGACTTGACGCTGCGGATCACGCGCAAAAACGGCGAGAAGGCCGACGTGCCAGTCCGCTGCCGGATCGACACCCCGATCGAGATCGACTATTACCAGCACGGCGGCATCCTGCCGTACGTGCTCAGGCAAATCATCGCAAGAACCTGACGTCTCCCGGGACACCTCGGGGTGGTGCGGCGGCCCCCGGCTGCCGCACCCGACCGTTCCGGCCCCTAATCTACTCGCCATGTCCGAGTCCGCCAAACCCGTCTTCATGGTCGACGCGTACTCCGAACCGGTCCTGGTCCGGATCGAGGGCAGGGCCAGCTTCCAGAACAGCGCCTGCCTGAAGGACTTCCTGAGCGAGATGATCGCCCAGGGGAAGGCCGCCTTCGCGCTGGACCTGCAGGGCTGCACGGGCATGGACAGCACCTTCCTGGGGACCCTGGCCGGGGCCGCCCTGGAATTGCGCAAGAAGGCGGCGGGCAAGGGCAGCATCGTCCTTATGCGCCTGGGCCAGCGGAACCTCGAACTGGTTCGCAACCTCGGGCTCCACCGCCTGCTGCAGGTCGATTCCGGGGACTTCTCACTGGGCTTCGAGGGTGGGGCGAAGCCGCTCGCATCCTCCTGCACCACGGAGCTCGACAGCGCCCGGCTGGTGCTTCAGGCCCACGAGAACCTCGTCGAGGCGGATGAGGCCAACCGCGCGAAGTTCCAGGACGTTCTGGTCTTCCTCAAAAACCGCGTCGACTCGAGGTGAGCGCAGCTGCCATCTTCCTGGCCGGGCTTGTCCTCGGGGCTCTCGCGCTGATCGTGCCCCTGTTGAGGTCCCGGCGATTCGCCGAGCGCCTGCAGGAGGACAGGCAGCACTTCGCCCTGGACCGCCAGCGCGTCATCGACTTTATGCACCTGATGTCGGAGGCCCTCGGCGAGGGCCTGACCCTCCAGGAGCTGCGCCAGAGGATCGTGCACGCCTCGCTTCTGTGCACGGGCGGCCTGAGCGCGTGCATGTTCGAGAAGACCGACTCCGGGCAGATGCGCAGCATCGCCGTCGAGGGCCTGTTTCCCCCGCACCGGCCGCTCACCGACGCGATGAAGAGCCTGCTGACCACGCGCGCCCGCTTCATCGAGCAGGTGCTCCGCTCCGAGGAGTTCCCGGTCGGGGAGGGGATCGTCGGCCGCGTGGCGCTCACAGGCCGGGCGGAGCTCGTGGTGGACGCCGCGGCCGACCCGCGGATCGTCCGGCACGACGACCCGGCCCTGGCCATCCGCTCGGTGATCGCCGTGCCGCTGGTCTTCCGCGAGAGGTTCTTCGGGGTCCTCGCGGTCGCCAACCGAGCCGACGACCAGCCGTTCACCCCGGTCGAGGCCTCGCTGCTGGAGTCGCTGGCCGAGCAGGCGGCCCTGGCGCTCCACAATGCGGAGTTTCTGAACTTACAGATCGAGAAGTCCCAGATGGACCTCGACCTGTCGGTTGCCCGTGGCATCCAGCAGATGCTGCTGCCGAGGCAGACCGAGCAGCGAGCGGGCCTGGAATTGGACGCCCGCTACAGGCCCGCCCAGAAGATCGGGGGGGACTTCTTTGACGCGATCGACCTTCCCGGCGGCCGCCTCGGGGTGGCCGTGGCGGACGTCTCGGGGAAGGGGATCCCGGCCTCGCTGCTGATGGCGATCACGCGGACGGCCCTGCGGCACATCGCCCCCCGGCACGAGTCGCCTGCCCGCGTTCTGGCCGAACTGAACCGATCCGTCGCCCCGGACATCCAGGGGGGGCTGTATGTGACGATGATCTACGCGGTCATCGACCCGGGCCGGGACACGGTGACCTTTGCCCGGGCCGGGCACGAGCTGCCGCTTTTTGTGCGCAAGGATCCGGCGAGCGGCCAGGTCCGCGCGGGCTTTGTGGGCTCCGACGGGATGCCGGTCGGCATGGTGCCCGACGAGATGTTCCGGGAGGCGATCGCCGACACGACCGAGACGTTCTTCCCGGGGGACGCCCTGGTGCTCTACACCGACGGGGTGACGGAGGCGCCCAACGAGGAGGACCGGGAGTTTTCAGGGGCGCGGCTGGCCGACGCCGGGCGCCAGCTGCACGGCCGCTCGGCCCGAGAGTTCAACGACGGGCTGCTCGAGGCCGTCCGGCGCTTTGCCGGCGAGACCTCCCAACATGATGATTTGACGTTGGTGACGGTTCGGCGGGTATAATCCCCGCGAGCCCGACGCCATGCCCGCTTTCGACCGACTCGCCCAGCCCGACGCCGCCGGACACTTCGGCCCGTACGGGGGCGTTTTTGTCCCGGAGACCCTGATGACGGCCCTGGAGGAACTCTCCAAGGCGTACGCCCAGGCGAGCGCCGACCCGGCCTTCCGGGCCGAGTTAGCCGGGCACCTTGCGACCTTCGCCGGGCGCCCCTCGCCCCTGTACTTTGCGCGGCGCCTGACCGAGCACTGCGGGGGGGCGAAGATCTACCTGAAGCGGGAGGACCTCCTGCACACCGGCGCCCACAAGATCAACAACGCGCTGGGGCAGGCGCTGCTGGCCCTGCGGATGGGGAAAAAGCGCGTTATCGCCGAGACCGGGGCCGGGCAGCACGGGGTCGCCACGGCCGCCGTTTGCGCGAAGTTCGGCCTGGAATGCGTCGTCTACATGGGCTCGGTTGACATGAAGCGCCAGGCCCTGAACGTCTTCAGGATGCGGCTGATGGGGGCGGAGGTCCGTGGCGTGGACGCCGGGCAGAAGACCTTGAAGGAGGCGATCAACGAGGCGATGCGCGACTGGGTCACCAACGTGCGCACCACCCACTACATCCTCGGGACCGTCTACGGGGCCCACCCGTATCCGAAGATGGTGAGGGACTTCCAGCGGGTGATCGGCCGGGAGGCCCGTGAGCAGATCCTCGCCGCCGAGGGCCGGCTTCCCGACGAGCTGGTAGCGTGCGTCGGCGGGGGCAGTAACGCCATGGGGCTTTTCTTTGACTTCATCGAGGACACCTCCGTGCGGATGACCGGGGTCGAGGCGGGCGGCCGGGGCCTTGGCCGGGGCGACCACGCGGCCCGGTTCGCCGGCGGGCGGCTCGGGGTCCTGCAGGGCTGCAAGACCGTCATCCTCCAGGACGGCGACGGGCAGATCGAGGGAACGCACTCGGTTTCCGCGGGGCTCGACTACGCGGCGGTCGGGCCCGAGCACGTCTTCTACCGCGACCTCGGCCGGATCCAGTTCACCTACGCCCGGGACGACGAGGTCCTGGAGGCCTTCCAGCTGTGCTCGAAGCTCGAGGGCATCATTCCCGCCCTGGAGAGCTCCCACGCGCTGGTCCAGGGGATGAAGCGCGCCCGCGAGCTCGGGCCGGACAAGATCGTGCTGATCAACTTAAGCGGCCGCGGGGACAAGGACGTCCAGCAGGTGGCCGAGCTTTTGAAGAAGCCATGAAGAGCATGACCGGATACGGCCGCGCCGCGGCCGCGCTCGAGGGCCGTTCGATCACCGTGCAGGTCAGCTCCGTCAACCGGCGCGCGCTCGACCTGTCGGTCTCCCTGCCCGACGCCTGGGAGAGTCTGGAGCCGGCGATCACAGAGAAGGTCCGCCTGTCGGCGACCCGCGGCAAGGTCCACGTCGAGGTCGAGGCCGAGGGCCCGGCCGGATCGGAGGAGGCGTCCTGGGACGAGGCTGCGGTGAGGGCGACCCTTGAGAGGCTCGCCTCGCTCGCCGCCTCGCAGGGGATCGCCTTCCGGCCGACCCCCGAACTGCTCTGGCAGATCGCCTCCAGCCGCCGGCAGGCCGACCGGATGCCCGCGGCCGACTCGGTCCGCACCGCCGTCCTCGAGGCCGTGGGGGAGGCCCTGCACGGGTTCGCGGTCATGCGGGCCAAGGAGGGGGAGACGCTCCTGATCGATCTTCTGGCGCGGGTTGCGGCGCTGCGGCGCCTGGTCGAGGCGATCGCCGCCCGGGCCCCGCACGTGGCGCCAAGCTACCGGGAGCTTTTGCTCAAGCGCCTGAGGGATGCGGGCCTGGAGGTCGACCTGGACGACGAGCGGGTCTTAAAGGAGATCGCGCTGTTTGCCGACCGCTGCGACATCAGCGAGGAATTGACCCGCATGCGCAGCCACCTCGAGCAGTTCACGGCGCTGCTCAAGGGGGACGGGGAGATCGGCCGCAAGGCGGAGTTCATGCTCCAGGAGATGGGGCGCGAGGCCCACACGATGGGGGCCAAGTCAAACGACCTGGGCATCTCCCGGGCCGTTATCGAACTCAAAAACGAGCTCGAGAGGGTTCGCGAGCAGATCGCAAACGTCGAGTGAGGCCGCCGGCCCCGCTAGGAGCGGGGCGAGCGCAGGGACAGGATGAAGAAAAGCGCGACCCCGACGCAGATCCCCGAGTCGGCGACGTTGAACGTCGGGTAGATGTAGCTGCCGAAGTGCACGTCGATGAAGTCGATGACGTGGCCGACCCTCAGCCGGTCCGCCAGGTTCCCGAGGATGCCCCCGCACAGGAGCCCGAAGCAGATCTGGGTCCCCAGATAGCGAAGCCCCAGGGCCCGCCGCCCCAGGAAGATCGCGACGAGGGTCGCCCCCGCTAGGACCGCAAGGACGACGCTCCGGCCCGTGAACAGGCTCCAGGCCGCACCGGTGTTGCCCACATGGACTAAGTTGATGAAGCCCCGCATGACCACGATCCCGTCGGGCCCGTACGAGCCGTAGGGCAGCCTCGCGGCGATCCAGGCCTTCGTCAGCTGGTCGCCCGCAAACACGCAGCACGCCAGGATCAGCAGCCAGCGGTAGGCGAGAATTCGCTTGGTCACGGGGCGCCGGCGGTTCTTCGCCCGATCACTCGTCGCTGCCGGCGTCGTCGCTGATCAGCTTCGCGCCGTCCTCGCTCATCTCGGCGAAGAGCCCGGGCTGCGTGCGGCTGCGGTAGCGATTGCGCTCGATCTGCTTTTGGGCCTCGGCCGAGCAGCGGGTGAAGGGGACTGCCAGGAGCCGCTCCTTGGCGATGGGCTTTCCCGTCACCTCGCACGTCCCGTAGGTGCCGTCCTTGATCCGCTTGATGGCCGCGTCGATCTCGGAGAGGGCCTCCTGCTCGTTGGACACCAGGCTCAGGATGAAGTCGCGGTCGAAGGTGTTGATCCCGCCGTCGGCCATGCTCTGGCCGTAGGCCGAGAGGTCGCCGACGTCGTCCTTGGCGGAGCGCTTCAGCGACTCCTCGGAGTGGCGTTCGATCCCCTCGGTGAGGCGGGAGCGCATGTCGATGAGGATTCGGTAGAACCGGCGGAACTTCTCGGGCACCTCGCGCTCGGACAGCTGGGGCGCGGTCTTGGCCTTCTTCGGGTTGAACCCCAAAATTTCCGCAAGCGAGGCGGCCTTCACGTGGTTGGGCTTGGCGGGGCGCTCCAGGGTGAGCTGGGCCTTGGCGGCGGCCTTCGGGACAGCGCCCTTGGCGGCCTTCGCCGCGGCCTCGGTCGCCTTGGCCGTGTTCGTCTTCGCGATCGCCCGGACCTCGTCCAGGCTGAAGGCGATCGGCTTGGCGGCGGCCTTCCGGGCGAGTATCGTCTCGCGCAGGGCGGACTTCTTGGAGGTTTTGGGCATGGCGGGGGGACGGGCCGGTACGGCGGCCGGGTGCGCCTCGGGCTTCGGCTTGGCGGCATGGGCCGGCTTTGCCGAATGGGCCTGAGGGGCCGGCTTGACGCGGGCTTCAGGCTTCCGGGACACGGGGGACTTGGATTTGTTCTTCGCCATGGGGAAAAGGTTCGGGAGGGTGGGTAGGTAACCTAAATCAGGCCGGGGTCAACTCCGGGTTGGGGCAATTCCGGTCAACGCCGCAGGGCTTCGGCGCAGCGGGGGCAGACTTCGCCAAACGCAGTCGGCCCCAGGGCGGGGACCGAGCGCCAGCAGCGCGGGCAGCGGGGGTAGCCCAGCTTCTGGCACGGTTCGACAGCGACGTCGACCGAGTCCTCCGGGGTTCCCGGCTGCGGGGCCGGGGCTGGCTCGACGGCCACCCGGGAGACAATGAAAAGTTCGGCCAGGCTCCCCAGATACTTGCTCAGGACCCGGCCGGCCGGGCCTTCGGGGTGGACCCGGATGGTGATCGAGGCGTCCAGCCCCTTGCCGAGTTCGCCGGCCGCCCTGCGGGGTTCGATCGCCTCGTTGACCCGGGCCCGGACGCGCAGCAGAGCCGCAAAGTCGGCCGCCAGCTCCGGCTCCGACCAGTCGGCCGGCGGCTCCGGCCAGTCCTGCAGGTGCACCGAGCCCTCGCAGAACTCCTTTCCGGAGGTTGCGAAGGCCCAGGCCTCGTCGGCCGTGAAGGGAATGATGGGGGCGAGGACCCGGGTGAGGACCCCGAAAATCTGGTGGAGCACCGTCTGCGAGGAGCGCCGCAGGGGGTTTCCGGTCGCCAGCGTATAGAGCCGGTCCTTGAGGATGTCGTGGTAGGTCGCCGACAGCGTGACCGAGCAGAACTGGTTACACAGCTGGTAGACCCTGTGGAACTCGTACGTCTCGTAGGCCTCCGTGCAGGCCCGCGCCAGAGCCGCCGTCTCGTTCAGCGCCCAGCGGTCCAGGGGGTCGAGCTTGGAGACAGGCACCGTATCGCGGCCTGGGTCAAAGTCGAAGAGGTTGGCCAACTGGAAGCGCAGGGTGTTGCGCAGCAGCCGGTAGGTCTCGCCGATGTGGAAGAGGATCTCCTTGGAGATGGGAATGTCGTCCCTGAAGTCCTGGGAGGAAATCCACAGGCGCAGGACGTCGGCGCCGTACTCGGCGACGTAGGCGTCGCTGGTCTGGGGTTTCTGGTAGGTGGAGCTCTTGGAGATTTTCTTCCGGTCCTCGTCGACGATGAACCCGTGGGTGAGGACCGCGGCATAGGGGGCCTTCCCCCGGGAGATCACGCTCGTCCACAGAGATGACTGGAACCAGCCGCGGTGCTGGTCGCTGCCCTCAAGATAAAGATCCGCCGGCCACCGGGTTGCGCCGATCCCCCGGGCCAGGACAGCCGCGTGGGAGGAGCCCGAGTCGATCCACACGTCCAGGGTGTCGCGGCCGCAGCTAAGTTCGCTTGCGGCGGGCCAGCCCGCCGGCAGGGTCACGCCCTCCAGAATCTGGGCCGGGGTCGCCTCGTGCCAGAGGTTCGATCCTTGCTTCTCAAACTTGTCGGCCACCGCGCGGGCGACGCCGCCGTCGAGGTAGGCCTTCTTGTCCGGCCCGTAGAAGGCCGGGATCGGAACGCCCCACGAGCGCTGGCGGCTGATGCACCAGTCGGGCCGGCTCTCGACCGCGCCGCGGATCCGGGCCTGACCCCAGACAGGGATCCAGCGCACCGCGTCGATCGCCGTCAGGGCCTGCGCCCGCTCGGTCTGGCCGGATGAGTCGGCCTTGTCGAAGGCGACAAACCACTGGTCGACCGCGCGGAAGATGATGGGGGTTTTCGACCTCCAGCAGTGCGGGTAGCTGTGCTCGAAGCGCTGCTTGGCGAAAAGCGCCCCGACCGAGTCCAGTTTCTTCAGGACACCGATGTTGGCCGTTGAGGTGCGCTTTTTCTCGATGTCCTCCACCGTCTCCAGGGTGGTGAGCCCGACCAGGTCCGCGGGCACGCGTCCGTCGTCGAGAAACTTGCCGCTGTCGCCGACCGGGCAGTAGATCTCCAGTCCGTACTTCAGGCCGGTAATGTAGTCCTCCGCGCCGTGGCCGGGCGCGGTGTGCACGCATCCGGTGCCGGTCTCGGTCGTCACATAATCGGCCAGGACGACCGGCGAGGCGCGGTCGATGAAGGGGTGGCGGGCGGCCAGGCCCTCGAGCGCCTTGCCGGCCAGGGTCTTCAGGACTGCGGGCGCCTGATCGAGCTTGGCGGCGGAGGCGAGCGAGGACAGCAGCAGGCGCGCGGCGAGGATCCGCTCCGAGCCGACCTCGGCGACCGCGTACTCAATGTCCGGGTGGACCGCGATCGCCAGGTTCGCCGGCAGCGTCCAAGGGGTGGTCGTCCAGATGACGACGCTCAAGGGCTTGTCCGGGGGAAGGCCGAACTTTACGGCCTCGGCGGGCGGCACCGGGAAACGGACCCACACCGAGGGCGAAACGTGGTTTTTGTACTCGATTTCGGCTTCGGCGAGGGCGGTCTCGAAGGGGATGCTCCAATAGACCGGTTTCTTGCTGCGATAGACCAGGCCCTTGTCGATGAAGGAGGCAAACGTGCGCAGGATGTCGGCCTCGTAGGCGGGGGCCTTGGTCTTGTACTCGTTTTTCCAGTCGCCGAGGACCCCGAGCCGCTGGAACTGGGCCCTCTGCTTGCCGATCCACTCCTCCGAGAACTCGTCGCACAGGCGCCTGAGTTCCCCGGTCGAGACCTGGAGGTTCTTCTCCTGCAGGGAGCGGGTGACCTTCTGCTCGATCGGCAGTCCGTGGCAGTCCCAGCCGGGGACGTAGGGGGTCCTGAACCCGCGCATCGCCTTGTAGCGGACGATGATGTCCTTGAGGGTCTTGTTGAGGGCCGTGCCGATGTGGACGTCCCCGTTGGTGAACGGCGGTCCGTCGTGAAGGACAAAGGCGGTAGCGCCCGCGCGGTTTTTCTGGATCGCTTCGTAGAGCCCCTGCTCGGCCCAGTGCTTGGCCCGGCCCGGCTCGCGCTGGGCCAGCCCGGCTCGCATCGGGAAGTCGGTCTTCGGAAGCTGGAGGGTGTCTTTCAGGTCCTGGGCCATGCCAAAGAAAAGCTGGCGAGGCTACTCCACCCCCGGGATGAGTCAAGGGTGGATGGCCTCGCGGAGACCGTTCTGCGGAGCCGTTTTCGGAAAAGCGCTCAGGCCGGGGCGAGAGCGCGCTCGGCGAGGGCCCGGCCGGCCTTGAAGCACTGGCACACGGATATTCCGTCGACAGCCTGCCCGCCGACAAAGAGCCCGGGGTTTGACCGCTCGCACCGGGCGATGCTCTCGCGGAAGCCCGCGTGGGCCAGACCGTACTGGGGAATGGTCTGCGGCCAGAAGCTGTGGCGGACGAACACGGGCTCCCCGGTCGCCCCGACCAGGTCTTTCAGGTCGGCCCGGGCGAGCTCCAGGAGCCGCTCGAGGGGGAGGCGGGCGACATCGCACTGGAGCATGCCGCCGATCATAACCGTCAGCCCCACGTGCCCCTCGGGGGCGCGCCCCGGGAACAGGCTCGAGGAAAACAGGATCCCGATCACCGAGCGCTTCTCGGCGGAGGGGACCAGGGCGCCGAAGCCGTCCAGGGGGTGGGCCACCTGGTCGCGCCGGTAGCCGAGAAAAAGCGAGGTCACGGCCGGATGCTCGATCCCTTCGAGGGAGGCCAGGGGGCGCTCCGCCCCCGCGCCCACCACGAGGCGTGCCAGGGCCGGGGCCGGCAGGGTCGAGACGACGCGGTCGAAGCGCTCCTCGAACGGGCCCGCCTCGCCGCTTCCGATGACCCGCCAGCCGTCTCCGGGGACCAGGCGCTCGACCCGGCTTTTTAGGGCGATCGAGCCGGCGGGCAGCCGGGAGGCGACGGCTTCGGGGAAGGCAGTGAGCCCCCCGCGGAACGAGATCAGCTTGGCGATCGTCTTTTTCCCGGCCGCGCGCTTGGCCTTTGCCCCCGCGATCAGGCCCCGCAGGAGCGACCCGTGGGTGCGCTCCAGTTCCCACAACTGGGGGAAGATCTCCCGGGCGCTCAGCCGCTCCGGGTCCCCAGCGTAGATCCCGCTGATCATCGGCTGGACGGCGTAGCGCACGACCTCCGCCCCGAAGTGGTCCCTCAGGAACTGCCCGACGCTCGCCTCGCCGGTGCGGGTCCTCTTCCGGGAGAACAGCTCCCCGAAGAGCCGGGCCTTGGCGCCGGCGGAAAACAGCGGTGTCGTGAAGAAGGAGCCGGGCCCCATCGGCACCGGGACCAGCCTCCCGTTGCGGACCAGATAGCGGTTCTTCGCCAGGGGGCTTGCCTCCAGGCGATCCCCGTCCAGCCCGAACTCCTTCCACCAGCCGGCGACCTCCTCGCTCGACTCCTGGAGGGAGTTGGGCCCGCATTCGACCAGCCAACCGCCGGCCGATTCGGAGCGGACGGCCCCGCCGATGCGGCCGGACTGCTCGAAGAGGCGCACCCGGTGGCCGAGTGAGGCGAGGCGGTGGGCTGCGGCGAGGCCGGCGATCCCACCGCCTAGGACGGCGATGTGCTGGGGGGAGGAGGACTGGGCCATGGTGGTCGGAAAATCATACACAGGGGCCGGTCCGGCCGCTGCGCATTAATTGCGCTTTTTGCGCCCCCCGGGGGCCCGGGATCAGGTCCAGCTGACCGCGGTGTCGACCAGGGCCTCGACGCACTCGATCTTAGCCTCCGGCAGGATTCCGTGGCCGAGGTTCAGGATGTGGCCGGCCCTGCCCCGCATCGATGTGAGCAGCCGCGAGGTCTCCCGGCGGACGATCTGCGGGGTCGTGTTGAGCAGCACCGGGTCGAGGTTGCCCTGGAGGGCGACCGGGTGGCCGGGGGGGAGGGAGGCGTGGGCGCTTGAGAGGTCGACCGTCCAGTCGAGGCTCACCGCGGCGACCCCGCAGGCGGCCTGGGAGGCGAGCTGCGGGGCGGTGCCCTTCGCAAACAAGATCACGGGGAACCCGGC
Source organism: uncultured Opitutaceae bacterium (assembly GCA_903862935.1). GTDB lineage: Bacteria > Verrucomicrobiota > Verrucomicrobiia > Opitutales > Opitutaceae > Palsa-1447. The sequence goes on from CAIOZY010000053.1 coordinate 31,804, forward strand.
CGGCAGGGCGGAGACGATCTGGCGGACCCACTTTAGCGAGGCCTCCTCGTAGTCCACCCCGGGGATGATCCCGCCCCAGGAATCGAAGATCTGGATCGCGTCCGCTCCGGAGTCGATCTGCATCCGGAAATAGGCGACCAGCGCCTCGCACAGGCGCGACATCAGGGCCTCAAAGGATCCCCGGTCGGTGTAGAACAGGGCCTTGATCCGGCTGAAGTCCTCGGAGCTGCCTCCCTCCACCATGTACGTGGCCAGGGTCCAGGGCGACCCGCCGAATCCCAGGAGGGCCTTCGTCCCGGCGAGTTCCCGGCGCAGCAGCTTCAGGGCCTGCCCCACGTACTGGAGCTTGGCCGGAGCCTCGCAACCGGGGGCCAGGGCGTCGATCTGGGCCCGGCTGTCCAGCCGGTACTCCATCGCAATCCCCCCCTCGTCGCGGAACCGGTAGCCCTGGCCCAGAGCCTCGGGAACGACCAGGATGTCGGAGAACAGGATCGCCGCGTCCAGGGCGAAGCGCCGCACGGGCTGGAGGGTCACCTCGGCGGCGAGCTCCGGGGTGCGGACCATCCCGAGGAAGCCGTGCTTGGACTTTAACTCGCGGTACTCGGGCAGGTAGCGGCCCGCCTGGCGCATGATCCACACCGGCGGCCGGCCCAGGGGGCGGCGCGCGCAGGCGGCAAGGAAGCGTTCGCGGGAGTTCATGGAGTCAGCGGGGGGGGATTCTCAGGTCTGCGGGGCCTCCGAGGCGAGCCAATCGCGCGGGGCGAGGAAATCGTCCTTCAGCCGGGCCTCGGCGCTGCCCGCCTCCGGGGTCCAGCCGTAGTCCCAGCGCACCAGGGGGGGCAGGCTCATGAGGATCGACTCGGTGCGACCTCCGCTTTGCAGGCCGAAGAGGGTTCCCCGGTCGTACACCAGGTTGAACTCCACGTATCGGCCCCTGCGGTACAACTGGAACTGCCGCTCCCGGTCGGTGTAGGGGGTCGCCTTGCGCCGCGCGACGATCGGCCGGTAGGCCGGGATGAAGGCGTCCCCGACGGCCCGGGCGAGGGCGAAACTCGTGTCGAACCCGAGTTCATTCAAGTCGTCGAAGAACAGCCCTCCGACCCCGCGGGCCTCGCCGCGGTGCTTGAGGAAGAAGTACTCGTCGCACGTCCGCTTGAACCGCGGATAGAACGCGGCCCCGAAGGGCGCGACCGCGGAGCGGGCGGTGCGGTGCCAGTGGACGGCGTCCTCGCGGAAGCCGTAGTAGGGCGTCAGGTCGAAGCCGCCTCCGAACCAGAACACGTCCTTGGCGACCCCCCGCGGCGGGGCCCAGAAAAACCGGATGTTCGCGTGGCTTGTAGGGACGAAGGGGTTTCGCGGGTGGATGACGAGCGATACCCCGAGAGCCTCCCAGGGCCGTCCCGCAAGCTCCGGACGGCTCGCCGTCGCCGACGGGGGTAGCCGCGTTCCGCGCACATGGGAGAAGGCGACTCCGGCCTTCTCAAAGACCGCGCCCTCGGCGAGGATCCGCGTCCGGCCCCCGCCGCCGGCGGCGCTCTGCCAGAGGTCCTCGCGGAATCGGCCCACACCGTCCTCCTGCTCGAGCCCGGCGCAGATCGAGTCCTGAAGGCCCAGGAGGTAGGATTTGACCGCTTCGGTCATCGTTAGTCCCGGGAATGGTGCACGCTGCGGTGCTCGCGCATCGAGGCAACGAGGCGGCCGGCGACCCCGTGCCGCGGGCTGAAGACGGCCGAGGCGAGGAAGACCGCCCCCAGGCACATGACGATCGAGGCCCCGCTCGCCAGGCCCGCATGGTAGCTGATGAGGATCCCGGCCAGGGAGCAGACGGCGGCGATCCCGACGGCGCAGGCCAGCAGCAGGCCGAAGCGGTCGCACCACAGGTACGCGCTCACGGCCGGAAGCAGGAACAGCCCCAGGGATAGGACCACCCCCATGGTCTGGAGGGCAGCGACGAGGTTGAGGACGGTCAGGGTCAGCAGCCCCACGTGCACCCACCCGCCGCGCCCCCCGGTGGCCCGGTAGAACACCGGGTCGAAGGTCTCCAGAAGGATGCAGCGGCGGCCGGCCACGAAGGCGGCAAGGGTCACCGCGGAGATCGCCGCAGTGAGCCGCAGGTCCGCGCCGCTGATACCGAGGATGCTGCCGAACAGGAAGTGCTCGAGGTTGAGCCGGGTGGGCAGCCGGCTTAGGAGGGCGACTCCGGTTCCGAAGAAAATGATGAACAGGGAGCCGAAGGCGGCGTCCTCCTTGACCCGGGTGAGCCGGCTGAGGAGGGCGCTTCCGAGCGCGGTCAGTAGCCCCGCGACCAGTGCGCCGGCGATCAGGGCCGGGGTGCTCGCCCCGAAGACGAGCCAGGCGACGGCGATTCCCGGCAGGAGCGAGTGGGAGAGGGCGTCGCCCATGAGGGCCATGCGGCGCAGGACCAGGATACTGCCCAGAAGCCCGCCGCTCAAACTCAGCAGCAGCGCCGAGAGCATGCCGCGGCGCATGAATTCATACGCGAAGGGCGACAGGAAGATCTCCCGGAAACTCATCGGGCGGCCTCCGCCTGTCTGGCCGCCTCGCGGGGCGGGAGGGCCGCCTGCAGGCTCGGCTCCGCCAGAACCGCCGCGAGGGGCCCGTCGGCGACCAACCGGGTCGAGAGCAGGACCCCGCGGGTGAAGACCCTGCGGACGAGCTCGAGGTCGTGCATCGCCGCGAGAACCGTGCGGCCCTGGGCCTCCCAGGAAACGAGGATGTGGGCGAGTTCGTCCCGGGCGGCCAGGTCGAGTCCGGAGAAGGGCTCGTCCAGAAGGAAGATGTCCGCCCCCTGGGCCAGCGCCCGGGCGAGGAACACGCGCTGCTGCTGCCCGCCGGACAGGCGGCTGATCTGCCGGCCCGAAAGGGCCGTCAGCCCGAGTTCCTCCATCGCCCGGTCGACCCGCGAGCGCTCCTGCTCCGAGGGCGAGCGCCAAAAGGAAAGCGCCGGGTAGCAGCCCTGCTCGACCACCCCGCGGACCGTGATCGGAAAGTCCCAGTCGACCGCGTGGCGCTGGGGGAGGTAGGCGAGCCGGGGAAGGGCGTGCTCGGGGTGGGCGTCCCCGATCAGAATCTCGCCGCGGGTGAGCGGCATCCAGCCCAGGCACGCCCGCAGGAGCGTGCTTTTCCCAGCGCCGTTCGGCCCGAGGATCGCCGTCAGGCTCCCGCAGGGGATGTCGAGGGTCACGCTCTCCAGGGCCGGCTGGCGGCCGTAGTGGACGGTGACGTCCCGGAAACGCAGGATATTGTGGTTGGCGCTCACCGCGTGCCGGCCGGCAGGGCAAACTCGATCCGGGGCCCGCCTCCGGCGGCGACGGGGGCGGGGCTGGGTGCGGAAGCGGATGCAGGCGCGGGCGCGGGCGCAGGGGAGAGGGGCCCTCCGATCGGATGCGCCGTGAACCCAAACTCAATCAGCTGCGAAACCTTCAGGTCCCGGCTCTTGGAGTCGGGGCTGTCCATCATGACAACGATCACGCGGCGGTCCCCGCGATGGGCGGTCGCCGCCAGGCAGAAACCCGCGCCGTTGGTGAAGCCGGTCTTCAGGCCGTCCACCCCGGCGATCTTGCCCAGCAGATGGTTGTGGTTGGTCATCTGTGTCGGCGGGAAGCGCTTCCCGAAGGCAAAGTTCCGGTTCTTCACCGACGTGTACTTGAGGATGTCGGTGTGGAGCACCAGGTAGCGGCTCAGGAGCGCAAAATCGCGCGGGGTCGTCAGGTCGCCGTCGGAAATCCTCCGGTCCGGGGGCGGCAGCCCGTTGGGCGTCTTGAAGACGGAGTGGGTCATGCCCAGTTCCCTCGCCTTGGCGTTCATCAGCTCCACGAAGGCCGGGACCGAGCCGGCGACCGTGCGGGCCACCGCGACGGCCGCGTCGTTGGCCGACTGAATCATCATCGCGTAGATCAGTTCCTCGATCGGGAAGACCTCCCCGGCCTTCAGCCACACGCTCGTGCTGTCGCGCATCATCGCCACGCGGGCGTCGGCCGCGGTCACGGTGACCGGCGTCTGGAGGGAGAGGGCGCCGCTCTTGATCCGGTCGTCGAGGACGGCGAAGGTCATGAGCTTGGTCATGCTCGCCGGGGGGCTCATCAGGTCCGCGTGGTCGGAGAAGAGCACCTCGCCGCTCGCCGCGTCCATGACGATCGCGCTGCGGTAGGCGGCCGGGGTGAAGCGGTTCGCGCCGAAACTCGCGGCGCAGCAGGCCAGGGCCAGAAAAAGGGTTGTCGTGGGCTTGAGCATCATTTTCGACGCACCACTAAACGGGCGCGCGCTCCGACCTCAACGAGCTTTTTGCATCCTGGGGCGATTCTCCGGTGGGGGGCAGCTCGAGCAGCTTCAAATCGGGGTTTTTCTCGACGAAGTACCGCATCGTCCAGTCGTTGGGGAAAAGGACGATCGGGTGGTTGAGGCGGTCCACCCCGAAGCTCACCCCTGTGGCGACGACCAGCTTTCCCGGGTTCTCCAGTAGGGGGTGGGGCTCGACCCAGCGCAGCACAGTCCACGGGACCGCCTCGAGCCGGGACTCGGCGCCGTACTCGCTTTTCAGGCGCCACTGCACGACCTCGAACTGCAGCGGGCCCACCGCGGCGAGCAGGGTCGATCCCGGCGGGGCCAGGCGGGGGCTGAGGGACTGCACGACCCCCTCCTGGAGGAGCTGCTCCAGCCCGGCGCGGTAGCGCTTCGCGTCGGAGGGGTTGGGGTTGGAGATGTAGGTGAAGACCTCCGGCGGAAACCGGGGGATCTCGTCAAAGCGGATCGCGCGGTCCTCGGTGAGGGTGTCCCCGATCCCGAAGGCGTCGTGGCCCACCAGGCCGATCACGTCGCCCGGCCAGGCCTCGTCGACCGTGGCCCGCTCCTGCCCGAAGAGCTTGTGGGAGGACGACAGCCGCACCGTGCGGCCGGTGCGCTGGTGGATGACGCTCATGTCGCGATCGAACTTGCCCGAGCAGACCCTCAGGAAGGCGATCCGGTCGCGGTGCTTGGGATCCATGTTGGCCTGGATCTTGAAGATGAAGCCGGAGAACTTCGGATGGTCCACCGGGATGTCGCGGCGGGGCTGAGGCGGGATCGAGTCGTTGAGGAACCCGTCCAGGAGGAGCTGGATCCCGAAGTTATTGACGGCGCTCCCGAAGTACACGGGCGTCTGCCTGCCGGCGCGGACCGCCGCAAGGTCGAACGGGTGCCCGGCCCCGTCGAGCATCGCCAGCTGCTCCCGGGCCTCGGCGTGGGCGTCGGAATCGAGCTTGTTGCGCACCAACTCGTCGTCGAGGGAGGCCACCTGGACGGGGGCCTGGTAGGCCCCGCCCGGGACCCGCTCGAAGAGGTGCACCTGGCGGCTGCGCCGGTCGAAGACCCCGCGGAAGGAAGGCCCGTTGCCCAGGGGCCAGACAACCGGCGAGGACTGCAGCCCCAGGACGCTCTCCAGCTCGTCGAGCAGCTCGAGCGGGTTTCGCGTCGGCCGGTCGCACTTGTTCATGAAGGTGAAAATCGGCACCCCGCGGCGCCGGCACACCTCGAAGAGCTTGCGGGTCTGGGTCTCCACGCCCTTCGCGGCGTCGATCACCATGAGGGCCGCGTCGACCGCGGTGAGGACCCGGTAGGTGTCCTCCGAAAAGTCCTTGTGCCCCGGGGTGTCGAGCAGGTTCACGGCGTAGCCCGCGTAGTCGAACTGGAGCACCGTGGAGCTGATCGAGATCCCGCGCTGCTTTTCCAATTCCATCCAGTCCGAGGTTGTCGCCCTTTGGTTCTTTCGGTCGCGCACCGCCCCTGCCAGGTGGATGGCGTTTCCGTACAGCAGAAACTTCTCCGTCAGCGTCGTCTTCCCCGCGTCGGGGTGGGAGATGATCGCGAAGGTGCGGCGGCGGGCTATTTGGGCGGCGGCTGACACGGGAAAAGAATCGAGTATGCCGGAATTGCCGGCCCTGGCAAGGGGGGAAGGGATTGCCGGGTGGGGCACCGGGCGGGCTGCAGTCCTCGGATCGGCATTGCCTCGGGCTCCCGGCCCCCGCAGCCTGTGCGGGCCATGGACACAGGCCCGGATACCTCCCTGCACCCCGTCGAGATCAGGGTGCTCGGCAGCCTCGTCGAGAAGCAGATCACAACCCCGGACTACTACCCGCTGACCCTGAACGCCTTGGTCAATGCCTGCAATCAGTCCTCGAACCGCGACCCGGTCTTGAGCCTGGATGAGCACACCGTGGTGCGGGCGCTCGATGGGCTGCGAGAGCGCAAATTCGCCTTCCAGTTTCAGGGCGCGGACAGCCGGGTGCCCAAGTACGGGCACCGGCTGGGGGACGCCTTCCAGGTGACCCCTCCGGAGATGGCGGCTTTGTGCGTCCTCATGCTGCGGGGGCCGCAGACCGTCGGCGAGGTGCGCTCCCGCACGGGCCGGATGTACGAGTTCGAGAGCCTGGCCGAGGCCCAGGCGGCCCTCGACGGACTCGCCGCCTTCACCCCGCAGCCCCTGGCGGTGCGGCTGCCCCGCCAGCCGGGAATGAAGGAGGAGCGCTACGCCCAGCTCCTGGGCGGGCCGGTGGCGACGCAGGCCCAGGCCCGGGAGGCCCGGGTGGAGCCGGCCACAGTCGCCGTCCGGCTCGAGAACGAGCGGCTGGACAAACTCGAGCGTGAGGTGGCCGCCCTGCGCTCGGAGCTGGAGACGGCCAAGGCCCAGCTCGAGGTCCTCCGCAAGCAGTTCGAGTAGGCCGAAAGATCCGGGTCTCTCGGAAGATTCGGCTTCTAACCCCGGCCCTGCCGGAGGATGATCGGCCCCATGCCGCAGCAGCCCTCACTCAAGCTCAAGCCCAACGTGCGTTCGCGCGTCCTTTCCGGGCACCCGTGGGTCTTCGCCAACGAGGTCGTGGGGCTCCTGCCCCCCGACTGCGACGGGCAGGTCGTCGAGTGCCGCGACCGCACGGGCCGCTTCCTCGGATCGGGCCTCTACAACGGAAAGTCCCAGATCGTCTGGCGGCGCCTGAGCCGGGATTCGGTCTCGCTGAACGCCGACTACCTCCGCGGGGCCCTGAAGCGCGCCCTAGCCCGCAGGGGCGGGACGGGCGGATGCCGCCGGCTCGTCTGGTCGGAGTCCGACGAGCTGCCGGGGGTGGTTGTGGACCAGTTTGAGGAGGCGCTGGTGGTCCAGATCCAGACGCTCGCCATGGAGACGGTCTCGGCCCTGGTCGGGGATCTCCTCCACGAGCTGGTCGGTTCCGCCGAAATCATCTTCCGCAATGACGCCACGATCCGGCGCCTGGAGGGGCTGCCACTCGAGCGCCACACGCGCTCCGGGCAGCCCTGGGCCCCGCGCTGGGTGAGAATCGACGGGATCGAGTACTGGCTGGACCTGGAGGCCGGCCAGAAGACCGGCTTTTACCTGGACCAGCGGCCGAGCCACACCGCGGTCGCCCGGTACTGCGCGGGAAAACGGGTGCTCGACGCGTTCTGCAACCAGGGCCCGTTCGCCCTGCAGGCGGCCCGGGCGGGGGCAGCCCACGTCCTGGGGCTGGACAGCGCCGCAGACGCTCTGGATGCCGCGGACAAAAACGCCAAACAAAACGGGCTCAAGGCGGAGTTCGCTGCGGTGAACGTCTTCGACTGGCTCAACGATGCGGCCCGCGCAAAAGACCCGTCCTGGGAGGTCGTGGTCCTCGACCCGCCGCCCTTCGCAAAATCCCGGGGCGCGATGGAGGGGGCCCTGCGCGGGTACAAGGAGATCAACCTGCGGGCGATGCGCATGCTGGCCCCCGGCGGGATTCTGGCCACCTTCAGCTGCTCGCACCACATGCAGGATGCGGACCTTCGCGGGGTGCTCGCGTCGGCCGCCGCCGATGCGAAGCGGCGCGTGCGGATCCTCGAATGGTGCCACCAGCCGCCGGACCACCCGGTCCTGGCGACGATGCCCGAAAGCGAATACCTGCGCGGCTACATCGCCGCGGTGGAGTGACGGGGGCGGCTCAGAGCTTGCCCCCGTAGATCGCGCTCGCGCCCAATTCCTCCTCGATCCGGAGCAGCTGGTTGTACTTGGCGACGCGGTCGGTGCGGCACAGCGATCCGGTCTTGATCTGGCCGGCGTTGGTCGCAACCGCGATGTCCGCGATCGTCGTGTCCTCGGTCTCGCCCGAGCGGTGGGAGATGACGGCGGTGTAGCCGGCCTCCATGGCCATCTCGACCGCGTCGAAGGTTTCCGTCAGCGACCCGATCTGGTTGACCTTGACGAGGATCGAGTTGGCCGTGCCGGTGTCTATCCCGCGCTTGAGGAACTGCGTGTTAGTGACGAACAGGTCGTCGCCGACCAGCTGAACCTTGGATCCGATCGCGTCGGTCAATTTCTTCCAGGTCTCCCAGTCATTCTCCGCGCAGCCGTCCTCGATCGAGACGATCGGGTACTTCGCAGTCAGCTGCTTGTAGAAATCGACCATCTGGTCCCCGGTCAGCGAGCGGCCGTCGGACTTCTTGAAGACGTAGCGCTTCTTCTCCGGCACGTAGAACTCCGAGGCGGCGGAGTCCAGGGCGAGCGCGACGTCCTTGCCGAGCTTGTAGCCGGCGTTCTTTACGGCGAGGGCGATCGCCTCGATCGCGGCCTCCGTGGACTCGAGCTTCGGGGCGAAGCCGCCCTCGTCCCCGACCGCCGTCGACAGCCCCTTGTCCTTGAGGACTTTCTTCAGGGCGTGGAAGACCTCGCAGCCATAGCGCAGGCCCTCGGCGAAGGAGCGGGCGCCGACCGGCATGATCATGAACTCCTGGAAGTCGATCGGGGCGTCCGAGTGGGCGCCGCCGTTCATGATGTTCATCATGGGGACCGGCAGGACCTTGGCGTTGGGCCCGCCCAGGTACTTGTAGAGGGGAAGGTTCACCGCCGCGGCGGCCGCCTTCGCGGTCGCCAGCGACACACCGAGGATCGCGTTTGCGCCGAGCTTCGACTTGGTGGCGGTCCCGTCCAGCCGGATCATGGCGCGGTCGACCCCGACCTGGTCGCAGGCGTCGTGGCCGACGAGGGCCGGGGCGATCTCCGCCTTCACGTTGGCGACCGCCTTCAGGACGCCCTTGCCGCCGAAGCGCGCCTTGTCGCCGTCGCGGAGTTCGAGGGCCTCGTGCTCCCCGGTGCTGGCGCCCGAGGGAACGGCGGCCCGGCCGGTGATTCCGCCCGAGAGCTTGACGTCGACTTCGATCGTCGGATTTCCGCGCGAATCGATGATCTCGCGGGCTGTGATGGCTGTGATGGTGGTGTTCATGAGCGCAGGAAGATGTTAACCCAGAGGCCCCAATGAAACCCAAGCGCGCGGGCTAGGGGAAGGGGAAAATGGACCCAGCGGCCCCGGTTAGTAGGGGCTCGCAGGCGGTCCATTAGGTCGCGCCCGGGCTGCCCTAGTGGGCGAACGGAACGGGCGCTGCGGCAAGCCGGCGCAGCAGGCGGCGGATGAACCCCGGCGGCCGGGGCCTCAAGGCCGCGGGCAGTTGCTCCCCAAATCCCCGGCTGACCGCGGCTTGGAGGACCGTGACCCCGTCGTAATTGCGGGTCTTGATCCGCTCGGGGGTGAGCAGTTCGACGGGGATCTGGTCGAGGTGGCCGGTGAAGGCGGCGGCGTGGAGAGGGGTGTCGCCGTTCTCGTTGGGCGTGAGCAGCAAGTCGGCGGTGAGCTGGCCCCGCGGGATCCGGTCGAGCTGCCCGGTCTCGGCGGCCGCGTGGATCGCGGTGAAGCCGTTGCGGCTTGCGGCGACCAGGTTCTCGTGGGTGAGCAGCTCCGCGGGGATCTGGCCCAGGTGGCCGGAAATGGCCGCGGCGTGGAAGACCGTGTCACCGGCGCCCGTCTTCGCCCGCAGGCCCGCAAGGGTCAGCAGCTCGCGCGGCACTTGGTCGAGGTGGCCGTTGAAGGCCGCCGCGTGGAGCACCGTCTCGCCGGCCCGGTTGGCCTGCCCGAGGGCCGCTTGCGTCAGGAGCCCTGCCGGAATCCGGTCCAGGGTCCCGTTTTCGGCCGCCTCGTGGAAGAGCGTGTTTCCGACCTCGGAGCGGTCGAGGAGCACCTCCTCGGTGAGCAGGCCCGTCGGCAGCTGGGCGAGGTTTCCCTGGGCGGCGGCGACATGGAAGACGGTGTACCCGGCGTTGCTGCGCGCGGCGAGGGCAGCCGGCGTGAGCAGCTCCGCGGGCACCTGGTTCAAATGCCCGCCGATCGCGGCGTGGTGGAGCGGGGTGTATCCGGCGTAGTTTCGGATCGCCAGAAGCTTTGCGGAGAGGATCCCCTTCGGCAGGTCGATCAGGCCGCCGTACTTTGCGGCCAGGTGGAGCGCGGTGTTGCCGGACGCATTGGGCGCACAAAGGGCCTCCACCGTCATTTCGGCGGGAGGGACCTGGGCCAGCGTTCCGGAGCTGGCGGCGGACTGCAGATCGGTTGTAGCCATCGCGAATTTTCCACCCCTGTTCAACCCGCGTTGCTCCCCCGGTGCAAATCAAAACCGGGCGCCATCGCCGCCGGCGGGCCGTGGTTTGGATTTGCCACCCCGGTCTCAAGCCTCATCCTCCCGGGAATGAGCAATTCGGACCAGAACCCCGCGCCAGCGGCGCCGACTGAACCGGTGCTTTTGGTCGACGATGAACAGCCGCTGCTCGACGTGTTCGAAGCCGCCCTTTCGCCCTATTTCAAGGTCAAGACCGTGAACTCGGCCCGCGAGGCCGAGTTCCTCCTGCGCCAGCAGTCCTTCAAGGTCGTGGTTGCCGACCACCTGATGCCCGGGGGAAACGGCATGAGCTTCCTGGTCCGCGCCCGCGAGGAGTACCCCCACATGCAGCGGATTCTCGTCACCGGCTACATGAAGCCGGAGATGCTCCTGAGGAGCGTGAACGAGGCGGCGCTCTTCCGCTACCTGCTCAAGCCCGTGACCCTCGGCGAACTGATCAAGGTCGTCCAGGAGGCCGCCCGGGCCCACGACGCTAGCGTCGCCGCGGCCCGCTGAGGGCGGGCCCGCCCTTGAGCTTTCGCGCCAGGTACGGGGCCGTCGGGCTCCGGCGGACCCGCAGGAGCCCCGCGAGGTCGCCTTGGTAGATCAGCTCCCCGCCGTCCGGGCCGCCGCCCGGCCCCAGCTCCACGCCGTAGTCGGCCTCGGCGATCAGGTCCAGGTTGTGCTCGATCACGACGACGGTGTGCCCCTGGTCGACCAGGGAGTGCAAGACACCGATCAACTTCTCGCAGTCGCTGGAATGCAGCCCGATCGTGGGCTCCTCCAGCAGATAGAGGTTGCGCGGGGTCTCGCCCCGCCGGATCTCGCGCACGGTCGCTATCCCCTTCGACAGCTCGGTGACCAGCTTCAGTCTCTGGGCCTCGCCGCCCGAGAGGGTCGGGGAGCTCTGGCCGAGCGTGAGGTAGCCCAGCCCGCAGTCGACCATGAGTCGGCACACCGGCCCCAGCTGGGCGTGGAAGTCGAAGAACACAGCCGCCTCCTCGAAGGTCAGCTCCAGGATCTGGCCCACCGAGCGGCCCTTCCAGGTGATGTCCGACAGTTCCGGGCTGTAGCGGGAGCCGCGGCAGTCCTCGCACGGCAGGAAGGTGTCCGGCATGAATGACATCTCGAACTTGATCCGCCCGGCGCCCTGGCAAGTTGGGCAGCGGCCCCCCTCGACGTTGAAGGAGAAGCGCGAGGCGCTGTAGCCGCGAAGCTTCGCCTCGGGCAGCGACGCGAAAAACTGCCGGATCGGGTCAAAGATCCCGAGGTAGGTGGCGGGGGTCGAGCGCGGGGTCTTGCCGATCGGGGACTGGTCCACGGTGATGACCGAGCGCAGGGCCTGCGGGAGCCGCAGTTCGTCGAAGGGGGCGCCTGCGCCTTCCCCGGTCGGGAACTGCAGGGCCCCCGCCTTGATCCGGCGTTTGCCGCTTTTTATCGCCTGGTCCACGGCCGGCTGGAGCAGGTCGCGGCACAGGGTCGACTTTCCGGCGCCGCTCGGGCCGGCGACCAGGATCAGCCGGCCGAGGGGCAGCTTCAGGTCGAAACCCCGCAGGTTGCGGTGCCTCGCCCCGAGAAGCTCCAGGAATGCGGCGCCCTCCAGCGTGCGGTAGGCCCCGCGCAGGGGATGGGCGATACCGCGCGCGAGGAAAAGCCCGGTCAGCGACCGCTTGCTGCGCATGATCTGCGCGGGGGTGCCCGCCGCGAGGACCTCGCCGCCGTGGATCCCGGCCCCGGGGCCCAGGTCGATGATGTGGTCGGCCGCGGCCATCAGCTCGTCGTCGTGCTCTACCACCAGAAGCGTGTTGCCCAGGGCCTGCAGCGCCCGGAGCGCCCCGATCAGCCGCTCGTTGTCCCGGGCGTGCAGCCCGATGCTCGGCTCGTCCAGGACATAGAGCACCCCGGAGAGGTTCGAGCCGAGCTGCGCGGCGAGCCGGATCCGCTGGGCCTCGCCGCCGGACAGGGTCTCCGTCGGCCGGTCCAGCGAGAGGTGGTCCAGGCCGACGCGGTCGAGGAAGCGCAGGCGCTCCTCGATCTGCGGGACGATGTCGGCCGAGATGATCCGGCTGCGGGAATCCGCGGGGAGCGCCCGCAACTGGGCCCGCAGCTGCGAGGCGTTCAGCCGCAGGAGCGCCGGAAGGGAGAGGGGATCGCCCCGCCGGAAGTGGAGCTTAACGGCCCGGGCGGTCCGGTTGAGCCTCTCTCCGGCGCAGACCGGGCAGGGCCGCCCCTCGCCGGGGATCTCCTCGGCCGGGTCGATCCCCAACTCCCGCAGGCGCGCCTGGGGGTCGTCCTCGTCGTCCTCCTTTTCGAGCATCCACGGCAGGATCCGGCCGTGCCCGCGGCAGGCCGGGCACCACCCGCGGGGGGAGTTAAACGAGAAGTGCTTCGGGTCGAGCTCGGGGAAGGACTCGCCGGTCTGGGCGTCGGTGCGGGTCCGCGAAAACCACGACAGGACCACGCCCCGCTCGGTCGCCACAAAGCAGCTTCCGGAGCCGAGGCGGATCGCCTCGTCCAGGGCTCCGGCGGCGGCCCGCCCCGCGGACTTCAGGTCGGCGACGACGGCCTCCACGTCGTGCTCCTTGTAGCGGTCGAGCTTTCGGAAGGCGTCCACCCGGGTCAGCCGCCCGTCGATCCGCATCAACTCGTAACCCTGGCGCCCGATCCAGGTGGCGATCGGCTGGTGGTGGCCCTTGCGGCCGCGGATGAGCGGCGAGCACAGGTACAGGTGCCGGGCCCGGCGGGCCGCGGGGGAGCGGAGCAACCGGGCGAGCAGGCGGCGAAGCGCCGCGGCCGACAAAGGCTCGACCGGCCGGTCGGAGTCGGGGTGGTGCTGGACGCCGAGCCGGGCGTACAGGAGCCGCAGGTACTGGGCCACCTCGGTGATCGTCGCCACGGTCGACTTTCGCGAGCCGCGGGTCACCCGCTGCTCGATCGCCACGGTCGGGGGGATCCCGGCCACGCGGTCGACCGCCGGGCGCGGCAGCTGCTCAACAAACTGCCGCGCGTAGGGGGACATCGACTCCATGAAGCGCCGCTGGCCCTCGGCGAACACGATGTCGAAGGCCAGGGTCGACTTGCCCGAGCCGGAGACGCCGGTGACGACGTTCAGGGCGTGGTGGGGAATCGATAGCGAAAGGTTCTTCAGGTTGTTCTCCCGGGCGCCGCTGATCAAAAGAGCGGTCGGGCGGCCGCCGCCCCCGACGGCCTCCTCCGAGGCCTGGGGTTGCCGCTGCCCTACGTCGGCGGGCGCGAAGCCGCCCAGGGCGGCCTTCAGGTACGGGGCCGTCGCGGTCGGGGCGAGGGCCACCGACTCGGGGGTCCCCTCGGCGACGATCCGGCCGCCCTGCTCGCCGGCCCCCGGGCCGATCTCGAGGATCCAGTCGGCGGATTTGAGCACATCGAGGTTGTGCTCGATGACGACGACACTGTGGCCCCGGTCGACGAGGCGGTGCAGGGCCTGCAGGAGGACCCCCACGTCGTGGCGGTGGAGCCCGGTGGTGGGTTCGTCCAGGAGAAGAAGGGCCCCCGCGGCGGCCTCGGGCGCCTCGCCGCCCCCGAACTGCCCGAGGTAGCGGACGAGCTTCAGGCGCTGGGACTCCCCGCCGCTCAGGGTGTTCAGGGGCTGGCCCAGCGCAAGGTAGCCCAGGCCGACCGCCTCGAGGGCCTCCAGCCGGGTCCGGACCGCCTCGTTGGCGCCAAACAGAGGGATCGCCGCTGAGACCGGGGTCTCCAGAAGGGCCGCGATCGACAGGCCGCTCCAGGAAATGGCGAGCACCTCTGGCTTGAACCGCCGCCCGTCGCACACCGGACAGGGGACGAAGACGTCGGACAGAAACTGCATCTCGATCCGCTCGTAGCCCAGGCCCAGGCAGTGGTCGCACCTCCCGTCCCCGCTGTTGAAGGAGAAGCTCGAGTCGCTGAAACCGGCCGCCTGGGCGGCCGGGGTCTGGGCGTAGAGCCCGCGGATCAATTCCCAGGCCCCGGTGTACAGGGCGGGGTTGGAGCGCGGCGTGCGCGCGACCGGCGACTGGTCGACGAGCACGATGTCGCCCAGGCCCCCGTCCCCGGAGACCTCGCGGATCGAGGCCGGGTCCTCGGCGAGCTGGCGCCGGCGCTCGAGGAGTCCCTGGTAGATCACGTTGTCGAGGAGGGTTGACTTGCCCGAACCGGACACGCCCGACAGGCACACCAGGCGGCCGAGCGGAATCGAGACGTCGAGCTCCTTCAGGTTGTGCTTAGTCGCCCCCTCAAGGAGAAGGCGCGGGCCCGCCGCGCCGCCCACCGGCCGGCGCACCGGGGGAACGGGCACGGCGCGGCGGCCGCTCAGGTAGGCCCCGGTGATGCTCGAGGGCGAGCGCAGAAGCCCCGCCACCGGGCCCTCGAAGACGATCCGCCCCCCGCCCGCCCCGGGCTCGGGGCCGACCTCGATCACGTGGTCGGCCGCCCGGATCATCGCCTCGTCGTGCTCGACCACGACGACCGTGTTGCCGGCCCGGGTGAGCGAGCGGATGATCGCGATCAGCCGGTCGATGTCCCGGGGGTGGAGCCCGACGCTCGGCTCGTCCAGGACGAACAGGGTGTCGACCAGCGAGGTGCCCAGGCACGATGTCAGATTAACCCGCTCGACCTCGCCGCCGGAGAGCGTTCGGGAGGGCCGGTCGAGCGTGAGGTAGCCTAGGCTCACCTGCTCGAGGTAGCCCAGGCGCGTGAGCATGGCCTCGAGCGCCAGGTCGCGGGCCGCGGCCCCGGCGGGGCCGTCCGAGGAGCCCTCCGGCCCGGGCTCGCGCAGCAAAGCCGCCAGAACACCGACGGGCATCCGGTACAGTTCGGGCAGGGTGCGGCCGCGCCACTTCCAGCACAGCGCCTCGGGCTGCAGGCGGGAGCCGCCGCAGTCCGGGCAGACGTTGTAGGTGCGGAAGCGCGAGAGGAACACCCGCACGTGCATCTTGTAGGTGGTCTTCTCCAGCCAGCGGAAGAAACCCTTCACCCCGTACCAGTACCGGGGCCACTCCTTGCCGTTCTCCTCGCCGTAGCCGGGCTCCCCGTCGATCACGTAGGCCTGATGCTCGGCGGAGAGTTCGGCGAAGGGCACGTCGGTCGGGATCCCCCTTTTCCGGGTGAACCGCTTCAGGTCGTCTTTGGAGGCGCCGTAGACGTCGCTCTCCCAGCACTTGATCGCCCCGCCATCGATCGAGACCGAGCGGTCGGGGATCGCCAGGCGGTAGTCGATCTCGATGATCCGGCCGAAGCCCCGGCACCGCGGGCAGGCGCCCAAAGGCGAGTTGAAGGAGAACAGGGCGGGGGTGGCCGGCCGGAAGGTCCGCCCGCTCTTAGGGGAGCGCAGCCCCCGCGAGTACTGGCCGACCCTCTCGGAGTCGGCCCACAGCTCCAGTTCGCCCCGCCCGAAGTGCAGCGCCGCGTCGGCCGCCTCGATGAAGCGGGCCCGGTTCTCTGGGAGGATCGCAATCCGGTCCTGGACGACCAATAGATGGGTCACGGGCGGGGTGTCCAGGGCCTCGGGCCGGGCGAGGAGGGCGTCGATCCGCGCCGGCTCGGCCGGCGCCCGCGGGACCAGGACCCGCGTGTAGCCCTGGCCCTCCAGGCTCGAGAGGATCTCCCGCCAGGGCAGGCTCGCCGGCCGGGAAACCCGGAAGGTGACGGTCAGGTTGCGCCCCGCGTGGCGAGCGAGCGCCCCCGACCAGATCGACTGGGGGCTGTCGTCGGTCACGGGCTCCCCCGTCTCGGGGTCGAAGCAGGAGGCGACATGGCTGAACCACACCTTCGCGTAGTCGGTCAGCTCGGTCATCGTCCCCACCGTGGAGCGCGAGGTCCTGACCGTGTTCGACTGGCCGATCGCGATCGACGGGGGAATGTTCTCCACCCGATCGACCTTGGGCTTGGCCAGCAGGTCGAGGAACTGGCGCGTGTAGGCGCTGAAGGTCTCCACGTAGCGCCTCTGGCCCTCGGCGTGCAGGGTTTCGAAGACGAGGGAACTTTTCCCTGCCCCGCTAAGCCCTGTGACGACGATCAGCCGCCCCAGGGGAATATCCAGGTCGAAGCCCTTCAGGTTGTTCTGGCGGGCGCCCCGGATCCGGATGCACGTCGGTGCCGATGATGCCTTCGGTGACAAGGACCCAGAAGACACGCGCGCGGGCCCAAATGTCAAAAAAAACGCCGGGCTCTAGGTCCGGGCGACCCGCACGAGCGACTCGAACAGCTCGAGGTGCGCCCGGGTCTGCCGGGCCGGATCGAAGGCCTGGAGCGCAAACGCCGCGGCCTTCTTCGAGCGTGCCGCACGCAGTTCGGGCGGCTCGGCGATCAGCCGGGCCAGGGCCGCGATGAACCCGGCGCGGTCCCCGGCGGGAACCTCCCAGCCGGTCTCCCCGGGGATGAAGCATTCGCGGATTCCCTGGGCGGTGGAGGCGACCGCGGGCAGCCCGTGCGCCTGGGCCTCGATCAGGAAGTTGGAGTGGGACTCGCTCCACGAGGCGTGGACAGCGACGTCGGCGGCCGCGTAGAGCGGGCGCGGGTCGGGCCACAGGCCGAGAAACTTGACCCGGTCCTTGAGGCCCCGGGCGCGGGCGAGCCTTTCGCAAGAGGCACGGGCAGGGCCATCCCCGGCGAGCCACAGCTGCCAGTCGAGCTCGGCGGGCATGCCCGCGACGATCTCGACCAGCTCGCGCTGGTTCTTCTCGGGCCGGAACATCGCGACACTGAGTAAAACGGTCGTGGACTCCGAGGCCCAGAAGCGGGCGCGAACAGCCGCGTCGCGCGCGACCGGCGGGAACAGCAGGGGGTTGGGGATTACCGACACCAAGCCGGGCGGCATGCCGTACCAGGCAAGCAGGTTCTGCCGGGCCTCCCGGCTGTTGGCGATCACATGGCGCACGCGCAGAAGGGAGCGCCGGAATAGCCAGGGAAGAGGCTTTCCCGTCCGCAGGGTCGCCACGACCGCGGCCGCCGGCAGCGCCTTCTGGAGGCGCCCCGCGTAGCAATTGGCCATGCGACCCATGCAAAGGACGATATCCGGGGCGAGCCGGCGGGCCGCCGCCGAAAGCCCGGGCGCGAACCAGTCCAGCCCCAGGTCGAAGGGCTGGAGCGCCAGGCGCGGGGTTTCTCCGACCTCCAGGGCCCCGCCCGGGCGGAAGGTGATCAGGGTCGTGGCGTGCCCCGCCTCATGGAAAGCCCGGGCCAGCCGGAGCGATTGGCGCTCGGTCCCGCCGCTTCTCAGGTAGTCCTGGACGACGATGATTTTCATTGCACGGGGGGCGCTAAGGGGAAAAGTGGCCGAACCGATGGCATCGCCGATCCTTCAAGTTCTGACCCGCTGGCTCGTCCTCGCCCTGGGGGTGACCCTGGCGACGAAGCTGTTCCCGGGGATCCGATGCGACGACGGGGCGACCCTCATCACGGTGGTCGTTCTGCTGAGCGTGTTTAACACGTTCCTCAAGCCGCTGCTGGTGCTCTTCACGCTGCCCTTCATCCTGATCACGATGGGGGTCGGCATGATCGTTATCAATGCCTTGTTGTTCCTTTTTGTCGGGCGGCTGGTCTCCGGATTCCATGTCGACGGCTTCTGGCCGGCGGTGGGCGGGGCCCTGGTCGTGAGCGCAACCAACATGATCGTGAGCCGGCTGCTGAGGCCGAGGCCCCCGGCGCCGCCGCGGGCTCCGCCGGGCGGCGGGGACGTGATCGACATCTGAGGGCGGGCTCGTCGGGCGGGTGAGGCCGAGGTGGCTGGGATCGGGCCTTGAGCTTTGGTTGCGAGCACGAAGTGGGCAACTGCGGGGCGCGCGGTTGGTTCGAGGGCCAAAGATGAGCCGATTCTGCTCCGTGCCGGCACCGCGAGTTATGGCATGAGCCAGAACGCTGTCTGCATGGACGTGCTACAATCTCCTCCCCGGCGAGATCGAGATCCATGTCGACCGTCGAACCCGATTCACTCCGAGTTCTCCCATCCGTTTGCTCCCTTCAGAGCATTCCTGCTTCTAGATCATTATGAAAATCATTCCCACCCAATTTGAGCAGAGACGGGTTGGGCTGACTTTGCGGCGTGCTCTCGCCGCCTCAGCTTGACTCCTGCAAATAATAGACCAGTCTTCAGACCAGTCTATATTGATTTACGTATGATTACGACGGTAACCAATTCCTCAAAGACGGTCGGGGCCTACGAGGCCAAGACCAAACTCCCCGAGCTACTCGACTTGGTCGAGCGCGGCAGGGAAGTCATCATTACCCGCCATGCGCGCAACGTGGCTCGGCTAGTTCCCGCCAACCAACCTGCCGTCGATAAGTCGGTGTTCACCCGCCTACGAGCGCTTCGTTCGCGCCTGGCGTTGGGGAAGGGCGAGTCGGCGCGTGAGCTCATCAACCAGGGTCGCCGAATCTGATGAAAGCCTTGGTGATAGATGGTTCTACGGCGCTCGGATTTGTACTGACTGACGAGCAATTCCCGGACGCTCTCAAGGCGCTGCAAGCGACCGAGAACGGCATTCCAACATTCGTCCCGGCCCACTGGTCCGTTGAGGTGGCCAACGGTCTGTTGATGGCTGAACGCCGCAAGCGCGTCTCGCAGGCCGATGTTGCAGAGGCGTTGAGTCTGCTTTACGGGCTCCCCATTCTCATCGACGAGGAGACTGCGCAGCGCTCCGGCAGGGACACGTTCGCAATCGCGCGGCAGTACGGCCTCACAATTTACGATGCTGCGTACCTCGAACTCGCAATGCGGCGCGGTGCGGCCCTGGCGACCAATGATCGGGATCTTTCGAAGGCGGCCAAGGCAGCCGGAGTTGCGATCCTTCCCTGAGCTTCCTGGACCTTTTAATTTGACGGTTCACGCCGGGCGATGAACTTTGCCCGCATGGCTGAATCCACCGAATATGATCTGATCGTCGTCGGCGGCGGCCCGGCGGGCTATGCCGGGGCGATCCGCGCTGGCCAGCTGGGGAAGAAAGTGGCCTGCATCGAGCTCGAGCGCGCGGGGGGAACCTGCCTGAACTGGGGCTGCATTCCCACGAAGGCCCTGCTCAAGAGCGCCGAACTGTACCAGAAATTCAAGCACTCGGAGGTCTTTGGCTTCACGGTCAAGGAGGTGTCCTTCGACTTTGCGAAGGTGATGGACCGCTCCCGCATGGTTGCCAACCAGATGGCCAAGGGGATCGAGTTTCTGTTCAAGAAGAACGGGGTCGAGTACTACCTGGGCCGCGCCCAGGTCACCGTTCCGGGGATGATCGAGGTCCTCGAGGGGCCGAGCAAGGGCAAGTTTTTCAAGACCAAGAATATCCTCATCGCCACGGGCTGCCGCATGCGCCGCATCCCGGATCTTCCGGTCGACGGGGTCCGGGTGATGACCTCCCGCGAGGCGCTGGCCGCCCGGACGCTCCCCAAGTCCGTCGTGATCGTCGGCGGCGGGGCGATCGGCGTCGAGTTCGCCTACTTCTACAACGCCCTCGGAGTCGACGTCACCGTCGTCGAAATGCAAAAGCAGATCCTGCCGACCGAGGACGAGGAGGTCGCCCGCACGCTCCACCGTTCCTTCGAGAAGCAGGGGATCAAGATCCATACCGGGACGACCTGCGGAAACTTCAGCGTGGGCAAGGAGTCGGTGAAGCTGGAGCTCACCCACGAGGGCAAGGCCGAGAAGATCGAGGCCGAATCGGTCCTGATCGCAATCGGGGTCGTGCCCAACCTCGAGGGGGTCCTCTCCTCCAAGGTGAAGCTCGATCTCGACCGGGGCTTCGTAAAGGTAGGCGACAATTACTTAACCAACGTAAAGGGAATCTACGCTGCCGGCGACATCATCGGCCCGCCGTGGCTTGCCCACGTGGCGACCTTTGAGGCCGTGAACGCCGTGAACGGGATGTTCGGGCACAGCCCCTCCCGCAGGGTGACGAGTTTCCCCGGGTGCACCTACTGCCACCCGGAGGTTGCGAGCACCGGGCTTACCGAGAAGGCCGCCCGGGCGAAGGGGCTGGACCTGAAGGTCAGCAAGTTCCCCTTCTCCGCCTCGGGCAAGGCCGTCGCCTCGGCCTCGAGCGAGGGCTTTGTGAAGGTGATCAGCGACGCCAAGACCGGCGAGATCTACGGGGCGCACATCATCGGCGACAACGCCACCGAGCTGATCGCCGAGTTCGGCCTGGCGATCGAACTTGAGGCCACCGTCGAGGAATTGCACCAGACGATCCACGCCCACCCGACCCTGAGCGAGGCCGTGATGGAGGCCGCCGCCGCGAGCATGGGCGAGGCGATCCATATCTAGGCCCACGGAGCCGCTTGAGAGGACTGGACAAGATTTCCGCCGGGCGGTTATGCTCGGCGCATGAAAATCTATCTCGACGGTAAGTTCGTCGACCAGGCCGACGCGAAGGTCTCGGTTTTTGACCACGGCCTGCTGTACGGCGACGGGGTCTTCGAGGGGATCCGGCTCTACGACGGGAACATCTTCCGGCTGGACGAGCACCTGGAGAGACTCGAGTACTCCGCCAAGGCGATCCTGCTGGACCTGCCGTTGAGCCGCGCGGAGATCTCCAAGGCCACCTGCGAAACCTGCCGGGTCAACGGCCTGAAGGACGCCTACATCCGGCTGGTGGTGACCCGCGGGGTGGGGGACCTGGGCCTGTCGCCCTGGCTGTGCTCGAAGCCGTCGATCTTCATCATCGCGACCAAGATCGCCCTCTATCCCCAGGAGCATTACGACAACGGCCTTTCCCTCGTCACGGTGGCCAGCCGGCGCGTCAATCCGGCGGCCCTGCCCTCGACGGTCAAGTCGCTCAACTACCTGAACAACATTCTCGCCAAGATCGAGGCGCGGCAGGCCGGGGCCCTCGAGGCGATCATGCTCAACGACCAGGGCTACGTCGCCGAGTGCACGGCCGACAATGTCTTCATTTTCCACAAAGGAGAGCTGATCACCCCGTCTGCCTCGCAGGGGGCCCTGAATGGGATCACCCGGGGCTCGATCTTCTCGATCGCCGCCGAACTCGGGATCCCGATCAGGGAGGCCAACCTCACGCGCTACGACCTGTGGTGCTCCGAGGAGTGCTTCATGACGGGGACCGCCGCCGAGGTCGTGCCTGTGGTGAAGGTCGACGGCCGCACGGTCGGCTCGGGCCGTCCCGGCCCGGTCACCGCAAGGGTCCTTGCCTCGTTCCGCCGGCGGGTCCTGGTCGAGGGGACCCGGATCTAGGCCGCGGGGCCCCTCGGGGCCCTTCCGCGACAGGATGCCCACTCCAAACGGGGGGATTGTGCCTGCCTGTCCCACTCGGGACAAACGCACCCGCGCTTGCCAGAGTGCAAAGCCGTGGCACATTAGCTGCATACCGAAAGGCCCCGTACACGCCTAACCATGACCAACCCGCTCAAGTGCAACTTCTGCTCGAAGCCGGCCACGGTGCACCTCACCCAGATCATCAATAACACGGTGCACAAGGTGGACCTGTGCGAGGAGTGCGCGCAGAAGAAGGGGGTCACCGACCCGAGCGGGTTCTCGCTGGCGGACCTGCTGCTGAAGGCTTCGCTCAACCCCGAGGCTGAGGCCGGGGTCGTGCGCTGCGAGCAGTGCGGGCTCACCCAGGCCGATTTCAAGAAACTGGGCCGCTTCGGCTGCCCGGCCTGCTACGAGGCGTTCAAGGACATGCTCGAGCCGATGCTCGCCGGCATGCACAAGGGAAGCATCCACCAGGGCAAGATCCCGCGGGTCGCCCTGTCCCGAAAGAGCCTCTCCGACCGCCTGACCAAGCTTGAGGTCGACCTGACCGAGGCGATCAAGTCGGAGCGCTATGAGGAGGCCGCGCGCTTCCGCGACGAGATCAACCAGGTCAAGCAGTCCGTCAGCCCGAAACCGTCGCCCTGAACCCATGCCCTTGACCATCGCATCGCTGCTTTCGTCCTGCTCGGAGCTGAACGACAACGCGTCCAGCAAGACGGCGATTGTGCTCACGACCCGCGTGCGGCTCGCCCGCAACCTCGCCGGCCAGCCCTTCCCGGGATGGGCCCGCCCGGGGCAGCGGGAGAAGGTTCTGGAACTGTGCCGCGAGGCGGCCGTCTCCACCTCGGCCCTGAAGCGGGGCTGGAGCCTGGCGATCGGGGACCTGGGGGAATTGGAGAAGCAGATCTTGGTCGAGCGCCACCTGATCAGCCGGGAGCTCGGCGGGACCCCGCAGGGAAGCGGGGTCGTGATCAGCAAGGACCAGACCTTCTCGGTGATGGTGAACGAGGAGGACCACCTCCGGATCCAGATCCTCCGCTCGGGCTTCCAGCTGAAGAAGGCCTGGGCGGCGATCGACGAATTGGACAGTGCGTTGGAGGAGCGGCTGGACTTCGCCTTCAACCCGACCCTGGGCTACCTGACGGCCTGCCCGACGAACCTCGGGACGGGCCTGCGGGGCTCGGCCATGATGCACCTGCCGGCCCTGGTGATCGCCGGGCAGATGGAGAAGGTCGTCCGGGCCGTCAACCAGCTCGGCATGGTCGTTCGCGGGCTCTTCGGCGAGGGCTCGGACGCCAGCGGAAGCATCTTCCAGATCTCAAACCAGACGACCCTGGGCGAGTCCGAGCAGGACATCATCAAGCGCCTGGCGAGCGTCCTGCAGTCGATCATCGAGCACGAGCTCAACGCCCGCGAGAAGCTCCTCGAGGCCGACTCCGGAAAGCTCTTCGACAAGATCGGGCGCGCCTACGGGATCCTACAGAACAGCCACCTGCTCAGTTCCGGCGAGGCGATGAACCTGCTCTCCCTCATCCGGCTCGGGGTCGACCTCGGGGTCTTCGCCGAGGGGTACCGATCGGTCATCGACCGGCTCCTGATCGAGGCCCAGCCGGGCCACCTGCAGTACGCCCGCAAGGGCGAGTTCGAGCCCGGCCAGCGCGACCTGTTCCGGGCCGAGCTGCTCCGCGGAGAATTTGCCAACCTCGGCAGGCCCGTCTTCACGGGCGCGGCCCAGGGGAAGAACTGACGCCCTTTCCACACCGCTTATCTCAACCCGCATCCCTTTCTATCCATGTCCCAAGAACCGATGAACAACTTCACGCCCAGGGCCCAGCAGGTCCTGGCGCTTGCCCGGAAGGAGGCCGACCGGTTCCACCACAACTACGTCGGCACGGAGCACGTGCTGCTCGGCCTGATCAAGCTTGGGCAGGGGGTCGCCGTGAGCGTCCTGCAGAAGATGGGCCTGGACCTGGAGACGGTCCGCGGTGCGGTCGAAAAGCAGGTCGGAATGGGCCAGGAGAGCAAGAGCCCGGGCAGCATGCCCTTCACCCCGCGGGTGAAGAAGGTCCTGGCGCTGGCCGGCAAGGAGGCGAAGACCCTCAACCACTCTTACGTCGGCACCGAGCACATCCTTCTGGGGCTGCTGCGCGAGGGAGAGGGTGTCGCCGCGCGCGTCTTGAAGAGCCTGGAAGTCGACATCGAGCGCACGCGAAACGAGATTTTGAGGGAGCTCGACCCGCAGTTTTCCGGCGGCGAGGGCGGTGGCGCCCCGGCCGGGCCGGAGGAGAGCTCGGCGGGCGGGCCGCAGCGCCCGGCCGGACCCGAGGACCGCAAGGAGGTCAAGACCCCGGCCCTGAAGGCCTTTGGGCGCGACTTAACCGAGCTTGCCCGCAAGGGCGAGATGGACCCGGTCGTCGGGCGCAAGAACGAGATCAAGCGCGTGATCCAGATCTTGTGCCGGCGCACCAAGAACAACCCCGTCCTGATCGGCGAGGCCGGCGTCGGAAAGACGGCGATCGTCGAGGGGCTCGCCCAGGAGATCGCGGCCGGCAACGTGCCCGAGATTTTGGCCGAGAAGCGGGTCATCACGCTCGACCTGGCGCTCATGGTGGCGGGCACCAAGTACCGCGGCCAGTTCGAGGAGCGGATCAAGGCCGTGATGGACGAAATCCGCAGGGCAAAAAACGTGATCCTGTTCATCGACGAGCTGCACACGATCGTCGGGGCCGGCGCGGCCGAGGGCGCGATGGACGCCTCGAACATCTTCAAGCCCGCGCTCTCCCGCGGCGAGCTCCAGTGCGTCGGGGCGACGACCCTGACCGAGTACAGAAAGTACATCGAGAAGGACTCCGCCCTCGACCGGCGCTTCCAGTCGGTGAAGATCGAGCCGCCCTCCGTGGAGGACACGATCACGATCCTGCACGGGATCCGCGGCAAGTACGAGGACCACCACAAGGCGACGTTCTCGGACAAGGCGCTCGAGGCGGCCGCGAAGCTCTCGGACCGCTACATCACGGGCCGCTTCCTGCCCGACAAGGCGATCGACGTCATGGACGAGGCGGGCTCGCGCGCCCGGATATCGACCCTGAGCCGCCCGCCCGACCTCGAGGCTTTGAAGAAGGAGATCGAGGAGGTGTGCGCCCTCAAGGAGAAGGCGATCAGCGAGCAGCACTTCGAGGAGGCGGCCAAGTTTCGCGACCGCGAGAAGCAGCTGCGGGCCCGCCAGGAGGAGGTCTCCGAGGAGTGGAAGAAGACCCGCGACGAACACCGCGTTCCCATCGACGAGACCCTCATGATGCAGGTCGTGGCCGAATGGACCGGGATCCCGCTCTCGCGCATGGAAAAGAAGGAGAGCGAGAAGCTCCTCAACCTCGAGGCCGAGCTCCAGAAGTCGGTCGTCGGGCAGGAGGTCGCCGCCGGGGCCATCGCCCGTGCCCTGCGCCGCTCCCGCGCGGACCTTAAGGACCCGCGCAGGCCGATCGGCTCGTTCCTATTTGTCGGCCCGACCGGTGTCGGCAAGACCGAGACCGCCAAGCAGCTCGCCGCGCAGATCTTCGGAAACCAGGACGCGCTCCTGCAAATCGACATGAGCGAGTACATGGAGAAGTTCTCCGTCTCGCGCCTGATCGGATCGCCCCCCGGCTACGTGGGGTACGAGGAGGGCGGCCAGCTGACGGAGGCCGTCCGCCGCCGGCCCTACTCGGTGATCCTCTTTGACGAGGTGGAGAAGGCCCATCCGGACGTGCTGCAGCTGCTCCTGCAGATCCTCGAGGACGGCCGCCTGACCGATTCGCTCGGCCGGACCGTGGACTTCCGCAACACGATCATCATCATGACCTCGAACATCGGGGCCGCGCTCCTGCAGCGGCAGACGTCGATGGGCTTCGCGGCCGCCGCGACAAGCTTCAACGACGCCGAGAAGATGAGGGAGAAGGTGCTCGAGGAGTCCAAGAGGGTCTTCAAGCCCGAGTTCCTCAATCGCATCTCCGACATCGTCTTTTTCCGGCCGCTCGAGAGGGCGGACCTGACAAAGATTGTGGAGCTGGAGGTCGCGAAGTTCGCCAAGCGCCTGGTCGAGCGCAAGATCACCCTTGAGTTCACCGACG
Source organism: uncultured Opitutaceae bacterium (assembly GCA_903862935.1). Taxonomy (GTDB): domain Bacteria; phylum Verrucomicrobiota; class Verrucomicrobiia; order Opitutales; family Opitutaceae; genus Palsa-1447. Next base: position 57,562 of record CAIOZY010000053.1, read on the forward strand.
AGGCGAAGCAGCTGCTGATCGACAAGGGCTACGACGAGAAGTACGGCGCCCGCCCGCTGCGCCGCGCGGTCGAGCACTACCTCGAGGACCCGCTTGCCGAGGCGCTGCTGCGAGGCGACGTCAAGGAGGGCGACCCCGTCAAGGTGGGGCGCGAGGGCGAGCGGCTGATCTTCCTGCAGAAGAGCCCGCCGGCCCCGACCGGGGTTACGCCCTAGCCCGGGCCCGGTCCGGCCGCGCGGACACCCGCGTGGGCGGCCACGACCTCGAGGAAGGCCCTGAGGGCCGGATCTGCGGCCTCAGAGCCCGCGCGCCAGCCGACGACCAGCCGGCTTTCGGGCGCGGGCCCGCGCAGGGGCCGGAACACGACCTCCGGCGGCAGCTGCCGGGACTCGGACGGGCACATGAAGGTAACCCCCATGCCGGAGCGGACGAGCCCGATTGCGTTCGCCCGGGGCCAGACCTCCTCCTCGATCCGCGGGGCGACCCCCGAGCGGGAGAAGGCGGCCAGGATCCGGTCGTAGAAACCCGGGTTGTGGGAGCGCGGGAAAAGGACGAAGGGGGCGTTGCCCAACTCCCGCAGGCGCAGGCTCTCCCGGGAGGCCAGGGGGTGGTCGGCGGGCAGGACGATCCCGTTCCGCTCCCGCAGGAGCACCCGCGTCTTGAGCCCCGGGGCGGGCTTGTCGGGATGGAAGAACCCGCAGGCGATCTCGCCCTCCGGAAGGGCCTCCAGCTGGGCGGCGGTGGGAGACTCGTTGAGCTGCAGGCGGACCCCCGGGTGCCTGCGGTGGAAGTCGCGCAGGATGGGCGGGAGCACCGTCGCCATCGCCAGCCCCGTAAAGGCGACCCGGACCTGGCCGACCTGGCCCGAGGCGACCGAGCGCAGGACGGCCGGCAGGCCCGAGAGCGAGTCCAGGACCGGCTCGATCCGCTCGATCAGCGCCTGCCCGGCGGGCGTCAGCTCGACCCGCCGGCTCGTGCGGGTCAGCAGCGGGGCCCCCAGGGCCGCCTCAAGCTGGGCGACCTGGCGGCTCAGGGCCGGCTGGGCCACGGCCAGGGTCTCGGCCGCCCGCCGGAAATGCAGCTGGCGGGCGACCTCGCGGAAGTAGACCAGGTGCCGGAGATCGAAGGCGAATTGATACTTTCTAGGCATCGAACAAGTCTAAACAAGTATTTCCCAGGCATGGCAAGGCCTGATAGGCTCGGCGCCCAATCCCACCCGTGAAGCCCATGCCCCAATCCCTGTTCCAGAAGGTCTGGTCCGCGCACGCCGTCCGGCAGCTCGCCGACGGCCAGACGCAGCTGCTGATAGGCACGCACCTGATCCACGAAGTCACCAGCCCCCAGGCCTTCGGGATGCTGCGCGACCTGGGGCTCAAGGTGGCGATGCCGCACCGCACCTTCGCCACGGTAGACCACATCGTGCCGACCGACCAGGTGGCGGAGCCCTACCGCGACCCCCTCGCCCAGGCGATGATGGAGGAGCTGCGCCGCAACTGCGCGCAGTTCGGGATCACCTTCTTCGACCGGGCGACCGGCAAGCAGGGGATCGTCCACATCGTCGGCCCCGAGCAGGGGATCACCCAGCCGGGCACGACGATCGCCTGCGGCGACTCCCACACGAGCACCCACGGGGCCTTCGGGGCGGTCGCCTTCGGGATCGGGACGACCCAGATCCGCGATGTGCTGGCGACCCAGACGATGGCTTTGGCGCCCCTGAAGGTACGGCGGATCAACGTCACAGGGCGCCTTCGGCCCGGGGTCTACGCCAAGGACGTCATCTTGCACATCATCCGCACCCTCGGGGTGAACGGCGGCACCGGATTTGCCTACGAGTACGGCGGCGAGGTCTTCGATCGCTTCTCGATGGAGGAGCGGATGACGGTGTGCAACATGTCGATCGAGGGCGGGGCCCGCGCGGGCTATGTGAACCCCGACGAGACGACCTTCGCCTTCCTCAAGGGCCGCGCTTACGCGCCCAGGGGCGCCGCCTGGGACCAGGCGGTCGCGCGCTGGAAGGCCGTGGCGAGCGACCCGGGGTGCGCCTACGACGACGTCGTGGCGATCCGCGGCGAGGACATCGCCCCGACCGTCACCTGGGGCATCAACCCCGGGCAGGGCATATCGATCGCCGAGACGATCCCGGACCCGGCCCGCGCGAAGACCCCCGACGAGAAGAGTTCCGTCGAGGAGGCCCTCGCCTACATGAAGCTCAAGCCGGGCTCCCCGATCAAGGGGACCCATATCGACGTCGCCTTCCTCGGCTCCTGCACGAACGGCCGCCTGAGCGACTTCCAGGAGGTCGCCCGCTTCCTGAAGGGCCGGCGCGTAGCCCCCGGGGTCAAGGCGATCGCCGTCCCGGGATCGCAGGGGGTGGGGCGGCTGTGCGCCGAGTTGGGAATCGACAAGGTCTTCCGCGAGGCGGGCTTCGAGTGGCGTGAGGCCGGCTGCTCGATGTGCCTGGCGATGAACCCGGACAAACTGGTCGGCGACCAGCTGTGCGCCAGCTCCTCGAACCGCAACTTCAAGGGCAGGCAGGGCAGCCCGACCGGCCGGACGATCCTCATGAGCCCGCTGATGGTGGCCGCAGCCGCGGTCACCGGAACGGTCGCCGACGCCCGCGAGGTTTTCGGCGTCACCTCCTGACTGCAACCCCAGACAGAGCCCCCTAACCACCATGTCCCTTTCCAAGATCACGAACGTGACCGGCCGCGGCGTAACCGTCCCCGGAAACGACATCGACACCGACCGCATCATCCCGGCGCGCTTCATGAAGTGCGTCACCTTTGACGGCCTCGGCGAGTACCTCTTTCACGACATGCGCCGAAACGCCGACGGAAGCGACAAGCCGCACCCGCTGAACGACCCCCGGTTCGTCCGGGCGACGATCCTGTTTTCGGGGGCCAACTTCGGCTGCGGCTCCTCCCGCGAACACGCGCCCCAGGCGATCCAAAAGCACGGTTTCCGCGCCGTCGTCGCCGAGGGCTTTGCCGAGATCTTCTTTGGCAACTGCACTACCCTGGGGATCCCCTGCCTGAGCGCGAGCCGCCAAGACATCGCGCGGGTCTCGGCGGCCCTGGAGGCCGATCCGACGACCGAGGTCGAGCTGGACCTGGTTGGCCGGGTCATGCGCTGGGCCGGGCAGTCGGCCCCGGTTGCGATCCGCGAGTCGGCCCGGGAGGCCCTGATCAACGGCCGTTGGGACGCGATCGGGGAACTGCTCGAGGGGCTGCCCGCCGTCAAGGCCCGGGCGGGCCTGCTGCCCTACCTGGCCTCCTGAGGTCTGTCCGGGGGGACCCGGCAAAAAGAGTGGACCTTTTTGCGCTGTTGAGCGTCATACTGGCACTATCTTACCGCTATGTTCTTAGCCATGATTGAGGTTTTCAAGGGAGCCGGGCTCCTGATCTACCCCCTGGGTATCTGCTCGGCAGCCGCCGTCTTTATCATTTGCGAGCGCGCCTACGCCCTGCGTCAGGTGGCCGTGATGCCCCAGGACCTGGTGGATGCGGTGATCGCCGGAAAACCCCTGATGGGGGGGCGCCACACGGTCCTGGCCCGCATCGTCGACTTCGCCGAGCAGCACTCCAACGACGAGGGCGCTGTCAAGGCCTTCGCACGGCTTGAGATCAACCGCATGCAGCGCGGGGTCCCGTACCTGGACGTCATCTACGCGGCCGCCCCCCTGATAGGGCTGTCGGGAACGGTCACGGGCCTTCTGCAGGTCTTCTCCCAGATTTCCCCGGACACGGGGCTGCCGGACCCGGTCCTGTTCACCCGGGGCGTCGCCCTGGCCCTGTCGGCGACCGTGATCGGCCTCGCGATCGCGATCCCCTCGCTGGTGGGCAGCGGCTACCTGCAGCGCAAGATCGAGAACTACGCCGCCCAGCTCGACGTGCTGCTCGAGCGCATCATCCGCCGGGGCCGTCAATGAGCCTGCTGATCCAGAAGCGCAAGCGGCCGGAGCTCAATCTGGTGCCGCTGATCGACGTCCTCGTGATGCTGATCTTCTTCGCCTTCGTGACGATGCAGTTCAAGTCGGCCTCGACCCTGAACATCACGCTGCCGAAGATAACCACGGCCGGAAAGAACGAGTTCAAGGGCAACGTCACGATCGCGATCGAAAAGGACGGCTCGGTCGTCTTCAACGGGCACGCGGTGACCGACGAGCAGATGGTGAGCCTGCTCGCCCAGGTCCAGAACGTCGACAAGGACATCCCGGTCCTGATCAAGGCCGACGAGGCGACCCAGCTCAGGCGCCTGGCCTTCGTCTGGGACACCTGCCGCAAGACGGGCTTAAGCAAGGTCAGTATCCAGAGCCGCTGAGGCCTCCGGGCTCGGCTCCGGGGCTGCCTTCGCACTTGCCACGCGCCGCCGCGGCACGAAAACTGCGCCCCTTTCCATGATCATTAAGCCGAAGATCAGAGGGTTTGTCTGCGTCACCTCCCATCCGGACGGCTGCGCCGCCCACGTGGGCCAGTGGATCGACCATGTCACGTCGCAGGGGCCCATTGCGAAGGGGCCGAAGAAGGTCCTGGTGATCGGGGCCTCGACCGGCTACGGGCTCGCATCGCGGATCGCGGCTGCTTTCGGCTCAGGAGCGGCCACGGTCGGGGTCTTCTACGAGCGGCCCAGCGACGAGGGCAGGCCCGCCACTCCGGGCTGGTACAACTCGATCGCCTTTACCCGCAAGGCCCGCGCCGCGGGGCTCTACGCGAGCAACATCAACGGCGACGCCTTTTCGGACGAGATCAAGCGCCAGACCCTCGAGCGGATCAAAAGCGACGTCGGCCCGGTGGACCTGGTCGTCTACAGCCTGGCTTCCCCCAGGCGAACACACCCGAGGACCGGGGTCGTCCACAAGTCGGTCCTGAAGCCGGTGGGGGCCCCCTACACGAACAAAACGGTCGACACGGGCAAGGGCGTGGTGAGCGTCGTTTCGATCGAGCCGGCCAGCGAGCAGGAGGTTTCCGACACGGTTGCCGTCATGGGCGGCGAGGACTGGGAGGCGTGGATGAGCGCGCTCGGCGACGCCGGGCTTCTCGCCCCCGGGGCCCAGTCGATGGCCTATTCCTACATCGGGCCCGAGGTGACCTGGGCAATCTACAAGAACGGGACGATCGGGCTTGCGAAGAACGACCTCGAGCGGGCGGCCCGGGCGATCGATGCGAAGTTGAAGGCGAGCGGAGGCAGGGCGTTCATCTCGGTCAACAAGGCCCTGGTGACCCAGGCGAGCTCCGCGATCCCGATTGTGCCCCTCTATATCTCCCTTCTCTACAAGGTGATGAAGAAGGCGGGAACCCACGAGGGCTGCATCGAACAGATGCAGCGCCTGTTCGCCACGCAGCTATACGCCTCATCCGGCCCCGTGTTCGACGAGGGAGGCCGCGTCCGGATGGATGACTGGGAGATGCGGCCCGAGATCCAGGCGGCGGTCGCGAAGGCCTGGCCCGGGGTGACGACCGAGAACTTGGCCGAGGTTTCCGACATCGCCGGGTACCGGGACGAGTTCCTGAAGCTGTTCGGGTTCGGCCTGCCGGGCGTCGCCTACGACGCCGAGGTCGAGCCCCACATGCCGATGCTTTAAGGGCGGCCTTCGCCGCCCTAGTCCCCGGAGCCTCCGACGCTCACCGAGCGTCCGTTGTCCTTGGGGCCGAGCTTCAGGATGAACGGGGCGGCGAGTTTCGCCCACTCCTCGGGCTTCGCGTGTCCGTCCGCGCCGTCCCCCCAGCACTGGCGGAGAATCGCGGTGTCGATCACTCCCGGGTTCAGGGGCACGGCGGCCATGCCCTCGGGGAGCTCCTCGGCGAAGGCCTTGGTCAGGCCCTCGATCGCCCACTTCGAGGCGCAGTACGGGGCGACATCGCGGGAGACGCTGCGCCCCCAGCCAGAGCTGAAGTTCACGAAGGCCCCGCTCTTGCGCGCGATCATCGGCGGGGCGAAAACCCGGATCACGTTCGCCACCCCGGTCACGTTGGTGGCGATCAGCTGGGCGAACTTCTCAGCGGGGATCTCCCACAGCGGGGCCGGGGCGTTCATCGCGGCCGCGTTGTTGATGACGATGTCGGGGACGCCGTAGCCGAGGACCCGCTCGGCCCAGATCCCGACCCGGACGGGCTGGGTCACGTCGACCACCTCGAAATTGTTCGGCTCGGAGTGGGCGAACCTCAGGTTGAAGATCTCGGGTCCGGTCCGGCCGCAGCCGGCGACCGTGTGGCCGTTCGCGATGTACCAATCGGCGAGGGCGCGCCCCAGGCCTCGGGTGACTCCGGTGATGACGATATACATGAGGGAAGGGGACTATGGGCTGGCGCCCGCCTTGGCCCGGGACTCCCGCAGCTGGCGCTCGAACTCGGCCGAGCGCGCCCGCTCGTCGGCGAGCTGGCGCTGGGCGACGATCCGCTCCGCCTCGGCCTGGTTGCGGACAGCCCTGAGCTCGAGCTGGGCCAGGCGCTCCTGGTCCCGCAAGAGGGAGGCCTGCGCGCGCTCCGCCACGTAGAGACGTCCGGCCCACGCGGCCACCAGGGCCAGAACGGCCGCAATCACCCAGGCGAGAACGGCGGGGGAGCGGCTTGCGGGCGCCGGGGCGGGGGAGATGGGATCAGCGGCCAAGCCCTACGGGATAGGTGTGCGGAGAGGGCCCTGCGAGGCAAATTTCGCCCCCCCTAGGGCCACGCGAACCCGATCAGGCCCAGGACGATCAGCAGGGCGAGGATGCTCAAGATGCGCTTTTCGAGGGAGGTCACGGCGAAGGGCATGGACTGGGGATCATGGCAAGTTGGTGTTGAGGTGGGGCCGATCACCCCCAAGATGGCGGCCGTGAAACCCCAGACGGTGGACATCGCCTACGGAAAGGGACACCTCCGTGTCCACCTGCCCCAGAACGCTCGGGCGACGGTGGTCCGGAAGGTCCCGATTCCCCCGGTCGCCGACCCCGGAGCCGCGATCCGGGAGGCCCTCGACCACCCGATCCAGGCCCGGTCGTTCCGGGAGCTGGCCCGCGGGCGCAGAAGCGCCTGCATCCTGATCTGCGACATCACTCGCCCGGTTCCCAACCACCTGTTCCTTCGGCCCATGATCAAGGAGCTCCTCGCGGCGGGGATGCCCGCCGACAAGATCCGGGTCCTTGTCGCAACGGGGCTCCACCGGCCGAACGAGGGAGCGGAACTGGCCGAAGTTGTCGGGGATCCCTGGGTCCTGGAAAAAGTCCGGGTCGAAAACCACTTTGCCCGAAACGACGCCGACCATGTCGACCTCGGGTTCACCAAGGGCCGCAACACCCCGATCAAGATCGACCGGCGGTTCGTCGAGGCCGACCTGAGGATCGCGACCGGCCTGGTCGAGCCCCACTTCATGGCGGGCTACTCGGGCGGGCGCAAGGTGGTATCCCCGGGGGTCGCCCACGCCGACACGATCCGGACCTTCCACAACGCCCAGTTCCTGGAAAACCCGCTCGCCCGCCAGGGAAACCTGGAGGGAAACCCGCTCCACGAGGAGCAGCTGGAGATCCTTCAGCGGATCGGCGAGGCTTACGCGATGAACACCGTGATCGACGAGGCCCGGGCCTTGGTCTTCGCCAGCTTCGGGGAGATTGTCGCAAGCCACGCCGCCGCCGTCCGGTTCGTCCGGGGCGCAACCGAGATCCCCGTGCCGCGGCGGTTCAAGACGGTCGTCACCTCCTGTGCGGGCTACCCCCTGGACAAGACCTACTACCAGACCGTCAAGGGGATGCTTGCCCCGCTCGACATTCTCGAGCCTGGCGGGACCCTGATCGTCGCCAGCGAGTGCTCGGAGGGGTTCGGCTCCCGGGAGTTCCGGACCTCGCAGGCCCGGATGATCGGGCTGGGGCCCGAGGCTTACCTTGCGGAGATCCGGCCCAAGCCCTTCGCCGACATCGACGCCTGGCAGACGGAGGCCCAGCTGAAGCCCATGCGGCAGGGCCGCATCCAGCTCTATTCTAGCGGACTCGGCCCGGAGGACCGCGCGCTTACGGGGGTCGAGTCCGTCGACTCCGTCGACGAGGCCGTTAGGTCCAGCGTCGAGCGCAGCGGCGACCCGGAGGTCGCCTTCGTCCCCGAGGGCCCGTACGTCGTGCCCTGCTATGCCGGCCGGTAGGCGTGGGCCACCTTGTGGCACCACAGGAAGTTCCTGCCGATGTGGAAGCAGTTCTTCCGGTCGGTGCCCTTGGCCGTGTTGATGGGCCGGCCCGTGCGGTCGAGCATCGCGAACCACTCGCCCTTCCCGGGGTCGGCGAACTTGGCAAAACTGTACTCGTGGATCTGGCGGTAGGCCTGCCAGAACCCGTCGTCTCCGGTCTCCGCGTAGGCGAGGAGCAGCCCGTACAGGCCCTCGGCGTGCTGCCACCACAGCTTCGTGTCGGCGAGAATCGCCGCGCCGCCGGCCGACATGGGTTGGCCCTCGGCGTCGACATCGTTGAAGATTCCGCCGAACTCCCGGTCCCAGCCCTGCTCGAAACCCCAGCGAATCAAATCCAGCCCGAACTGGCGCAGCGCGTTGTCGTTGCGGTGGCGGGCCTCGTGGATGACGAAGATGCCGCCCTCGATCATGTGGCCCGGGTTGACGTGCCGGCCGACGCTGCCCTGCAGGTCCTCGCCGTTCCAGCCGACGAACTCGAGCAGGAGCCTCTTTGCCTTGCGCAGGTGGAGCCGCCGCATGACGTCGATGCACTCGTCGATCCGGGCCTTGTCCGTGGGCTCCTCCCGGTAGCGCCGCAGGGTCTGCAGGACGTTGATCGTGATCATGCTGTAGCCGTGGATGCGGATCGGCCCGCTCTCCTTCAGCCTCGGGTTCCAGGCGCCGTGCGGCTCGTGGATCACCGTCCAGACCCGGTCGAACAGGCGCCTGGCCTCCAGGTACAGTTCCTCGTCCCGGGCTGCCCGCGCGACCTCGGCCATCCCGAGCACCGACGAGAGCTCGGCGTGGTAGCCGTCGGGCGCGGTCAGCGGGGTCCCGTCCCGCTGGAGCCCGTAGTACATCCGGCCGTCGGCGCGGAAGCCGTGCTTTCGGATGAAGTCGACCCCGAGCCGGGCGAAGTCCAGCCACGCCGGGTTCGCCTCAAACTCGTTGTACAGGTAGGCGAAGGTCCACGAGATCCGGCCCGGGGCCCACATGCAGACCTTTTCCGTGTCGTACACCCGTCCCTCCCGGTCGAGGCAGGTCAGGTATCCGCCGCATTCGCGGTCGGGGGCGTTCTTGAGCCAGAACGGGATGATCTGTTCGCGAAGCTGGGTGGCGTAGAAGTCAGACAGCTGGTCGAGGGGTGTCATAGGGTGGGGGGATTGACCCACGGTATCTCGCGGGGCGCGGACGGCAAGCGCTTGGGGAAAGGGGCCCGGCCAACGCCGGATTGCCAGGGCCTGCCGCTCTGTTATTGAGGTGACCGGCCCTAGGCCCCCGCCATGACGCGCACTCCATCTGTTTCCGCAGCCCGCCCCGCGCCCCGAGAGGGGAAGCTCCTGCCATGAAGGTCTATTTCATGGGGATCGGCGGGACCGCGATGGGCAACGCCGCACTTCTCGCCCGCGCGGCCGGCCACGAGGTCCACGGGGCCGACCTGGGGGTCTATCCCCCGATGAGCACCGTCCTCGCCGGGGCGGGGATAGCGGTCCAGAACGGCTACGACCCGGCCCGGCTTGAGCGGCTCCGCCCCGACCTGGTCGTCGTCGGGAACGCGATGAGCCGGGGAAATCCCGAGGTCGAGTGGCTCCTGGACACCCGGAAGATCCCCATGACCTCGCTTCCGGCGATGCTCCACGACCTGGTGCTCAAGACCCGCCGCAACGTGGTCGTCTGCGGGACCCATGGGAAGACGACGACGACTGCGCTCGCCGCCTTCCTCCTCCGGGAGAGCGGGCGCGACCCGGGTTACCTGATCGGGGGCGTGCCCCAGGACCCTCCGGAGGGAAGCCACCTGGGCGCCCCCGGGGAGCCGTTCGTCATCGAGGGCGACGAGTACGACAGCGCCTTCTTCGACAAGCGCAGCAAGTTCATCCACTACGCCCCGCGTGTCGCGGTCCTGAACAACCTCGAGTTCGACCACGCTGACATCTTCCGGGACCTGGCCGACGTCCAGCGCACCTTCTCCCACCTGACCCGGATCGTCCCCCGGAGCGGGTTTGTGGTGATGAACGGGGACGACCCCAACCTTGCGGCCCTGGGGCCCCTGCCCTGGACCCAGGTCTTCCGGGTCGGGCTTGCGGACGGTTGCGACCTGAGGATCACGGGCTTTTCCGAGTCTCCGTCCGGGTCGTCCTTTAGCCTTGTCTGGAGGGGTGCGGAGTGGGCCCGGGTGGCCTGGGCTCTCCCGGGGCTCTACAACGCCAGAAATGCCGCCATGGCCGCTGCGGCCGCGGTCCTGGCGACCCAGTCGGTGCCCGCAGCCGGCGGGCTCCCGGCCCTTTCCCTGGAAAGCCTCGCGCGGTTCCGCGGGGTGAAGCGCCGCCAGGAAATCCGCGCAAGCCGGCCGCCCCTGACGGTTGTCGAGGACTTCGGGCACCACCCGACCGCGATTGGGGAGACCCTGCGGTCCTTCCGCGCCCGCTTCCCCGGCGCAAAGCTTGCGGCGGTCTTCGAGCCGCGGAGCAACACTTCACGGACCCGGGCTCTGCAGGATGACTTCCGGGCCTCGCTTGCCCTCGCCGACGAGGTCTACCTGGGCGCCGTCAGCCGGCCCGATAAACTTGACGCCAGGGACCGGTTCGACACCGGAGAAGTCTGCCGCCAGCTCAATGCGGCCGGGGTCCTCGCGCAGGGGTTCACCACGAGCGAGGCCCTTCTGGAAAAACTCCTCTCCGACACGATGCCCCCCGGCCCGCAGGCCCGCGTCGTCGTCTTCTTCAGCAACGGCAGTTTCGACGGGATCATCGACCGCTTCGCCTCGGCCGTCGCGGCCAAGGGCTGAGGGCCTACTGCGCCTGCCGGGCGAGCTTGTAGCGGTGCGGGTGCTCCCCGGGGGGGAGCGAGAGCAGGTCGTAGTCGTGGAATCCCGTGACCACCACGTTCGCGAATTCGCCGACCCTCAGATTCTTCGGGACATAGACCCGGCCGTCGATGTCGGGGGCGTCCGCCTCGCCGCGCGCCACGCCCGGCTCCTCGACGAGAACCTTCAGGGTCTTCCCGACCTGCGCTCGGCTCACCGCCTCGGCGATCCGGCGCTGCAGGGCCATCAGCCGGTGCCAGCGCCGCTCCTTTTCCGCGTCGGGGACCTGGCCGGGCAGTTTCGCCGCACGGGTTCCGTCCTCCTGGGAGTAGCGGAAGACCCCGAGGCGCTCAAAGCGGGTCTCTTCGATGAACGCGCACAGCTCGGCCACGTCGGCCTCGTCTTCGCCGGGGAACCCGGTGATGAAGGTGGTCCTGAGCGCGATTCCGGGGATGCCCGAGCGGATGCGGCCGATCAGGTCGCGGATGTACTCACCGCTGGTCTCCCGCTGCATCGCCTCGAGCATGCGCCCGCTGATGTGCTGGAGCGGCATGTCGACGTACCGGGCGACCTTGGGGCAGGCGGCGATCGTGCGGATCAGCTCGTCGCTCCAGTGGGCCGGGTGGGTGTACAGCAGCCGGATCCAGAAGTCCCCCTCGATCGCGTTGAGCTCCGTCAAGAGGGTCGTCAGGGCCTCGCCGCGCGAGGAGTCGACCGGCGTGCGGGCGTTGGGGCGCTCCTCCCAGGTGTCCATCCCGAAGAAGGTCGTGTCCTGGGAGATCAGGTTCAGCTCGCGGGCCCCCTCCGAGACGAGCTGGCGGGCCTCGGCGACGACGCTTGAGACCGTGCGGCTGCGGTGGCGGCCCCGGATCCGGGGGATCACGCAGAAGGTGCAGGGGTGGTTGCAGCCCTCGGCGACCTTGACGTACGCGAAGTGCCGCGGGGTCAGGCGGAAGCGGGGCGTGTCGTAGTCGGGGATGTAGGTCGAGCGGGGTGTGACAAAGTTCGCCGGCTCGGCGGCGCGGCCCCGGGCGAAAATCTCCTCGATGATGGGGGCGATCCGGGTGACTTGGTCCAGGCCGATGAAGGCGTCCACCTCGGGGATCTCGCCGGGTAGCTCCTTGGCGAAGCGCTGCGACATGCAGCCGGCGACGATCAGCTTTTGCTCCCTGCGGCGCTTGCGCAGCCCCCGGCCGCGGTTCACCTCCAGGATCTGCCCGATGGACTCCTCCTTGGAGGAGTCGATGAACGAGCAGGTGTTGACGATGACGACGTCGGCCTTCTCAGCCTCGGGAATCACCTGCATGCCCGCCTGCAGCAGGTGGCCGACCATGATCTCGCTGTCGACGAGATTCTTGGCGCAGCCGAGCGAGATCAGGCTGACTTTGATCAAGCAGCGGTCTTCTTCTTTGCGGCGGCCTTCTTGCGCTTCAAGTAGGCGAGGCGGCGAGTGCGTTTGATGACCTTGTTGTATTGTCTGCTCATAGTGTGGGGATAGTGTGGAGCGGTCGATATTCCGGGGGCGGCGGGGCGAGTCAAGCCAGCTCAAGCCCGAGGCCTCGGGCCAGGGCCTGGGTCTTGACCCCGTAGAAGCGCGCCAGGGAGCGGATCCGCTCGGCCGCAGCGGAGTCCCCTCTGGGGCGCGCCTTGACCGCGGCGATCATGAGGTTTTTCGGCGTGTGCTCAGTCGACACGAACTCGAAGACCTTGACCCGGTAGCCGGCCCACTCGAGGAGTTCGGAGCGGAGTGCGTCGGTGGCGAACTCGGCCTGCCGCTCCTGGAAGATCCCGTGCCTGAGGGGGCCGCTCAGGACCTCCGGGGTCCCGAGCTGGGCCCGGAGCTCCTTGTGGCAGCAGGGGGCGACCACGATCAGCTGCGCCCCCGCGGCGATCCCGCGGGCGAGGGCGTCGTCGGTTGCCGTGTCGCAGGCGTGCAGGGCGATCAGGACGTCGATCCCGTCGACGGGGGCCTCCGCGATCGTCCCAGCGGCGAAGGAGAGCCTGGGGGCGAAACCCTGCTCGGATGCGACGCGGTTGCACAGTTCAACAAGCTCCGGCCGGGCCTCGATCCCGAGGACCCTCGATCGCTCGCCCAGAAGGGCGCTCACCGCGAACGTGAGGTAGCCCTTGCCCGACCCCATGTCCGTCACGCGAACGGGCCCCTCCCCGGAGAGCGCCGCCTCCGCGAGCAGATGGGAGAGCAGCTCGGTGAACTTCTGGATCTGCCGGTACTTCGGAGCCATGCCCTCGCGGGGCTTGCCGGTCGGCCCGGTGATGCCCAGGGCCTGGAGCCAGCCCGAGTCCGCCGGAATCGGGTGGGCCTTGGGGCGGTCGTGGGAGCCCTCGGCGGGCGCCCCCGCCTGCTGGGGCGAACGCCGGAGCCGGTAGGTCCCGTCGGGCCGGCACTCGAGCTGGATCGCCTGCGAACCCGTAAACAGGTGCGCTTCGAGAAAGTCCCCGCCGATCAGGGGCCCGAGCAGGGCGAGGCCCTCCTCGAAGGTGTGGTTCTTGGCGATGTCCTGGGTGGCGTGCCGCCACAGGAAGGACAGGCGCGGGCCGGCCTTGAGGGAGACCGGCCGGACGAAGAGGTTTTTCAGGCTCGCGTCGGCGCCGCGGTGGCGGCTGAGCGTGAGTTTCGGCCAGGCGCCGGTTTTTACGGCGTCTTGGAGCAGGGCCAGAAACTCTTCGCGGACATCCTTCGGCATGGGCAAGGGCTATCACGGGCCGCCGGCGAAGGCAATTCCACCGCCCCGGCCTTTGCACCGCCTCACTCGTAGCGCAGCGCCTCGATCGGGTCCAGCTGGGCCGCTTTCCTGGCCGGGTAGTATCCGAAGAAGATCCCGACCGCCCCGCTGAAGACGAAGGCGACGACGACCGCCGTGGGCGAGACCAGGGTCGGCCAGCCGTTCAGCTTGGACAATAGCTGGGAGGTCCCGACTCCGAGCAAGATCCCGAGGATTCCGCCCATCAGGCTCAAGACGACCGCCTCGATCAGAAACTGCATCAGCACATCGCGCCCGCGCGCCCCCACCGCCATGCGGATCCCGATCTCGCGGGTACGCTCGGTCACGGAGACGAGCATGATGTTCATGATCCCGATTCCGCCCACGATCAGGGAGACGCTCGCGATCGCGCCAAGAAGGTACGTCATCGTCTGGGTCGTTGCCGTGAAGGCGTCGGCGATCTCCTTTTGGTTTCGGACCGTGAAGTCGTCGTCCTTGCCGTTCCCGGTGCGGTGCCGCTCGCGCAGCAGATCGGTGATGTCGTGCTGGATCTGGTCGATTTGGTCGGCGCTCGAGGCCTCGACGTTGATCGTCCGAAGGTAGGTCTGCTTGGTGATGCGCTTCATCGCGCTCGTGTACGGGACGACGATGAGGTCGTCCTGGTCGCTGCCCTGGACGGAGAAGCCCTTGGCGGCGAGGACGCCGAGTACCTTGAAGGGCAGGTTGCGGATGCGGATGATCTGGCCGACGGGGTCGCCCTGGGGGAAGAGATTGTTGACGATCGTTTGCCCGACGATGCAGACCTTGGCGGCCGAGCGCACGTCCTGCTCGGTGAACATGGTGCCTGAGGACAGCGGCCACTGGCGCATGGACAGGTAGTCCTGGCTCTCCCCGTTGCAGTTCGTGCCCCAATTGAACCCGTTGGCCAGGGCCTGGGCGCTGGTGCGCACCTCGGGGCTCACGGCCTCGACGTCGCGGACCTCGGTCTTTATGGCATTGGCGTCCTCGATCGTGAGGGTCCCGGCGCCGCCCCAGCCGCCGTGCGCCCCGCCGCTGGTCGCGCTTCCGGCGAAGACGATGATCAGGTTCTGGCCGAAACTGGCCACCTGGGCCTCGACCTGGGACTTGGCCCCGTTGCCGATGCTCACCATGGCGATCACAGCGCCCACCCCGATGATGATTCCGAGCGCAGTCAGCGTGGACCGCATCTTGTTGCGGTGCAGGGCCCTCATGGCGACGATGATCGTGAAAAATAGTCTCATCGGGGGGGAGAGGGTCAGAGCTTCACGGCGGCCTCCGCCTCGCGGAGCCGCTGCAGTTCCTCGCTTGCGTTCAGGGGATGGGACACGGCGACGTCGTTGACGATCTGGCCGTCCCTGAGGACGACGTTTCGCTTGCAGTAGCGGGCGATGTCCAGCTCGTGGGTCACCATGATGATGGTGATCCCCTGCTGGTTCAGGGCCTGGAAGACGCCCATGACCTCGATCGACGTCTTGCTGTCGAGGTTGCCGGTCGGCTCGTCGGCCAGGAGCACCTGGGGCTCGTTCACCAGCGCCCGTGCGATCGCGGCCCTCTGCTGCTGGCCGCCGGAGAGCTGGCTGGGGAAGTGCTCGAGCCGGTTGCCCAACCCCACGATCTCCAGGCAGCGCGCCGCCCGCTCCTTCAGCTTGCCCCTGGGGATTCTGAGCTTGCTGTAGAGCATCGGCAGTTCGACGTTCTCCAAGGCGGTCGTCCGGGCCAGCAGGTTGTAGCCCTGGAAGACAAACCCCAGCTTCTGGTTGCGGATGTCGGCGAGCTCGTTGCGGTCCAGGCCCGAGACGTCGATCCCGTCCAGCAGGTAGCGTCCATCCGTCGGCCGGTCCAGGCAGCCGAGCAGGTTCATCAGGGTGGACTTGCCCGAGCCGCTGGCGCCCATGAGAGCCATGAACCCGCCGGGGGCCAGTTCCAGGGAGACCCCGCGCACGGCGTGGACCTTCACTTCGCCGGAGTCGTAGACCTTGTGGATGTTCTCCAGTTTGACGACAGCCGTCATCGGGGTGGGCCTCCTTGGGGGGGCGTTACATCCGGCGCGGGCCGCCGCCGAAGGGGTTCGAAGTCTGGGTGGAAGAAGAGGTGGGCTGGTTGACGCCCGTGATCACGGTGTCGCCCTCCTTGAGCCCGTCGATCACCTCGGAGTCGGTGCCGTCCGAGATCCCGACCATGGCCCGCACGGCCTCGACATTCCCGCCGGATTCGTCCGGGGTGAGCCGGTAGACGGTGCGCGGGACGACCTGGGCCGCCGTGGAGGTCGAGCCGGACTGGCCGGAGAAGCGGTCGGGAAGCTCGATACCCCGCTCCTTGGCGAGCTCCTTCATGCGTGAGACCATGTCGGGCGTGGGGGCGCCGGAGCCGGGCGTGAAGCCGACCTGCTGCATGATCTCGCGCAGGGCCTTGCGCTTCTCGTCGGAGGTGAGGGGCTTTGTGGCCGCGGCGGGCGCGCCCGACTGGGCCGCGACCGCGGGGGCGGGCGGTGCCAAGTCGTCGGGCATGCGGAAACGCAGGGCGCCGTTGGGCAGCCGCACGGTGCCCTGGCGTCGGGCGACGATGATCGAGACGGTGGCCGTCATGCCGGGCTTGAGCTTCAGGTCGGAGTTGTCGACGGCGATCATGACGTCGTAGCTCACGACGTTCTGGGTGGTCTGCGGCGAGTTGCGGATCTGGAAGACCTTGCCGTGGAACTTGCGGTTGGGATAGGCGTCCACGGTGAAGTCCACCGCCTGGCCGTCGGCCACGGTGCCGATGTCGGCCTCGGCGACGGCGGCGTCGATCTGCATCTTCGTCAGGTCGTTTCCAATCTCGAAGAGGGTGGGAGAGGAGAGGCTGGCGGCGACCGAGTTGCCGATGTCGACGGCCCTCTTGATCACAATCCCGTCGATCGGGGAGCGAATCTGGCAGTAGGAGAGGTTCGTGCGGGCCACCTGAAGGGAGGCGGACTTGATCGCGACCTGGGCCGTGGCCTCGTCGACCAGCGCCGACTGGGTGTCGTAATCGGCCTGGGAGATCAGCGCCTTCTCGAGCAGTTCCTTGTCGCGCCCCAGGTTCACGGTCTGGAGCTTGAGGTTCGCCTGCGCATTCGCGAGGTCGCCCTCGGCGGACTTGACCGCCGCCTCGTAGGAGGTCGGCAGCAGGGTCGCCAGCAAGTCGCCCTTCTTCACCTTGGAGTTAAAGTCCGCCGAGAGGCTGTTGATGTAGCCGGAGATCTGGCTGCTCACCAAAACGTCCAGGACGGGCTGGATTGTCCCGGTGGCGGTGACCGCCTGGACGATGTCGCCTTTGGTCACCTTGGCGGTGAAATACTCGGGCGGCTTCGCGGCACGGCCCTTCCACAGGTACCAGCCTCCCGCGGCAGCGGCGAGGACGAGGGCGAGCCCGGCAAAGGTGCTGTAACGTGAGGTTCTGGCCATACAGAAGGTCTGGACGGACGGGGGGTTGAAAAGGTGACGGAAAAACTCAGCTCTTGAAGGCCCGGCGAAGCTCCGCCGCTACGTTCTCCGGCACGAACTTGCTCACATCGCCCCCGTAGCGCGCCACCTGCTTGACCAAGGTAGAGCTCGTGTAGCTGAAAAGCTCGTTGGGCATCACGAACAAAGTCTCCACCTCGGGGTCGAGATGGCGGTTCATCAGCGCCATGTTGAACTCGAACTCGAAGTCGGAAAGGGCGCGCAGGCCGCGGATGATGATGTTGGCCTTCTGGGCGGCGACAAATTCCACGAGCAGGCCGTCGAACTCGGTGACCACCACATTCGGGTACAGCGCCACGTTGGGCTTGATCAGCGCCATGCGCTGTTCGGCGCTAAACAGGGGGTCCTTGCCGGGGTTATGGGAGACGGCCACCGTGACCCGGTCGAAGAGGCGGGCGGCCCGGCCCAGCACGTCGAGGTGCCCGTGGGTGACCGGATCGAACGTGCCAGGGTAGATGCAGTGGGACATCGGATAGTCCGGTGTAGCCGACCGCCGGGCAGAGTCAAGGGCAGCAGCCCGTTCCTGCGCTTGCCTTTAGGCGCAGACGGCGGATGTTTTATTCCTGGCGACACCCCGATGAACCTGAACCTGTCCAACCTGATCACCCTGTCGCGGATCCCCCTGATGTTTCTGATCGCGGGGCTCATGTTCTGCGGGTGGCCGGGTTCGGCGACCGCCGCTTTCCTGCTGTTCCTGGTCGCCGCGACCGGCGACTGGCTGGACGGCTACCTGGCCCGCAAGCACGGCTGGGTGACGACCTTCGGGAAACTCATGGACGCCCTGACCGACAAGATCATGGTCATGGGGCTGGTGATCGCCTTTGTCGGCAGCCCCCAGTTTGCGCACAGCCCCCGCCGGGAGATCGCGGTGGCGCTCGCCCTGATCACCCTCAGCCGCGAGTTCCTGGTGACCGGGATCCGGATGGTGGCCGCCTCCAAGGGGGTCGTCGTCCCGGCCGACGGGGGCGGCAAGACCAAGACGGTGACCCAGCTCGTGGCCCTCGGGTTCCTGCTCTCCGTGCCGATGGTGACTCGCGACTGGACCCGGCTGACCGCGGCGGACCTGACCGCCTTTGCGGCGGTGCTCCAACGGATCGGCGAGTACCTCTTCGTCCTGTGCACGGCGATCGCGGTCTGGTCGGGCTGGCGCTACGTCAACCATTTCAAAGCCCTGGTCCTGGACCAGGCCGACTGACGCCGATGAGGCTGCCGCAGCCGATCTGGACCCGGTTCCTGCCCACGCGGACGGTGCTCGCGATGGCGACCCTGGGCCCAGTCGGCCGCCGGCTGCCCGCCCCGGGGACGTGGGGGTCTGTTGCGGGGCTGTTCTACTTCACGGTCTTCTTTTATCCGCTGGGGCTGTGGCAGTCCCTGGGCTTAAGCGCCCTGGGTCTGTATCTCGCGGTCGCGCTGTGCGGGGAGGCCGAGTTCCGGATCGGCCGCAAGGACCCCGGCGAGGTGATCCTGGACGAATTCGTGGCGATGCCGCTGTGCTACCTGGGGTGGAGGAGCCTGCTCGGTCCGGCCCCGGGCTGGGTCGTGTTCCTGGCGGGCCTGGCGCTTTTCCGGCTGTTCGACATAGCAAAGCCGTTCGGAATCCGGCGCATCCAGAACCTCCCCGGAGGCTGGGGCGTGGTGCTCGACGACACGGCGGCGGCGCTTGCGACATGCGCCGTGATGCACCTGGCGCGCCTGATCTGGCTCCACCACTGACGCCTCTTTTGGAGAGGCGGCGCGGCGCCGGCTTACGGCAGGGCGACCAGGCTCTCAGCCGGGAGCTTGACCAGCAGCCCCTGGCGCAGGACGTCGACCGAGACCACGATCCCGCGGGGGTTTGCCGGATCGTCAACGAAGCCCTCGAGCCCGTGGAGCGGCCCCCCGACGACCTTCACGCGGCGGCCCCGGGTCAGAAGCGGCATCACGGTCAGCTCGTACCCGGAGGCGATCATCGAGCGGACCGCCTCGAGCTGGCGTAAGAACGCTGGCTCGTCGGTCACAGGGATCGCCCGGGCGAGCAGGTCCTGCTGGTAGATCCGGGCCTTCCTCTCGAGGGGGACGTTGGCAAAGACGTAGCCCGGAAACAGGGGCTTGGTGAAGCGCTTGGTCTGGTGGGCGTACTTGCGGATGCTGTCCAGGAGCGGCAGGTAGTGCTCGAAGCGCTCGGCCGCCATGAGCGCCGCGAACTTCTTCTCGCAGCGGGGCTTGGTGTGGCACACGAACCAGGCGTTTCCCGGGGTGCCGGCCGGGACCTCCATCGGGTCCGGACCGGTCATCGCTGAAGCAGGAACCTCACCGCGGCGTGGTAGCCCTCCAGGCCGAGCCCGCAGATCACGGCCTCGCAGGCGGGGGCGGTGAACGAGTGGTGGCGGAACGGCTCGCGGCGGTAGATGTTGGAGATGTGCACCTCGACTGCGGGAACGTGCGCTCCGAGCAGGGCGTCCCTCAGGGCGACGCTCGTGTGGGTGAAGGCGGCCGCGTTGATGACGATCCCGGCGAACTTCGAGTCGGCCGCCTGCGCGATCTGGTCGATCAACTCGCCCTCGTGGTTGGACTGGAAGAACAGCAACTCGGCCTTTCCGGCGAACTCGCGGCGCAGGGCCTGCTCCAGGTCGCCGAGCGTCTCCTTGCCGTAGATCTCGGGCTCTCGCAGGCCGAGGCGGTCGAGGTTGGGGCCGTTCAGGATGGCAATCTTTTTCATCGGGGAAGGAGGGAAAGTGTTGCAGGAGCCCGGCGAAACTAAAGCGGATTTTCGGTCGCGACAAACGACCAGGGAAGGCCGAACCGGTCCGAAAGCTCGGCGGCCAGGGCCCGTACGGCGTGCACCTCCGTCGCGTAGTGGCCGCACAGGTAGAGATTCAGCCGCTCCTCCTGGGCGCGGTTAAAGTGCTCCTCGCGCCCCTCCCCGGTGATGAGGGTGTCGACGCCTGCTCCGGCCAGCGCTCCGACCGCGCTCGAGCCGCTGCCGCTGCAGAAGGCGATCTCCTTTGGGGCCTCGCTTCCGAACTCCAGGGCGATCATTCGGGGGTAGAGGGCCTTCAGGCGGTCGCGAAGGGCTGCGCGGGGGCCCGCCCAAGGGGCGATCAGGCCGATATCTCCGCCCTCGCTCGGGAGGAACCCCCGACAGGCGGCAAGCCCGAGCTGCCGGGCCAGAAGCGCGTTGTTTCCGATCTCCGGGTGGGAGTCCAGAGGCAGGTGGCAGGAGTACAGGGCGCAGTTGCCCCGGATGAGGGTTGAGACCCGCTCGTAGGCCGAGCCCGTCAGGGGCCGGGGCATGTCCCAGTACATGCCGTGGTGGACGATCAGAAAGTCGATCCCTTGGGCGACCGCCTGCCGGAACGGCGCGACCCCAGCGTCGACTGCGGCCCCGATCCTGGTCGCCCGGCCGTCGTTGGCGAGCTGCAGGCCGTTGAAGGCCGCAGGGTAGTCCTGGAAGTCGGTTCTTCGGGTGCGCTGGTCGCAGTAGGCCACAAGGTCTGTTAGAGATGCCATGGGGGGAGTCTTATCCTAGGATGCCACCCTCTGCGGTAAGGCCTGGGCCGAAACTCACGAGCCAAAAATGGCCCGCCTTTCGGAGCGACCGAAATTTATGGCTGGAGATTGCGGCCGGGATTCGACAGCACGGAGTCCGATCCCGGGCACCCGCGTCCGGAGCAATCTTCCGCCGCAATGAAATTTTCCACCGATCCCGTTGACCTGATCGCCCAGGCGGCCCGCAAGTTCCCGCACCGGCCCTCGTGGGACGAGTACTTCATGGCCACCGCCGTCCTGATGGCCTCGCGCTCCAACTGCGAGCGCCTGCACGTCGGCTGCGTGATCGTGACCGGCGGGGAGCGCAAGAACCGGCTGGTCGCGGCCGGCTACAACGGCTACCTGCCCGGCACCCCACACGTCTCCCGTGTGCGGGAGGGCCACGAGCAGGCGACCGTGCACGCCGAGCAGAACGCCGTGGCCGACGCCGCCCGCCGGGGCAGCTCGGTCGAGGGCTGCGTCGCGTACGTGACCCACTACCCGTGCATCAACTGCGCGAAGATCCTAGCCGCCGCGGGGATCGCCCAGATCAAGTACCGCAACGACTACCACAACGACCCGCTGGTCGGGCCGGTCCTGGCCGAGGCCGGGGTCGAGGTCCTGAAACTCTAGAGCGATGCGCGAACGCCGGCGAGCAGCCGAGAAGTCCCTGGCCGGATCGCTCCTTCTGGCCCATCCGGCCCTGAGCGACCCGAATTTCCGCCGCACGGTGATCCTCATGACCGAGGACAGCGGCGAGGGCTCGATGGGAGTCGTCCTGAACCGGCCCCTGGGGAAGAACCTGGGCTCTCTCGGCGGCGAGTTCGCCCTGGGATCCCTCGCGGGCGTCCCCGCCTTCCGCGGCGGCCCGGTCCATCCCGAGCAGCTGATCCTTGCCGCCTGGACCGTCCAGGCCCACGGTTTCAACCTGCACTTCGGGATCGAGCCGGACAAGGCCGACCAGTTCCTTTCGGTCGAGGGGACGCACATCCGGGCCTTCTTCGGCTACTCCGGATGGTCGGCCGGACAGCTCAAAAATGAGCTTAAACATCAGACCTGGGTCGTCACGGCCCCGCCCGAGGACCTCTTCTCGCAGCCGAGCGACGCCAAGCTTTGGGGGACCGTGCTCGGCAGGGAGGGGGACCAGTGGCGGCTCCTGGCGGGCGAGCCCGAAGAGCCGGGCGCCAACTGAGGCGGGGGCTCCTGAGCCCGCTCCCGGCGTTCACGGCGCGACTTCGTCGAGCCGCAGAAGCGCTTCGGCTGGAGAGAGGATTTGCGGACCGAGTCGTGCTGCCGGCGTGAAGTGCGCGAGACTTTTCGTTACTACAATCTTTTCCACTGAGGCCAGCCCAGTTTCAATGAACGGCAGATCGTCCGGGTCGGGCAGGCGGCGCGTGCGGCTTGAGGAAGCCGGACACAACGACGCTCGTATCAGCCACGCACGCCTTCACCGGGCTGCAGCATCGCGTGCAGCGCGCGCCTTCTTGATTGACGCGTCAATCGCCTCGTCGCTCATCTGGTCGCGGCCCTCAGCTACGGCCTTGGCCCTCGCCCGCTGCGCGCCTTGTTCGGCGAGGTAACCGATGATGGCCGTCACGTCGTCCAGAAACGAGGCTTCGTTCACGGGCAAAAGCAGGGCACGCGGCTTGCCGTTGCTCGTCAGCAACGCCGCACCGTCGTGGGGCAAAGCCTTGAGCACTGCGCCGGGATGACCGACCAGATCTCGGGTAGTAAGCCATTTTAACTGCATGTAGGACATATGTATCACAAATGTCCGATTATCAAGATTGGAATCCTACTGAAGATTAGCTTCGTGTCCGCTTTGTAATGTAACTAACATAATATAAACCAGCGACATATATGAATCGGTAGATCGAGAAACTTTGCTACCGGCTATTCTCAGAAGCGCGTGAATTCACACTCTTCCGTGATGAGATACTAGGCCGTCTGATGCCTTCTCCCTCCGGCGCTAGGGTCGCAAGGTCTCCCCGGCGATGCGCTCGCGGGGTTTCTCGGCAAGGTACCACGGGCTCGCCGCCAAGAAATGACCTGGGGTCGTCCAATCGGCCGGTTCAATCCGAGCGCCGGGAAGGGCTCCTGATGCGGCAGCATCCGGGATCTACGCCGCCGCAGATGCGGCTGCTGTGGCGCCACCGAACATCGCGACGAATACGCCGCAAAGAGCATCTTGGAGGTCGGACGGGGCCTGCGAGGTGGGAGCGGCGCAGGGCCTGTCCAGCAGCCTGCGCTCGCCATTAGCTCCGCATACTGTAGCTTTGGGTCGCAGAATTGGGTCACCCCGATTACGGTTGACACCTCCGATCCCGAACGGTGTTTTCGTTCCTTTTATGAAAGTTGTTTCCTCCATCAAATCCGCGAAGAAGCGTCACCCGGACTGCCAGGTCGTCCGCCGCCGCGGTAAGATCTACGTGATCAACAAGACCGACCCGCGTTACAAGGCGCGCCAGGGCTGATTTAGACCCCCATTTTCCCGTGAAAGCCGAAGGCCATCCCACACTCAACAACGTCTGCTTCCTCGACGTCGCCACGGGCAAGCGGTTCCTGACCCGCTCGACCATGAAGTCTCCCCGCAAGGAGACGATCGACGGCACCGAATATTTCGTCGTCCTGCGCGACATCACGATGGACTCCCATCCCGCCTACACTGGCGAGAAACGCCTGGTCGACACGGCCGGACGGGTGGAGAAGTTCACCTCCAAGTTCAAGCGCGGCGCGAAGAAGTCGTAGTGCCCAAGCTAGCCTGCTTCGACTGCGACAGCACGCTCAGCGCGATCGAGGGTATCGATGAACTGGCCCGCGCGCGCGGGCCCGAGGTTTACGCGCAGGTCGAGGCCATGACGCGGGGCGCCATGGACGGACGGACCCCGATGGAGTCGGTGTTCGCCCGAAGGCTCGAGATCATTCGCCCGGGCCGCGCCGAGGCGCAGGCCGTGGGCCGGCGCTATGTCGAGGCGGTCGAGCCGACCGCAAAGGCGACGGTTGCCGCCCTGGTCGCCCGGGGCTGGACCGTCGTGATCGTCAGCGCGGGATTTCGCCAGGCTATCCAGCCTCTGGCCGCCCACCTCGGGATTGCCCGGGTGGAGGCCGTGGACCTGGTCTTCGGCCCGGACGGGGCCTACCGGGGCTTTGACGCCGCCTTCCCGGCCACCCGAACCGGCGGCAAGGCCGAGGTGGTCCGCAGGCTCAAGGCCGAATTCTCCCCGGAGCGCACGATCCTGGTGGGCGACGGGGTGAGCGACCTCGAGGCGAAGGGCGAGGTCGACCTCTTTGTCGGTTTCGGGCGCTACGCGGCCCGCGATCGGGTCCGGCGCGAGGCGGGGGCCTTCGTCACCTCGCTCGACCAGGTCCTGCTCCTGGCCTGAGGAGCCGGCTCCCCCCCGGCGATCAGCGCGGTTGCGCGGCCGGCCGTATTGGTGTTTTTTGTCCCCGCGATGCCCTTCAAGCTCAGCTCCGAATACCGGCCGACGGGGGACCAGCCCCAGGCGATCGAGCAGCTCGTGGCCTCCATCCAGGCGGGCAACCGCTTCCAGACCCTGGTCGGGGTCACCGGCTCGGGCAAGACCTTCACCATGGCCAACGTGGTCGCCCGCTGCGACCGGCCGACCCTGGTCATCTCCCACAACAAGACCCTCGCCGCCCAGCTGTACTCGGAGTTCAAGAACTTCTTCCCGGAGAACGCGGTCGAGTACTTCGTCAGCTACTACGACTACTACCAGCCCGAGGCCTACGTGCCCTCGAGCGACACCTACATCGAGAAGGACTCCTCGATCAACGAGGAGATCGAGCGGCTGCGGATCGCGACCACCAGCTCCCTCGTCAGCCGACGCGACGTGATCGTCGTGGCGAGCGTGTCGTGCATCTACGGCCTGGGCTCCCCCGAGGACTTCTCGGGGCTGAGGATCGAGCTGCGGCGCGGGAGCCCGTTGTCGCGCACGGCGCTCCTGGAGCGGCTCGTGGACAATCTCTACGACCGCAACGACTACGAGCTCAAGCGGGGCCGCTTCCGGGCGCGCGGCGATGTGGTCGACATCATGCCCGCCTACGCCGAGAACGGCCTGAGGGTCGAGTTCTTCGGCGACCAGGTGGAGCGCATCGCCGAGTTCGAGCCGCTGACCGGCGCGGTGCTCCGCGAACTGGAGCACTTCGACCTCTATCCGGCAAACCAATACGTCACGACCCGGGGAAAGCTCGAGCCGGCGATCCTCACCATCAAGGCGGAGTTGGAGGAGCGGGTCGCCTGGTTCGAGTCCCAGGGGCGCTACCTCGAGGCCCAGCGGATCCGGATGCGGACCCAGTACGACCTGGAGATGCTTCAGGAGATGGGGTTTTGCAGCGGGATCGAGAACTACTCCCGGCACCTGACAGCCCGAAAGCCGGGGGACCGGCCGTTCTGCCTGATCGACTTCTTCCCGAAGGACTTCCTGCTGATGATCGACGAGAGCCACGCCACCGTCCCGCAGATCGGGGGCATGTTCAACGGGGACCGCTCCCGCAAGCAGACCCTGGTCGACTTCGGCTTCCGGCTGCCCTCGGCCCTGGACAACCGGCCGCAGAGTTTCGCCGAGTTCCTCGAGATCACGGGCCAGACGGTCTTCGCCTCGGCGACCCCGGCCGCCTTCGAACTGGAGCGCTCGACAGTCGTGGCCGAGCAGCTGATCCGGCCCACGGGCCTGCTCGACCCGGAGATCACGCTGCGGCCGACCACGGGCCAGGTCGAGGACCTGATCGGAGAGATCCGCAAGGCCGTGGCCGCCGGCGAGCGGGTCCTCGTGACGACCCTCACCAAGCGCCTCTCCGAGGACATCACCGGGTACCTGCGGGAGGCGAAACTCAAGGTCGAGTACCTGCACTCCGACATCGACGCGATCGAGCGGGTGGAGATCCTGCGGAACCTGAGGCTCGGAAACTTCGACGTCCTGGTCGGGATCAACCTGCTTCGCGAGGGGCTGGACCTGCCGGAGGTGGCCCTGGTCGCGATCCTCGACGCCGACAAGGAGGGCTTCCTGCGGAGCGAGACGAGCCTGATCCAGACCGCGGGCCGCGCCGCCCGCCACGAGAAGGGGCGGGTCATCTTCTATGCCGACAAGATGACCGAGTCGATCCGCAGGACGATGGAGGTGACGACCCACCGCAGGCAGCGGCAGATCGCCTACAACCAGGAGCACGGGATCACCCCGAAGGGCACCAAGCGCTACGCCCAGGCGAGCCTGCACACGCCCGAGGCCGACGCGGGGGCGAAGCCCGAGCTCGACGAGTCGGCGGGCGACGTCGCCGCGGTGATCGCCGAACTCGAGGACGAGATGCAGGAGGCCGCCTCGCGGCTGGAGTTTGAGAGGGCGGCGATCCTGCGCGACCAGGTCGACGCGCTCAAGTCGGGCAAGGCCCTCAAGCCCTCGAAACCCCGGGGCGGGCGCGGACGGCCGTTCAGCCGCGGGCGGTCCACATGACCTGAAACTTCTGCCCCATGTGGGCGGGGTGGATGAGCTGCATGACGGCGGCCTTTTCCGGTGTGGGGCGGCCGGCCGACGACTCGACGACCCGGGCGACCTCGCGGGAGGAGTACCGGACCAGGAAGGACTCCTGGAACTCGACTTTCGGCTCCGCGAAGCCGCAGTCGCGGGCCGCCTTGGCGAGCCAGTCCCAGCAGACGTGGCAGGTCAGGTCCTGCCAGCCGGGATTGGAGAGCAGGTCGGCCGACAGCCGGTGCGCGCGGTAGGCCCGGGCCGTCCCGGCCGGGGTCTCCTCGGAGATCTCCCGCCAGGTCTTCCCGTAGTCGAAGGCGACAAGGAGCCCCGTCCAGGGCTGCCCGGCGATCGTCCGCAGCAGATCCGCCGCCTCGAGCGGGGCGTCGATCCGGTAGCCCTCCCGGGCCGAGGCCGGAAGCCCCGGGGGAAGGGCCCCGGGGCTCGGGAGCTCGAGTTCGACCAGGCGCTCCCCGTCCAGCGCGACCCCGGTCTCCCGCCAGGCTCCGGCCCGCAGGACAAACCTCCGGAACGGCTGGGCGTCAAAGAGCTCGTTGGAGAAGACCACGCAGGCGCCCGAGATGCAGAGCGGCTCGCCGAGGCGGATCGTGCGCGCCGAGCGGAACGGGTGGGCCACCCCCTCGAGGATCCCGCCCCCGGGCTCCGCCCCGATCTCGACGAACTCAAAATGCCCGGGGTCGCGGCCCGGCAGGAGCTGGGCGCACGCCTCCGCGACGAGGCGGCCGAACAGGGCTCCGCTGGAGCTGGCCGTGAAGAAGTCCGTCCCCGGGGAGCGGCCGATCCGGGCCCCCCCGCGGCGGTAGTAGCCGGCCCAGGGGTCGTAGAGGGCGGCCCGCATGAAGCGGTCGAAGGGGACCGGTTCCGGGCCGCCGCCCGCGGTGCGGAAGGCGGCGATGAACTCGGCTGAGGGGGGCTGGGGGGTCGACGAACCCATTTACAAAGTTTATCGGATGCACACAGTCTTCGGCATGCGCAAACGGAATCTCCTGTTCCCCGCCGGCATGATGCTGGGGGTGGGCCTGCTCTTCGGCGCGGCCCAGCTGGGTTTTCTGTCCTCGCTTTTCCCCGGGAGGGACCTGAGCCGGTCGACCGGGTACGTGCGCGAGGTGATGCAGATCGTCAATGACAACTACGTCGACACCAAGCAGGCCTCCTACGACCAGCTCGCCAAGAACGCGATCCACGGGATGGTCGAGTCCCTGGATCCGCACTCGGAGTACCTCGAGAGCCAGGACAACGAGGACTTCGAGGAGGACCTGAGTGGGGAGTTCGGCGGGATCGGGGTCGAGGTCGAGCTCCGGTCCGGCCGCGTGGTGGTGATCGCTCCGATCGCGGGGACCCCCGGGGAACGCGCCGGGATCCAGCGCGGGGACCAGATCACCTCGATCGACGGGCACCCCCTCGAAGGGGGCGCCACCTCGGACGATGTCGTCCGGCGCCTCAGGGGAAAGCCGAAGACAAGCGTCAAGATCGGGATCCTGCGCCCGGGAACCGGCCAGTCGATCTCCCTCACCCTGACCCGCGAGGTCATCAAGGTCGACAGCGTCACGGGCGCCACGGTGCTGGACGGGGACATCGGGTACCTGCGGATCACGGAATTTTCCGACCACACGGCCGAGCAGTTCGACGCCGCGCTGAACGGACTGCTCAAGAAAAACATCGGGGCGCTGATCATCGACTTGAGGAACAACCCGGGCGGGCTCCTCGACGCGGCGGTCGACGTGGCCGAGCCCTTCTTCCGAAAAGGCGAACTGATTGTCTACACCCAGGGGCGCAAGCCCGCCGACCGCGACGAGTACCGGGCTGAGGGGGACGGAGACCCGCTGAGCCTTCCGGTCGCCGTCCTCATCAACGCGGGGACCGCGAGCGCGGCCGAGGTCGTGACCGGGGCCTTGAAGGACACGGGCCGGGCCGTGATCGTCGGCGAACGCTCTTTTGGTAAGGGCTCGGTCCAGACAATCTTCAAACTGCGAAACGGAGAGGGCCTGCGGCTGACGACCGCGCACTACTACACTCCGAACGGGATCTCGATCCACGAGAAGGGGATCGAGCCCCAGGTCGAAGTCGTGATGACCCCTGAGGAGGACGCGAAGCTGCGCACGCAAAGCGCCCGCGGCGACATCTCCGACCCGAAGGAGTTCAAGGCGCGTTTCGGGTTCGCGCCGATCGTGGACGCCCAGCTCGCGGCGGCCCGCGAGGTCCTGATCGGGGTCGAGGTCCTCGACGCCCAGGCCTCCCCAAAGAAATGATCCTCGCCCTGGAGAGTTCCTGCGACGAGACCGCCCTGGCGGTGTTCGACCCGGCGCGAGGCCTGGCGGGGGAGTGGATCCACAGCCAGATCGCCATTCACGAGCGGCACGGGGGGGTTGTCCCGGACCTCGCGGCCCGCGAGCACCTGCGGCAGGTCGCCCCGCTTCTCGAGCGGGCGCAGGGGTTTTGGAAGGGATCCCGTGTGAGCCGGATCGCGGTGACCCGGGGCCCGGGGCTTGCGGCCTGCCTGGCCCTCGGGGTCGCCTCGGCGAAGGCCCTCGCCCTCGCCTGGAAACTTCCCCTGTCCGGGGTGAACCACCTGAGGGGCCACGCCTGGTCGCCCTTCATCGCAGTCCACGGCGAGTCGCCGGGGGACTTTTCCGGGAGGCTGGGGGGCCTGCTCCCCCATCTTGGGCTTGTGGTCTCCGGCGGGCACACCCTTTTGTTCTGCCTGGGGGCCGACCGGACAATCTCGGTTGTCGCCTCGACCCGTGACGACGCGGCCGGGGAGGCCCTCGACAAGGGGGCGAAGCTCCTCGGGCTCGGCTATCCCGGGGGCCCGCTGATCGAGAAGCTCGCCCTGGGCGGCCGGGCGGACGCCTACCGGTTCCCGCGCGGGATCATCCGCAAGAGCGAACTGAGCTTCAGTTTCTCGGGGCTGAAGACGAGCCTGCGCTACCTGGTGGAGAAGATGCCCGCCTCCGAGGTCGCCGAGCGCCGCGCCGACCTGTGCGCCAGCTACCAGCAGGCCGTGATCGAGTCCCTGGCTCGAAAGACCCGGACGGCTCTCGAGCAGGGGCAGTTCCGCAGCCTCGGGCTCTCCGGCGGGGTGGCGAACAACCTGCGGCTGCGAGAGACGCTCGCCGCGGAGGCGGTCCGCCACCGGGTCCCCTTCCTCGCCGCGCGGGCGGAGCACACCGGGGACAACGCGGGCATGATCGGCTTTGCAGCGTGGGCGGACCCCGCGGCCGCGGCAAACCAGGGCTCGGGGCTGCGGATCGAGCCGAGCCTTGGGATCGAGGGGTAGGGGGCTCGTTCCCGCTACTTGTAGTCGCGTCTCAGGTTACTGGGCAGCAGGCCCAGCTCCTCGCGGTATTTCGCGACGGTTCTGCGCGCAATCGTGATCCCCTTCTCCAGGAGCTTGGCCACGATCACCTGGTCGCTCAGCGGGGAGGCCCTGTCCTCGGCGGCGATCAGGTCTGCGATCATCTCCTTTACGCTCGTGTTCGAGACCGAGGCTCCGGCGTCGGACTGGTAGCCGGGGGTGAAGAAGTACTTCATCTCGAAGACCCCGTGCGGGGTGCGGATGTACTTGTTTGCGATCGCGCGGCTGACGGTCGTCTCGTGGACGCCGACGATGTCGGCGATGCGGGTCATCGTCAGGGGCTTCAGCTGGGAGACGCCCCGCTCGAAGAAGTCCTCCTGGGCGCGGATGATCTCCCGGGTGATCCGCTCGATCGTTCTCTGGCGCTGCTCGATTGAGTCGATCAGGAACTTGCCCGAGCGGATCCGTTCGCGAAGGTAGTCGCGCTCCTGCTTGGAAAGGGAGCCCCGGGCGATCATCTCGCGGTACGTCGAGGAGATCCGCAGGCGCGGGATGTAGTCGCTGTTCAGGTGGATCTTCCACTCGCCCCCGTCCTTGTCCACCGTGACATCGGGGACGATCACGCGGTTGGTGTCCGCGGCGAAGCGCCGCGCGGGGGCCGGGTCGAGCCGGCCGATCTCTTCGATGGCCGCCTGGATGTCGTCGGCGGGGACGGCGAGCTTGCGGGCCAACTCGGGAATCCGCCTTCGGGTGAGGGCCTCGAAGTGGTCGCGGATGATCCGCGCGCACAGCGAGGCGGCCCGGCCGTTCGCCGACAGCTGCGCGAGCAGGCACTCGGGCAGCGTCTGGGATCCGATCCCGGGCGGCTCGAAGGCCTTCAGCGCGGCGACCGCCTCCTGGACGGCCGAGAGCGGGAGCCCCGTCTGGAGCGCGATGTCCGCGGGCGTTTGGGTGAGGAATCCCCGCTCGTCGAGGCTGCTCACCAGGTGGCGCATGGCCTCGAGGGCCTGTGGGGTGAGTTCGGCCATCTCGGCCTGCATGAGCAGGTGCTCCTGCAGGGAGGTCTCGGTCGTCAGCGA
Source organism: uncultured Opitutaceae bacterium (assembly GCA_903862935.1). GTDB lineage: Bacteria > Verrucomicrobiota > Verrucomicrobiia > Opitutales > Opitutaceae > Palsa-1447. The sequence goes on from CAIOZY010000053.1 coordinate 88,103, forward strand.
ATCGAGGAAGTGCTGGCGGCGCTCGGCGTCCTCGGCGGTGTAGGTCCGCGACGGACCGTCGTCCCGTACGTCGCGTTCGAGCTTGCCCAGGATTTCGAACTCCTTGGCAAAATCCAGCGACTCGGGCGAGTCGGCCTCGTCGCTTGGGGCTCCTACGGCGACCTCGCCGTCGGGCCCCACCGCGTCGCCTTCGCCGGAGTCCGGGGCGTCCTTGGCCTCGTCGAGGCTTACGCCCTCCATGGGCAGCTCCTCAAGGGCGGGATTGCTCTGCAATTCTTCCTGGATGACGGAGCGCAGGTCCAGGGCGGCGACCTGCAGGATCTTGAGCGACTGCCGCAGTTGCGGGGCAAGAACCTGGGTCTGCGCCTGCCTCTGGTGCAGGCCTTGGCCTAGCTGGGCTGCGCTCATCGTCCGACTCCGGGCCGCGGCCTCCCCGGCCGCCGTGGGCTGGGGATCGGTCCGGGGGCTCGGATCGTAGGGATGGAGGCAGGCACAGCCTCATATGAAAGAGCCGGTTCATGCGCCTTGCAAGAGTCTAGAGCGATCTTGGCCCGAAAAATGCTGCATGGAAATTTGACAGTCCGAAAAGCGCCCGTAAGGTTCACCGATGATCACGCTCACTCCCCGCGCTGCCGAGAAGATCCGGCAGCTCCGGAAGGCCCAGGAGGCCGAAGGACGCAGCCTCAGGCTCTTCACCGAAACAGGGGGGTGCTCCGGGATGCAGTACGGCATGTCCTTCGACGAGCCCAAGGATGGGGATTCCGCCGGGGAGTCCGAGGGAATCTCGGTCGTGATCGACCCGGCGAGCCTCCCGCACCTGCAGGGATGCAACGTGGACTTTGACGACGGCCTACACGGCAAGGGGTTCGAGATCATTAACCCCAACGCGAAGAGCACCTGCGGGTGCGGAAAATCGTTTAACTGACCGCCTCGTGCAGGGCCACGACCCCGAGGGTCATCCTCTGGGCCGAAGCAGTCTTAAACCCCGCACGGACAATTTCCTCGGAAAGTTTCTGGGGCCCGGGAAAGTCCTCGATCGTCTTGTTGAGGTAGACGTAGGCCTGCCGGTCGGCCGTGATCCAGCCGGCCAGGATGGGAAGGATGTGGCGGAGATAGAACAGATAAAGCGCCCTGAAGGGGGGCTTGGGCTGGGAGAACTCTAGGACGAGCAGCCGGCCGCCGGGGCGTAGAACCCGGTGCATTTCCGTCAGGGAGCGGTGGCGATCGGCCATGTTCCGAAGACCAAATGCGATCGTCACTACGTCAAAAGTCTTGTCCGGAAGAGGTAAGGAAAGCCCGTCGCCGGGTTCGAAACGGACGTTCGGGTAGGCCTTGTCCCCGGCGGCCGCCTTCTTCTTCTCGGCTTGCGCCAGCATCGGAAGGCAGAAGTCCATCCCCGTCACGTGAGCCCCCGAGATGGCCCTTCCGAGGGCCAAGGCGACGTCTCCGCTGCCCGTTGCCAGGTCCAGGATAGCCCCGGGCTTGGCCCGGCTCGCCGCGCCCACCAGGCGCCTCCTCCAACTCAAGTCCATGCCGCAGCTGAGCAGCCGGTTAGCCAAGTCATAACGGCCGGCAATGCGCCCAAACATCGAGTTTACGGCCCTGGAATCGGGTGAAATCATAAAATTTCGCTAATCATCTCATAAAGATTGACGTAATTCGGTTCCTGCAAATAATTTAACCGTTTTCGTTAAAGCCGCAACCAAAGGACCCCCATGTCTACGAACCTGACCAAACGGGAAATTGTGCTGGAGATCTACAGAAAAACGGGCTTTCCGCAGAAACAGATTGTCGACACTGTACAACAGACGCTCGACATCGTTCAAAAAGCACTGTCGAACGGACGCAACGTTGAATTGCGCAATTTTGGAGTCTTGGAGGTCCAGGTGCGCAAGCAGCGCATAGGGCGCAATCCGAACAAGCCCGAGGCGGAAGTGATTATCCCGCAGCGCGCCGTGGTCAAGTTCAAGTCAGGTAAGATCCTAAAGCAGCAGCTCAAGAAGCTGGATCTGACCAAGCTGACACCTTAAGTCCGAGGCGCACTTTAGGTTCGCACTCGGCCGGTGCGGTTTCCAACGTACCGGGATGGGTGCGTTTCAGACACTTCCTGGATTTCGGGAGTTTTTCCCGGAGGATTTGGCGCGGCGTAACCACGTTTTTCGCCTCTGGCGCAGGACCGCCAACGCGTTCGGGTTTTCAGAGTACGACGCACCGGTCCTCGAGCCCCTCGACCTGTACCGGGCGAAGTCCGGCGACGAGATCGAAACGCAGTTGTTTAGCTTCACCGACAAGGGGGGCCGCGAGGTCGCGCTCAGGCCCGAGATGACGCCGACGGTGTGCCGCCTTGTCGGCGAGCGGGCGGGCACCCTCAAGCGGCCGATCAAGTGGTACTCGATCGCGGAGTTCTATCGCTACGAGCGGATGCAGAAGGGCCGCGGGAGGTGTTTTTTTCAGTTAAACGCCGACATCTTCGGCGAGCCGGGCCCGGAGGCCGAGATCGAGCTGATCGCGCTTTTGATCCAGAGCTTCACGGCGTTCGGGCTCACGGCCGAGGACGTGTGGGTGCGCCTGAGCGACCGGAACCTGTGGTTCTTTTACCTCGAGGCCCTCGGGCTCGACGAGCCCCGGGTCCGCGCGGTGCTGGGCGCGGTCGACAAGTTCGAGCGGATGGGCGACGACGCGTTCAAGCCCTACGCGGAAAAATTCGGTCCGCTCGACGAGGCGATCAAGGCCAAGGTGCTCGCGTTTCTGCAGATCAAGTCGCTCGCGGGTCTCGAGCAGGCGCTTGCCGCGGCGGGAGGGGGAGAGCGGCTCTCCGCGCGGCTAGCCGACTGGAAGAAGCTCCTCGGCGGGCTCGACGCGATGGGGCTGTCGCCCTTTGTAACGGTGGACCTCGGGGTCGTCCGCGGGCTTGCCTACTACACCGGATTTGTCTTCGAGGCCTTCGACCGCAAGGGCGAGCTGCGCGCCCTGGCCGGGGGCGGCCGCTACGACGACCTGGTCGCCAAGCTCGGCGGCCCCGAGCTTCCGGCCGCGGGGTTTGCGATCGGGGACATGACCTTCTCGCTGCTTCTCGAGCAGCGGGGCCTGATGCCGCCCCTCGCCCCGGCCGCCGACGTGTACGTCGTGATTGGAGGGCAAAAGGAGCGCGAGGCCGCCTTCGCCGACATCGCGTCCCTGAGGGGCGCGGGCTACCGCGTGGAGTACCCGATGAAGGAGGTCGCATTCGGAAAGCAGTTCAAGGCGGCCGTCGAGTCGGGGGCGCGGATCGCGCTCATTTACGGGAGCGAGGAACTCGCCCGGGGTGTCGTGAAGCTTCGCGATCTACGGAGCCGGACCGAGCACGACGTCTCGAAGGCGGAGGTCGCCTCCGCGGTCCGCAGCGTCTTCACCGGCCAGTAGGGCCGGGGCCTCAGCGCTTGGCGCGCTTGAGGTTCATCGGCCCGAAGCTGTCGGGGAGCAGGTCGCAGAGCGGGGACTCCAGGCGCTTGTCCGAATCGCAGACACTGATCACCAGGGCGTCGGGCCCGAATTCGTTGATCACCTGCCGGCAGGCCCCGCAGGGGCTCGTGGGCTCCCGGGTCGGGGTGTAGACGGCGACCGCGCCGATCCGGCTCTCCCCGGAGGCGACCGCGGACAGGATCGCGGAGCGCTCCGCGCACATGCACAGGCCGTAGGAGGCGTTCTCCACGTTGCACCCGAAGTAGATCCTGCCCGAGCCGGCGAGGACGGCCGCTCCGACCCGGAAGCGGGAGTAGGGAGCGTAGGCCTTTGCCGCGGCCTTGCGGGCGGCGGCCTCGAGCTTGCGGCGCACCGCGGGCGGGACGGCTTTGGTCTTCATAGTTTTAGGTCGTGCTTCACCGCGGCGAAGGCGTCGATGGCGATCTGGAGCTCCTCCTTGGTGTGGGCGGCGCTCACCTGGGTGCGGATCCGGGCCGCCCCCTGGGGAACGACCGGATAGAAGAAGCCCACGACGTAGACCCCGCGCTCGAGCATCTTCGCGGCGAAGCGCTGGGCTAGCGCGGCCTCCCCCAGCATGACCGGTACGATCGGGTGCTCCCCGGGGCGCAGCGTCAGCCCCGCCTTGGTGAGGCCGGCGCGGAAAAACCGGGTGTTGTCCATCAGCTGGTCCCTGAGGGCTGTCGACCGGGAGACCAGATCCAAGACCGCGATCGACGCCCCGGCGATCATGGGTGCGAGGGTGTTCGAGAAAAGGTACGGCCGCGAACGCTGCCGCAGCAGGGCGATCATGTCCCGCCGACCGCTCAAGTACCCGCCGCTCGCTCCGCCGAGGGCCTTCCCGAGGGTGCCCGAGAGGATGTCGATCCGGCCCTGGACCCCCGCGTGCTCGGGAGTCCCCCGGCCCGTGGCTCCCATGAAGCCGACCGCGTGGCTGTCGTCGACCATGACCATGGCGCCGTGGCGCTCGGCGATGTCGCAGATTCCCTTCAGGGGGGCGAGGAACCCGTCCATCGAGAAGACCCCGTCGGTGACGACCAGCTTGAACCGGGCGCCGGCCGCCTGGGCCTCGGCAAGCTTTGCCTCGAGGTCCGCCAGGTCGCAGTTCTTGTAGCGGTAGCGCTTGGCCTTGCACAGGCGGATCCCGTCGATGATCGAGGCGTGGTTTAGTTCGTCGCTGATCACCGCGTCCTCGGCCCCCAGCAGGGTCTCGAAGACCCCGCCGTTCGCGTCGAAGCAAGACGAGTACAGGATCGTGTCGTCGGTGCCGAGGAACTCGCTCAGGCGCTCCTCGAGCTGACGGTGGACCGACTGGGTCCCGCAGATGAAGCGCACGGAGGCCAGGCCGTAGCCCCAGCGGTCAAGGGCGGAGCGGGCCGCGGCGACCACCTCCGGGTGGTCCGCCAGCCCCAGGTAGTTGTTCGCGCACAGGTTGATGACCGGCTGGGGCAGCGAGCCCTCGCCGGCCTGGGGGACCACGGTCACCCGGGATCCCTGCGGGGTCGCGAGGGCCCGCTCGCGCTTGAAGAGCCCGGCGGACTCGATCTGGGCAAGGGTTGTGGCGAGGTGCCGGGCGTAGTCGTCGTTCATGGGCTACTCCCAGCTGAGGACGATCTTGCCCGACTTGCCCGAACGCATCAGGTCGAAGCCCTGCTGGAAGTCCGTGAAGGCGAAGCGGTGGGTGATCACCGGGGTGATGTCCAGGCCGCTCTGGATGAGGGCCGTCATCTTGTACCAGGTCTCGTACATCTCTCGGCCGTAGATTCCGCGGATCGTGAGCATGTTGAATACGACCTTGTTCCAGTCGATCGAGGCCGCCCCGGGCATGATGCCCAGCAGCGCGATCTTTCCCCCGTGGGTCATGTTGTCGATCATGTCGTTGAGGGCCGCCGGCTGCCCGGACATCTCGAGCCCGACGTCGAAGCCCTCCTTCATCCCGAGCTCCCGCTGAACGTCCGTCAGGTACTGCTTGGACACGTCGACTGCGCGGGTGGCCCCCATCCGCGCGGCGAGCGCGAGCCGGGAGGGGTTCACATCGGTGATCACGACCTTGCGCGCCCCCGCCTGCCGGGCGATCGCGACTGCCATGCAGCCGATCGGGCCGGCCCCGGTGATCAGGACGTCCTCGCCCACCAGGTCGTACTGCAGGGTCGTGTGGACAGCGTTGCCCAGGGGGTCGAAGCACGAGAGCACATCCAGCGAGATCGCCGGGTCGACGTGCACGGCGTTCGCGGCCGGAATGCACAGGAACTCCGCGAAGGCCCCGTCCCGGTTGACGCCGACCCCGCGGGTGTCCTTGCACAGGTGCCGGCGGCCCGCCAGGCAGTTGCGGCAGACCCCGCAGACGATGTGGCCCTCGCCGTCGACCAGGTCGCCCGGCTTGAAGCCCTGGACGTTCGCGCCGACGGAGGCGACGACCCCGACAAACTCGTGGCCGATCACCATCGGGGGCTTGATCGTCTTCGAGGCCCAGGCGTCCCAGTTGTAGATGTGGACGTCGGTCCCGCAGATCGAGGTCTTCTTCACCCGGATCAGCACATCGTTGATGCCGGGCTCGGGGACGGGCACCTCCACAAGTTCGAGGCCGGGGCCAGCCTTCATCTTGGCTATCGCACGCATCGTTCGGGCCATGGTGTCCCAGATTCTGTGCGCTGCATAGGGATTTACAAGCACCGGCTGGTCGGTTGATCATGGGGCCGGTCCCCAATTGCCCCGACGATGACCAACAAGTTCTACCGCACCTTCGACAGCGAAACCTACGGGGGCGCCCGGAAGGTCGACTACCGCAACGCCTTTCAGATCGACCGCGACCGGATCATCCACGCGCACGCCTTCCGCAAGCTCCAGTCGAAGACCCAGGTTTTTCTCTCCGGGGAGTACGACTTCTACCGCACCCGGCTGACCCACTCGATGGAGGTCGCCCAGATCGGGCGCTCGATCTGCCACTACCTGCGGACCCGGGGGGCCCCCCTCCGGGAGGATTTCTACATCGACGACGACCTGGTCGAGGGAAGCTGCCTTGCCCACGACCTGGGGCACCCGCCCTTCGGCCACTCCGGGGAGCGGACGCTGCAGGAGCTGATGCGGCCCTGGGGGGGCTTCGAGGGGAACGCCCAGACCCTGCACCTGCTCACCGGCACCATGTACCAGGACGAGGCGGGGGTGCGGGGGATGCAGCCCACCCGCGCGCTCCTGGACGGGGTCCTCAAGTACAAGAAACTGATCGGGGAGTTCTCCTCCCCGCCCCACAACCACTTCCTCTACGACTCCCAGGGGGCCGAGCGGGGGTTTGTCTTCGGGGAGCGCGAGATCCCCGGGGAACTCCTCGAGGGCGACCGGCTGAATACCTTCAAAAGCGTCGAGTGCCAGATCATGGACTGGGCCGACGACATCGCGTACTCGCTGCACGACATCGTGGACGGGGTGAAGGCGGGCTTCCTGACGATCGAGAGGATCGAGGCCTGGGCGGCCGGGGAGCCGTCGGACGCGGAGCGCAAGCGCTGGGTCTCGGACCTTTTCGCCGGGATCCGCGGCGACCGGCTGGAAAAGATCGTCTCCCAGAAGATCGGGGAATTCATCCGGGCCTGCCGGCTGCGCGAGCGCTCGAACTTCATGTCGGCCGTCACGAACCGGTACCGCTTCGAGATGACGGTCGCCCCGGCCGCGGAGAGGGAGGCCCTCTTCTACAAGAAGATGGCAAACGACATCATCTTCGAAAGCCCGCAGCTGCAGCAGATCGAGCACAAGGCCCGCAAGGTACTCTTCGACCTGTGGCACTCCTGCTGGTCGAACTACGTCGAGCCGGGCCCCCGGGTGATCCGGATCCTCCCGCCCCGGGTCGGGTCGCTGGTCGACGCCGCCCCGACGCGCCGCGACAAGGCCCGCAGGATCTGCGACTGGCTGGCCGGTCTGACCGACGGGATGATCGTCCGGACGTACCGGCGGCTCTTCGACCCGGAGTTCGGCTCGTTCCGCGACCTATCCTGAGGCCGGCCCTCCGGCCTTGGGCGCAGGCTCGAGCTGGCCCGAGTCGACCGCCTGCTGGACCATCCTCTGGGCGTACTCCCACAGGGGGGCGCACCCGTCGGCGATCACGGAATTTCGCGCGAGCACCCGGTCGTGGGTGATCCCGTGCCGCTTCCAGGCAGCCCCTGCGGTGCTGCAGTTGAGCAGCATCGGCTGGAACCGGTCGACCGCGGTCGCAAACCGGGACTCCGGCGTCTTCTTATCCTCAAACTCGTCCCAGAGGGCCCGGAAGGCCTTGCCCTGGTCCCCCGGCAGAACCCCGAAGATCCGATCGGCCGCGATCGCCTCGCGATCGTGCTGCCCGGCCATCCCGGCCGTGTCGTAGGCGAAGGTGTCCCCGGCATCGATCTCCACCAGATCGTGGATGATGAGCATCTTGAGGACCCGCAGCAGGTCCAGGTCCTTTGCGTTGGCCGACTCGGCCAGGACGATCGCCGTCAGGCACAGGTGCCAGGAGTGTTCGGCGTCGTTCTCGGCCCGGCCGCTGCGGATACAGACTGTCTGGCGGAAAATTTCCTTGAGGGCGTCGACTTCCTTGATGAACCGGATCTGGCTTTCAAGTCGCTCGGATATCATGCGCCGAGGCTAGGGACAGCGGGAAGGCTTGGCCAGCGCGGACCGGCGCAAACTGCGGGCGCTCCGCGGCCCGGGCCGTGGCTTCGCGCACGGCGGCGATCGCAAAGAGGATGCCGATCGAGGCTGCGGTCGCGGCCCAGTTGCCCAGGCCCGGGCGGAACAGGGCCGGGAACTCAAGAAGGGCCATGACCAGCAGCGTCTGGCCGGTGACGACCGCCAGCGACTGGCGCCCGAGCAGGGCCAGGGGCCTCCAGGACAGGAGGCTCGGGAAGCGCCCGCCCACCACGGCGACCAGATAGGCGACGCAGGCAAAGTCCGCCAGGCGCAGCCCGCCCAGGGCGGGCTTGTTGAGCATGATCCCGAAAAACGGCGTCGACCAGCCGGCCGGGCGCCAGCCCAAGTGGGCGGCCCCAAAGCCGGCCGCGGCCACTGCCAGAGCGGGGACGGCAACCCAGGGGTTGAACGGCGTCTGCGGGGCGCGACTTCCCGCGCGGGCGTTGCCGACCACGGCTCCCGATACGAACAGGAACTGCCAGGCGAAGAGGTTAAAGCTCCCCACATTGATCGGGGGCAGGACCGCCCCGTTGAAGCTTGGGAAGAACTGGACTGCCAGCCACAGGCTGAAGCTGCCCGCAAGGACGGCCCAGCGCCAGCCGGCCTCGAGCGCGCGCAGCACAAGCGGCAGCGCGAGGACGAAGGCGCAGTACATCGGCAGGAAGTCCAGGAGCCCCGGCTGATAGAGCATCGCCGAGCCCAGGAGGGCCGCCTGCACCGGGTGGGTGTAGAAGAGCTTCGGCGAGGTGTACGAGCAGAAGCCCAGCAGCTGGGAACTGGCCTGGACAAGGATCAGGCAGCCCAGGAACGCGCCGATATGCCAGCCGTAGATCGTCTGCGCCCGGCCCCGGCACGCCTCGTGAAGAGCCTCCGGGCCGCCGGACCTGAGCTTTCGGGTGTAGACCCAGCCGCAGAGAAGCCCGGAGATAAAGACGAAGCCCTCGGCCCCGGAGAAGACCCCGAGCGGCTGGTCGGTGACGATCCGCAGCGCGCTTGGAAGATGGTTGACCATCATGCACACGAGCAGGAGTCCCCGGAGGGAGTCGAAGCGGATATCTCGGGACTGTTGAGCCATTCGGTTAAGGAAGATGAAGCAGGGCGCATGCCGGCCCGAGCCAGGGGTTTCCCCCCTTTCCGGAACCGGCTCGGTCGCCCGCCTGATGCCGTGCGGTTAGACGGCGGAGCCGCAGGAAGGTTTCCTAAATCTGCGCAATTGCCAGCTTTTTTAATGCCGGCCCCCGGGCCTACCCGCTGGTGTCGGCGGGAACGGCGTCGACCAACTCCCCCTCGACGAGGGCGTCGCTGGGGTTGTCCACGATCGGGGAGCCCTCGGCGAGGCCGTCGAGCACCTCGACCCGGGTCCCGTAGTCGCGTCCGAGCCTGACTTTTTGCATATGGACGCGCTTCTGGGCAGTGACGACGGCAACAAAGGGGCCGCCGGAGCGCAGGATCGCGTCGTTGGACGGGATTAGAAGCGGCGGGTTCGAGGGCGTGAGGTGGAGCCTCAGTTCGCAGAACATGCCCGCGAGGAGCCGACCGTCGGGATTGGGGACTTCGATCTCGACCTGAAGGGAGCGCGAGGCCGCGTCGAGGGCGCCGGCGAAGCGGGCGACCGCGCCCGTGAAGTGCTCCTTGGGATATTCTGCGACTTCCAGATCCACCGGCAGGCCGACCCGGATGTCCGGCACGTACGTTTGCGGCACGGTGAGGTTGGCGCGCAGCACCTGGCTCTGTTCGAGCCGGAACATCTCGGGGCCGGAGCCGGCGGTGATGAGCGTTCCGACGTCGACTCCGCGGGCGGCGATTACTCCGTCAAAGGGCGCCGTCACCGTCTCGAAACCCTTCAGCTGCTCGAAGCGCTCGACGTCGGCCTTCGCGGCGTCGACGTCGGCCTGGCGGACCGCCAGGTCGGCCGCCTTCTGGTCGAGATCCTGCTGGGAGACCGCGTTCTCTTTCCCCAGGAACTTCCAGCGCTCCGCGGTAACCCGGGCCAGTTCCAGGTTCGCTCGGGCCTGCTCCAAAACGGCCCGGGCCTGGTTCAACTGCTGGTCCACCTCGGGCGAGTCGATGATCGCGAGAGCCTGTCCGGCCTTCACTCGGTCGCCGATGTCGACCAGGCACTTGGCGAGATAGCCGCTGGTGCGGGCGTGGATCGAGGCGTCGACATAGGCCCGCAGGGAGCCGGGAAGCCACAGGTCGCTCGAGGCCTTGGCCCGGCGGGCGACCGAGACGGCGACCGTGGGGACCTGCGCCTGGCGGGCGGCCAGGTCGCTGCCGGCCTGGAGGCGCGGGCGCACCCCCAGCAGGTAGACGGCCGCCGCGAGGACGGCGGCAAGGACGATCACAAAGGTCCGGAATTTCATGAGGGTGAGGATTGCGGTGTGTCGCGGCGCATCTCGTCGTCGAGGAGCTCCTCGGGGCGGTGGCCGGCTCGCTTGCGCAGGGTCTCGTAGACGACCGGCACCACGAACAGGGTCGAGATCGTGGCGAGGATCAGCCCGCCGATGACGGCGCGCCCGAGCGGAGCGTTCTGCTCGCCGCCCTCGCCCATGCCGAGCGACATCGGGAGCATCCCGATGATCATCGCCAGGGCGGTCATGAGGACCGGGCGCAGGCGGGTGTACCCGGCGGCGATCGCCGCCGTCCGCGCGTCCTTGCCCTCACGGCGCTGGTCATTGGCGAAGGTGACAACCAGAACGGAGTTGGCCGTGGCGACCCCGACGCACATGATCGAACCCATCAGCGAGGGGACGCTCAGGGTGGTCCCCGTTAGGTACAGGATCCACACGATCCCGCTCAAGGCCCCCGGAAGGGCCATGATGATGATGAACGGGTCGAGCCAGGACTGGAAATTGATCACCATCAGCAGGTACACCAAGATGATCGCGAAGGCGACCCCGACCCCCAGCCCCATGAAGGAGGCGTCCATGCTCTGCACCTGGCCCCGGAGGCTGATGAAGCTGCCTCGCGGGAGCTTCTTCTCGAACTCAGGCAGCAGGGAGCGGACCGCGCTGGCGACCGAGCCCAGGTCCGCGCCGTCGACGTTGGCGTAGACGTCAAAGACCGGCTGGGCGTCGTAGTCGGACTCGACGGCGGGCGAGGTGATGCGCTCGACCGTGGCGACGTCGCCCAGGATCTGGGGCAGGCCCTCGGGGCTTGCGCCGACCGGGGTCGAAAGTAGCGCCGGCAGGGAGGAGAGCCGGAACTGGGGGGTCTGGGCGACGATCGAGTACTGGACCCCGGTCTCCGGGCTGATCCAGAAATTGGGGGCAGTCTGCCCGGAGCCGGACAAGGACAAAAGGAGGTTACTGGCGACCCTGCTTTGCGTGAGCCCCAGCTCCTGGGCCCGGGTCCGGTCGACCGTGATCCGGAAGTAGGGGGCGTTGACGATCTGGTGGACGTGGACGTCGACCGCGCCTGGGATCTCGGCGACCCGGGCCGACAGAGCCTCGGCGATCTTGTAGTTTTCGGCCCGGTTGCGCCCGGTGACCTGGATGTCGATCGGGGCCGGGAGGCCGAAATTGAGGATCTGGCCGACGATGTCGGAACTTTGGGTGAAGAACTGGCACTCGGGGAAGTCCCGGTTGAGCTTGGCCCGGATTTTTCGCACGTAGGCCCAGGTCGAGCCGTGCTTCTCGGGGTTGAGCGACACGATGATGTCGCCGTCCTCGGTTCCGATGGTCGAAAGGTCGCTGTTGGCCAGGTTCAGGCCGCTGTTCGGGAGCCCGATGTTGTCGAGGATCGTCTCCAGCTCCGCCGCCGGGATCACGGTGCGGATGTCGTTTTCAACCTTGGTGAAGATCCGCTCGGTCTCCTCAATCCGGGTGCCGGCAGGCCCGCGGACATGGAGCCGGAACGAGCCCGCGTCGACCCGGGGGAAGAAATCCCGGCCCAGGAAGGGCACGAGGCAGACCGTGGCCAGGGCGACCGCGCCCATCCCGGCGGCCACGACGCGGCGGTGGTCCAGGCACCACGTGAGCCATCCGCGGTAGGCCTCCCTCAGGCGCTCGAACTGCCCGTTGAACCTGACGTGGATGCGGTGGACCAGGTTGCCGCGGCCCTCGCCGTGGCCGGGCGGCTGGCGGCCGAGCAGGTCGTGCACAAAGGTCGGCGCCACGGTCCGCGACAGGAAATAGGAGGCGAGCATCGCGAAGATGACGGCAAGGGCGAGCGGGCTGAACAGGAACTTCGTCACCCCCGTCAGAAAGAAGATCGGCACAAAGACAATGCAGATGCACAGGGTCGACACGAACGCCGGCACGGCGATCTGCTGGGCCCCGTCGAGGATCCCGACTAGCAGCGGTTTGCCCATCGCCAGGTTGCGCTCGATGTTTTCGATCGTCACCGTGGCGTCGTCGACGAGCATCCCGACCGCGAGGGCGAGCCCGCCCAGGGTCATGGCGTTCAAGGTCTGCCCGGTTGCCGCAAGGCAGATGATCGAGCAGAAGATCGACAGCGGGATCGACAGGGCGACCACCAGCGTGTTTCGCCAGTTGCCCAAAAACAGCAGAATCATCAGCGCCGTCAGCAGAGCCGCCAGGATCGCCTCGCGGACGACGCCGTTTAGGGCCGCCCGGACGAAGATCGATTGGTCCAACTGGGGGACGAAGTTGATCTCGGGCGGCATGGTCGCCCGGACCCGCGGGAGGGTCTCCTTGAGCCTGCGGATGATGTCGAGGGTGGAGGCGCTCCCGTTTTTGAGGACGCTTAAGAGCACCCCCCGGTGGCCGTTCTGGCGGACGATGTTTGTCTGCGGCGGGAAGCCGTCCCGGACCTGGGCCACATCGCGGATGTAGATCATCGACCCGTGCACCACCTTGATCGGAAGGTTGCCCAGCTCGGAGACCAGCTCCGGGCTGTTGTTCAGCTGGACCCCGTACTCGCGGTCGCCGATCTTCACGGTTCCCGACGGGAGGATCAGGTTCTGGGCGTTCACGGCCGCGCTCACGTCGGCGGGGGTGAGGCCGTTGGCCTGGAGGGCCTCCGGGTTCATGTCCACGACGATCTGGCGCATCTTCCCGCCGAAGGGGTAGGGCATCGAGGCGCCCTCGACGGTGACCAGCTGGATCCGGGCGAAGTTGACGGTGTAGTCGAAGATCGCCTGCTCGGGCAGTGTCTTGCTGCTGATCCCCAGCTGCATGATCGGCACGTTGGCCGCGCTGTAGCGGATGATCAAAGGCGGGGTCGTTCCTGGGGGCATCTGCCGGATCATCGGCTGACAGATCGCGGTCACCTGGGCGACCGCGGCGTCGATGTTCGTCCCGGGGTAGAAGAAGACCTTGATGACCCCGACACCCAGCAGCGACTGCGACTCGGTGTGCTCGATGTCGTTGACGGTCGTCGTCAGGCTCCGTTCGGACAGCAGCACCATGCGCTTGTTCATCTCGTCGGGGGTCAGGCCCGAGTACTGCCAGATGACGCTCACCACCGGGATGTCGATCGGCGGGAAGATGTCCTTGGCCATCCGCAGCGCCGATACAACCCCCAGGATGACGATCAGGATCGCCACGACCGTGAAGGTGTACGGTCTGCGTAAGGCTAGTCGGACGATCCACATAAGGTGTCGATGGTGCGAAAGGAAGGATCAGGCTAGGACAATCCGGTCCCAAGTTCCAACATCCGTTTTTTGGGGCCGGCGCCGGGGTGGTTTTCCGCGCTTCTTTTCCTTGCTAGCCCGGCCCGGCGACTCTTCACTCGCTCGCATTTTGCCCTCATGAAAGTCCTTGTTGCCGACAAGATCTCGCCCAAGGGCGTCGCTCACCTGCGCCGCCAGCCCGGAATTGAGGTGGTGGAGGCCTACGGCTCCTCGCCCCAGAAAATCCTTGAGCTGGTGCGCGACGTCCACGCGATCGCCGTGCGCTCCGAGACGAAGATCACGGCCGAGGTCTTTGCGGCGGCGCCGCTGTTGCGGGTCGTCGGCCGGGCCGGGGTCGGGGTCGACAACGTCGACGTCGAGGCCGCGACCGAGCGGGGGGTGATCGTCATGAACACCCCGTCGGGCAACACGGTCGCCACGGCGGAACTGACGTTCACGCACGTGCTGTGCGGGGCCCGCCCAGTCCCGCAGGCGGCCGCCTCGATGCGCGCCGGCAAGTGGGATCGCAAGAGCTTTTCCGGGGTGGAGCTGTTCCGCAAGACTCTGGGGATTGTCGGCCTGGGCCGCATCGGCGGCGAGGTCGCCAAGCGCGCGCAGGCCTTCGGGATGCGCGTTCTGGCCTTCGACCCGTACCTTGCGCCGAGCCGGGCGAAGGCGATGCAGGTTGAGGCGGTGTCCCTGGACGAGCTTTTTGCGCAGGCGGACTTCATCACGGTCCACCTTCCGCTGACCGACGACACGCACCACCTGATCGGCGAGGCGGCCTTCGCCAAGATGAAGCAGGGGGTTCGCATCTTCAACTGCGCCCGGGGCGGGATCATCGACGAGGCGGCGCTCCTTGCGGCCCTCAAGGCGGGCCGGGTTGGCGCCGCCGGGCTCGACGTGTTCGAGGAGGAGCCGCTCTCGGAAAAGAGCGAGCTTCGGCAGCTGCCCAACGTCGTCCTGACCCCGCACCAGGGGGCCTCGACCGCCGAGGCCCAGGATGCCGTGGGCCTGGAGATCGCCGAGCAGATCGCCGACGTGCTGAGCGGCGGCTCGACCCGCAACTCGGTCAACGTGCCCTCCGTCGACGCGGCGACCCTGAAATTGCTCGGGCCCTACCTCGACTTGGGCGCCAAGCTCGGGACCCTGGTCCAGCAGATCAGCCCCAGCCAGGTTTCGGCCCTTCGGATCACCTTCTGGGGAAAGATTGTGGACCTGGACGCAAACCCGGTCACCCGCTCGATCCAGCACGGATTCCTGCGCCGCATCAGCGGCGAGGGGGCGAACCTGGTGAACGCCCCGGTGCTCATGCAGCGGCTCGGGGTCCAGGTCGAGGTCGTCAAGTCGACCGGGGAAAGCGACTACACCGAGTTGATCCAGGTCGAGGCGGTCGCCCCCGACGGCGCCGTGCGCTCGGCGATCGGAACTTTGATCGGCAAGGCGGGCCAGCCCCGGATCGTCGGGATCAACGGCCGCGAGGTCGAGGTCGCCGCCGAGGGCAAGCTCCTCGTCCTTGAGAACATGGACCAGCCCGGGATGGTCGGCACCGTGGGGACGATCCTCGGAAAAGACGGCGTCAACATCGCCGACATGTCCTTGAGCCGGCTCACCCCCGGCGGCACCGCCTACATGGTCGTCCGGGTCGACACCGAGCCCAGTCCGACCGCGCGGGCCGAGATCAAGGGCAACCCGGCGATCAAGATGGCCAAGTTCGTCCAGCTGTGATCGCACCGGCCACAGGTATCGCCCTGGCCGGGGTCACCGGCTATCTCCTGGGGTCGATCCCCTTCGGGTATCTCGTCGCCCGCGCGCACGGGGTCGACATCTTTTCGGTCGGGAGCAAGAACCCGGGGGCAACCAACGTCCGGCGCACCCTCGGGGCCCGGGCCGGCAACACGGTCTTTGTCCTCGATGCCCTCAAGGGCGTCGTATCGGCCGGCTGGCCGGTCCTCCTTGTCGGCGCCGCGCAGCCGGGCCTGGCCGGACTGTCCCTGCCCAAGGTGATGGCCATGGCCGGGATGGTCGGATCGCTTCTCGGGCATTCCTACTCGTGCTGCACCCGGTTCAAGGGAGGCAAGGGGGTCGCAACGGGCGCGGGGGCGTTCCTCGTCCTGAGCCCCCTGGCGACCCTTGCGGCCGGGCTCGCCTGGCTGGCGACCTTTCTGATCGGCCGCTATGTCTCGCTCGCCTCGATCCTCGCGGCGCTGACCCTGGCGGCCGGGGTCGTCCTCACCCGGCAGCCGCTCCCGGTCGAGATCGCGGCCGGCGCCGTGGCCGTCTTTGTGATCGTCCGCCACCGCACCAACATCGGCCGCCTCCTAGCCGGGACCGAGAACCGCTCCGCAAGGAAGAAGGGGGGCGCCCTGTGAGCGGCGGACCGGTCAACATCGGCCTGTGCGGCCTGGGCACCGTCGGACAGGGGGTCTGGAAGCACCTGCAGGGCGCCCGTGCGGAGCTGGGCACCCGGCTGGGCCGGCCGATCGTCGTCAAGAGGATCGCGGTCAGGAGCCTCACGAAGGCCCGCGGCGTGCGCGTTCCGGCCTCGCGCCTCACGACCGACGCCCTGTCGGTCGCGACCGACCCGCAGATTCCCATCGTTTGCGAACTGATGGGCGGAACGGGAATCGCCCGCGAGGTGACGCTCGCCGCGCTCCGCCAGGGCAAGGCGGTCATTTCCGCGAACAAGGCTCTCATCTGCTCCCACGGGGCCGAGATCTTCGCCGCGGCCCGGCGCCACGGGGGCCAGTTCTTCTTTGAGGCAAGTGTCGCCGGTGGGATCCCGATCATCAAGGCCCTCCGGGAGGGCCTGGTCGCCAACCGCTTCCCGCGGATCTACGGGATCCTGAACGGGACCTGCAACTACATCCTCACCCAGATGGAGGCCCAGGGGGCCCCCTACGCCCAGGTGCTCGCGGAGGCCAAGCGCCTGGGCTACGCCGAGGCCGACGAGGCGCTCGACGTCGAGGGCTGGGACACGGCCCACAAGGCGGCGATCCTCGCCTGGCTTGCGCACGGGGCCTGGGTGAACACCCGGCAGATGATCGTCGAGGGGATCGACCGGCTCACCCCCGCCGACCTGCACAACGCGGCGACCCTCGGGTACCGGATCAAGCTTCTGGCGCTGATCACCCGCGATTTCGACCGGAACGAACTGAGCGTGCGGGTGCACCCGACCCTCCTGCCGGTTGCCAGCGTGATGGCCGGCGTGGGCGGGGTCTTTAACGCGATCGCGGTCTCCGGGGACGTCGTGGGGACGACCCTCTACACGGGCCGCGGCGCCGGGCAGGACGCCACCGCCAGCGCCGTCATCAGCGACATCGCCGACGCCGTGTCCGCTCTCTCGGGCGGGGGCGCGGGCCGCGCCGCGGCCGCGGAGCTTCCGGCTTCGCCCTCGCGGCTTCGCCGCTCCCCACCGGAACGGATCCGCTGCCGCTACTACCTTCGCCTGACCGTCAGGGACCAGCCCGGCGTCCTCGCCCGGGTTGCCTCCGTCATGGCCCGGCACCGGGTCAGCATCGCCAGCGTCCTGCAAACCCCCGCCGAGCGGCCCGGCGCGGCCTCGCTTGTCCTCACCACCCACGAGAGCGACGAGCGCTCGGTCGGGCACGCGCTGCGGGTCCTCGGGGCCCTGAAGAGCGTCCTCGAGCGGCCGCTGCTGTTGAGAATCGGGGACTTCGCAGACTAATTCATTCTCCCATGCCTCGAATCGTCCAAAAGTACGGCGGAACCTCGGTCGGTGACGTCGAACGCATCAAGAAGGTCGCCGAACGGATCAAGGCCGTTCGCGACGAGGGCAACGAGTTGGTCGTCGTCGTCTCGGCCCGGGCCGGGGTCACGAACGAACTGCTCGCCCGGGCGCAGGCCGTGTGCACGCTGCCCAGCGGCCGCGAGCTCGACCAGCTGCTCGCCATCGGCGAACAGGAGACGATCGCCTTGACGGCGATGGCGCTCAACGGGATCGGGGTCCCCGCTGTCAGCTACACCGGGGCCCAGGCCGGCATCTTTACCGACCGGGTTCACACGAAGGCCAAGATCAAGACCATCAACTCCAAGCCGATCGAAAAGGACTTGGCCGCGGGCAAGGTCGTGATCGTCGCCGGCTTCCAGGGGATCAACGAGGAGGGGCAGACGACGACCCTGGGGCGGGGGGGCTCGGACCTGTCCGCGATAGCGCTTGCGGCCGCGGTGAAGGCCGACCGCTGCGAGATCTACACCGACGTCGACGGGGTGTACACGGCCGACCCGAGGGTCGTTAAGTCCGCCCGGAAACTGGACGAGATCTCGTACGACGAGATGCTGGAGCTGGCCTCGTCGGGCTCGAAGGTCATGCAGTCCCGATCGGTCGAGTTCGCCAAGAAGTACGGCGTCGTCTTTGAAGTCCGCTCATCCTTTAACCACAACCCAGGAACCATCGTGAAAGAGGAAGTCGCCTACATGGAGCAGGTCGTCGTCCGCGGGGTCGCCGTCGACAAGGACCAGGCCAAGGTGCTCGTCAGCAACATCGTCGACAAGCCCGGCTCGGCGGCCAAGGTCTTCCGGACCCTGGCCGACGCGAACATCATCGTCGACATGATCGTCCAAAACGTCGGCCGTCAGGGGGTCGCGAACCTCACCTTCACGGTCCCCAAGCCCGATGTGGCCGCGGCGGTGCGGGTCCTGGAGCCGGCGCTGAAGGAATTGGGCGGCGGCGAGATCTCGATGGACCCGAAGATCGCAAAATTGTCGGTGGTCGGGGTCGGCATGAAGACCCACAGCGGAACGGCGGCGAACCTGTTCCAGGCGCTGGCGCAGGCCGGGATCAACATCGGCCTGATCAGCACCTCCGAGATCAAGATCTCGGTGGTGATCGACCTGGACCGGGCCGACGAGGCCGCCCGCGTGGCCCACGCGGCGTTCAAACTGGACGCCAGCTAAAGAGGCCCCGCCCCAAAGGCGGGCCGCAACCCAAGCGATGCGCTACGTCTCAACCCGGGGCCGCACCCCGCCGCACTCCTTCTCGGATGCGGTGGCCGTGGGGCTCGCCCCCGACGGGGGCCTTTTCCTTCCGGAGAGCCTCCCTGACCTGGGGGCGCGGCTCGGAGGGTGGGAGGGCCTGGGCTACGCGCAGCTTTGCCTGGAGTTTTTGCGGATCTTCGCAGACGACATTCCCGAGGCGGAGCTCAAGCCCCTGGTCTTCGGGGCCTACGAGCGGTTTGACGCGCCCGAGGTCGCGCCGCTGCGGAGCCTGGGGGGGCGCCGGCACGTGCTGGAGCTCTTCCACGGGCCGACCCTCGCCTTCAAGGACTTCGCCCTCCAGCTGCTCGGCAGCCTCTACGCCCGGCAGTGCCGGGTCCGGGGCGAGACGATCAACGTGCTGGGGGCGACCTCAGGGGACACGGGCGCCGCGGCGATCCACGGCCTTTTGGGGCGCCCCGGGACCGGGATCTTCATCCTGTACCCCGACGGCCGGGTGTCGCCCCTGCAGGAGCGCCAGATGGCCTGCACCGGGGCCGGCAACGTCTTCGCCCTGGCGATCGACGGGACCTTTGACGACGCCCAGGCGGCCCTGAAGGAGATTTTCGGCGATCTGGGCTTCCGCTCCCGGCACCGCCTCTCGGCGGTCAACTCGATCAACCTCGCGCGGGTCCTGGCCCAGTGCGTGTACTACCTTTACGCCTGGCTCCAACTGCCCCGGGCCGACCGGAGCCAGGCGGAGTTCGTCGTCCCGACCGGAAACTTCGGAAACGTTCTGGCCGGCTGGATGCTCCGACGGATGGGGGTCCCAATCCGGAGGTTCCGGGTGGCGACGAACCAAAACGACATCCTGTGGAGGTTCTTCACGACCGGCCAATACCGGGTGGGGGCGGTCCTCCCGAGCCTTGCCCCGTCGATGGACATCCAGGTCGCCTCCAATTTCGAGCGGTTCCTGTACTACCTTCTGGACAGCGACCCGGCCCGCGTGAGGGCCGCGATGGACGAGTTCAAGACGACGGGACTGTGGAGGAGCCCGCAGGGGGCCTCCGCCTGGCCCGAGTTCTCGGCCTCGCGGTGCACCGACGCGGAAATCCCGGGCATCATCGGGCGGGTCCACCGGGAGTTTGGCTACATCGTCGATCCCCACACGGCGTGCGGATTCAAAGACAGCGATTGCGCGGAGCCGAGCGTCATCCTGGCGACCGCAAGCCCGGCCAAGTTTCCCGAGACGATCCGCCAGGCGACCGGCGTCACCCCGACCCATCCGTCGCTGGAAAAACTGATGTCGCGGCCGGTCGTCAAGACCCGGATCTCAGGCAAGCCGGGGGCGATCCGGGAGTTTGTCTCCGCACACGCCGTCGGCTAGTGGCTCCGGGCTGCCATCGCCTCGGCCAGTCCCGCTAGAAACAGCGCGCCCCCGGGCAGCCGGGCCAGCTCGGCAACCGAGCGGTCCGTATAATCGCGCGCGTGGGCCCGTGAGGCCTCCAGTCCGTGTAGGGACACGAAGGTTGCCTTGCCGGCCTTGGCGTCTTTTCCGGCCGTCTTCCCGAGGGAGGCGCTGTCCGCCGTGGCGTCGAGGATGTCGTCGATCACCTGGAAGGCCATGCCCAGGTTCCGCCCGGCCGAGCGCAGCCGCTCGATCGCCTCAGGGCTAGCCCCGCCGCAGAGGCCCCCCATGACGAGCGAGGCCTCGATCATGGCAGCCGTCTTGTTGAGGTGGATGAATTCGAGGTCACCCGTGCCGGCGTTTCCCTGCCGCTCGGCCAAGAGATCGGCCATCTGGCCCCCGATCAGGCGCTGGCTTCCGGCGGCCTGGGCCAACTCGTGGACCAGAGCCTGGGCGAGCGCGGGGTTGCCCGCGTAGGCGCGGGAGAGAAGCGCGAAGGCCTCGGTCAGCAGGGCGTCCCCGGCCAAAAGCGCGGTCGCCTCGTCAAAGGCCTTGTGGGCTGTCGGCCGGCCGCGCCGCAGGTCGTCGTTGTCCATGCACGGCAGGTCGTCGTGGATCAGGGAGTAGGTGTGGATGCACTCGACGGCGACCGCCGCCGGGAGGGGGTCGGTCCGCCCCTGGGGGTCGAAGAGCTCGGCCGAGGCGACGACCAGGACCGGCCGCAGCCGCTTTCCCCCGGCCTGCAGGGAATAGCGCATGGCCTCGTGGAGCCTCTCGGGGCGAACGGTCTTAGCCGGAAGCAGCCGGTCGATCGCACTCTCGATCCTGCCGGAGCGGCGCTTGAGTTCGGCGGTGACGTCCATCGCCCCTTCAGTGCCGGAAAACGGGCCCGAGCGCAACTCCGCTTGGGGGAGGGGGCATCCCCCACGAAAAACTCGCCAAGCCCCGGGCTTTGAATCATTACGGGCTGCTCACGCCGCCATGCCCACCTACGATTTCGTCTGCCCCAAGTGCAACCATCGGTTCGAGAAATTCCAGCCGATGAGCGCGGCGCCGCTGAAGAAGTGCCCCAAGTGCGGGAAGACCGGGGTCAAGCGCCTGATCGGGGGCGGGGCGGGCCTTATCTTCAAGGGGACGGGCTTTTACATCACCGACTACAAGAAGAAGGGCCAGGGCGGAAAGGACGGGGGGGGCTCCTCCGAACCGAAGCCGGCGGCCAAGCCCGCCAAGGGCGGTTCGGACTGAGGTTTCGCTGCGGGCGAAAAGCCGATCGCGGTACCGAGCGTGTCCAAGAACCTCAAGAGTATCGGCGTCATCTCGGCCCTCACCGTGGCGTCGAGGCTGCTGGGGGTGGTGCGCGACCAGGTGGCCGCGGCGATCTTCGGGACGAGCCTGCTGTACTCGGCCTTTGTCACGGCGTTCAGCTGGCCCAACCTCTTTCGCCGGCTCCTGGGGGAGGGTTCCCTCACGGCGGCCTTTGTCCCGACCCTGCAGGCGGAGCTCCACGCCCACGGCCGCCCGGGCGCCTTCCGGCTCCTGTCCTCGGTGACCTCGTGGCTTCTGGTGGTCACGGTCGGTCTGGTGGGCCTGTCCATGCTGTGCCTGGGCAACGCCCGGATCCTCGGCGGCCAGGAGGACAAGTGGTACCTGGCGGCCGATCTGGCCGTGTGGCTGTTCCCGTACCTGGCGTTCGTGTGCCTGGCGGCCGGGCTGAACGCGACCCTGAATGTCCTGGAGCACTTCACGGAGCCGGCGCTCTCGCCGATCTGGCTCAATATCGCGATGATCGTCTCCCTGGGCGGGGCGGGGCTTCACTTCGCGCACACGCCCCTGGGCGAGATGCACTGGCTTTGTGCCGGGGTCCTGATCGGAGGGTTCCTCCAGATGATGGTCCCGGCCGGCGTCCTCATCCACGAGGGCTGGAGGCCCCGGTTCGACCTGCAGCTCTCACCGGGGGTGAGGGAAATCGCCGCCCTGATGACCCCGGGGCTTTTCGGGACGGCGATCTACCAGATCAATATCCTGGTGTCCCGAAACCTCGCCTTCTACTTGAGCGACTCCGGGGCGACGCTTCTTTTCATGGGCAACCGCCTCATGGAGTTTCCGATCGGGGTCTTTGCGATCGCCGTCTCGACGGTCGTCTATCCCCTGATCGCCCGCCACGCGGTCCAGGGAAACCACGCCGCCATGGCGGAGGACTTCCGCAAGGGCCTGAGGCTGATCCTGATCATCAATGTTCCGGCGGCGGCGGGGCTGGCGCTTTTAAGTGGGCCGATCGTCAGGCTCCTCTACCAGCACGGGCGCTTCACGGGAGGGGATGCCGGGCAGCTCGCGATCCTGGTGGCCCTCTTCTCGATCGGAATGCCCTTCTTCTCGGTCGTTAACCTCACGGTGAGGGCCTTCTATGCGGTCAAGGACATCGCGACCCCGGTGAAGGTGGCCGCGATCGACTTTTGCATCAACGTGGCCTTGAGCCTGACCCTGATGCGCTGGTTCGGGGTCGCCGGGCTCGTCCTGGCGAGCACGACTGCGATCATCGCCCAGACGATCCTCCTGCAGGTGTTTCTGGTCCGGAAGCTGCCCCAGATGGCCTTCTCGCCGCTGTGGCCCAGCCTGCTGAAAGTCCTTGCCGCAACCGCCCTCATGAGCGCGGGCGTGGCGGGGTGCTGGCGGCTTATCGGGCTCCTCGGCCTTGGCCACCGGGCGATCGACGCGATCGCCGTCGTCGGCCTGATCCCCCTGGCGATCGCGGCCTACCTGGGGCTGTTGCGGCTATTGCGGGTCGAGGGCCGGGAGGACCTATTCACGCTGCTCCGGCGCGGCAAGGCCCCGGCGCAGGCCTGAGAAATTTGCATCCGCGGAGATTTTCGCGGTCCTTAGCCTTCTTATGGATCACCTGTTTTCTCCCCTGACCCTCAAGTCGGTCACGCTCCGCAACCGGATCGGCGTGGCCCCGATGTGCATGTACGAGGCCGTCGACGGCGTCACGGGCGACTGGCACCTGGTCCACCTGGGCTCCCGGGCGATCGGGGGCTGCGGCCTGATCATCGCGGAGGCGACCGGGGTCGAGCCCGAGGGCCGGATCACCCCGGGCTGCCCCGGGCTCTGGGACGACAGGCAGGTCGAGCCCCTGGTAAAGCGGAACCGCTTCCTCAAGGCCCACGGCGCCGTCGCCGGGATCCAGCTCGCCCACGCCGGCCGGAAGGCCTCGGCGGCGGTGCCGGCAAAGGGGGGAGCGCATCTGTCCGAGGGGGACGGCGGGTGGCAGACGATCGCCCCGAGCGCGATCGCCTTCGGGGACGACCTCATGAAGGTGCCGCGCGAGATGACCGAGGCGGACATCGCCTCGGTGCAGGGAAAGTTCGCGGCGGCAGCGCGCCGGGCGGCGGCAGCGGGCTTCGAATGGGTCGAACTTCACGCGGCCCACGGCTACCTGGCCCACCAGTTCCTCTCCCCCCTGAGCAATCACAGGCAGGACCGCTACGGCGGCAGCTTCGAAAACCGGATCCGGTTCCCGATCGAGACCGTGCGGTCCGTCCGCGCAGCGTGGCCGGAGCGGCTGCCGCTCACGGTGCGGCTGTCCTGCACGGACTGGGTGAGCGGCGGATGGGACCTAGACCAGTGCGTCGAACTCGCCCGCCGGCTCAAGGCCGAGGGCGTGGATCTGATCGACTGCAGTTCGGGCGGGGTCGTCCCCGGGGTCAAGGTCCCGGTGGCGCCCGGCTACCAGGTGCCCTTCGCCGAGCGGATCCGCCGCGAGGCGGGGATCGCCACGGCCGCGGTCGGCCTGATCACCGAGCCTCGCCAGGCCGACCAGATCGTCCGGGAGGGCAAGGCCGACCTGGTGCTCATGGCCCGGGAGCTCCTCCGCAATCCGTACTGGCCGCTTCATGCGGCCCGCGCGCTCGGCCATTCCGCGGAGATGCCCAGCCCCGCGCCGTACGCGCGCATGTTTTGATGGAACGGGCTCAGGGTTAGGCGCGGGCTCCTCCCGGCAAAGGTGTGGGAATATCCCACTTGACCTATAAGCCCACAGGGGCAAACTGACGGCATGGCGCACGCTTTTGTGGTCAAGGACTCCGATTTCCATCTCGTCACTGAGTTCGTCCGTCCTGACGCCAAGAGACGCCTGACCCTGGGGGGCGCCGCTACCGCGGCTGGAGCTACTGCGTTCAACATCTACCGCAATGCGGTGGGGCAAATTGTCCTGGATCCGGTTAAGGCGATTCCAGCGGCGGAAGCCTGGCTGTGGGAGAATCCTAAGGCGCTGGCCGCGGTGCGCCAAGGCCTCAAGGAATCCGCACAGGGCCAGACGGTCTACCTTGGTTCTTTTGCGAACGAAACGAAGTGA
>CAIOZY010000054.1 GCA_903862935.1 uncultured Opitutaceae bacterium
TCCCAGTGATCCAGGACGGCTCCGATCTCTCGATAGTGGGCTAAGAGCCGGTCGTCCAACTCCTTCACCCGCCCGGGCTGGCTTGCGGACAAGTCGGCCATCTCCTGGGGATCTGAGCTGAGGTCGAAAAGTTCGATCTTCCCGGTTTCCAGCGTATGGATGAGCTTCCAGCCGTCGCGCGTGCGCAGGCCGCGCTTATGGGTGAACAGGCGGTAGTCCGTCTCCATGAAGACGTCCTCCCCCGCCGTTTCCCGCCCCGTCATCAGCGGGACCAGACTCTTTCCCTTGAGCTGCCCCTTGAGCCGGGGGCTTTGCGGGATGCCGACCAGGGCCAGGATGGTGGGCATGATGTCGAGGGTCCCCACCTGGACGCGGATCTGACGCCCCCCTTTGATGCCCGGCGCGACGACCGCCAGCAGGACATGCTCCATCTCGTCGTACAGGCCGTAGCCGTGGTCGAACCGCTTGTGCTCGTATTCCTCGGTGCCGTGGTCCGAGGCCACAATGAAGACGGTGCGCCGGTCCAGGTTCATCGCCTGGAACGACGAGAGGAAGCCGGCGAACAGGGCGTCGGCCCGGGCGATCTTCTCGTCATAGATGTCGCGCCAGTACTTCACGTCCGGCGGGTCGAGCGCGATGGACTGCTTGAGCCCCAGCTCGCGCAGGACCCTCTGCTGGGACGGCGTCCCGTCATAAGGCCCGTCGTAAGGCGGCTCCACGAACCTGTTGTCGTATCCCCCCGCTGGCATGTACTGGCCATGGCTTCCGTAGCCGTGCAGGAAGAGGAAGAACCTCCGGCCCTGGAGCCCCGCGAGCCACTTCAAGGCTTTGGGGATGGAGGCTTCCATCCCGCTGAACGGAGCCACGTCGTCGGAATAGACGTCGAAGCCTTGCCTGAATCCGTAGATGCCGCTCACGCCGGCTCCTCCCGTGAACCCCCCGGTCGCGTAGCCGTGGCCGCGCATGGCCTCGGCCAGGGTCTGGGTCCCTGGCGCCAGGTTCTGCAGATTCGACGGGACCAGGCGCCCCGACTCGAACACGAACTTATTGACGACTTTGTGCAGAGAGGGATAGGTGCCCGTGAACCACGACATGTGCGCGGGCAAGGTCCAGGGCGCCGGGGTGACGGCCTGGGTGAACAGCACGCCCTGGCCGGCCAGCCGGTCGATGGTCGGCGTGGTCTGCCGCGGGTAGCCGAGCGCGTGCACGTGCGCGGCCTGCAGCGCGTCGAACGAGACCAGGACGACATTGCAGCCCGGGCAGGGCGCCGCGGCGGAAAAGGCCGCCTCGGCCGCCAGGGCCGCTTTCGCAAGCGCGCCGGCCAGCAGCAGCAACGCGGGAAGCATCTTCATCATCATATTTCTCCTGGGGGCCGCGTCTTGGCGGGCTGGCGCTTGAGGAACTTGTCTCCGACTTCCAAGAAGACGTTGTCCCGCCTGACGTAATCGTAGGGCCGCTGTTCGATGAGCCCGTTGATGTCCCGATAGACTTGCCGAAGTTCGGGCCTGCTCAGATGCTCGGTGAATCTCACGAAACCCGGATGCTCGATGTCCTCTTCGACCGACTGCTCTTCCGAAAGCCACTCCAGGTGCTTGACCTCGTCGCGGATGAGGCCGCTCTTGAGACAGTCCCGGTAGAAGGGCGTGCCCGGAAGCGCGGAAAGGTATTTGACGCGGGTGATCTCCTTGAACTGCGCGCAGAAGGCGGTCAGGTCGCGCATGCCCGCGGCGTCGTCCGCGGGAGCGCCGATGATGAAGAGCCCCCCGATCTTCACGCCGCA
>CAIOZY010000055.1 GCA_903862935.1 uncultured Opitutaceae bacterium
AGTTTGCCAAGTGGCTGCCGCGCCAGCAGGCCGAGGCAGAGGAACAGGTTCGCAGGCCCCGGCCGGACGCCGCGGCCGCGGCGCCCCTGCGGCCCGGATCCGAGCCCGAATTCAGCTTCTAGATTCCGGTCCTACGACGAGCCCGGCACGACGAAGTCCGGATCCACCACGCGCCGGAGAAGCGCGTCAAACAGTTCCAAGGGGGCATCGTAGCCGGGATACGGCCCGCTGCACTGCGGGATGAAGATCGGGGCGACCGCGGGCGGGTTTCCGGGGGTCAGGGGCTCGCCCGAGCGCATCTGGTCCAGACTTTGGCAGACATAGTAGGCCCGAACGAGGAACGACCCGCCCGATGCGCCCTGGCGCAACTCGAAGACGAGGGCCCCACCAGGCAGGACAGGATCGGGCTGCGTGCCGTCGAGCCACCAGGAGATCCCCAGAAGCCCCGCCAAATTGGCTAGGTTCGTGTCGTGGCCGACGACGACCACCATGCGCTCCCCTACAGGACCGATCGCGCCATCCACCGGCCTGCCCGAGGCCGCCTGGTCGAGGGTTTGGCCGATGTGCTTGGCGAGGTTCGAGCCCTGAACCTGCGCGGGATAGAAGCTTGCCTGCGTGAGGTCAAAATAGAGCGAGTGAACGCGCATCAGCTCCATCAGGGTCTTCCGATCGGCCCGTCCCCATCCGACCCGGGACGCCGGCATTCCGTCCGCATACTCAAGGACGAAGGTGTCCGCACAGCGTGCGGCGATCCTCAGGGGGCCTGTGAACCCCGCCACAGCGAGCGAGGCGGGATCCCCGGCAAGCCTCTCCGGGACATCCCTAACGGCTATCTTTCCCGCGTGCGGCTTGGCGCCTGGCCCGAGGAGAACCCGGTCCAGGGAGTCGAAGGCGGAGCCGCAGGCTGCGATGACAGTCCTGGGATCCCCCCCGATGCGGCCCAACAGGGCCGATGAGGCGAGCGCAGCGTCCGGATGCCCGAGACCCGCGCGGACCGGCTGGAAAAGGGGGTCGTGCTCACCCCTGGGCCGCGCCCGGATATTCGGGACTTGCCCGGGAATCAGGGTGGCCGCCAAATCCTGGGCGGTCTCAATCGTGCGGTCGTCGCTGTCGGTTCGGAAGGTGATCCGGCCGGTGTCCTCAGCGGCCCGACCGCTCAAGAGGCCCTGGTCGACGTAGAGAGAGTGGTAATAGGCCCCCATGAGGCGCATCTGCTCCTTGCCGTGCGGGGTCAGCTGGCCCGGGCCAACCTCCCAGTCCGGCCAAGGCTCCGCGGCGTACTGGCCCATGGTCTGGTTCAGGTCGACCAGGGGCGATCGGACGCCGTGACGGGTCAGGATGATTGAAAGGACCGGCCGCGTCCGGTCCGCCCCGGGGGATTGGGCCCTTGCCCATGCGGCAAGGCCCGCGATCGCAAGAAAAAGGCAGAGAATCCTGAGCTTGGTCACGATCCCTCTTCTGCCGTCTCCGATGGCGGCGATCCAGTCCAAACCGGAGGCGGCCGTTCCTTATTGGACGGCTTCGCAGGCCCCTCCGTCGCGGGTCGTCCCGATGCTGCGGGTGAATTTCTCCGCCGCCGTGTCGGTTCGCTTGCCCGGAGCCGGCTCAGCGGCTCCCGTCGATCCGATCGGCTTCCGCGAACTCAGAGCGGGCCTCCACGGCCAGGCCGGCCCCGTCCAGGGCCTGTGCGAGATTCCGGTGGTAGCCCGCGTTCCCGGGCTCGAGGGCGACCGCCGCCCGGAACTCGGAAACCGCCTCCGAGAAACGGCCTTCCCGCGCGAGTGCCGCTCCGAGATTGTTTCGGGGCGCGGGGTTCGAGGGCGCCAGGCGGACCGCATCCCGGTACCGGGAAATAGCCTCATCCCAGCGTCCCGCCGCAGCCAGGGCGACCCCGTAGTCGTACTGCGTCTCAAAGTCTTCCGGGTTCAGCGATGCCGCTTTTGAAAGCTCGGGCAGGGCCTCCTCAATCCGCCCCCCGGCCGCCAGTCCAGTCCCGAGGTTGTGATGGGCCGGCGCGAGTTCGGGATCGAGCTCCAGGGCCTTGCGAAACTCGGCGATCGCCTCCTTGATCCGCCCCATCCGCCGCAACGCGGCTCCGAGATCGTTTCGGATTCCGGCATTGTCCGGCTCGGCCGCCAGGGCCCTGCGGTAGTGGGCCGCCGCGTCGGCAGGCCGGCCCCTCGCCTGCAACAGGTTTCCCCAGGCCACCTCGGCGTCCGGGTAACCCGGCCTGATCTCGAGAGCCCGGGAATACTGGGCCTGAGCCTCGTCGACGAGCCCCAGGTCCGCGCAGACCCGCCCCAGGGTGTAATTGATCTGCGGGTCAACGCCGTCCGGAGCCGCCTTTTCCAAAGTCGTCTTCGCTTCCTGCAACCTCCCCGCGTGATAGTACGCAGCCCCCAGGCCGTGGAGGGCCTCGGCGTCCCCGGGCCGCAGCGATGCAAGGTCGGTCCAGAGGGCGAGTTCGGTCCGGTAATCGAGGGTCCTGCTCCACGTGAGGAGGCCCAGGGCGAGGATAGCAGCCCCCAAGAGCAGGGCCAGGGCCCGCGGCCGGGCCCGGCCCACGGTCCACGCCCCGGCCACAATCCCGATCAGGACCGGCGCCAAGGCGAGATACATGCGGTGCTCGGCCAGGGCCTGCCTGCCTCCGGGCACAAGGGAGGTCGGAGCGAGGATTGCGAAGAAGAAGAACCCGAGGAACCCGGCCGCCGACCGGCGAACCAAACCCCAGGTGGAGGCCCCGGCAAGGGCCAGCACCGCCAACCCGGCAGGAATCTGGCCCAGGGACGGCTCAAGCCCCTGAAGCCCATAGTCGATCACGAGCGGATGGGGCCACACGACAAGCCCCAGGTAGTGCAGGATCGCCGGGCCCTGGGAGGCCCAGTAGCGCAGGGCGTACGGACCGCCGTGGAATCCTGCGGTCCCTCCCCTGCCGTGGGCGCCGATGACCAGCAGTGCAAGGAGGATCCAGCCCGAGGCCAGCGCCGCGTGCACCCACCCGCGGCGGCGCCAGGGCTCCGCCCAGCTCTCGGACAGGAACACGGCGTCGAAGAGGAAGACAACGAGGGGTGCGGACACCATGACCTCCTTCGTCGCCATGCCCAAAAAGCAGCACGCCACCGATAGGGCGAACCAAGCCCGGCGCCGAGCTCCGCCCCCGGCTCCCCGGATGAAGGCGTAGAGGGTCGCCAGGTAAAGCAAACCCATCAGGGACTCCGCCCTCTGCACAACATAGGCGACCGACTCGGTCTGCAGCGGATGCACGGCCCACAGGGCCGCCACCGCCCAGCTGACGGCAACCGGGGATTCAAACCGGGGCATCCAAGCCTGGAGGGTCCGGCAGACGATCCCGAACAGGGCCAGGCTCGCAAGGACGTGAACCAGCAGGTTCACCGCGTGGTAGCCCCGCACGTCCAGGCCCCCTGCGGCGTAGTTCAGGGCGAGGGTGAGGTTGAGAACCGGGCGCCCACTGACCGTGAGGCCGCCCTGGGGCGGGCTCAACGGGGCCCCCAGGGGCCACAGGTGCCTCAGGCTCGCGTTGTCTACGATCGAGGCGGTGTCGTCGAAGAGGAAGACGCCGCCCAGACTTGCCGAGTAGACCGCGATCCCGAGCCCGGCCAGGGCTATCGCCGGCAACCAGCCCCGAAGCACCGGGGCGCGGGTTCCTGCAGCGGGCGGGTTCATCGGTTCTGCTCCCTCCTCCGAGCAAGTTCCTTCAGGGCCAGATCGAGGTTGTAGGTCACATCCCGGTCCGACGGGTTGATCGCCAGGGCGCGCCGGTACTCGGCGACCGCCTCCTCCGTCCGCCCGAGGTTCGCCAGGGCTGCTCCGAGGTTTGCGTGGAGGTCCCCGTCGCCGCCAAGGGAGTGAAGCGCCATCCTGTAGTGCGCCTCGGCCTCGGCCCAGCGGCCCAGGGAGGCCAAGGCGTTCCCCAGATTGAATTGGGACTCCGCCCGGTCGGGCTGGGCCTCTACGACCGCCCCGTACTCCCGGACCGACTCCTCCACGCGCCCCGCCTGGGAGAGGACCGCGGCCAGGTTGTTTCGGGCGTCAAGGTACCGCGGATCGAGTTCGAGCGCCCGGCGCAGGTGGGGGATCGCCTCATCCGGCCTTCCCGCCTGCGCGAGGGTCGCGCCAAGATTTGCCTCGGCCTCGGGGTAGGCCGGTCTGAATTGGATGGCCCCCTTGAACTCGGCCAAGGCCTCCTGGAGCCGGCCTGTCTGCGCCAACGCAAGCCCCAGGTTGTTGTGGGCCTCGGCGTACCGCGGCTCGAACTGCAGGGCCTTCCTGAAACAGGAAATCGCCTCGTCCCGGCGCCCCGCCGACGCGAGGGCGACCCCCGCGTTCACCTGAACGTAGGGGCTTTCCGGGCTCTTGGCGACCGTGTCGAGCCAGAGGCTGACCTCGCTCGCGTAGAGCGCGTTGCGCCGGACGGTTGCCACCCCGAAACAGGCGCAAATCAGCGCCGCGGCTGCGGAAAAGGCCCAGACCTGCCGTGTCCTAAACTTGAGGCAGAGCGCCCAGAGAGCCCAGGCGGCGCCGGCTGCGATCGGGGCCAGGGCGAGATACATCCGGTGCTCGGCCACCGTCTGGCTGATCCCAGGGATGAGCGAAGTCGGGGCGAGGATTGCGAAGAACCACGCTCCCAGATAGCCCCAGGCCGACCTGCCCCAGAGGGCCGCCGCCGCGCCGGCGGCGAGCAGGAGGACGGCCGCCATCTGCGGGGCCACCTCGGCAAGGCCCGGCCAGCGCACCGGGTAGTAGAGGGAGAGGTGCGCGGGCCATACGGCGAGGCCCAGGTAGCGGACCGCCGCCGGAAACTGCGTCAGGACATACTGGCCCCAGGAAACCGGCATCTCAAAGCCCGAGGTGCCTCCCCGGCCGTGGGAGGAGAAGACGAGCACAGCCAGCGGGATCCAAGTCGCCGCGAGCGCCGCGTAATAGACCTTCCTGCGCCTCAGGGCGTCGATCCAGCTCCCTCCGCAGAAGGTGCGGTCGTAGAGCAGGACGAGCACCGGGGCCGAGACCATGACCTCCTTGGTCGCCATTCCCAGCAGACACGCAAGAACCGAGAGGGCGAGCCAGCCGCGCCCCGCGGGCTCGGACCCCTCCGAGCCCCGGATAAACCCGTACAGCGTCACAAGGTAAAGGAGCCCCATCAGCGACTCCGCCCGCTGGACTACGTAGGTCACCGACTCGGTCTGCAGCGGGTGCAGGGTCCACAGGAGCGCAGCGGCAGCGGCCACCAGAAGCGGGCCCTGGGGCGACCCGGCCGGAGGGATCCTTTCGAGGGTTCGCCGAACGATCCCGAACAGAGCCAATCCGGCCAGCACGTGGATCACGAGGTTCACCGCATGGTAACCCCGGGGGGCTAGCCCGCCGGCGGCGTAGTTGAGGGCGAGCGAGAGGTTGACCAGCGGCCGCCCCCCGACGGTCAGCCCGCCGTCCGAGGGCGGAGACAGGACCGGGCCCAGCGGCCAAAGGTGGCGGATCGTCGGGTTCGAGCAAATCGCGGGGATGTCCAGGAAGACAAACGGGGAGCCTGCGGTCCCGCAGTAGGCCGCGAGCGCAGCCAAGGCGACCAGGATCGCCGCAGCCGCAGTCCCCATGCCCCGTGAGGACGGCCTCATCGCGAAGCCCCTCCTGCGGCCGCTAGCGCCGCCTCGAGGCCACTCCTCGCATCGGGGTAGTCGGGCCTGAGGCGAAGCGCCTGCTTGTACTCGCCCACCGCCCGGGCGGTGTTCCCGGAGGAGAGAAGCGCCGTCGCGAGGTTCGCGTGGGCCTCGGCGCTGCCGGGTTCGATCGCAATCGCCTGCTCGAACTGCCGGATCGCCTCGTCCAGCCTGCCGTCCTCGCCAAAGATGCTGCCCAGATTGACGTGCGCCTCGACATACCCGGGCCTGAGGCGGAGCGCCTGCTCGAAAGCGGCCCTGGCCTCTTCCCTGTGCCCGACGGAGCGCAGCGCCATTCCGACGTCGTTGTAGGCCTCCGGATAGACGGGCTTCAACGTGAGCGCCCGCTCGAACTCCCGGATCGCCTCGTCGGGCCGGCCCTCGACAAAGAGGGAATTTCCCCGGTTCAGGTGCGCCTCCGGGTACTCCGGGCGCAGGCCCAGCGCCCGCTCGTAGTGGGCCATCGCGCCCGCGTTGTCCCCGCGCTGGAAGAGGGCTACCCCGACATTGTTGTGCGCAAAGGGGTTGTCCGGCCGCTTGGCCGCGGTGTCCCCCCACAGCGCCAGGTCGCTTGCATAGTCGCCGTTGCGCTGGACGGTCGCCGCGCCCAGCACCCCTCCCAGGGCGAGGACCGCCGCAACGCCTCCGGGGCCCTTGAGCCACCTGCGGAAAAACCAGACTCCGAACGCCACGATCGGGATCAGGGCAAGGTACATGCGGTGCTCGGCCAGGGTCTGGCGGTTTCCGGGCATGAGACTCGTGGGGGCGAGGATCGCAAAGAACCAAAGTCCCAGGAAGCCGAGGGCTGGCCTGCGGAAGAACCCCCAGACGGTCGCGGCGGCGAGCCCGGCGATGGCCGCGGCCTCGGGCAGGACCGAGGCCGGAGTCTTCACCCACTCCGCGCCGTAGTCGAAGATGAGGGGATAAGGCCAGACCGCCAGGCGCAGGTAGGTCACGAGGGCTCCCGGCTGGGTGAGGGCGTATGCCCCCCAGGACACCTGGTCGAACCCGACGCTGCCGCCCCGGTTGCCCGCCGACAGGATGAGCCAACCCAGGAGGAGCCAGCCCGAGGCCAGGCCGAGGAGCACGCTCTTGCGGCGCCTCCAGCTCTCGGCAAAGGAGCCGGCAATGAACGTCCGGTCGTACAGGAAGATGATCACGGGGGCCGACGCCATGACCTCCTTCGTCGCCATTCCGACAAGGCACGAGGCGACCGCCATCCCGTGCCACAGGCCCCGGGTGCGCCCCTCGGACTCGGCCCCGCGGATGAAGGCGTAGAGGCTGCCCAGGTAGAAGAGCCCCATCAGCGACTCCGCCCGCTGGACGACATAGGTCACCGACTCGGTCTGCAGCGGGTGGAGGGTCCACAGGAGCGCGACCGCAAACCCGAGCAGGTCCGGTTCCTCGGCCCCGATCCGCGCAAAGGTCCGCCGGGCAATCCCGAGAAGCAGCAGGCCCGCCAGGGCGTGGATCGCCACATTGGTCGCCCGGTACCCGCGCACATCGAGACCTCCCGCGGCGTAGTTGAGCGCAAGCGACAGGTTGAGGACCGGCCTGCCCCCCACCGTCTGCCCCTCGGAGTGCGGCGGCGAAAGCGGGGCTAACGGGGGCCAGAGATGGCGCAGGCTCGGGTTTGCGACGATCGAGTCGGTGTCGTCGAAGACGAACGGGGATCCGAGGCTTCCCCAATACGCAGCGGCACACCCCAGGACAATTGCGACCGCGGCGAGCGGCAGGGCCCACCGCGGGATGAGGCCTGGCTGCGAACGGGCTGTCATCGGGATTGCCCCTCGATCGCCCGGGCTCGGGCCAGGTTTTCCCGGGCCTCCGTGTACCCCGGCTTGAGCCGCACGGCCTCCTCGAAGTGGGCCCGGGCCTCGCCGATCCGTCCCCCGCGCGCGAGGAGCACGCCCAGATTGTTGTGCGCCTCGGCCGATCTCGGCGCGATCCTCAGGAGCTGCCCGTACCGTTCCAAAGCTTCCGATGTCCTGCCGGACTCGGCAAGCGCCCCGGCGAGGCTCAGCAGCGTCTCCACGGAATCCGGACGCGCCTTCAGGGAGGCATCAAGATGGGCAAGCGCCTCGTCGAGACGCCCGCACTGGGCCAGTGCGTTACCGAGGTTGTAGTCGGCCTCGGGATTTGCGGGCTTGAGCCGGAGAGCCGCCTCGTACTGGGCAATCGCCTCCGTATAGCGGCCCTGCCCCGCAAGCTGGACTCCGAGGTTGTTCCTGGCGCTGGCCAAGTTGTCCCTGGCCCCGCGGTCCCCGGGGTTCGCCCGGACGGTCACCTCGAGCAGGGCGATCCCCTCGGCAAGCTTTCCCTGCCGAACAAGGACTCCGCCCAGGCTCGCCCGGGCGGCCGTGATGGAAGGTTTGATCCGCAGGGCCTCCGAGTACTCGGAGGCCGCGTCCGGGTTCCGCCCCATCTGCTCGAGTGCGATCCCGAGGTTAAAGTGGGCCTCGGCGTCGTCGGGATTGATCGCGATCGCCCACCGGAAGTGCGGGAGGGCCTCCGCCCTCTTGCCCCGCATCAGGAGCGCCCGGCCCAGGTCGTTGTGGGCGGTCCAGGAGTCCGGATTGCGTCCCAAAGTGTAGTTCCAAAGCCCCTCCTCGTCATGGAAGACCGGGACATAGCTGCGGGCCGCCCAGGCCAGGGCAGCAAGGCATGCGGCCGCAATCCCGGCGCGCAGCCACCGGCCGCCCCAGTCAAGCCTTCCCAGACCCGCCGCAGCGAGGCCCGCGGCGCCCGCAAGGGAGAGGTACGCGAAGTGGTCGGCAACGCGGGAAATCCTCACGTAGGCCATGGGGGCGATGCCAAGGACGGGGACCAAGTTGAGCAAGAACCATCCGAGGCCAAGGAGGCCGTGCCGGCCCCAGCCCGCGCGACGGGCCCACAGCCAGGCGACGGCGAGCACAGGTCCTGCCCAGGGAAGCAGGTCCGCCCAGCCGACCTCCGACAGGTCCCAGCGGGGGTAAATCGGCATCAGGGACCGCGGCCACGCGGCCTTGTCGAGGTAGAAGGCAATGGCCCGCCCCGCCCCGGCTAGCCGCTCGAGAGGGCCTCCCTGGAGGAGGTCCATGCCGGCGATCGCGCGCGTCTGCTGGAACCAGACCGTGACGGCCCCCAGGACAAGCGACACCGCGAAGAATGGTGCCGCCCGGGCGATGTTCGCCCGGTCAATCTTCCCCCGCCTCCACCAAGAAAGGAGAAGGAGGAACACCGGCAGCATCGCAACCGTCGTCTTGCAGAGCATCGCCGCCGCAAAGAGCCCGAGGGAGGCCCATCGCAGCCCGCGGGAATCATCCCCTCGGCCCTGCGCGTCCTCCGAGGCAATCCACCGGTCCAGGGCCAGGAGCACCAGGAGAAGCGAAAGGGGATTCTTCATCTCAGACACCCAGGCGACTGATTCGACCGCAACGGGGTGGACCGCGAAGGCGAGCGCCCCGAACCAGGCCAGGCCGACCCCCAGCCTCTCAAGGATCCTCCACAGGAGGAGGGCCGCCGCGGCGTGCAGCACCGCGCTGGTCAGGTGGTACCCCACGGGGTCGGAGCCCCAGAGCTGCCACTGGATCCACTGGACCGTGCTCTTGAGCGGAAAGTAATCAGGGCTCTGCGGGTTGAACCAGATTCTCGCCAGGCCCGACGCGTCGCGGAGCATGGCGTTGTCCGTCACCTCCGGGGCGTCATCCCAGATCCATCCGCCCCGGATGGCCGGGGCGTAGACGGCGGCCACGGCAAGCGCGACCAAAGCGCCCCTAAGCAACGTGCGGGCTGTCTTGGTCACGGGCTCCTCCTCAGGCGCTCCGCCTCGGCCAGGCGCGCCTGGGCCTCCGCCTCGCGCCCCGCAAGCCGCAGGGCAAGCCCCAGGTTCTCCTGCACAGCGGCGTCCGCGGGCGCAAGCCGGCAGGCGGCCTCGAGCTCCAGTACCGCCTCGTCGACCCGGCCCAGGTTCGCGAGGGCGCCGCCCAGGTTGGCGTGGGCGGAGGCAAAGTCCGGGGCAAGTTCAAGGGCCAGGCGGTATTCCTGCTCCGCCTCGGGCAGGCGGCCCGCACCGGCAAGCCCGACCCCCAGGGCGTAGTGGGCCCGGGCGGCCTTGTTGCGGGCGTCCGGCGCCAGGTCGGGGTTCAGGCGGGCAGCCTCCAGGTACTCGGAAACGGCCTCACCGTAGTTGCCGCTTTCGGAGGCGATGTCCCCCAGGTTCAGGTGGGTCCCACCGGAGTCGGGCCTGAGCCGCAGGGCCTTCCGGAACTGGTCGGCGGCCTCCTTGAGCTCCCCGCGCCGGTGGTGGATGACCCCGAGATTGTTGTGCGCCTGCGCGTTCGCGGGCTCCAGTTCGGCGGCGGCCAGGTAGTGCTCCTTCGCCTCGTCCAGCCGGCCCTCGGCCATGAGGAGGTTGCCGAGCTCGTCATGGGCAAGCCAGCAGCCGGGATTCTCCCGCAAGGTCGCCCGGTAGAGGGTCTCCGGGTCGCGATAGAGCCGGGCCTGCCTCCAGGACAGGGTTGCAAGGACGGCGAGCAGCGCTGCTATCCCCGCCCAGGCGACTCCGCGAAGGCGCACCGGGGCCACCCGGGGAATCTCCCGAAGCCCGGCGGAGGCGAGGGCGAAGGCTCCGAGGCTTGCCAGGTACTGCCAGTGGTCGGCGACAAAGGAGAAGAGGAAGGGATAGACATTGAAGAACCCCAGGGCGGGAAAGAGCCCGCCCGCAAAGGCGAGGGCCGCGGCGAGCGGACCCCTCGAGCGCCCCCGGATAGCCCAGAGGACGCCCGCAAGGGCAAGGGCCGCCACGGGGTAGACGTACGCCGCGCCCGGGGCCCCGCCCAGCGTCCAGCGGGGGTAGATGAACGCGAGATGGAAGGGCCAGGCGAGTTTGCCCGCATAGAACCACAGGGCGCGGCCCGCGACCTGCAGCCGGTCCGCCGCGGTCAGCGTGAAAGCAGCCCCGCTTGCACCAACAAAACGCCGCTCCACCCAGACCGTGACGCATCCGGCGGCCCCGGCCAATGCCAGCCAGGGAACAAGCGGCAGGACGTCCCGCCTCCACCCGAGCCGGCCCTGGCGCCACCAGAGGCCCACCGCGATCACCGCCGGCAGGGTCGCCGTCACCGACTTGGTGAGCAGCGCGAGCACAAAAAGCCCCGTCGCCGCGAGATACAGCCCGGGCCGGCGCCTTCCTCCGGGCCCCCCCTCCTCCCTCCAGCTTAGGAACGCGAGGGCCGCCAGCAGGTACAGCACGGTCGAGAGTGTGTTCTTCTGCTCGGAAATCCACGCCACCGACTCAACGCACACCGGATGCAGCGCAAAGAGGAGCCCGGCTAGCCAGTCGGGCTCGGCGGGCCCCGCGGCGGCGCCGTCCGGACCCACGGTTTTGAGCCAGCCCAGCGCGAAGGCGAACAGGCACGCCGCAAGGGCGTGGAGGAGCACGTTGGACAGGTGGTAGCCGGCCACCGAGCCGCCCCACAGGTGGTGCTCCACCCAGAAGGCCGTGTGAAGGACCGGGTAGTACTGCTGGGTCGCGCCCGGATCGAGCCAGATCCTGCGCAGCCCGGAGAGCGAGAGCAGACCGGCGCGCGTGATGTGGGCGTCGTCGTCCCAGATTCTCAGGCCTCCGATCGCCGGCGCGTAGACCGCCCCGACCGCAAGGAAAACGAGCAGGCACCCGAGGATTCGCGGCCGGCCGATCATCGGGAAGCCCCCTCCCCTCCGGGCCCGGCCCCCAGCCGCGCCAGGCAGTCGCGGGCCGCGGCATCCGCGGGATTGAGCCTGAGCGCCTCGCGGTACTGGGCGGCGGCCTCCGACAGCCTTCCGGACCGCTCGAGGGCAAAACCGAGGAAGTCGCGGGCATCGGCGTACGCCGGGTCGATCTCAATCGCGCGCCCCAGGTCCCGCAGCGCCTCGGCCAGTCTCCCCTGGTTTGCAAAGGCGAACCCCCGGTTGGCCAGGGCCGGGGCAAAGCCCGGCTCAAGGTCGAGCGCCGCGTCGTAGTCGCGGACCGCCTCGTCCAGGAGCCCCCGGTTGCCGGCTTCGTTGCCATCGTGGTAACGGGCCCGGGCGAGGTTCCTCCGGGCGGCGGGATAACCCGGCCAAAGGCGCAGCGCCTCGCCGTAGGCCTCGGCGGCCTCGCCGTAGCGCCCCAGTTGGGCAAGGGCGTTCCCGAGGTTGTTGCGGGCCTCGGCCAAGCCGGGGTTGAGCCGCAGGGCCTCCTTATACTCGGCCACGGCCCGGTCGAA
This sequence comes from uncultured Opitutaceae bacterium, assembly GCA_903862935.1. Taxonomy (GTDB): domain Bacteria; phylum Verrucomicrobiota; class Verrucomicrobiia; order Opitutales; family Opitutaceae; genus Palsa-1447. The sequence goes on from CAIOZY010000055.1 coordinate 11,900, forward strand.
CTCCCCGCGGCCGGCCAGGAGGACGCCCAGGTTCGCATGGGCCATCCAGGCCGAGGGGTTGCGCTCGAGGATTGCCCGATACAGGCGCTCCTCGTCCCGGTAGATCCGGCATTGCGACCAGGTCAGTGCGCCGAGCACAGCCAGGACCAAGCCCGCGGAAAAAACGGCCGCGCGGCCGCCTGGGCCTGCGCGCCATGAGCTCCACCCGGCAGCAAGGCAGGCCAGCGGAGCGGGCATCGCCAGGTACTGCCAGTGGTCGGCCACAAACGAGAACGTGAAGCCGTAGATATTCAGAAAACCCAGGGTCGGAAACAGGGTTCCAGCAAACAGCAGCGCCGCGGCAAGCGGCCCCCGGCTGCGGCGGCGCAGCGCCCAGAGGACCCCGAGGAGGGTCGCGAAGGCCAGGGGAAAGCCCCACGAGAGCGCGGAAGCCGGATCGGGGACCGAACGGGGGTAGATGAACGCGAGGTTCACCGGGACGACGACGTGACCCAGGTAGAACCAGAAGGCCCTGCCGGCCAGGAGCAGCCGCTGGGCAAACCCCAGATCGAAGTTTCCCCCCTCGGCCCCGATGTAGCGGCGCTCAACCCAGGCCGTGAAAAAGCCCGAGGCGGCGCCTATCGCAAACCACGGCAGGAGCGGAGCCAGGTCCCGGCGGCCCCCGACCCGCCCGTTCCGCCACCAGGCTACGACCAGCAGCGCCGCCGGAAGCGTCGCCGCCGCCGACTTACTTAAGACCGCCAGGCCGAAGAGCGCCGTCGCGGAGGCGTACCCGCGCCAGCCCGGCCCTTTTCCTTCCTGCAGACCCGGATCCCTCCAGCGCAGGAAGGAGAGTGCCGCGGCGAGATAGAGCGCGGTCGACAGGGTGTTCTTCTGCTCGGCAATCCAGGCCACCGACTCGACGCAAACCGGGTGCAGGGCGAACAAAAACCCCGCAAGCCGTGCCCCCGGGATTCCAAGCCGCCGGAGCAGGCATACCAGAAGCCACGCGCTGCAGGCATGCAGCGCGACGCTGACGGCGTGGTAGCCGGGGGCCCAGGCGCCCCACAGCCGCCCCTCGACCCAGAACAGCGAATGCAGCGCCGGGAAGTACTGCTCGGTCGCAGCCGGGTCCGTCCAGATCCGCCACAGTCCGGAGAGCGGGCGCAGGTCCGTCCTGAGGGCAAAGTTGGCATCGTCCCAGACAAACCCCGCGCGAAGAGCCGGAAGGTACGCGAGCGCCACGGCACCGGCGAGGAGCGCCGGGGTCCAGGGAAGGCGGTCGCGCCAGCTCTTCATGCCGGGGGAGTGTGGGGCAGCGGCGGGGGCGGGTCCAGAGCGAGATGCAGGCCCCGGTTCCGGGCCTATCGCGGGGCCGGGCCGCCGGGCACCCGGCCGGACTGCTCCAGGGCGTAGGCAAGCCCGGACTGGGCTGCCGCCGAGTCCGGCTCGAATTCGAGGGCCCTGCGGAAGCTTTCCGCTGCGCGCCCCGGCTGTCCCGCCATGAGCCACGCATTTCCCAGGTTCACCCACGCGTTCACGTAGTCGGGCCTGAGCTCCACCGCACGCCGGAACTCTCCCAGGGCGGCGTCGACCCGCGAGGCCTGCGCAAGGACGATCCCGAGGTTGTTGTGGGCCTCGGAGTAGCCCGGTTTGAGCCGCACGGCCTCGCGCAGCTGCGCCTGCGCCTCGTCGAGCCGTCCCCGGCGCGAAAGCGCAAGGCCGAGGTTGTTGCGGGCCTCGGCAAAGACGGGCACGAGCCTGACCGCCGTCTGGTACTCGGCGATCGCCTCGTCGAGCCGCCCACTGCGGAAGCAGGCGAGCCCAACGTCGTTGTGGGCCTGGGCGTTGTCGGGCTTGAGGCGCGCGGCCTCCCGAAAGTGCTCCTCGGCCGAGGACAGCTCCCCGCGGTCAAGTTCGATCAGCCCCAAATTGACGTGCCCCATCCACGACGAAGGGTTCCGTTCCAGGGTCACCCGGTAGAAGGTCTCGATGTCCCGGTACATCTGCGCCTGGCGCCAGGCGAGGATCCCGAGAACGATGACGAGCGCGGCGGCCGCGCCGCGGGCCGCGGGCCTGAGCCGCTCCGGTGAAGCGGCGATCCCGGTCGAGACGGCCGCGGCAGCAGCAGCGAGCGCGCCCGCGCTGGCCAGATACTGCCAGTGGTCGGCGACAAAGGAAAAGATGAAGGCGTAGACGTTGAAGAGCCCGAGGGTCGGGAAAAGGGTCCCGATGTAAAGCAGCGCAACGGCGAGCGGGGCGCGGCTCCTGCGGGCCGTCCAGACAAGGCCGGCAAAGAGGGCCGCAAGGGCCGCGGGATAGACCCACTGCGCCAGATCCGCCGTGTCTGGGCTCCAGCGCGGGTAGATGAATATCAGGTCGGAGGGCCAGACAAGCTTGCACGCGTAGAACCAGGCGGCCCTGCCCGCGACGAGAAGCCTCTGGCCCAGGCCCAGGGCAAAGTCCCTGCCCTGGGCGCCGACATAGCTGTGCTCGACCCAGGCCGAGAAGGAGCCCCACGCCACCGCGGCCGCAAACCACGGGACAAGCGGGCGGACATCCTCCCTCCAGGACAGCTTGCCGTTCCTCCACCAGGCGATGACGAGCAGGGCCGCCGGCAGGGTCGCCGTGGCGCTCTTGCTCAAGAGCGCCAGAACAAAAAGAACCCCGGCCCACAAAAGCCCGGACTGGCGGCGTTCCCCTCCTTGATCCCGCCATCGCAGGTAGGCCAGGGCCGCCGCGAGGTAGAAGGCCGTCGAGAGGGTGTTTTTCTGCTCGGAAATCCAGGCGACCGACTCCACGCACACCGGGTGGACGGCGAAGAGCAGCCCGGCGAGGAACGCGCCCGGAACGCAGAGGCGGCGCAGGATCGCGACCAGGAGCAGGGCGCTCAGGGCGTGCAGCGCAACGTTTGCCGCGTGGTAGCCGAGGGCCGAGTCGCCCCACAGCCCGTGCTCGACCCAGAAGGCCGTGTGGAGGACCGGGTAGTACTGCTCGGTTGCACCCAGTTCGAACCAGATCCGGCCCAGGCCTTCGCCGGACCTCAGTTCCGCCCGGGTGACGTAGTCGGAGTCGTTCCAGATGAAGCCTCCCTGAAGCGCCGGCCAGTAGGCCAGAGCCGCAGCCACGGGAATCAGGGCGAGCCGCCACCTCGCCGCTACCTCGGAGAGCCTCATCTGCGGGCGCCCCCGGGCGCCATCTCGTCGAGCCTGGCCAGATTGTCGAGCGCCTCCCGGTAGCCGGGTTTCAGCCTCAGGGCCTCCTCGAACTCGGTCCGGGCCTCGGCAAGCTTGCCGTCGGCGGCAAGCAGGCTGCCCAGGTTGTTGTGGATGTCGGCCGAGCCGGGCTGCAGACGGAGCGCCTGCCGGAACCGCTCGGCCGCCTCAGGGACCCGGCCCAGCTGGGCAAGGACGTTGCCCAGGTTAACCAGGGCGTCGGCGTTGTCCGGAACAATCTCGATCGAGCGGGAGTAATAGGCGAGCGCCTCCGCGGGGCGGCCTCCCTCCGCGGCGGCGTTCCCCAGCCGATAGCAGGCGTTTGCAAGCGGGGTGAGAACCGAGGGGTCCGCGGTCCTGAACTTAAGCGCCGTCTCGTAGTGACCGACGGCCTCGGCGTAGCGCCCCAGACGGGCGAGCGCGTTCCCGAGGTTTGTGTGGGCGTCGGCGTAGTCCGGGGCCAGGTCGAGGGCCCTGCCGTATTCGGCGATCGCCTCGGGATAGCGGCCTTCCTCGAAGAGGACGTTCCCCAGGTTGTTGTGCCCTCCGGCATTTTCCGGAGCCTTGGCCGCGACATCGGACCAGAACGCTCGATTGCTCAGGTAGACGCGGTTTCGCTCCGCGGTCGCAGCCCCGAGGGAAACCGCCGCCGCGAGGCAGGCGGCGAGCCCAGCCCTTCCAAGGGCTGCCGAGGCAAGGCAGGCGGCCCCGACCGCGATCGCCGCCAGGGGAAGGTACATGCGGTGCTCGGCTATGATCTCGGTCGCAACGGGAACAAAGGTCGAACTCGGGGCGAGGACGACAAAGAACCACGCCCCCAGGAAACCGAGGGGCGGGCTGCGGTAAAGCAGGTAGCCGGTCGCCCCAGCGAGGACTAACACCGCCGCAGCACCGCCGGCCACTTCCAACGTGGGCCCTCCGAGGATCCGGCCGTAGTCGGCGACGAGCGGGCCAGGCCAGACAGCGAGCCTCAGGTAGATCCCGACCGCCCGGAGCTGGCTTAAGCCGTAGGCCCACCAGGCGACCCCCGAGCCGAAGCCCGCCGTTCCCCCGCGCCCGGAATTTCCCACCACCAAGGCGGCCAGCAGGACCCATCCCGACGCCAGCGCGAGGTAGTAGCCGCGGCGGCGCTTCCAGCACTCGGCGAAGGACCCCGCGCCAAAAGTCCGGTCGTAGAGGAGCACCATCACGGGCGCGGTCACCATCGCCTCCTTGACGCCCATCCCGGCCGCGCTGCACAGGGCCGACAGCGCAAGCCAGGCCCGGGGTCTGCCCGAGGCGAGGCTCCGCGCGAGGCCGTAAAGGGCAAGCAGGTAGAAAAGCCCCATCAGGGACTCGGCCCTCTGAACGATGTAGGTGACCGACTCGGTCTGCAGCGGGTGCAGCGCCCACAGGGCCGAGGCGGCAAAGGCTGTCAGCCCGGAAGCGGATCCGGGAAAGTGCGCGGCCAGGGTCCTGCGGACAAGATCGAAAAGGACCAGCGCCGCCAGGATGTGGATCGCGACATTGGCCGCGTGGTAGCCCCACGGGACAAGGCCTCCGAGACGGTAGTTTGCGGCAAACGACAGGTTCAGAAGCGGCCTGCCCCCCACCGTAGCCTCCGCCGGCGGATGCGCGGCAGCGGACCAGGAGCGCAGCGTCGGGTTGCCGGGAATCGACGAGATGTCGTCGTAGAGAAACGGCCCCGGGAGACCGTTCCGGTACGCGGCGGCGATCCCGACAGCCAGCACAGCGGCCGCGCAAATCCCCCATAAAGCAAGCGGCGGCCGCTTGGAGGCGGCCGCCGCTGAGAAAAACCCCATCGTTGGGATAAGGATCAGAATTCCAGACGCCCGCCGATCTGTATGGCCCAGCGGGACATGTCGGGATAGGTGGTCATCGTCCCCTGCGTGCTGGCGTTATACACGTAGGTGTACTGGCCGGCGCCGTTGTTGCCCGTGGGGTTGTACAACGTGCCCGCGATCGTCCTCGAGTACGGGAAGTCCCACACCGTGACAACGCCCCAGTTCTTGTTGAGCAGGTTCGCGAAGTTGAAGCAGTCGGCGAACACCGTCAGCTTGACCGGCCCGTAGAGCGGAACCCTCTGCTCGACGTGCAGGTTGAGGGTCTTCTGCCAGGGGGCAAAGGCGCTGTTGCGCGGGACGATCTGGCCGGCCCATTTCGACAGGTCCGCGTTCTTCGCCATGTCGGCAAAGAAGGCGGCCTCCTCGGTGGCGCTCGCCCAGGCTACCTTCGGGTCGTTCGGGCCCGTCGGCACGTAGAACAGGCTGCGGTTCGCAACGCCAGAACCGTCGGCGTCTCCGTAGAAGGTGAAGCTGTACGGATGGCCGGTCTGGGCGAGGAACTGAGCGGAGATGATAGTCGCCGCCTGCTTGTTCGAGAAGAACGTGAAGTGGCGGGAGGCCGTGAGGACGAACTTGTCCGGGACCTCGTAGTTACTGATGTAGGCGCGGTTGTCACCCGGGTTGACGTACGTCTGGCCGGTGAAGTTCGACTGCGCCACCGACGAGGTCGTGGACTCGACCTGGGTCGCATGCGTGTGGCTGTAGGCGAACGAGAATGACCAGTTGTCCTTCATCGGGCGCTTGATCGAGAAGGTGTACTCCTGCGATCCGCCCTGGTTCGTGTTGCCGAGCAAGAGCACGGGGCCCGTGGCCTGGTTGATGCGCAGCACCGTCGAACCGGACATGCTGCTGGTGCCGATGTAGCTGTAGCCCGCAACCTGTAGGGCCGACGAGATCGTGCCCGCACTGATGTTGCCCGCGTAGCGGATTCGGCCGTCCGGCATGTAGGCCGCGCCGGAGGTCGCCTTGTTTAGGTTCAGGTTCTGGTAGTACGGATCCTTGTTGACCTTGCTCCAGTCAAACTCGGCCGTCGCAATCAGGTTCAGGAACGGCAGTTCGTGATCGATCGCGATGTTGCCCTTCCACTGACTCGGCCAGTGGAAGTTCGGGTCGGTCACGTTGAAGGTGGACACCGGCGTAGAGGCGGCGACCGGCGGAAGAGCCTGGGTCGCCGGGTTGCCCGTGAAGGTGTAGTTGGCGATCGGGGCCGCGGTCGTGCTGCTTGTGGAGCCCGCTGAGTACTGGGTCAGCTGGCCCGCGTTGGCGAAGGAGTTCTCGAGCCAGACGGCGGGGTTCTGCCCCATGAACAGGCCAATGCCACCGCGCACCTGCGTCTTGCGCTCCGTGGGAACGGTGTAGCTGAAGCCCAGGCGCGGGGAGACAGTCTGGTTGCCGCTGATCGTCGTGTTGTTGCGGTACCCGTACGCATTGTAGAAAACCGAGCTAAACAGCGGCTTTCCCGGCTGCCAGGGGTAGTCGATGCGCGCGCCGATGGTCAGCGTCAAAGCTTGGTTCGGCCTCCAGGTGTCCTGGAGTAGAGCCACATAGTCGGTTAGGGCGTAGTGTGCGATCGCGTCCTTGAGCTGGAAGCCCGGGGCCGGTGTCCCGACGATCGCGCCCGAGGGGGTTCCCGCCGCCCACTGGGCCGGCGTCGCGAAGGCGAATGTGCCGAGGTAGTTCTGAACGAACGTATTCTCGTACTGGGTGCGGTCGGCCTGGCCGCCGAACTTGATTGAGTGGCTGCCGACCGAGTAGGTCCCGTAGATATGCTCCTCCATTTCAGAGGTGTGCAAGTTGTTCAACTGGTAGGAGTTGTTGTTTCCCAGGATGATGTCACCCGTGCCCACGATGTTGGACTGGGCGCCGGTGCTCGTGTTGGTCGAACTTCCGCTCAGACCGTTGATCACCACAGCCGGGAACGTCTTTCCATTGGTGAACGCCGTTCCGTTGTAGCGGTGGTAGTTGCCCGCGATTTCGCTCGAAAGGTTCGGGATGATCGAGTTCCAGTTGCTCGTCAGCTTGGCCGAGTAGGACTGGTCGACGCGGTGGGAGTTGTACCACGCGTTGCTGAGGGAGGTGCCGTTAGTGAACGTGTAGTTCACGAATGCCGGGGCCTGTCCGTCGGTGTGGCGGAACGTGAGCTCGAACTTGTGCGCGTCCGAGATGTTCCACGTGATCTTCATCACCGCATTCTGCTGGGCGATGTGATTGGGGCCCGCAAGGGCGCCCGGGTCGTAGGAGTACTTCGACTGCGCGGCCGAGATGATCGAATTGATGACCGTGGTGTCCGCGGCGTTGTCTTCCGGGTTGTAGCTTTGGGCCGGCGAGGTCGCCAGCTCGCGGAACGCATCGTAGCCGAGGAAGAAGAATACCTTGTTCTTGATGATCGGGCCGCCCACGGTGCCGCCGGTCGTCCACTCGTTCAAGGCCTCGTGCTGGCTCTGGAGCGGGTTCGGGACGGGATCGGCCCCGCGGAAGCGCGTGCCGGTGTAGATCTCATAGAAGGATCCGTGGAAGGTGTTCGTTCCAGACCGCAGCGTCGTGTAAAGGGAGGCTCCCAGGAAGCCCGAGTTGACGACGTCATAGCGGGTCAGATCGAAGCTCAGGGACTGGATCCAGTCCGGCGGGACGGGATTGCGCAGGCCGGAGTAGCTGTTGGAGTTCAGGCCGAAGGTGTCGTTGGCATTGACGCCGTCGATCATGAACGAGTTTTCGCGGAAGTTCTGGCCCTGGGCGCTCAGCTGGTAGGCCGGGTCTCCGCTGCCGCCGCCCTGGAACATGACCACGCGCGGATCCAAGTTCTCGATGTCCTGCAGGTCGCGGCGGACCGTCTCGATGTGACGGATGTCATCGGCGTCGACCGTCATGTTCGTTCCCATGCGGCCTGCACCGAACGTCGTGTCCCGCGTGCTCTCGACAGTGACCGCCTCCATGCGGATCACTTCGCTGCCCATGCGGAAGCTCACCTCAGCGGTGCTGCCGACATCGAGGTTAAAGCCCTTCTTTTCCTCCTGCGTGTAGCCGGAGGCCTCCGCAGTTACTGAGTAGGGGCCACCGGGGGCTAGGCCGTTTATCGTGTACTCGCCGCCGTTGCGGGTCGTCGCAAGGTAGCGCGAGCCCGTGCCCTCGTTCAGGGCGGTGACGACGGCTCCGGCAATGGGCTTGCCCTGCTTGTCAGCGACGAAGCCCGTCAGGCCGGCGCTGGTCAGGCCCTGTCCATAGGTGATGCTCGCGAGCGAACAGAAAACCAGAGCGCAGAGCCCGGTAAACAGCTTACTCAATCTATTTTGGTGCATAGGTTTGTATTGGTGTGAGATTACCTTCGTCGGTGAAGCACCGACGCTGAGTTGAAGTTGAGTTAATCGTCACCCCAAGCCTCACGCCCAGTCAAGCCACATTCCGTTCATAGAGCCGCCTGTTGCGCGATCGTAACGCGCGACCGTTGCAACAGGAAAATCGTGCGAATTTGAGCCCTCAGCCCGCCGCCTGTCGTGCAGTCTGCACGCAATCTGGCTGCCCTAAGTTAACCCGGAGGCGGTTGGTATATTTTTAATTATTGATCATTAGTATCTTACGCTACTTACACGATCGCTGGCACGAAAGAAGGTGAAGGGAGGGCGAGAACAAAACTACACGACCCACCATGAAGCCCCATCCGACACCCGAGACGGCCCCCGATATCGAATCCGAGATCGCAAGCGACGCCGAGTTGGTCCGGCGCGCCGTCGGCGGCGACGAGCCCGCCTTTGCAGCGATCATGGGCCGTCACCAAGCCCGTGTTTTCGCGGTTGCGCACGCGCTTCTGGGCAACCGCGCCGACGCCGAGGAAATCACGCAGGACACCTTTGTGCGGGCGTACCGCGCCCTGACGCGTTTTCGCGGGGACTCGTCGCTTTCGACCTGGCTGCACCGGATCGCGGTCAACCTGGCCCGCAACCGCTACTGGTACTTCTTCCGCCGCCGCCGCCACGCGACCTTTTCCCTGGACCTCCCTCTTGGGGAGGATTCAAGCGCAACCATCTCCGACCTTTTCGCATCTGCAGACCCGGATCCATCCCAGGAACTGGCAAAGACGGAGTTCTCCGAGCTGGTCGCCTCGGGGATGGGGAAACTCGAGCGGTCCCAGCGCGAAATCCTGCTTCTGCGCAGCGCCCGGGACCTTCCCTACGAGGAGATCGCGCGCAGGCTTCGCGTGAAGCCCGGCACCGTGAAGAGCCGGATCGCCCGCGCCCGCGAGCAGTTGCGGGCCCATCTGGCCGAGTCCTGCCCGGAATTCGGCGCCGGCGTCGCGGCGCCCGCGCTGAGCGCCCAGGCCCGCTGCACCCCAGCGCTCGCCAGAGCCTGCGCCTAGGGAATGATCCGCCAGTTGTTGAGAGGCTCAGAGGGAATCTCGTGATGGCGTTCGACCCACTCGATTACCAGGTCGCGGATTTCCTCGCTTGAGCGGTAGACGACGGGCGCATTCTTGAGCACCTCGTAGCCCCCGCCGCCGTTCAAGCGGTAGTTGTTGGTCGCCAAGCGCAGCTTCCGGTCCGGATCCAGGGCAGACCCGTGGAAGGACAGGTCGCGGATCCGGTCGCCGGGAGGCCGGGTCAGATCGACCACGTAGCTGACTCCGGCCGCAGTGTCGAAATTGTATCCGGGGATCCGGCCGTCCATCAGCTCCCCGGCGGTCTTCCCCGGCTCGTACGGCAGGAAGAATTTGGCCGAGTGCTCAAGGGTGTCCTTGAGCTGGCGGCCCGTCACCTCGACGACGGCAAGCGTGTTCTCGTAAACATAGATCCCGCAGATGTCGCGGACCGTGACCGGCCCGCGGCGGATCCGGGCGGCCGGGTTGAAGACGGAAGTCAGGGACACGTCCGCGTTCCCGGCCTCCATCTGGGCTCGCTGGACCAAGTCGATGATCGCCGTGTCGCGAAGCCGCGCATCGGCCGCGCTTAGGTCCTTGGCGCACTCGCCGATCTTGCGGTCTAGCCACGCCTGGGCGGCCGTGTGGTAGCTCTCGGCAAGGTGGAGGATGTCGGTGTCGGCCTGCACGGAGGCGGTGATCGGGATTGTCTGGGCGGACTTGGCCCAGACCTGCCAGGGCCCGCCCGGGGCCCGGCTCATGTATAGGTCAGCTCGGGCCAGACGGTCGCCCCAGCGGCCCGCCTGGGTCATCAGGACCCCGTTGATCGTCACCGATGGAATGTCGCGGTGGGTGTGTCCCAGGAGCATGAGGTCTACCCCGGGAACCTCCTGCGCAATGGCAATTGCGTTGTTCTCGTTTAGAGGCTGCCGCGGGGGCCTCTCACCAGTCGCAAGGTCGCGCTCAAGCCCCATGTGAACGGCCACAACAACCACGTCGGCCCGCTCCCTGCCCTTGAGGACGGCAACCCACTTTCGCGCCTCGGAGACCGAGTCGCGAAACTCCAGGCCCGCGTAGTTGGGCACGTTCTCCCAGTTGGGGATCGCCGGAGTGGTGATGCCGAGGATGCCGACCCTGACCCCGTTGACCTCGCGCACCAGGTACGGTTGAAAGGCGTTCTCGTCGGTCCCCGTCTTGTAGGTGTTGGCGGACAGCCAGGGGAACTTGGCCTCGGCGTGGGCCTTCTGCTGGACCTTGAGCCCGAAGTTGTAGTCGTGGTTTCCGACCACCATTGCGTCATACCGCAGGGCGCTCATGACGAGCATCATCGGGTCGACCGGCTGGTTATCGATCCGGTTGTGGTAGTACTCCAGAGGTGTGCCCTGGATCGTGTCCCCGCAGTCGATGAGGATCAGGTTCGGGGCCCCAAGACGGACCTTTGACAGCACGGTCGAGATCTTCGCCAGGCCCAGCTGCTCAGGCCGGTTGCTGTAGTAGTCGATGGGGTAGATGTGGCCGTGGAGGTCGGTCGTGCTTGCGACCGTCACCTGGCTGTAAACGGTACCCTCCGGGGCCTGCGCCGCCAGGGCCTGGACACCAGCGAGAACGGAGAGGACGGCTGCGGAGCAAAACGCACTCAGCAGGGCAACGGGTCTGGGGAATCTCATAGGGAAAACCTTGTTCAAATGGGCTCGATTGCGAGAAACTTCTTCGCCCCCCACAGGGTGTTCTTCCCCCTCCCAGGCTCAGGACGAGCCCGGCCTGGTGGGGTGCGACAAAGGTGCCAAGGCGGAGGGGGGCAGCGGGGGCTGGGCCGGCGGCGGCGCTCCGGCCGGAGCGCGGGCCGGCTGCCCGCCCCGCAACAGCTCCAATTGGGCGGCATACGCCCGGACACCGGCGAGAAGAGCCTCGGCCACCTGCTGGCGGAAGGCGGGCGAGGCCACTCGGGCTGCCTCCGCATCGTTTGAGAGATAGGCCGACTCAACTAGGACCGCCGGGCAGGTCAGGGCCCGCAGGGCCGCCAAGTGTTTGGTCTTCCAGCCCCGGTCCTCGGTGTGCAGGGTATTGAGCAGCGAGCGGTGGACTGCGTCCCCGAGAATCGAGCTCCAACAGTCAAAGCGGTTCACCGGCGAGGCCAGCGGCTCGCTGTCGTTCTCGCGCTCCCCCCAGGACTGGTCCGACCTCTGGGCCTGCAGGGGGAAGGTGTACACCTCCGTGCCGTGGGTCTGGGTGTCGTGGGTAAGGGAGTTAAAGTGGATGCTGACGAAGAGGTCCGCGCCGGCCTGGTTTGCGATCAGCGCCCGCAGCGGCAGCTCGACCTTGGTGTCGTTTGTCCGGGTGATCACCACCTTGAACCCCGCGTCCTCAAGCAACCGCTTGAGCCGCAGGCCCACGTCCAAGTTGACCGTCTTTTCCTGGACCCCCAGGCGCAAGTTCTCGGTCCCATGGTCGACCCCTCCGTGACCCGGGTCGACCGCGATCACGATGGGGGCGCGGGGCGGGGCGCCGCACCAAGCGGGCCTCACAAGCGGCAGGAGCCGGCGCTCATAATCGGCCCTGCAAATGTACAGCCGCCCCCCGCGGGACACGACGGAGCTTCCCAGGTAGAGCTTGAGCCCATCCACGGAGGCCTCGCGGCTCTCCGCGGTCAGCTCCATGCGGTGCGCGCTGTCCGAGATGGCGAGCTGCCGGCCGGCCGCCCGCCAGGACAGCCGCATTCCGAGCCGGTCCGCAGCGTCGACCGCGCTCACGTATTCGGTCCGGTCGAATCTCTCGACGGGAAGGGGGGCCGGCGCCGCGGCCCTGCAGACTCCGCCCAGAAGCGCGGCCAGCGCCAGGGGCCTGAGTGCCGCCCGGACCATGGCTGCCCCGCTTTTCAGGATTCGGCCGTGGGGGCCTCGGGCTCGCTCTCGGCCTCGGCCTCGCCCTCGCCCCCTCCGGTTGTAAACTTGGGCTTGCGCTTGTTGATCGGCAGCGGCGTGAGCATCACGTGGATGTTGCGGCCGATCAGCTTCGGCTCGGCATCCGGGTGCCCCATGCCCACCAGCTCGGTGACAGCGCGCTTGATCACCTGGAATCCGATCTCGGTGTGGGCCATCTCGCGGCCGCGAAACTTGAGGCGGATCTTGACCTTGTTGCCGTGGGAGAGGAACTCCTCGGCATGGCGCATCTTGGTGAAGAAGTCGTTCTGCTCGATGCGCGCCGTGCACTCGATCTCCTTGATCTTGCTGGCGGTTGTCTTCGCGTGGGAGTGCTTCTTTTGCTCCTCGTAGACGTACTTGCCGAAGTCCATGATCCGGCAAACGGGCGGTTGCGCCGTCGGGGCAACCTCCACCAGGTCGAGCCCGACATCAAGGGCCAGGTTAACGGCCTTGGGGGTGTCGAGAATCCCGAGTTGCTTGCCCTCGGGGGAGATGACGCGCACCTGCGGTACCTTGATGCGGTGGTTGCGCCGGATGCTGGCGAAGGGGTCTAGGTTGCGCCGTTGGTTCTGACCCGGACGATTGCCGCCTGATCCGGCGGAAGGAAACGAAATAGCCATCAATTAGGGTTTAGAGTGGTGGTTGGTGGACGATGATATCGTGCCAAAGTGCGCAGGATGACAATACCGAATTGCGGCAGGCCCGCCGCTACACATTGAAGCTCTCCCCGCAGGAGCAGCTCGCCTTGGCGTTGGGGTTGGTGAACTTGAAGCCCCCGCCGATCATCCGGTCAGAGTAGTCGATGCGGGTGCCCTTCAGGTAGAGCGCCGTGCGCACATCAACGAGGACCGCCGCCCCCGCGGTGCGGACCAGGATGTCCCCTCGCTTGGGCTCTGGTGTAAACCTCAGCTTGTAGCTGAGTCCGTTGCAGCCGCCCCCGGTGATGGCAACCCGCAGGAAATCGCCCTGGCGGTCCCTCTCGATGAGGGCGCGCACCTTGGCCCCCGCCGGCTCGGTGAGGCAGACCAGCCCCTCATTGCCCTCCCTGACCCCCTGGGAGACAGGCGGCGGGGCAGCGGGGATCGAGGGATCGGGACTCATGCGGTTTCAGCTCGTTCAGGCAGGCGGGAGACCTGCGAATAAAGCCCCGGGCCCTGGGAATTGCAAACCGGGCCTCTCAACGCCGGGCCTCGACGAGCCGGCGGGCGACCGCCACCGCCTGGTCGAAGCTCCGGGGGCTCGCCAGGCCCCGGCCCGCGATCCCGAACGCGGTGCCGTGGTCGGGGCTCGTGCGGACAAACGGCAAGCCCAGGGTCACGTTCACGGCCTCGTCGAACTCGACTGCCTTGAGCGGGCCCAGGCCCTGGTCGTGGTAGAGTGCGAGCACGACGTCGAAGTCTCCGCGCAGCTGACGCGCGAACAGGGTGTCGGCGGGAAGCGCCCGTGAAAGTCCCGGGCAGCTCCGCCTCAGCCGGTCGAGGATCGGGTCGAGGATCTCGGCCTCCTCGCGGCCGATGAGCCCGCCCTCGCCGGCGTGGGGGTTCAGCCCGCAGACGCCGATCCGCGGCCCGCCGGTGCGCGCGCCCGGGCCGGCAGTTTCGGGGGGAAAGATCCGGGCGAGCTCCACCGAGGCGGCCACCGCCCGGGCGATGTTAGCCTCGGTCAGATGGGAGCCCACGTCCTTAAGCGGAATGTGCCAAGTGAGCAGGGTGACTCTCATGCGGGCCCCGCAGAAGGCCATGGTGGGCTGCCCGCCCCAGCGCTTGGCGAAAAACTCAGTGTGCCCCGGAAACCCCCAGCCGATCGCTGCCATTCGCTCCTTGCTGATGGGCGCGGTCACGACCCCGGAAAAATCCCCGGCGCGGCAACCTTCCGCAGCCCGCTCGAGCGCCGCCCAAGCGACCAAGGCCCCGTCCCCGTCGGGGCTGCCGGGGCTCGCCTCAAAGTCCTCCAGGCCGACGGGAATTTTCTCCCGGGCCTGCGGGATCTTTCCAAGCCAGCGGGCCGGCCCGATGACCGCCACATCTCGGGCCTGGTCCGGGTGCGCCCCGAGCCAGGCTTCGACCACCTCAGGGCCGATCCCGGCCGGGTCCCCGCAGGTGATGGCCAGCCGCGCGCTCACTCGGCCTGCTTGCCCTCCGCAGCGACCTGTTCATGCCGGGGCCGGGCGAAGCCCCGCTGGCCCCCGGAGAAGAAATCCAGGAAGCGCCGGCACTCAGCCGTGTGGAACGAATCCCCCGCCGCTAGGCGGGCAGCGATCTCCCGAATGTTTCCCTTGGTCCCGTACAGGGCCCGGTACGCCTCCTTGATCTCGCGGATCGCCTCGCGGGGGAATCCCCGGCGCTTGAGGCCGACCAGGTTCAGCCCGGCGATCTCGTCGCGCTCGGCAACGAGGATGAAGGGCGGAATGTCGAAGGTCATGCGGGAGCCGCCGCCGACCATGGAGCTCTCCCCCACCCGGGAAAATTGATGAAATCCGCATCCGCCGCCCAGGATCGCGTGGTCGCCCACAGTCACGTGGCCGGCCAGGAGCACCGCGTTGGCGATGATCACCTCGCGGCCCACCGTGCAATCGTGGGCCACGTGGCAGTCGGCCATCAGCAGGCAGTTCTCACCAATCTGGGTGAAGGACCCGGCGTGCGTCCCGCGGTTGACCGTAACGCCCTCTCGGATCCGGGTGCCCGAGCCAATCTTGACCCACGACTCCGACGTGCCGTCGAACTTGAGGTCCTGCGGGTCCCCTCCGATGACAGAAAAGGGATGGACCACCACGCGGTCCCCCAGGATCGCCCAGCGCTTGATGATCGCGTAGGCGTGGATTTCACAGTCGGCTCCGAGCTGGGCCCCGGGTTCGACAATCGCGGTCGGGTGGATCGTGGTCGGCATGAAGAGTGCGGCCTAGTTCGAGAGTTTCTTCACCGCGGGCAGATCCATCTGCGTGTCCCGGAACAGGTCGTAGTTTTTCAGGATGCGGATCATCTGCAACGCGTCGCTCTTCCCGTAGCTGCGGTTGGTCTCCACCTTGTCGATCAGGTCGAGCAGCATCGTCCGGAACGAGATGATCGCGTCGACGCCGCGCGCCTTAAGAAGTTCGACGCTCTGGGAGCGGAACGGTTCGGTCGTGGGCAGGGCCGGAAGGACAAGCACCTTGGTGACGTCAGGGTCTCCTTCAGCGGCGGCCTCCGGAGAAAATAGGCGGCTAGCCTGGCGCACCACGTTTTCCTCCAGAAAATTGAAAATGTCCGGGGAACTCTTGAGCATGGCCGGCGTGAAGACGTCGGTGTGCCACGGCTTGACCGCGATGACGGCCCGCTGGATGAAGCTCAGCTCGCTCGCGAACAGGAAGAAGTCCGGCTTGCGGCTTCCTCGCTGCCAGGCCGGATTATAGACAAGCAGGTCGATCTCCTCGTCGCTCGTCTTCTTGCGGGCCTGCACCTGATACTTGCGCACCTGGCGGACGAAAAATCCGTTCTGCTCGAAGTATTCCCGAACGATGCCTTCGTCGATGGCGGACATGGGTAGTGGGTAGCCGAGAGATGTGGATCAAAAACGTGCGAAGTGCGATACGAAAGCTCGGGGAACGGCGCGTCCGTGGGGACCCAAGCAGCCGGCTTAGCCCTCGCACGAGGACACGGGCCGGCGGGACCCTGGCCCCCCCAAGTCACGCTTGCCACACCGGCTCACAAAAGTTGCCGCACAGGGAATCCGCTCGCCCGGGCTCGGGATCTTCCTGCTTGCGGCAGCCGCCTACGCCCCCCTAGCCGTCCCTTGCGCGGTCGACGGCCGCCGGGGAGGGGCACCCACATGGGCTACGCGAACGCACGCCACCCTCCGGGTCTCGCGACTGTCCTGAGCCCCTTCTTTCTGTTCGACAGCGGCAGCGTGGGGCTGATTCGCGCGGTGATCCCAGCCTGCGCCGGAGGATCGGCCGGGATGGCCTACGAGCTGATCCGGCGCATTGCGGAGACGATACCGGGGATCTGCCGCACCTGGTCGCGGTCCTTGTCCTTCTCCATCTCTGAAATCTCCTCCCACGGGACGAGGGTCGGGTTGGTCTTAGCGACCGGATCCTTGGGCCCTGGGGCATGGCGCCAGCCCGCCAAGAAGCGCTCGGCGCAGAACCGCCGGTGCTCCATGCGGGCGAGGATGTCGACCTGGCTTGGCGAGAAGGCTGGGATTGCCCCACCCGGCTCGCCCGGCCCCGCCAGGAAGAGCCCAACGGCCCGCATCTTCACCGCGAAGTGGTCGGCGGCGTGGAAGTTTGACCGCCTGAGGTCATCGGGCAAGTCCGCCCAGGCCTTCGCGGGGCCGCTCGCGGCCGTCCGCCTGGCGTAGTTCTCGTGCAGGGCCCGGGCCACCGCTTCCACCTCGGTCCGCTCCAGGCTCTCCCGGTTGCAGACGTCCTCGAGCATGCCGAAAGGTCGGATCCGGTCCCCGAAAAGCTCCCTCTGGCGCTTCTCCGACAGGAGCAGCGTCAGGCCCGAGCGCGAGGGGATGCGCACCCGCACCGGGCTTTCCGAGCGGGCCACTTGGGGCATATCCGCCAGCTTCAGCCCGAGCGCGAGGTTGAAGGCCCCGTCGGGCAGGCAAACGGCAAAGGTGACGAGGTTATCCGGCTCGCCGCAGAGCCGGTCTGCCAGGGCGAGCAACGAGGGGTCGCGGGCGTCCAGCTGCCGGAACTCCAGGTCGCAGACCTGAGGGAGCTGGGGGTAGCGGCTGAGCAGCGCCGCTTTCCGCACAGGCGCCTCCAGGTCGGCCACCGTGACCCTAAGCCTGAGTCCGTTTGCGAAGTGGCCGATCCGGGCAGCCTGGATGAGGACGCTCTCCCCCAGGTCCCCCAGGCCGACGACTACCAGGTGCGCCCGGAGCGGGCCCGAGGGGTCGATCGTGCGGTAGTCCAGGGGGTGCTCCTCGAACAGGCGCCTGGCGCTGTGCTCGTACACGTCGATTCCGAAGGTCGAGATCGCAATCCGGCCCTCGACGTCGGCGACCAGGCCTCTCTGCCGGACAGCCGTCCGCAGGTCCGGGTTCGACAGGTGAAGGTGGCACTGAAGGGGCTCGCCCCGGGGCCGCAGCGCTTGGGCGAGCCGGCGGGCGTGGATGGCGATCGCTAGGTTGACGGCGTCGCTTGAGCAGGTAACGACGAGCAGGCGGGCCCGGTGCACGCCCGCCTCCCGGAGGACCGCGGGATCCGAGGCGTCGGCCACCAGGCACGGGATGCCCAAGTGCTGGCACTCGGCTAGCCCCGGCGCTGCGGGGTCTTTCTCGATCACGATCACGCGGGCCTCGCGCCGCGGTCGCCCGGGGGCACCGCGCAGCGGGTGGGCGAAATCCCGGGCGAGCGGCAGTCCCCGCCAGCCGGCCCCGCAGATGACGACGTGGTCGCGGCTCAGGCTCAGGCGGAAACGCCTCCACTCCATCGCATAGATCCTCCTGAGCGCTGCGCCCACGGTCCACAGGGAGATCGCGGCCGCCACCCAGCGGGCGATCTCGAGCGAGGGATTGACGAGCTTTCCCTCCATGTGCGGGGTGTGCAGCGCGAAAAGCTGCAGCGTCGCGTACAGGGCCGAGAGGTTCCCGAGTTGCTCGGATTCGGGGGAGACAGCGTGCTCGTACTGGCGGAAGCCCCGCACACCCAGGACTAGGGTTGCGATGATGGCCGCAAGCAGAAGCCACCACCGCCAGCGGGGCTGCTCATGATGGGCGGGAAGGCTCGCGTGTTCGCTCATCGTCTGGCGCCTCCCCTGGGCTGAGTTCGCGGGAAGAGAAAGCGGCGCACGGCCCTCCCGTCAGCGGCAAGCCGTTCCAGATTTGGCCGGCACGCCCACCCCTTGTCCCGGAGCAGCTCGTCGGCCGCGCGGCCGCTGCCCTCGACAAGCCCGACCCGCGCGCCCAGAGCCAGGGCGATCCGGTACTCCAGGGCCGCGATCCGGCCGCCTCCCCAGCCGAGCAGCGCCACATCGGCGGGGGCGGCCCCGGACGCGATGATTTCCGACCAGGCAAGCAGCGCCTCGGCGGCGCTGAAATCGCGGGCGGGCGTGGTGCGCAGCCGTCCGTAGCGCCGGTCGCGCCTCGCGCCGGACGACGGCCACCGGGGAAGGTAGCCGACCACAAACAGACGGGGCATTGCCGCGGCCAGTTCGCCCGCAAGTCCCGGGATCCCCGAGTCAGTCCCGCCTGAGACCAGGGTTGCGGACTTCCCGGCGAATGCGGCCTTGAGGACCTGGCGGGCGGCTCCGAGGGAAGCAGCCCCCTCCCCGGCCGCTCCTCCGGCCAGGATCACGACGGGCGGCCTGAACTTTTGCGGGCCGGTGCGGGAAGGCGGGGTCGGGCGCATGCGGGGCGGCGGCTGGACAATCGTTGCCGGAGGCGGCCGAGGCAATTCGTTTTCCGGAGCCAGGGGCGCAGCTCAGCCCCCCAGGTGGTCGAGGCTAACGCATTTGAGCGCGAACTCCTGCCCGAGCCTCTTGAGGACGGGGATCATCTCCAGGTCGTCCAAGGCCGACGCATTCCCGCCCCCGGCCGCTCGCAGCTGCGCCTCCTCGTCCGGCTGGAAGCGGTGGTCGTACCGCGCGTAGCCAAACTTTCGCTCCGAAGGGTCCAGTATCCCCGGCTGGTCACCCTGCAGGGCGCCGATCTCGATGTCGATCGGCTCGCCCCAGTCGCAGCGACCCAGCGTCCGGCACCCCAGGTCCTGCTCGACGGCGACCGACTGGATCAGGGCCGGGATCACGTGCAGGGCGGCGTCCAGCAGATGCACCTTCTCCGCTTTGTCCTTGGCAAGCTTCGCGCGGGTGTTGCCCGTGCCGACAGACACGACCCGCAGCTTGTCGACCCCGGTCTCCCAGTTGAGGTGGAACGGGGGCAGCGTTGCCATGAGGACCGCGATCAGGGCGGGATTGTTATAGGGGGTGATGCCTCCGTCGACGAAGATAAAGTCCTCCCCGCCGAGACGGATCTGCTCGGGCGGAAAGTAGGTCGGAGCGGCCGTGCTCGCCCGCACCAGCTGCCAGAGCGGCACCTTAAGGTTACAGTTCGGCAGAGCGGGGTCGTTGAACATCGCCTTGGGGTTGTTGCTGACCGGCCAGGCCGAGCCCGTGGTCGCGTTGCGCATGATCAGGAGCACCAGCGTCTGGAGGCGGGGGCTTCCGAGAAGCGCCAGCCCCCCCCCTTTCCCGTCATCCGAGAAAAGCCTCTGGAAGAAGGCGGTGATATTGTCCGCCGTGTACTTGGTTTTCCAACGCTCCTGCCAGCCCGCCCGAGTGAACATCTCCTGGGACTCGTCAATGTAGTGCCGCTCAATGTCGGCCACCGACAGACCCCACGAGAGCATGGAGGCGATGATCGCCCCTGTGCTGGTTCCGGCGATCAGGTCGAATTCGTTGGCAAGGACTAAGTCCGGCCGGCCCCGAGCCTGGCGCAGGAGAGCCTCCATCCGAGCGAGGACCTGAAGGGAAAAGACGCCCCGGATACCCCCGCCGTCCAGGCTGAGGATACGCTTTGGCCGCTGAGGGGTTGGGGGCGTGGCCACGGCGCTTCCTTTGTGCGCCGGGTCTTTTCCCAATGCAATCCCGGAACCACCGCCCGGCGCCTTCCCTCGGCCGGGGGGCCCTAGAGGGCGCCAGCCTCCTTAAAACACGCTGTGGCGAGGTCGGGATCGACCCCGGCGACCGCAGCGAATCCGATCGGCCCCAGGACAATGAAGCGGGGGTGCCCGCCCCGGACCTTCTTGTCCCGGGCCATGGCACCCAGGAGGTCGGCCAGGGCCAGGGGCTCCCGCAGGCGAACCGGAAGAGCGTGCGCGGCAACCGCCGCCTCGACCCGGGCCATATCGGGGCCCGTCAAGCGGCCCAGCTTTTGGGATAGCCGCGCCGCCGCGCAAAGCCCTATGGCAACGGCCTCCCCATGGAGGTACCGCCCGTATCCGGCCGCCTGCTCGATCGCATGGCCGAAGGTGTGCCCGAGGTTCAGGAGCGCCCTCCCGCCCTCGGCGCTGAGCTCGCGCTCGTCGGCCTCGACGACCGCCGCCTTGATCGAGCAGCAGCGGCGGATGGCCCCGTCCAGCCCGGGTCCACCGGGTGACAAGGGGGTCGTTTCTAGGGAGGCGAAGAGCCCGGCGTCGGCGATCAGCGCGGACTTGATCACCTCGGCGGCCCCGGCCGCGAACTCGCGCGTCGGCAGGGTGTCGAGGAGCCCGGTGGAGATGAATACCCCGCGGGGCTGGTGGAAGGCCCCGGCGAGGTTCTTGCCGGCGCGGAGATTCACCCCGGTCTTGCCCCCCACGGAGCTGTCGACCATCGCAAGCAGGGTCGTCGGCACCTGGTAGTAGTCGATTCCCCGCAGGTAGGAGGCTGCGGCAAAGCCGCACAGGTCGCCCACGACCCCCCCGCCGACGGCGAACAGCGCAGAGCTCCGGTCGAGCCTTTTCTGGGCCAGGAATTCGAGGAGCCTCTCCAGTTCGGACAGGGACTTCGCCCCCTCCCCCGACGGGGCCTCCCACCGGGGTGCGCTGCCGAACATGGTCTGGAGGGCGGCCTCCTGTTTTGCAGCGACAGTCCGGTCGGTCACGACCGCGATCGCGCGGCCCGCGGCTCGGAGGGACTCCGCCTGGGCCCGCACCTCGGACGTGAGATCGCGGCCGAAGGCGATCCGGTAGGACCGCTCCGCCAGGTTGACCGTCAGGGCTTCAGGCATGGGCCGATGAAAGCGCAGCGAGGCGGTGGGTCAAGGGCCGGCGGACTGCCCGGCTCGGGTCCTCCAGGCGCGCTGCAGCGGACGCTTGATCCCGAGGTGGTAGATGCCGAGCGCGACCGCGGTCCCCGCCAGGGCGTAGCAGAGCCCCTCCAGGGTCGTCGGCACCGCGGGCCGGAAGATCGAGGCGGTCGCCCGGGCGACGGCCGGATCAAAGTGCCGCGCGAAGGTGAACGGCCGCGCCAGGGCCGACGCGTGGCGGATCGCCGAATCGGCGGCGGCGAGCGCATCCACGCGCCCCAAGGCCTCTCCGGCAAGCCGGCCGAGCCGGGCGATCGCCGGATCGGGGTTCGCGGCGCCGCGGGCGGCGAGCTGGTCAAGCGTCAGGCCGGACTGCTCAGCCGCGGATCTAAACTGCTCCAACTGGCGCAGGGCCTCGTCAAGGCGGCCGCCGAGGCGCTGGAGATATTGCTGCATGAACTCGGGGACCTGGGAGAAGGCCACCGCCCCGGCCACGCACAACACGCGGTCGAGCAGGCGTTCGCCCACCTCGCCCACGGGCCCCAGAAGCCGTGAAACCCAGCTCATCGGGCGGAGCCTGGGTGCAAATGTCCCGCCGGGCAAGACCGGCGCGGGCATCGGAGGGGTTCCCTTCAGAAGGTAGTCTGGACCCCGACGTATCCGAGGAACGAGACCTTCTCGCCCATGGAATTACTCAGGTCGCGGCCCGCGGCGAGCAGCAGGTTGTATTTCTCCGACAGCTTGATGACCGAGCCAATGTTGAAGATCCACTCGGACTGTTTCGCCCGGTCGTCGGTCGCGCCGTGGATTTCGGCGCACAGGGTCCATCCCTTGACTATATCCCTGCTGACAACAAACCCGCCCTCCCAGCTGTTCTCGTCTTCCCGGTTTGTCGCCAAGACCGGTCCGACCTCGGCGCACAGACCGTAGTCGCCCACCTCCCCTTGGATCTCGAAGGGCAGCTTCCAATAGGTGTGGGGTTCGACGATCCCGCGGTCCACGGCCCGGCTGCCCGGCGTCGGAAACTCGATGGCCGGGGTGAACGCCATCTGGAGCCCGTGCTCCCCGTCGCCGATAAATCGCCACTTGATGTCCACCTCCGACTTTCCCAGGCCCCAGCGCGAGCTCTCCCCGCTGGCGTGCTCGCCCGTCCAAGCGACCGAGTACCCCAGTTCCACGTTCTTATGGATCCCGTAGGCAAGATCCAGGGCCGGCGCCTCCATCGCCGTGGCGCCCGGGGTATGCTCGGTGGTCATGCCGACACTGACCTCCAACTCGCCCGGGTCCGGCGGTGCGGTGTCGTCCGTCAGCATCGGTGGGGCGCCCTGCGCAAGAAGACGGGCGCCCGCTGCAAGAGCGGCCACCAACAGGGCGGCCTTGCGCAGGGAGAGGAGCGGAATCACGGGTGTAACGAAATGGAGGGTGCGAATTGCGGAGGAGGAACCCTGCGGGGGCTACCTTCCGATGACGAGGATTTCGAATGTGTTGGGCAGCAGGGGGCGCCTGGGCTCGGGGTTCTCCTTGGTCGGTGCGGCAGCCTCTCCGAACTGACCGCTGGGCAGGAACACCCGGCCGGTCGCAGGATCCAGGGCTATCGTCCGCGCCCCGTAAGCAGTCGGCAGGGTCTGGACGGCCCTGTAGCTGTTCGGGGTGTCCTCGTGGATCACGCTCAGTGTACCCTCGAGGTTGGATGTGTAGATGAGGCCCCGTTCCGGGTCAAAGGCAGCGCCGTCCGGATCCTTGCCGACGGTCGGAGTCGCGACGACTGCGCCGGTGTCGCTGTCCACAACGGCGAGCTTCTCGTTGCCACAGGCCGCGAAGAGCCGGTGGGTCTTCGCATCGATGGCGAGGCCGGTGGGGCCTTCCGCCGGATCCAGCGGCCAGCTGGCCACGAGCTTCAGGGCCTGGGTGTCGACCACGTGGATCACGCTCTTGTCCTCGGCGTTGACGAACATGCGCCCGTTTCCGTCGAAGGCGATCGCCTCCAGCTTTCCGCCAAGCTGAACTGTGGCCACGATCGAGCCCGCGGCCGGATCGATGACCGTGACGTCGCCGGAGTCGCCGTTGGCGACGTAGACGCGGCGGGTATGGGGATCGTACTCGATCGCGTCGGGTTTGACGCCGGTGTAGCGGATCGACTTGAGGACTTTCAAGGTATTGAGATCGAACATCGCCACCTCGCGGGGCCCGGCGTTGGTCGTGAAGCCAACCCCGAGTTCCGGAACAAGCGCGATCCCGTGGGCCCCGGGGGCCGGGGCGATCGTGCCCACTTTGGCGCCGGTGTCGGCGTTGAGGACGTCAACGGCCTGGCCGTGGGCAACGTAGAGCCGGCGGGTCTGGGGGTCCACGCGGAGGTAGTCGTAGATGCCGCGGACGCCCGAGAGAGGACCTCCGATCGGGTAGTGGGCGACCACCCGGGACTCGCCTGAGGCGAGCGCGAGGCGGGCGGAGCAAACAGCGAGGAGCACCAAGAGAGCGGAGCGTGGGATCATGGCGGGGATTAAGGGTTTACTGTAAGGAGACAATTATTTCCCCGAAAATGAAGACAACGTGAAACCGAACTGAAAATCCATTAAGTCCCGGTCACACCCCTGCCCTTCCCCCGCGATTCCCCTCGCCTCATCCCTCCGGTTGCTCTTGGATCTGCATAGCCTTCGGCGGCCCGCCGGGGGTATCGTTCCACCCGTGAAGATCCTTATTGTCGAAGACCAGCGCAGGCTCGGCCAGTTCCTGAAGAAAAGCCTCTCCGAGCGGGCTTACACGGTGACTTGGGTTAGCACGGCAAAGGAGGCCCGAAATGCGCTGTGCGAGACGGCCTACGATGTGATCGTCCTGGATCTGAACCTTCCGGACAGCGACGGACTGGCCCTGCTGCAGGAATGGCGGAAGGGCGGGTTCAAGGAACCGGTCCTCATCCTGAGCGCGCGGGACACGGTCCAGGACAGGATCAAGGGTCTGGACTTGGGGGCGGATGACTATTTGGCCAAACCCTTCAGTTTAGAGGAGTTGCACGCCCGGGTGCGCTCGCTCCTGCGCCGGCAAGTCTCGGTCAAGGAGACCGTTCTTGAGCACCGCGGAATTCGGATGGACCTGCTCGGCCGGACCGTGGAGCTTGACGGCAAGCCGGTCGAGTTGACCAGCCGCGAGTTCGCTCTGCTGGAGGTCTTCATGCACAATCCGGGGCGAATCCTCACGCGGACCCTGATCTGCGAGAAGATCTGGGAGTCCCACTACGATGTCGATACGAACCTGCTCGACGTCTACATGAGCAAGCTGCGGGCGAAACTAGAGGCCTCCCCCGACAAACCCAGGTTCAAGACGGTGCGCGGAGTCGGCTACCACTTCCTATGAGGTCGATCGGGGCCCGGCTCGCGATGTGGTACGCGCTGGTGACGCTGGCGACGATGGTCGGCGTCTTCACCGCGGGCCGGTACCTTCTCGAAAAGTACGTCGTGCACAGCCTCGACCTGATCAACGAGGACGAGTTCTCCCAGATCCAGGATCGGCTCGGGCCCGGCTACGCTGGACTGACCCCCGCCCAGATCCAGGACCGGCTCCGGGAGGCCGCTGGCGCGAAGTCGGTGCTCTTCTACATCGACATCCACCGCAGGACCGGGGAGACGCTCTTTCTCTCGCATAATCTGGCGGGGCACCCCATCCCCGACGTCCCCGGCGAGCGCTACTACAATACCCACATCGTGGGGACCCCGTACGAGATGCGGGCTGCGGAATTCCTCCTGGACCCCTTCGACGTGACGATCGCCACCTCCAAGGAGCAGATCCTCGGGGTGATGCGAGGCTACCGCGCAGTGTTCTTCGGGCTGACGGCCGTGATGCTGGTCGTGAGCGCCGGGATCGGGTTCGGGCTGAGCCGGCTGGCGCTGCGGCCCGTGCGGCTGATCCAGGAAACGGCGAGCCACATCGGTTCCGACAACCTGAGCGCACGCATCCCCGTCCCGCTGGTTCACGACGAGATCTCGGACCTGGCGCGCCTGCTCAACCGCATGTTCGACCGCCTCGAATCGTCCTTTAACCAGATCCGCCGCTTCACGGCCGAGGCTTCCCACGAACTGAAGACCCCCCTATCGCTCATCCGGCTCCAGGCCGAGAAGCTCATGGTCGACGGCGGACTCACCCCCGCCCAGGAGGAGGCCGTCCAGATGCAGCTCGAGGAGATCACGCGGCTAAACCAGATCATCGACGAATTGCTGTTTTTGTCCCGCGCCGAGGCGCGGGCAATCACGCTGGCCATACGCCGCCAGGACACCCGGAAGTTCCTGGAGGGCTTCGCCCAGGACGCGCGGGTCCTCGGGGAGGACCGCGGGGTTCGCTTTGCGGAAAAGATCGAGGGCGAGGGGTCCGCGGACTTCGACTCGCGGTGGATCCGCCAGGTACTGCTCAATCTCATGTCCAACGCCCTCAATGCCTCGCCGCGGGGCGGGCAGATCCTGCTGACCTCCGAGGTTGCCGGCGGCGTCTGGAGGGTGGCGCTCGAGGACGAGGGACCTGGGGTTCCGGCTGACCAGAGGGAGCGGATTTTTGAGCGGTTTGTGCGCCTAGGGCCTCCGGATGCCCTGGGAAGCAAGGGGAGCGGGCTCGGCCTGGCGATCTCGCGGAGCATCATCGGCCTGCACCGGGGAAAGATCAGGGCAGAACCGGGTTCTTCGGGGATCGGGCTGAGGGTCATCTTCGAAATCCAGGCGACGGATGGCACCGAAGAGTCCGCGCCAGTGAGAGGGAGCCGGGAGTAGCCTGCAGACACTGAAGGCCGCCTGATCGGCCAGCGGCAGATCTAACCAGCATCGGATCGGGGTCCGGTGCCGCGTCCGGAGGCAGGTTTTCACCCCGGGCAAAGCTCCCGATTCGTACCCCAAGCTTAATTAAAATTTACCCGGCATTCACCCACTATTAACGTCCCGTCGGCATCATTCACCGTTTTCGTTCTTACCCCCTCAACACACCCCCGAATCCTTCAGGCCCATGGAAACTCCGAAATCCGATCTCGAGAATACCCTCGGTAATGTCCCGCCAGAACCCTCACGATTCTGGCCCGAGGGCTGGTGGAAACTGATGGAGATGCGGATCGGCATCGTTCCCCTGCCAATCTTCGTCATCCTGGCTGGCATCGTCGCCTACTTTGCCAAGGTCGGCAAGCTGCCGACGGAAAGCGCAATGATGATGGGCGTCCTCGCCCTGTTCGGGTTCGCCTGCGGCGAGGCCGGCAAGCACATCCCGGTTCTGAAGCACTTCGGAGGCGCCGCGATTTTCGCAACCTTCATCCCCTCCTACCTCGTGTATATGCACTGGCTGCCCGCCGAGGTGACGAAGGGCGTGACCGACTTCACGAAGTCGACCGGCTTCCTCTATCTCTTCATCGCGGCAATCA
The DNA here is from genome assembly GCA_903862935.1 of uncultured Opitutaceae bacterium. Classification (GTDB taxonomy): domain Bacteria; phylum Verrucomicrobiota; class Verrucomicrobiia; order Opitutales; family Opitutaceae; genus Palsa-1447. The sequence goes on from CAIOZY010000055.1 coordinate 38,305, forward strand.
TCATCGGCAGCATTTGGGGGATGGACCGGGGCGTCCTCATCCGCGGATTCTTCAAGATCATCATTCCGACCGCGATCGGGACCGTGCTTGCGGCCCTTGTGGGGACGGCGGTCGGCTCCGCCCTCGGCCTCGGCGTGCGGCACACCTTCTTCTATGTGGTCATCCCGATCATGGCCGGCGGCGTCGGGGAGGGGGCGATCCCGCTTTCGACCGGCTACGCCGACATCATGCACACGAGCCAGGGCGGCATGTTCGCGCAGGTCCTGCCGCCAGTGATGTTCGGAAGCCTTGTGGCAATCCTAATGTCCGGTGCCCTCAACCTGCTGGGCAAGAGGCGTCCGAACCTTACCGGCGATGGGAGGCTCGAGCCCGGCGAGCACGACGAGATGGATCCCAAACAGCAGGAGATCACAGGACACATGGACGTGGGTCATATCGCGGCGGCCGGAATCACGGTGATCTCCCTCTACCTCATCGGGATGGTCATCTACCGCGTCTGCCTGGGGTTCGGGTGGACGCTGCCTGCGCCGCTTACGATGCTTGTCCTGGCGGTCGTCGTTAAGGTTACCCGCGCCGTCAGCCCGAAGCTCCAGCAGGGTTCCTACGTCGTCTACCGTTTCTTCGCGATCGGCGTCACCTACCCGCTCCTGTTCGCAATCGGCGTTGCGATGACGCCCTGGGAAACCCTGATCGCCGCCTTCGCTTTGCCCAACCTGATCACGATCACCGCCACGGTCGTCACGATGGTCCTGACGGGCTTCTTCGTCGCGCGCTGGATCAAGATGTACCCGGTGGACCTAGCGATCATCAACGCCTGCCGGTGCGCCCAGGGCGGCACCGGAAACGTCGCCATCCTTACGGCGTGCGAGCGCATGCAGCTCATGCCCTTCGCGCAGGTTGCAACCCGGATAGGCGGTCTTGCTACGGTATTCGGAGCGCTGCTCCTATATGCCAAGATGCACTGAGCCGGTCTGCCACGGTAGCGACGCTGACTTTCCAATGCTGCCTTGCCGGACCCGGTCCGATCAGGACCGGCTCCTGGTGTTTGTGTTCGCCCTGCCGGGATTCGATCCTGGCCAATTATGAGTCTCTCGCGACGGTGCATTGAGCGACCGAAGGCGACGATTCTGCTCGTGGCGGGCTGCCTTGGCTTGGGGGTTCTGGCTTACTTCCAGCTCCCGGTCTCGGCGCTCCCCGACATCGAGTTTCCGACCATCAACGTCTCTACCAGTCTGCCGGGAGCCGATGCGGAGACCATGGCCAGCGCGGTGGCAAGCCCCCTGGAAAGGAGCCTGGCCCATGTCAACGGCCTGACCGCTATTTCCTCGAGCAGCATGCTCGGCCGGACCAACATCACGCTGCAGTTCAACCTCAACCGCAATATCGACGCGGCGGCCGAGGACGTCCAGGCGGCGATCAACGCGGCAAGCGGCCTATTGCCGCAGGACCTTCCCAACCCCCCCACCTACATCAAGATCGACCCCAACGGGATCTCGATCCTCAATCTGGCGGCCACCTCCGAGACCGCGCCTCTTACCCAAGTCTACGAGTCCCTTGAGGACATCGTGCTGCCGACCCTCTCGCTCGTTCCCGGAGTCGGGGTCGTGGACTTTCACGGGGACCAGATTCCCGCGGTGCGGGTCCGGCTAAATCCGGCCGCCCTGGCCGCCCGCGGCCTCGACCTGGAGTCCGTCCGCTCGGCATTGGCCCTGGCGACGGTCGACCGGCCCAAGGGAACGCTCGACGGAACCCGGCGCCAGCTCGTCGTCCGGGCAAACGACCAGCTCCTCAACGCCGCGCATTTCAATGAGCAGATCATCGCGTGGCGGGGCGGGGCGCCCGTTCGCATCCGCGACGTGGGCCGGGCGGTCGACGCCGCGCAGGAGACCAACATCGCCGCGTGGTCTAACAAGCAACCCGCAATCATCGTCGACATCCACAAGCAGCTCGGTGCCAACCTGACTTCGACCGTTGACCAGATAAAGAAGCAACTGCCAGAGATAGTCCGGGCCCTTCCCCCCGGGGTGCGACTCGAGGTCGTCGGGGACCACACCCAGACAACGCGGGCTTCGATCCGCGACGTGCAGGTGACCCTCGGGATCACCATCGGCCTGGTGGCCTTCGTCATCTTTTTATTCCTGCGGACCGTGTCCGCGACCCTCATACCCGGGATCTCCATTCCCCTGTGCCTGATCGGGACTTTCCCCTTCATGCTGGGGATGGGCCACAACCTGGACACGATCTCCCTGATGGGTCTCACAATCGCCGTCGGCTTCGTTGTCGACGACGCGATTGTGGTCACCGAGAACATCGTCCGCCACCTCGAGATGGGCAAGACCGCGCGCCAGGCGGCGATCGACGGCGCCGGCGAGGTGAGTTTCACGGTCGTGTCGATGACGCTGTCGCTGGTCGCGGTGTTTCTCCCGCTGCTCCTGATGGGGGGAATCGTCGGCCGGCTGTTCCGCGAGTTCGCGCTCGCGGTCAGCACCGCCGTGGTCCTCTCCGCGATCGTGTCTTTGACGCAGACAGCCGTCGCCTCAAGCCTGCTCCTCAAGCCGCCGGCCGAGACGGGGCACGGCTGGTTCCTCCGGTTTTTCGAACGCGCATTCTCCCGGATGAACTCCTGGTACCGCTCCGGGCTCGTCTGGGTCCTGGGCCGCCGGCGCGAGGCCCTTGCGGCGACCATCGGCATGCTGATCGCATCGGTGGTCCTTTTCATCGTCATCCCCAAGGGATTCATGCCGGAGCAGGACAGCGGCCTGATCGCCGTTACGACCGAGGCCGCCCCCGGAATCCCGTTCCCCGAGATGTGCCGCAAGGAGCTGGCGGTCGCCGCAATCCTCAGGGCGGACCCGGCAGTGGCGCAGGTCTTCTCCTTCGTCGAGCCGCAGCCTTCCTTAAACAACGGCAGGGCCACCATCAGTCTGAAGGCCTTCAGCCAGAGAAGCGTGACCGCCGCCGATGTGATCGCCCGCCTGAGGATCGCGGTCGCCCGCGTCCCAGGGGTCCGCGTGTACTTCCGGGCGGTGCAGGATATCCAGGTCGGGACCCGCGGTGGAAAAACCCTCTACCAATACGCCCTGCAGGACAACGACCCGCAGGAGCTCTACCGCTGGGTGCCGATCTTCCACGAGCATATGAGGGCCCTGCCGGAATTGCTCGACGTGGCGAGCGATCTCGATGCCCCGCAGCCGGCGCTCACCGTCACGGTCGACCGGGACAAGGCGGCAAGCTACGCCATCACGGCCGACGCGGTGGACCAGGCCCTCTATGACGCGTTCGGCCAGCGGCCGGTGGCCACGGTGTTCACGCCGTCCAACCAGCACAAGGTGGTGCTCGAGGTGCAGCCCAACTGGCACCTGGACGAGGAGAGCCTCCGTTCGATCTATATTCTGTCGCCGCGCACCGGCCAGCCCGTGCCCCTTGCTGCCGTGGCCCGTCTGACCTCCAGCCTCTCCCCCACGACGGTCAACCACCTAAGCTCGATCCCGGCGACCACGTTCTCGTTCAACCTGGCGCCGGGTGTCTCCCTCGGCCAGGCAGTGGACGCGATCGGCCGCATGGAGCGGGCAATCGGAAAGCCGCCGACTGTCCTCACCTCGTTCCAAGGGACCGCCCAAGCCTTCCAGCAGTCCCTGGCGAGCCAGCCCTACCTCATCCTCGGGGCGATCCTTGTCGTGTACATCATCCTCGGGGTCCTCTACGAGAGTTTCATGCACCCGATCACCATCCTCTCGTCGCTCCCGTCGGCGACGTTCGGGGCCCTGTGTACGATGCTCCTGTTCCGCTACGATCTGTCGGTCATCACGCTGATTGGGCTCATCCTGCTGGTGGGGATCGTCAAGAAGAACGCGATCATGATGGTCGACGTCGCTCTGACCCTCCAGCGCAAGCAGGGCATGGAGCCGCAGAAGGCGATCTTCGAGGCCGCCCTCCTGCGGTTCCGCCCGATCATGATGACGACGATGGCGGCGCTCTTCGGCGCCATCCCGCTGGCGCTGAGCGCAGGCGCGGGCTCCGAATTCCGGCGGCCGCTGGGGGTGGCCCTGGTGGGCGGCCTTTTGGTCTCGCAATTTGTGACGTTATACACGGTGCCCGTGATCTACCTGTACATGGACCGGCTGATCAGCTGGTCCGGTCCCTGGCGCAAGGCCCGGCGGCAGGCGCCCTCCCTTGCAGCGGCGCCGTCCTGACGATTATTCCGATGAAACTGCGCACCCTCCTTTTCTGGTCAGCTCCGGTGGTCCTCGCTGCCGGGTGGTGGTGGATAGCCCGACCCTCCGGGATCGCAGGGACCCAGGGAGCCCCGGGCGCCGTGCCCGTCGTGACGGCGCGGGTCCAGCGCCGCGACGTGCCGGTATACCTCTCCGGACTGGGCCGGGTTCAGGCCCTCAGCATGGTGACCGTGAAGTCGCAGATCGACGGCCGGATCCTGCGGATTGTGCCCCGGGAGGGCCAGGATGTGCGGGCGGGGGAGCTGCTGGTCCAGATCGATCCCCGGCCCGCGCGCGCGGCCTTGGACCAGGCCTTGGCGAAGAGCGCCCAGGATGGCGCCCATCTGGCCTATGCGCGGAAGGTGCTCGAGCGCGATGCTGGCCTTCTCTCAAAGGGTCTCCTGGACCAGCAATCCTTCGATCTCCAGCAGGCGACGGTGGCCCAGGACGAGGCCCTGGCCAATGCCGATGCCGCGGCGGTTCAGGATGCCCGCCTGACGCTGGACTACACCGAGATCGTTTCGCCTATCGACGGCCGCGTCGGCCTGCGGATGGTGGACGAGGGCAACATCGTCCACGCCAGCGACGCGTCAGGCCTGCTCACGGTGGCCCGCATACGGCCAATTTCGGTCGTCTTCAGCGTTCCGGACACGAGCCTGTCCGAGCTGCACGCCGCGATGGCTGAGGGAGGAACAGATCTCGCACTGAAGGTTGAGGCATTTGACCGCGAGAACGATGGCCTCTTGGACACGGGAACTTTGGCAGCGGTCGACAACCAAGTCGACCCGGCGAGCGGGACAATCCGCCTGAAGGGAGTCTTCGACAATCCGCAGCTCAGACTCTGGCCCGGGCAATTTGTTAACGTGAGGCTCCAGACGAGCGTCCTCCGGAAGGCTATCGTTGTTGCTTCCCGCGCCGTGCAGCAGGGGCCCAAGGGCGACTTTGTGTTTGTTGCTAAGCAGGACCTGACGGCCGAGATCCGGCCGATCGCGGCCGGAGCGGGCAGCGGCGACGTCCTGGTCGTCGAGCGGGGTCTTTCGGAAGGCGAGGTCGTCATCGTGGACGGGCAGTTCCTGCTCAAAGCGGGCTCCCGCCTGGCTCCGGCGCCTTAGGGCGTCTTAAAGAAAATTCATACAGCGTTAAGACTCCCCTAATATAAGAAGAGCACCCTGCATCCGGTTCCCGGTCTCGCCCCTACCCTCCCCGGGACTGTCAGGACCCTGATACCCCAATCTGACCCGCCGTTCGAATACCCGTTTCGATATGCAGGCCTTTTTCCCCTAGCCCAATGACCCCAACCATGAAACAAACCGTGAAGACAGCCGCCACGGCACTTGCCGTCGCGTTAGCCTCCTGCAGCAGCCTGTTCGGCCAAACCGCGCCCGCCGCGGACGACCAGCCCATAGAACTGAGCACCTTCGTCGTAACCGGATCCAACATTCCGACGGCGGCAGACCGGACGGACGTTCCCGTGACCGTTCTTGGGAAAAAGGATATCCAGCAATCGGGCTTGAGCGCCGACGTGCTGGACATCCTGCGCAGCCGCATGCCCGAAGTGGCGGGCCGCAGCAACGCCGGCAAGAGCAACGCCACCAACCGCAACCAGTTCACCGCGGGCGGCTCGCAGCTGTCGCTGCGCAACCTGGCGACCCTCGTCCTCCTGAACGGCCGCCGCATGGCGACCAGCGGTATCAACGCGGCGGGCGGCCTCAACTTTGTTGACGTAAGCCAGATTCCGACCGCGGCAATCGACCATATTGAAGTGCTGACCGATGGGGCCTCGGCAATTTACGGCTCCGACGCCGTGGGCGGCGTGGTCAACGTCATCCTCAAGTCGGACTACCAGGGCGCGGAGATCGGCGGCCGCTACGCCGTGACCAACAACACCGGCCGTTACAGCGAGCGCTCGGGCTACATCATCGCCGGCGGGGGCACGAAGGGAGTCAACCTCACCATCACGGGAAGCTGGTCGAAGACCGACCCGCTCTGGCAGAGCCAGCGTCCGTTCATCGCCTACAACCCGAGGTCCGGCACGGCCCTTCCCGGCTACGTGAGCGGCAACTTCCTGAGCCCGACTCTGGCGACGCCGAAGACGACCAACCCAACCGGCACCGCTGCAACGGCGGCCAACATCGCCGCCCTGGTCGCCAACGGCACCTACCTGGCCTCGGGTAGCACCTCGATTCCGGCCTTCAACGCCGCACCGTATGAGACGCTTCTCTTGGGCCAGACCCAGAAGGCAGCGGTCGCCAACCTCACCGTCGACATCGTGCCGAAGAAACTCGCTGTGTTCGCGGACCTGGAGATCACGCAAACCAACGGGTTCGACCAAGACAGCAACTTCCTCGGAAATTCCGCGACGAGCGGCGGCGCCGTCGCCACCCAGTTCACGATCGCGCCCATTCCGGCCGGCTCCCCCTACAACCCGATCGCCGGAGCGGTGAGCGGAGTCATCATCCAGGCCCCCGACCTTCCCGTCTACAATCTCTTTCAAACCAAGGGCCTGCGCGGCACCCTCGGCTTCAAGGGCGAGATCAACGACAAGTGGTCCTGGGAGGTGGGAGGAACGCACAACGACAACAAGACCAACGTCCAGATCGTAAACCAGCTCTTCGCCCCCAATTTGAACGCCGCGATCGCCGGCGGTTACGACGCCAGCGGCAACGCGGTCGCCGGGGGAGCCTACAGCAAGGTCGCGACGATCGGCAGCTACGCCTCGGGCAGCCCGCAGTACGTCTACCAACCCGCCCTCGACCCGTTTGCGCGGTCCGGCCGCAATCCGGCGTCCCTGGCAAATGTCTACGGAACGGAGCTGATCCAGACCGAAAGCAAGCTCGACACCTACGACCTGAAGGTGGTCGGGACGCCGTGGGACCTGCCCGGTGGCAAGCTCGGGATGGCGGCCGGGGCCGCGTGGCGCAAGGAGACCCTGACCGGCACCCCGGACTCCAGCGCCTACAACCTGAGCACCTCGGCGATCCGCCACAACTGGGGCTCGAGCGGGATCTTCTTCGATCCCTGGAGCAAGAGCCGCACAACCAAGGCGTACTTTGGGGAATTGCGTATTCCGCTCACCGGCGAAAAGGCGACCCTGCCGATGCTGCACAACGTGGAGCTTTCCCTCGCGATGCGCTACGAGAACTACAGCGACGCGGGCAACTCGGACTCTCCCAAGGTCGGCCTGCGCTGGCAGCCCTTCGACGATCAGTTCACGGTTCGCGGCACGTACTCGAAGGCCTTCACCGTCCCGGACCTGTTCCACGAGTACGGACCGCCTTTCGCGACCCTGACCTCGGGCAACAGCTTCCTGTCCAACAACACCCTGAGCCCGGCCGGTGCGATCAACCCCGCCTTTATCGGGATGGCCTACTATTCAGGCAACGGCAACAACCCGAGCCTGCAGCCCGCCTACGCCTGGTCGCGCTCCGTCGGCTTCTCCGCCTCGCCCAAGGCGATCAAGGGGCTCACCCTCGGGGTCGACTACGTCAATATCTTCCAGAAGGGACTGCCGGCCGGCCTGGGTGCCTCCACGATCATCCAGAGCGTGAACACCCTGGGATCAGCCTCGCCTTTCTTCTCCCAGCTCGGCCTGGGCGCCCTCCCGGGCTCCAGCGGGGCGAACAACGCCGCCATCTCGGCTCCGTACGGCCTGTACAACCTGCTCGCGAGCGGCACCTACCAGGGCAACCTCTATGTCCTGGACCGCTTCGTCAACTCAGGCGGCACGCACGAGACGATGTACGACTTTAACATCGAGTATCAGCGCGCCGTCGCCTCGGCGGGAACCTTCACTGTCGGCACCACGGGAACGTACCTACAGTCCTTCCTCTACGCAGTGCTGCCCAACGCGCCCTTCTACGAGTACGCCGGCTACTCCACGAATGGCCAGACCATGAGCGGGACCTTCCCCCACTGGAGCTTCTATTCGACCCTGGAGTGGAGCAAGGGCGACTGGGACCTGCTGGTGGCCAATAACTACATGAGCGCCATGATCGACATCCCGAGCGGCCAGATCCCTAATCCCTACCTGTCGACCCATCCGGCCACCAAGGTCGAATCCTACACAACCTGGGATCTCCAGATCGCTTACACCCTGAGCAAGCAGACGGCCGGCCACCTGTGGGCCTTCCTGCAGGGGATGGGCATCACGGTTGGCATGAAAAACGCGTTCAACCACTTCGGACCCCTGGCCCCGTTGTCGCAGGCCGCCAACATCAACAACAACAACGTCGACACGGGAGCCTACTCGCCGATCGGCCGGCTCACGTACGTCAGCGCACGAATCAAGTTCTGACCCTCAACAACGACTATCCATGAAAGCATCCTGCCTCCGCTTCCTCCTCTCAACAGCCGCATTCGGCATCGCAGCCCTGGCCCACGCCTCGGACGCGCCTGCCAACCCCGCCTGGGGCAAGGCCGCGGACAACAAGATCCTCGCCCAAGCCTGGGTCAACCAAACGATGGCCGCCAACTCCGACCTGCTCGTCATCGGTGTCCATGCCTTCAGGCCCGGCACCCAAGACGAGCGCATGATCGCGTCCAACCTTGATCGCATCAACAAGGAGGATGACGACGACGACAAGGGCGCCGTCGCCGAGGGCAAGACCGTCCTCGCCCCGAACATGAAGGACCCGAACAAGTTCGAGGTGCTCATGCCCCTAACCGACTCCAAGGGCGCGATCGTCGGCGCCATCGGCTTCGTGTTCCGCTACCAGAAGGGCGAGAGCCAGATTAAGATGCTCAAGAAGGCGACGGCGCTGCGCGACGCATTCGGCGCGACGCTCAGCGTAGCATCCGACCTGTTCAAGCCGGTCAAGTGAACGCCGGAAAGGCGGGATCCGAATTGAAGCACCGCATCGTCTCCCTAGCCCCGCTGGCCTTACTGGCCGCGGGGCTAGTTTTTGGCCCGGCACCCGCCAGAGCAAAGGCGATCCGGACCACCTATGCCCAGCTGCTGGTCGACTGGGTCGTTTTTCACGACTCCGAGGTGATCTCGGCCGCAATCCATGCCGTTCCGCCCGGTGGGACAGCGCCATTGGTGGTGGCCGTGAGCACGGGGCAGGCGGGTGAGACATCCGGCGGTTCAGTCCTGGAGGTCATCCGCACCGGCCAACCGGCCCTCACTCCCGGGAAGGATCCGGGGAGCTATGACCTCGTGCTGCCCCTGCTTGACGCGAACGACTCGACCGTAGGGGCCCTGGAGCTCGCCTTCAGGTTCCATCCCGGGCAGTCCGAGAGGAAACTCCTTGAGCGGGCGACCGCTCTCCGCAGCCGGCTTCAGGAGATCACCCCGAAACTGGCCACCCTGTTCGATCCCTACACCAAGGGGTACGAGCCGACCGACACCCTGGCCCAGCGGATCAACCAGATCCTTCTCGAGCACCATCCCGACGTGAATGTGATCGCCATCCACATTACAAAGCCGGGCGAGAAGTTCAACCGGGTCTGGGGCATCAACCGGCCCGACTTCATAGGGCGCAATTCCGACGAGATAGACACCGACACCGAGAGGACCGGCCGGATCGTCATGCAGGTCATTCCCGCGACGCACCGGATGGAGGTCCACATGCCGCTGCTATCCCCCAACGGCGTCCTCATCGGGACCCTCTGCACTGTCTACTTCTGGCACGAGGTTGGGGAGGCAAGCGACTTCTACGGCCGCTCGCTCGCCATCATGGAGGAGGCCCGCCTCATCACCCCCGTCAACCGGGACGACCTGTTCAGGCCCTAAAGGGGTTCCCTGTACCGCCTGCAGCCTCAGGGGCGACTCGTAGCTTGGGCCAACTCAGACGGGGCCGCGGAAGTGCCGCGAGCCCCGCCTCGATAAACGGAGTCCTCAGTCGAGCTTCGCAAGCTCCTCCTGCACGACCTCGGGGGTCAGGGGCATGAAGACGCCCTCCTGGGCAACCACATCCTGACCCTGCCGGCTCAGGACCAGCTTCAGGAATTCCTTGATCTTGGGCTCGAGCGTCTTGCCCGGAGGCCGGTTGGCCGTGCTGCTCACCGTCGAGACGGAAGATCGCCTGGCCCGTGACGGGCAGGGTGAGACCGGTCGTGACGAGAACGTTCGTGCGGTTGATCCAGTAGGCCGCCAGCGAGGCAAACAGGGTGTGGGAGGGGTTCTCGACCTTGAGGCCGCCCTCGTACTGCAGGCCCTTTTCAGCCGGGAATCCGGCATGGCCGGTCTGGTCGACCGAGGTGACGACGTTCGGTACAACCGACTGGCTCCAAGCCGCGTAGGCCGAGACGACCTTCGTGACGTCGAAGACGAGTCCGGCCTGGCCTGTGACTGAACTGACGGTCTGGGCCAGATACGGGGATGTGGCCGGATTGAAGGGGTCCAGACCGTGGGACGCCTGAGAGTCGTGGCGGAGGCCGGCAGTGACGTGCAGGCGCTCGCCGATCTTCATCTGGTCGGATACGTACTCACCCAGATTATCGAGCGTGTCCCGGGGGCTCTGCGGCTTGGTGCCGTCGGCCGGATATGCGGTCTGGCCCAAGACGGGGGCGAAGGGGTTCAGGGCGGGCAGTATGTTCGGTCCGAATGCCCAGCGCTGGTTGTTGTAGAACTCTTGGCCCCCTCCGACTCCGAAAAGGACCGTGTTCTGGAACTTTTCCGGCCCGAACTTGCCGCTGAAGTTTGCGTCGAAGAAATTGTACCGGTGCCCGTTCGTGTTGTGGTTGTACTGCCGCGAGAAGGTCGTCGCGGGGGTCGCATACGCCGGGGTCTTCGGGAGGAAGATCGACGTGTTGTTCGTGTCATAGTCGGTGACCGTGTCCGTGTGCCAGACCGAGCGGGTCTGGACGCGAAGGGTCCAGTTCTTCTCCCACCGCTTTTGGAAGGCCAGGGAGAAGGTGGCGCCCCGGTCGCGGCTGACGTCGGTCGGGTCCTGGTAGACCGTGTTGAGCGGGACAAGCAGGTACCGAGCGTTCTCGCCGTAGGCGGCGCTGCTCGTGACAACGCCATTTAGGCTGAAGACCGGAATCGACGTTCCTGTGAAGATCGGGAGGATGCCGTTGTCGTAGCGGCGCTTGTCCTGGCCGTACTCGACCTTGGCCCGGATATAGGTTCCCGGCCCCCAGCGGTAGGTGAGCGAGGGGTAGAGCTGGAACTGCTTGTCATAGTCCCCCTTGCGGAAGGGCTTGTTGCTCTCGGCGTCAAAAATCACCCGGTACAGCCAGTGCTTGCCGGAGTCGATCGGCCCGGTGGCGTCGATCGTGCCGCCGTAGCTCGTCTGGTCTCCGAAGTTGTTGTACCGGCCACCGTAGGTCGAAACGTAGAAGCGCGTCCTGATCTCTGAGGTTGCCTGCGGGTTCTTCGTCACGATGTTCATCATGCCGCCGGGGTGCATCTGCCCGTAGAGGACCGAGTTGGGGCCCTTCAGGAACTCGAGGCTTTCGACGTCGGCCGCCGAGGTTGCGCTGTGGTTGAACATGCCGCCCTGGAGCCCGTCGTACTCGAGGTTCTGGGTGAAGGTACCCGTGTTCGGGAAGCCGCGGAAGCTGAAGCCGTTCGTGTTCCCCTGGGACTGGAAGATGCCGATCACGTAGTTGTACACGTCCTGCAGCGAGGTCGCGTTGCGGTCCGAGATCGAGTTCGAGTTGAGGATCTGCAGCGAGGACGATAGCTCCTTGAGGTTCGTTGCAACCTTGGTCGCCATCGAGGAGGTCTCCTCGTGGTAGGCACCGATGTCGGTCGTGACCTCGAAGGCGTTGAGTTGGACGACCCGGTCCGACTCCGCCTGCTTCATCTCATCAGCGGTAGGCACCAGGGCCGGGGATGCGGAGGCGGCTGCTGCGGGCTTTTCTTGGGCGAACGAACCCGGCATAAACGCGCCGGAAACGAGAACAATCAGGGCATACGGTAGTGCACGGCCGATGGCCGACTTGGTGGGGTTCATAGGTAAGTAACCGGAGATAAGAAGGCCTCCGGATGAAATCAACGTGAATTCTACCTTAAAAATAATTAATTCAACTTCTTAAGCTGTTCGGCAATAGCCTCCTGAGTAAGGGGATAGAAAAATCCAGTGTGGGCGATGATTTGCTGGCCCTCGCGGCTGAGGACGAACTCCAGGAACTCCTTGAGCCTCGGGTCCATCGGCCGGCCCGGATCCCGATTGAGGTAGAAGTAAGCATCGCGGACCATGGGGTAGGTCCGATTCGAGACGGTCTCGGGCGTGTACGGAATGAACGGACCGCCGTCCTTAGCCGCCACCGCGAGAACCTTCAGGTTCGGGTAGTACTTGGCGTGGAACATCGCGACCCAGCCGATCCCGTAGCGGTCGGCGGAGATCTCATCGAGCATGCGATCGCTCGACACGGCCTTGCCCATGGGGCCCGCCACGGACTCCTTGGGCTCCACAAACTCGCGGAAATTGGGGTTGTACTTCGTGGACCAGTGCATGACCCGCCTCTGAAAATAAACCGCGAACCCGGGCGCGATGTAGCCGTAAGTCTGGATCTCCTTGCCGGCCCACTCGCCGGTCAGACCCAACTGGTCCCAGGTCCTGATGTTGGTCTCCTTCCCCCGGGCGAATTCGGCCGAGAAAAGGCTGTCCTTCGGCCCGTTGTTGATCACCGACCAGCCGCCGGTCCTCTCGGACCCGAAGATGCGATCGAGTTGGCTGAGGGACACCTGCGCGATGGGGTTGTCCTTGTTGACAACGATCGCGGCCGGCCACAGGGCACCCCGCTTCTCGTAGTCGCCGGTCGCCACCGAGACCTCGAGGGGCATGTGCCCGTAGACGTTGTAGAAGGGCATCATGTCCGGGATCTTCGCGTCATCGCCCGCTGTAGCCAGGTCCGACACCCCCGTGCAGAGTCCGCCGATCGACCCCTCGCTGCTTGTCGTGAAGTTGTTGGCGAACTGGATGTCAGGTTGGTAGTGGTTGAAACCCTCCTCAAGGGCGACGACCGCCTGCTTGAGGAACGCCCCCAAGACCCGAATCGTCCCGGCGTACTGCTTTTCGGGTTTGTAGGAGGGAAGCTCGCTTAAGGCCGGAGCCGGCAGGAGGTCCCAGGATGCGGGTGTGAGCGACCGCTCGTTGCGGATCGATTTCTTTATGTCGCTCCAGCCCTTCCACACCGCGTCATTTGAGAGGGCCTTGCGCGCCGATGCCATCTCAGCCTCGCGCTCGGTGAAGGCAACCCGGTCCCGGAACTCCATCACAAGTACCGAGTGCCACGGCGCGGACGGGCGGTCCAAGGCTGCATAGAGAAAATAGCTGATGAGAACCCGGTCGGTGCGCATCAGCTCCATCTCCGGGGCGACATAGCCTTCTGCGTACTGCCGGTACTTCTCCGGGGTGGTCAAGACATCGTAGGCTGCGACCAAAAAGACGGCCTTCGTGGAGTCGCGGGGAAACGTCTCGCCGCGGGCGAGCTGCTCAACCGGGGTCACGACAAGCCCGGCGCCAAGAGCCGGCTTTGCGACCTTCTCCCAGCGGACGAGACAATCCTCATTCGGAAACTCCAAAAAGGTCATCGTTCCAAAGGCGGCCTTGGAGGGATCAGAGCTGTCCACGGCAAACACGTCCGATACCAAGCCCTTCTGGCGCCACTCGGACATGAGCGAGGGAAGTCCTGCGGCTCCCGCGGCACCCTGCGGCGCGGTGATCACAATGTGCGTTGGGGCAGCTGCAGCGGAGCAGGCGGCAAGCAGCCCCGCCCAGGCGGCAATGCGGAGCAGGCGTTGGGTTCCGGGGAATGACTTCGGATTCATAGTTGGATAAGGGGATATTCTGGGGGTGGAAAAACGGGGCAGATCAGGCTGGGACAGAGACGGTGAAATATTCTGCGCGAAGCGGCATTAGTCGAGCGTCAGTCGCTCTTTTTCAGCCCGGGCCGGGGACAGGGGCAGATATCCGCCGACGCGCTCGACATCGGCCCGCCCCTCGGGCCCAAGCACGTACTCGAGGAACTCCCGGACCTTCGGGGTGAGCGGCTTTCCCGGCTCGCGGTCGAAGTAGACCCAGGCTGTTCGGGCCAGGGGATAGGTTCCCGCGATCACCGCCTCGCGGCTTGCCGTCGTGGCGTTGCCCCCGGCATCGGCCGAAAGGGCCACGGCCCGGACTCCGTCTCCGGGGCTCGGGAGGTTCCCGACCCCGATCCCGCCAGGGTCAGCTGAAACCGCGTCGGCAATCTGCCGGTCGGCCGTCAGGACTCCGCCCCCGGGCTGGGCCGCGGTCCTGAACTCCGTCAGCGCCTCCCAGGCCCACTTCCGGCTTCCCCGGAGCACCGTATCGCGGAAGAACGCCCCCGTCCCGGTCTCGACGTCGTAACCGTAGGCGTGGATCGGCCTGCCGGCCCATTCGCCCGTGAGCCCCAAGTCTCCCCAGGTCCGGCATCGTTTCGGCGCACCGCCGCGCAGTTCACAGCCAAACACGGAATCAAGCTGCGCTAGGGTCAGCCGAGGGACCGGGTTCTGCCGGTTCACCCAAACGGCGAGGGCATGGGACTTGCCCGGCAGGTCAACGCTTCCCTGCATCACTGCTGCGCTCGCGGGCGGGTGCCTGAGGACCCAGGCGAAGGCCATCACCTCGACCGGCGTCACGCTCCGGCCAAGGAAGGCCAAGTCCGCGGTTCCTGTGTAAAGGCCCGCTACCGCCGTCCCGCTTCCCAGAAGCCTAGTTTCAAACCGGGCCTTCGGATGGCTCTTTCTGAAACCGTCCTCCCAGGCACCGATGACCGTTTCCATCTGCCCTCCCCCGCGGATGCGGATGACGTCTAGTCCCGGTGCGGGGGCCTGCGGTGCGGCCGGGGCCGCCACGCCCGGCCTCGTGCCCTCAAGGCGGGCCAGGGCGGCCGCAGCCGCCTTCGGACTGAGGGGGAGGTATTCGCCGTCGCGGGCGATGTCCTCCTGCCCATCGCGGCTGAGGATGTAGCGCAGGAACTCCCTCACCGCCGGATCGACGGGCCGTCCCGGAGCCTGGTTAAAATACGCCGGGATGATCCGGGTCAGGGGGTAACTCCGGGAGATCAGGTTCTCCCGGGTGGCCGGGACGAAGGGGCCGTCTTCGGCCATACCCAGGGCAACCGCCTTGACCTTCGGGTTTAGGTAGTGCCGGTTCGACAGCGCGATTCCGTGGGGATCCTTTGCCAGGGCCTCCAGGATCTGCTGGCCCGCGTCGTAGATCGTTCCATCGGGCCTGTGGATGTGCGCATATTCCTTGATCCCGTCCTTAAAGCGATGGCTTCCGCCAAAAACCGTCTCGGACAGGAAAATCCAAAAATCGTTGTCGAACGACCAGCCGTACAGGTGGATGGGTTCCCCCGCCCAGGCTCCTGTCAGCCCGAGCTCCCCCCAGGTTCGGATGTCGCTCTTGGCGCCCCGCCTGCGCTCCGTTCCGAAGATCGCGTCGAGCTGGGCCAGCGTCAGGCGCGACAGCGGGTTGTCCCGGTGGACGAACACCATCTGGGCAAAATCGAAGTTGCGGACATCGAGACTGCCAGTGGCGACCTCGACGCCGGCGGCCGGGTAACCCATCGCATGCGTGTAGGCCGAGGCTGAGGCCGGGAAGAGCTCTTCACCCAGGATCGCCAGATCCCCGGCACCCTCGTAGAGGGCCCCGATCGCCGAGGCCGTGCCGTACATCCGGTACTCGATGGAAACGCCCGGCTGGATTCCCACGAACCGGCGCTCCCAGCGGGTCACGAGCCTCTGCATGAAGTCGTTCGACGTGCTGCCGTGGCCCCAAAGCCGGATTGTCCCAGAAACCTGCTCCTGCGGCTGGTACGGCGGCAGCGCCTCTGCGGCGGCCAGGGCCGCGTCGGCATTCGCACCCATTAGGGTGCAGGCGGCCAGCAGGGGCGACACGAGGATCGCCAGGCGCCAGGAACGGCTCATTCCAGTTTCTTGAGCTGCTCCCGGGCCACCGCGGCCGGAAGGGGAAGATACTTGCCGTCGCGGGCCACCGCGGTCTGTCCCTCGCGGCTGAGAACGTAGCGGATGAACTCGCGCACCTTGGGATCGACCGGCCGGCCCGGCTCGCGGTTCACGTAAAAGAAGACCTGGTCGTGGAACGGGTAGCTGCCGTCCTGCGCGGTCTCAAGGGTAGGCTCGACATACGGTCCGCCCTCCTGCACGGCGATGGCAACCGGCTTCGTAGCGGCCGTCCGGTAGCTGTAGGAACCATAGCCGATGGCGTAGGGGTCCTCGCCGATGTCGTCGACCATGAGCTTCGCCCCGATCGCCAGGGAGCCGTCCTTGCGCGCATAATTGGCGTACATGCGCAGCTTCTCGTTCCACTTGTCGCTGCCTTTCAAGAACCACTGCGCCATGTCGGTGGCCTGCTGGTACTCCAGATTCAGTCCCAGGACGTGGATAGGTTTGTCCGCCCACTCTCCGGTGAGTCCGAGCTGCCCCCAGGTTCGGATGTTGGCCTCGGGGCCCCGGGCGAATTCCGGGTGCCATTCCGTTCCCACCCATCCGCCGCTCCGCTCGGCCCCGTAAATGCCGTCAAGCTGGGCCAGGGTAAGCCGCCCGATCGGGTTACTGCGGTGGACGAAGATGACCAGGGCGTTCGACCAGCCGGGCACGTCGAAGGATCCGTGCACCACGGTCACTTCCAAGGGGTCGTGACTGAACGTGCGCTGAAACCCGAGCAGTTCCTTCCAGGCTATCCTGCGGTTCGGCGCGATGTCGGCCACCTCGGTGATCAGGGCCGGGATCGCGGCCGCGGCCGAGGTCAGGTGAAAGTAGAAGGATACCCCCGGGTGGTAACGCCGGAATCCCTCCTCCCAGTACCGGCCGAGGTTGCCGTCCGTGAAGTAGTTGCTACCCCACAGGCGCAGGGTTCCCGAGACCGTTCCCTCGGGTCGGTATGGGGGCAGCGCGCTCAGATCGAACTTATCCGCGGGGTAGAAGGTCCGGTCACCCCTGCCCTTGACCATTGCGTTGCGCGCCTTCTGGACCGTGAGCGAGTCTCGCAACGCATCCTCCTGGGCCGGAGCCCCTGTTGCAAGGCTCAGCGCCGCGGCCACCGCGAGGATCCAAGGATGGAACGGTCTCATTGAAGCTTTTGCAGCTGTTCGCGGCAGACCTCAGCGGTGAGCGGCAGGTACTTGCCGTCCTGCTCGACGCATTGCTGGCCCTCCCGGCTGACTATGAAGCGCAGGAACTCCTTCACCTTTGGATCGAGGGTCGCCGAGCCCTTGGCGTCCGCGTAGGCATAGATCTCGTCAAACATCGGATACTTCCGCGACCGGAGGTTCTCCATGGTGTACGCGTAGTACGGGCCCTTTGAGGTCCGCGCCAGTTCCAGGACCTTCAGTTCCGGCGGCAGGTTGTCGCCCACCGGGGCCGCGACGTAGGCGATCCCGTAGCGGTCCTTGACCAGGTCCGCGTTGAGTCCCCTCTTCAGCTTTCCAAAGCCCATCGAGGGGCCCTTGGGGTTCTCGTCGACGTAGTTGGCGTAGATGCGCAGGCGCTCGTTCCACTTGTCGCTGCCCTGGAGGAGCCAGTCGGATATCTCGGTCGCCTGGTGGTAGCGCTGGTTGAGCCCGTAGGGAATGATCGGCTTGTCGGCCCACTCGCCGGTCAGACCGAGCTGGCCCCAGGTGCGGATGTTCTTCTCGGGGCCCCGCGCGAACTCCGGGTGCCAGTCCGTGCCGATCCAGCCGCCCAGCCGCTCCGCGCCATAGATGCCGTCGAGCTGCTCGAGGGTGATCCGGGTGAGCGGATTGTCCTTGCTCACGACGATCCCGAACGCCGGCTGCCAGCCCGTGACATTGTAGGAGCCGGTTGCGATCGTGATCTCGATCGGATCGTGGTCCTTGTAGCGCTGGTAGAGCTGGAGCTCCTCGGTCGTGATCTTGCGGCCTATGCCCAGGTCAGCGACCCCGAAGACGAGCGAGGGCACTGCGGCCCGGGTCGTCAGCATGTGGTAGTCGAAGGACGCGTCCGGATGAAACTTCCGGAACGCCGCTTCCCAATACTCGCCCAGCCGGCCATCGACGATGTAGTTGCTGCCCCATAGCCGGATCGCGCCCGAAACCTTCTGCTGAGGCTGGTACGCCGGCAGATCGCTCAGGTCCCAGGTGTTCGCCGGATAGTAGGCCTTCTTGCCCTTGGACTTGAGCCCCTCGGCGCGAGCCGCCTGCATCGCAAGGCCGGTCGAGGTCTTCTCCGATTGTGCGTTGAGGGCGGGCGCCAGGACCGCCAGACCGACGAGGAGTGTGCGCAGCGCTAACCGGGACACGGGGTGCACGGGGGTGATCATTCGAGTCTCGCGCGTTCGGCGGCTGCCGCCTCGGCCGTGAGCGGCAGGTAGTGGTCCTTCTGGACGAGGGACTGACCGTCGCGGCTGAGGATAAAGGTAAGGAATTCCTTCAGAAGCGGGTCCAGCGGCTGGCCGGGCACCCTGTTGACATAGATGTAGAGATACCGCTCGAGGGGATACCGGCCGCTTGCTATGTCGCGCAGGATCGGCTGCCCCACGACGCCGTCGCGGTCGGCGAGGGCGACAGCTTTCACGCCCGGGCCCTGATAGGAGAAGTTCGCAAACCCGATGGCGCCGGGATCCGAGGCCAGGGTCGCCATGAGGTCCTGGCCGACTTTCGGGGTGCGCCGCGCCATGTCGGAACCGGGCACGCGGTAGCTGTCCGTAAAGGGCGCGTCAAACATCACGAGCCTCCGGAAGTAGGTCGTCACGTCGTCGCGCCAGTAGAAGCCGTAGGGGTGGACGGGGCGGTCGGCCCACTCCCCGTCCAGGCCGAGCTGTCCCCATGTCAGAATGGCTGCCGGGTAACCCCGCCGGCGCTCGTCGGAGTAGATGGCATCGAGTTGGGCAAGCGAGAGCGTTTTGATCGGGTTCGCCCCATTGACGAAGACCCCGATGGCCGACACGTGGCTCTTCAAGACGTAGGCCCCCATGCAGACCCGGATTCGGAACGGCTCGTAGCCATACTTGTCCTCGTAGGCCTGGTTGTTTTCGTGGAAGATCTCCTCGGTCCCCGACCCGAGGGATATCCGCTCCTCGGGAGCGGTGTCCTTCGATTCGATCGTGAACTCAGCGCCAGGGTGGAACGCCTTGAAGGCGTCGTTCCAGGCTCTGAACATGGCCTCGACGCTATCCATCCCGGTGACGGCTGCGGCCTTCCCGGAGACCTGAACTCCCGGCTTGTAGGCCGGGAGCGAGGGGTCAGCGGGAACCGCGGCGGGCTGGGCCCTCGTCCCCAGGGGAACGAGGACCATCAGCGAAAGGACGAAACCTGCTGTGGGGATCCAGCGAGCTTTGCTCATGGCCGCCAGGACTTCGCGTAGGAATCCTTGCCGTCCGTGAAGGTCGTCCAGACCTCGTGAGTCTTGGGGTCGACCGCGACATTCTTCGCCGTGGCAGCCGTCTTGACGGTGCCCAGCAGCACCGCTCCGGTGTCGGTCTCCTGAACGACCCCCATTACGTTTGCGCACGCGCAGTACACGCGGCGGGTGGCCGGATCAAAGGCTATCTGGTCGACCATCTCGGGGATCTGGACCGTCGCAATTGTGTTGCCGGTCTTAGTATCGATCACCCCAAGCTGGCCCTTGAGCCCGGCCGAGAAGAGCCGCCCGGTCACCGGGTCCAGCGCAAGGCCGTGGGGGGAGAAGGGAGTCGTCCAATGGGCGACAACCTTCAGCGCAGCGGGGTCGATCACAACCATCTCGCTGGCCGGCTTGAGGTTCAGGTAGATGCGGTCAGTCGCGGCGTCATAGACCATGTACTCCGGGGCGCCTGGGATAGCGATGTCTCCCGTGACCTTCTCGGTAACCGGGTCTATCTCCCAGATGTGGGTGCCCTCGTCGTTGGCACTATAAAGCCTGTGGTTCTTGGGATCCAGGATGATGGCGTCGAGATCCCCGCCCATTTTGATCGCCCCGGTCTGCTTGAGGCTCGCCGCATCCACAATCACGACAGTCTGGTCATCGCAGCAGCTGACGAAATACTTCCCGAGCGCGGGATCGAGAACGGCGTGGACCGCCGTGCCGATCTTCAAGCGGGTGATCAGCTGCCGAGTGCCGAGATCGATGTAGTCCGAGGTGCCGTCCTTCTCATGGGAGGCCAGGAGCCGGTTGTTCACAGAGTCAACCTCTAGGAAGTCGAACTTGCCCTTCGAGTCCGGGATCTTCACTTCCGAGGTCGGGGTGAGCAGCGCAAAGGAATCGTCCGCGGCATTAAAGAGTGCGTCCAGGCTCGGGATCTTCGCCTGCATGCCGTCACGAATCCGCGTGGCCGTGGCGAGGAACAGGCCCTCGTCCTCCCCGTTCCAGTGGAACACCATCCCCATGACCCCGATCGGCTTGCCATCCTTCTGGCGCATCGGGATCAGTACCTCGTAGCGGTGCTTCTCTTTGACGGGTTCAAAGACTGGGGAGTTCTTGCGGAACGCGTCCAGATCGTCGTCGTCGTCTTTCTTGCCAATGCGGCCGATGTTCGAGGCGATGATCGCGCTGTCCTTGGTCCCGGGCGCGATGGCATGCATCCCGAGCACCATCATGTTTGGGTTTTCGCCAATGGCCTGGTCAACCAGGGCCTGGGCGAGGGTGCGGGGCGCGGGAGAGTCCGCGCGCAGGGCCGAAGCGCCCAGGAAGAGGGCGCCTACGGCGAGGATTAGGGATACGGAGGTGCGTTTCATAATATAAGGGTAAAGGAAACGGGGTTGGATGAGCCGGAAGATTCCCATCTGTTTCTAAACCCTTGCTGAAGCAAATCTGAATTCGGTTTAACCCGCTCCGGCCGTGTAGGGCTGGCTTTGACATCCCGGGCGGGCTCCGTGAGATTTAGGACCGTGCCCCCCCTCCTGGAGCTGTCCGCCGTATCCCGCCTTCCCTCCCCCGGCGACAACGTCGGGATCGCGACCCGCCGAATCGAGGCCGGAGAGACGGTAACCCTCGGCGGCGCGCCTCGCACCCTGCGGCACACAATCCTTGAGGGGCACCGCTTTGCGGTACTCCCAATTCTCCAGGGCGCGGAACTGCTCTCCTGGGGACTTCCCTTCGGGGTGGCGCTGGCCGACATCGCCCCCGGCGATTACGTCTGCAACCGGTTCACGCTTGAGGCGCTCGCAGAACGCAACCTGCCGGGCGCTGTCTTGCCAGCGCAGCCCAATTTCGAGAATCGGATTGTCCCCTTCACGTTTGACGAGGCCTCGTTCCACCCCGCAAAGCAGGTGGATCCCGCGCCGGATGCGGCGTCCCGCACGTTCCTCGGATTCCAACGAGGCAGAGGGCGTGGAGTGGGGACAAGAAACACGATTGTCATCCTCGGCACCTCGTCACGCACAGCGAGCTGGGCCCGCCAGCTCGCCCGGCGCCTCGAACCCCTAGCGGACGCACACTCCTCCCTGGACGGGATCGTCGCCATCGCCCACACGGAGGGGGATGGACCCGAGAGGATCAACAACCGTTCGGAACTCCTGCGGGCCCTGGCCGGTTTCATGGTTCATCCCAACGTGGGGGCCATCCTGGCCGTCGACTCCGGGGACGAGGCGGTTGGCAACGCCGAGCTCAGGCGCTTCATGGAGGAAAACGGCTATCCCCTCGGGGCCGTGCCGCACCGGTTTCTCACGCTGGGCGGTCCCCTTGAGGATGCCCTCACTGAGGGCGAAACAATCGTAAGGGAATGGATCCCGGCCGTCTCCGCTCAGCGCCGGCAGCTTGTGCCCCTATCCGGACTGCGGATCGGGCTCCAATGCGGGGGTTCCGATGCCTTCTCCGGAGTCTCCGCAAACCCGCTCATCGGGCGGGTCGCCCGGGAGCTCATTCGCTGCGGGGGCGCGGTGAATCTCGCCGAGACCGATGAGCTGGTCGGTGCCGAGTCCCACATCCTCGCGCGGGTGAGCGATTTGGAGACAGCTCGACGGTTTCTCGCGGCGATCGCCCGCTTCAAGGAGCGACTTCGTTGGCACGGCGCGACGGCCGAGGGGAACCCTACAGCGGGCAACCGCTTCCGCGGGCTGTACAACATCGTGCTGAAGTCCCTCGGGGCAGCGATGAAAAAGGACCCCGAGCTGCGGCTCGACCGGGTGATCGACTACGCGGAGCCCATGCGTCTCCCGGGGTTTTTCTTCATGGACAGCCCAGGCAACGACCTGGAGAGCGTGGCGGGGCAGGTCGCCGCAGGCTGCAACGTGATCTTGTTCACGACCGGCAACGGCTCGATCACGAACTTCCCGTTCGTGCCCACGATTAAAGTCACGTCGACGACCCGACGCCACGAGCTTCTCAAGGCCGAGATGGACGTAAACGCGGGCGCCTACCTAGACGGGGTTCCCATGGACACCTTGACCCAGGAAACCTTCGAGCGGGTCTGCAAGGTCGCCGGGGGACTGCGAACCCGTGGGGAACTCGCCGGGCACTCCCAGGTCTCGATCTGGAGGAACTGGCGTCAGTCTGATGCCTCCCGCTTGGCCCTGATCCGCTCGCTCCCCGTTCCGGACGGGCGGCCTTTGCCCCTGGCCCAGCCGGGGCCAAAGGTCCCCGACCTTGCTTTCCCCGCCTTTCCCGTTGCAGGCGACCCGGCGGCGTGGGCTTGCGATCGGGTGGGCCTGATCATTCCGGCAAGCCTGTGCTCAGGCCAGGTCGCCCGACTCGCAGCCGAGCGCCTGACCCGCCTCGGCATCGGCCGGGACCGGGGAATCACGCGGTTCGTCGCTCTCACTCACACCGAGGGCTGCGGATTTGCCGGGGAAAACCTCTACGTCATGCTGCCTCGGACCTTCCACGGTTACGCCGTCCACCGGTGTGTGGCGGCCGCCCTTTTCCTGGAGCACGGATGCGAAAAGATCCCCAACGACGTCATGCGCCGCCGCCTCGTGAGCCGGGGAGCCGAGCCGGCGCGCTTCGGCTGGGCGAGTGTGCAGCTGGATGGGGGAATCGACCCGGTGCTCGCCAAGATCGAGGCTTGGTTCGCCACCCGGCTGGCCCTCCTGCCTGCCACAGCCCGGCAGCCGGCTGGACTTTCGGCTCTGTCCCTTGGGTTGATGAGTTCAGACTGCGTGGCCCCGGAGACCGCTGACGCTTTTTCCGCGCTGGCCCGGGTCGTTGTCGCCGCGGGCGGCAGCGTCCTCGTTTCCGAGAGCGACGCCCTGCTCCGCGCGGGGGTTTTCCGCGAGCGAGTCCTGGGCGGACTCTCCCCACGCGCCACCCTGGCCTACGGCGAGCCCCTCGCGCTCCCCGGCTTTCATGTGGTCTCAACCGAGTCGGAGCACTGGGTCGAGAACCTCACGGGACTGGGGGGCTGCGGCGCCCAGCTAGTCCTGGCATGCGTCGGGGGACAGGCCCGCCAAGGCCATCCCTTCGTTCACCTCATCCAAGTCGCACAGGCGGGCGGAAAAGGGCAGATCCCTTCTAAGGACATAGACGGTTTCCTGTCCGGGGATCCGGGGGCGGACTATGCGAGCCTTTTGAGGCTTGTCCTCGACACGGCGGGCGGCCAGAGGGCCTCGGTCGCCTCGGCCCACGGCTTCGTGGACTTCCAATTGACCCGCGGGCTCCTGGGAGTGTCGACCTGAGGCGACGGCAGCCTAATGCCCGGACGGGTAAGCATGCTTGCAGTCTTTCGCGACCGGGAGCACGATGTCCGGCTGGTTCTTTGATCTGCTGTGCACCGATCTCAGTCACGTGATCCGTTTTTTCCCTTTTCGGGGGTGTTCCGGATTCGACCCTTGGTTGGAGTGCGCCGCTGCCTGTCGAGAGCCGAAGGTCTCTCGTTAAAACCCCTTCGAACCAATAAGAGGCAACTACGAAGCAATGCCCATGGCCGCTTAAGGCGGCCACGCAAGCCCGGCGACACCTGCTAGCCGAAGCTTGCGACGACAGCAGGCATAGTATGCGGAGCCACCCGCGGGCTGCATACCGTACCTTCACCCGGGGGTTGGCTGGGAACTGAGCGCGCGCCGTCGCGTAGTCCTGGCGAGATAAACTCGGCGATACACAGGTAGATGTGGCGTGCAAAGGTCAGGGGCACGCGGGTTCAACTCCCGCCACCTCCACCATTTCGATTGCTCAACATCAACGCATTACACAACGAGGTGGCGGGATTATTGCCAATTCTTGCCAAAGTGCTGCATACGAGTGCTCCTGGCGGCATTGGCTATCAAA
>CAIOZY010000056.1 GCA_903862935.1 uncultured Opitutaceae bacterium
ACGAGGAACAAAGCAAAATCTTCCACGCGCTCGGCCTGGCCCGTTACGCCAAAACGGCTCCATAGGTCATACGCACGGGTTTTGTATTCCCCACTCTAAAATCTCACGCTTTTCCCCGAATAACTCTTAAACTCCCGCTAGTCTTAAGCCTGACCGCCCGCCCGGATGGGCCCCATCTGAAACCCGCGATCGCCACCGTCCAGCGCGGGGCCGAGGTGCTGCAGATGCTCTCCAGCCCGCCCCCGCAGGCCGGCTCGTCCCTGTTCCGATCAACTCTGACCGTGCCGCCCGAGGGGGAGGTCTGGTCCGCGGACACGCCCGTCAAGGCCGGTTCGGACGCGGCGCCGACCTCGCTGCAGCCCGGCCTGCCCGTCTTCATCAGGGTCGGGGACGCCGTCCTCGGGCTCCGGCTCGTCCTTGCCCTCGCCGTCGACGGCAAGCCGGCCCCCCTCACCTTCTCCGCCGACCCCGAGCCCTCGACGCTGCGCCGGATCACCGTCACCCACGGGGCGGCCTCGGGGCGGGGCCGCGCAACGCTCGTCGTGTGGTGCCGCGTCGCCGAGGGGCTTGACGAGGCGAGCTTTGCCGCCTTCCGAGGGACCTTCTCCAAGGCCCCGGTCTCGGCGGATCTGCGCGACTATCAGATGGTCGCCTCGGTCCCCGGCCTGAAGGAACAAATGAGGATTACCTTCAGCATCAAGTCGGGCAGGCCCATCGACATGGCCGGGCTCGAGCCGGACGCCCTCCTGGGGATCAACGGCGAGGACGTCGGGAAGGCCATGCTCGAGGACTTCGGGGCCCAGTAGTCTCCCCGGTCAATTGCCCGGCTTCTGCGCTAGGCGCCAGTCGACGAGCTCGATCTGCAGGAGCTTGCGGCCGTTGAAGTGGTTCCAGTGCAGCTGCACGGCCAGGTCAAGCGGCGCCTGGCACGGGGGCAGGCGGTTCGCCATCTTCCAGGCGACCCCGTGAAGCCGCCGCCCGGAGTCGTTTTCGACCCAGAACCGGAAATGCTGCTCCTTGAACACCTCCGGTGTCTGCCGCAGGACGACCTCCCGAACCCCGAAGACCGGCTCAGGGTTTCCCTGCCCGAAGGGGTGCAGGGCGTCCAGCTCGTCCATGAGCTCCTCGCGGACCTGGCCCAGGGACAGCCACGCGGCGATCTCCAGGCGCTGCTCACTGATGTCGCTGCCCGTGTGCTCCCGGATCGCTCCGCGGAAGTGGGCGCGGAAGGCCTCGAGCCGACTCTTTTCAAGGGAGACTCCGACCGCCATGGGATGCCCGCCCCAGCTCGTCAGGTGCTCGCTGCAGCTGGCGAGAACCTCGACCAGGTTGATCCCGTCGATACTCCGACCGGAGCCCTTGGCGAAGAGGCCCTCGCTGCCCAAAACGATGCACGGCCGGTTGTACTTCCGGGTCACCCGACCGGCCACGATCCCGACGACCCCTGGGTGCCAGGCCTCGTCGAACAGGACGATCCCCGGGTCGGATGCGAAGCGCTCCTCGATAAGCCTCTCGGCCTGCTCAGTGATCTCGCGCTCGATCTCCTGACGCTCGCGGTTGAACAGGTCGAGCTGGCGCGCCGTCTCAAAGCAGAAGCGGCTGTCCTCGCTGACCAGCAGCTCGACCGAGAGCGCGGCGTCGGCCAGCCGCCCCGAGGCGTTGATCCGAGGCCCCATGCGGTAGGAGATGTCCACGGGCAGGATCTCCTGCCCGAGCTTGACCCCGGCGACATCCATGAGGGCGCGAAGGCCCGGGCGGTGCGTCTGCTGGAGGATTCTCAGTCCGTGCTTGGCGAGAATGCGGTTCTCGCCCGTGAGCGGCACCAAGTCGGCGACGGTCCCGAGAGCCACCAGGTCGAGGTGGTCCCTGAGGCGGATCGCGAATGCAGCGGGGACGTTCTCGGCGCGCAGGCGTTTGAGCAGCCCGTGCATCAGCTTGAAGACGAGCCCCACCGTGCACAGGTGCCTCCACGCCTCTGCGGAGGCGCCCTCGCCCGGGTTCACGTGGGGGTTGATGAGGATTCCCCGGGCGGTCTGCGGGTCGGTGGACCGGTGGTGGTCGACGACGATGACGTCGATGCCGAGGGAGGCGAGGTAGGCGACCTCCTCGTGGGAGTTGGTCCCGCAGTCCAGGGCGATGAACAGCTCGGGCTTGCCCGCCTCGAGCGCCCGGTCGATGGCGCTGCGGGACAGGCCGTAGCCGTCCTCGCTGCGGCGCGGGACGACGAAGCTCGGCTCGAGCCCCAGGCGGCGCAGCACGGTCACCAGAAGCGCCGTGCTCGTGACGCCGTCCACATCGTAGTCGCCGAGGACCGTCACCTTTTCGCCCTTGGCGATCGCGCGGTGCAGCCGCTCCGCCCCCTCCGCGACGTTCGGCACAAGGAACGGGTCGGCCAGCCCCGCAAGGGCGGGGCGAAGAAACTGCGAAGCATCGTCGTCCCGCCCCCGCCCCGAGCGCAGGAGCAGCTCGGCCAGGACGGGGCTGACGCCCGCGCGCTTACTGAGCTCTGCGACCTCGGCGGGTGCGAGCGGGTGATAGTTCCAATGCATGGCCTCGGCTCATTGCGAGGCCTTGCTCGATCCGGTCCACTCGTACTTGGGGGCCACGTCAGCGTGCGCCTCCACGTGCTTGCGGTCGCCCTTGTGCCACCAGTAGAAGACCTGGGCGGCGATGAAGATCGCCGAGAAGGTGCTGGTGACGATGCCTACCAGGAACGTAAAGGAGATGTCCTTGAGCACCCCGCTGCCGAACAGAAACAGCGACAGGGCTGCCAGGAAGGTCGTCGAGGCGGTCATGATCGTTCGGGCGAACACCTTGTTGATCGCGGTGTTCACGACGTCGCGCAGGGAGCCGGTCGGGTTGAGCTTCAACTCCTCCCGGATCCGGTCAAAGACGACCACCGTCTCGTTGATTGAATAGCCAGCGATACAGAGGATGGCAGCCACCATGGGCGCCGAGAACTGGTGCCCGGTGAGGACGAAGACGCCGATCGTCATCAGGATGTCGTGCAGCGTCGAGAACATGGCGCCTATTCCGAACCCAAACTCGAACCGGAAGGCGATGTAGACGAGGATCGTCAGCATCGACACCCCGACGGCCAGCAGCGCATTCAGCTCGATCTCCTTGCCGATCGAGGCCCCGATGTGGCTCTCCCCGACCTTCTCGAATCCGGCCGACGGGTTGGCCCGGCGCAGCTCCTCGAAGAGCGCCCCGGACTTGCCCTCGGGCGTCTCGATCTTCAGCAGCTCGGACCCGCCGCCCACCCCGCTCAAATAGGCCGGGTTGATCTCGCCGACTTTGGCTGCGTCGGCCGCCTGGCGGATCTTGCCCAGGTCGACCCGAGTCTTGAACTGCATGGTGATCACGTCGCCGCCCGCAAAGTCGATGCCGTAGATGTGGCTTCCCTTGTAGGCGATGACGCACACCCCCAGCAAGACGAGCAGCCAGGAGGAGATGAAGGCCGGCTTTCCAAACTTCACGAAGTCGGCGTTGATGTGCTTCAGCAGGTGCCGCATCGTGATCTGTTGAACGGTCTTCGACTCGATCAGCAGCTCCATCACGAGGTGGGCCGTGATCAGGACCGAGAACATCGTCGACAGGACACCGATCGCCAGCGTCACGCCGAAGCCCTTGATCGGACCCGTGCCGAGCCAGATCATGATCGCGCAGATGATCAGCTGGACGATGTGCGCGTCGATGATGGTGGTCAGGGCCTTTCGGTAGCCGCTCTGGTTGGAGCTCGCCAGCGACTTGCCGGCGGCCAGCTCCTCGCGCATGCGCTCGAAGATGAGGATGTTGGCGTCCACGGCCATGCCGATCGTCAGGACGATGCCGGCCAGTCCAGGCAGGGTCATCGTGGCCCCGAAGCTGGCCATGACACCCAGGATGATCATGATGTTGACGGCGAGGGTTCCCACGGCGACCAAGCCCCCGGTCGAGTAGAAGACGATCATGAAGGCGGCCACCGCCGCCGTGCCGATGATAGAGGCGCGCACGCCGCTCGAGACGGCGTCTGCGGCCAGGGTCGGCCCGACCTCGTACTGCTCGCGAACGACCAGCGGGAGGTCCAGGGGGTTGTTGAGCACGTTCGCCAGGTTGATCGCCTCGCGGTCGGTGAACTGGCCCTCGATGACGGCCGAATCGCTGTCAATTTCCTCGCGGACCGTCGGCGCCGAATAGAGCTTTCCGTCGAGTACGATCGCCAGCCGCCCGAGGCGGGAGCTGCGGTGCCCCTCGTCGGCGATTCGCTTGGTGATCCCGGCGAAGAGCTTGCGCCCCTCGCTGGTGAATTGCATCAGGATCTCGGGCTTGCCGTACATGTCCGAGTGGGGGTAGGCCTTGGAGATGATCTCGCCGGAGGCGTCGGGGATGCGCTTCACGAAGAGCTCCTCGGTCGTGTCCTGGCCGTTGCGCTCGTCCTCGAGCACCATCAGCTCGTAGCCGGGCGGGATTTCGCCGGCGGCCACGTTCGAGGGGGTCAGGGTCGGATGGACCTGCCGGAACTCGAGCCGGGCCGGGGCCTTGACGTTTTCAACGATCTCCGGGTTGTCCTTGGTGTTGATCCCGGGAAGCTCGACCTCGATCCGGTTGTCCCCGACGGGCCGGATCAGGGGCTCGGCGACGCCAAAGGCGTTCACGCGGGCGCTAATGATGTCGACGGCCTTGCCGAGCTTTTCCTTCTGGACGTCGTTCGGGTCGCGGCTGGCCACCTTCGGGTCGACCTCCAGGGTCACGGCGACCCCTCCGTTGAGGTCCAGGCCGAGCTGCAGGCGCCCCTTCGAGCGCAGAAGCAACTCGTTCATTAGAATTTGGTTGCGCTTCTCGATATTGCGCAGCGCGCTCTCGAGCCGGATGTCGGGGAAATACTGCGTGAGGTCAATCCGGCGCTCGGAGCCGATCTGCTTGAGGGCGACGAAGACGCTGGGCGCGTCGCCGGACTTCTTGCGGGCGGCTGCCTCGTCGAGCAGTTTCGCAAACTCCTCGGTCTTGGCTGAGGCGTTCGACTTGGCGTACGTTGCGAACGGTATGTCCTTAAGCGGAAGAAGTTGGGCGATGGCCCAGCCCGCGATGAAGACGCTGAGCAGGATCTTCCAGAGGTAGCGTTTAAGCATGGTTGTTATTGTGTTATATAAAGGGGGTCCGGTACCAGCGCCGCTCCAGGCGCCGGTCTGGCCGAAATAGCGAGAGGCGGTCCCGCCGGCGCGGGATCAGGCCTTCTGGTCGCCGTCGGCCCTCTTGACCACGGACTGCACGAAGCCCTTGACGATCTCGATCTTGGTGTTGTCGGCGATACGGACGACGAAGCGGTCCTCCTTGACGTTGGTGATCGTGCCGAAGATGCCCGCCGAGGTGATGATGTCGTCGCCAGTCTTGAGGGCCTTCAGCAGCGCGTCGTGCTCCTTCTGCTTCTTGCGCTGGGGGGCGATGAACAGGAAGTACAGCGCCGCCGCCATGAGAGCGTAGAAGACCAGAATCCAGGCGCCGCCGCCGGAACCGGCGGAGGAGGCGGGAGAAGCGGCTTGGGCAAGGGGGAGGACGGCGTCAGGCATTGAGGACATATTCAGCATTGCGTGTTGAGGACTTTGGAAGAAGAAGAATGGTTTATCTAACGGTTTCGGCGCAGGCGAACGCAAGCCCTAACCGCCCTCCATTTCCCCCAAATCCGCGTTGAAAACAAAGACAGCACCCGCCTGGTCGGCGGCCCAGTCCGAGGACTTTTACGGCTTCAAGCGTTGGGGTTCCGGCCACTACTCGGTGGACAGCGATGGTTTCGCCGTCGTCCAGCCCCAGGCCGACGGCCGTACGATCCGGGTCCTGGACGTCGTCAACGAGGCCCTGGGGATGGGCCTGAGGGCCCCCATGGTCATCCGCTTCCAGGACCTCCTGCGCTACCGGGTGATCCAGCTCAACGAGATGTTCCGCAAGGCGATCCGCGAGGAGGGCTACAAGGGGGACTACCGCGGCGTCTTCCCGATCAAGGTGAACCAGTTGCGCGAGGTCGTCGACGAGATCATCGCCGCGGGCAAAGACTACAATTACGGCCTGGAGGCCGGGTCGAAGCCCGAGCTGATGATCGCCCTGGCGATGCACGAGGGGCCGAACCGTCTGATCATCTGCAACGGCTACAAGGACCACGATTACATCAGCCTGGCCCTCCTGGGCCGCAAGCTGGGCAAGAAGGTGATCTTGGTTGTGGAGCAGCTCTCGGAACTAGACGACATCATCCGACTGTCTCTGGAGACCGGGGTTAAGCCCATGATCGGCTTCCGCGCCAAGCTCCAGACCCAGGGCGAGGGCAAGTGGGCGATGTCCACGGGCGACAACGCCAAGTTCGGCCTGAACACCGCCGAGATCCTGTTTGCCTGCGAGAAACTGCGCCGGGTCAAGTTCAAGCAGTGCCTGAGGCTTGTCCACTTCCACATCGGCTCCCAGGTCCCCAACATCATCACGATCAAGAACGCCGTGATCGAGGCCAGCCGCTTTTACTGCCAGTTGGCGAAGATGGGGTTCCCCATGGGCTACCTCGATGTGGGCGGCGGTCTCGGGGTCGACTACGACGGGTCGAGGACGAACTTCGAGAGCTCGATGAACTACTCGCTGGAGGAGTACGCCCGGGACGTCGTCTTCAACATCCGCGAGATCTGCAACGGGGCCGGGGTCAAGGCCCCCGACATCGTGAGCGAGTCGGGCCGGGCGGTCGTGGCGCAGCACTCGATGCTGGTGGTCGAGGTATTCGATCGGATCAGCAAGCGGGAGTCCCTTGGCAAGGAGCACGAGCCCAAGGTAACCCACAAGGTGGTCACCGACCTAGAGGTGATGCTGCGCAACAAGACCAAGCTCGGCCGGCTCGAGCGCTTCCACGACGCCCTGCAAAAAAAGGAGGAGGCCTTCTCGCTGTTTAACCTGGGGTACCTGGACTTAGAGAACCGCGCCGCGGCCGAGTCCCTGTTCTGGAGGATCTGCGAGCAGATCGCCAAGGAGGGGAGGAAAACCGGCTACGAGCCCGAGGAGCTGCACGACCTGTCGACCCTCCTCGCCGACCAGTACGTATGCAATTTCTCGGTCTTCCAGTCGCTGCTGGACCACTGGGCCTTAAAGCAGCTCTTCCCGATCGCCCCGCTGCACCGGCTGAACGAGAGGCCGACGGTGAACGCGCAGCTGGTGGACATCACGTGCGACTCCGACGGCAAGATCGCCAGCTTCATCGACTTGCAGGACGTCAAGCAGTACGTGACGCTGCACCCCCTGAACAAGAGGCCGTACTACCTGGGGATCTTCCTCACCGGCGCCTACCAGGACATCATGGGGGACCTGCACAACCTGTTCGGCCGGGTGAACGAGGTGCATGTCTTCCTCGAGGAGGACGAGCCCAACGGCTTCTATGTCGAGGAGGCCTTGAGCGGCAGCCGGATCGCCGACGTGATCGAGGGGGTCCAGTACCAGCAGGAGGAGCTGTGCCGCCGGATGAAGGTCATGATCGACGCGGCGACGCGGCGCGACCAGGTCAAGCCCCGGGAGGGGGTGCGCCTGCTCGAGTTCTACGAGAGCCTGATGCTCAGCAAGACGTACCTGAACATCGACCGGGGTTCCGGCCCCCCGAAGCGGGGCGCCTGAGCCCCCCCCTACCGCCACTCGTGGCGCGGGTAGCGCCGGGACAGTTCCGGCTTGATCTTCGGGTAGACCTCCCGCCAGAACCGGCCCAGGTCCTCGGTCACCTGGATCGGGCGCTGGTTGGGAGCGAGGACCTCGATGCGGACCGGCACACGGCCGTGCCCGATCGCCAGGCGCCCGTCGACACCGTAAAGCTCCTGGATCCTCGCGCTCAACAGCGGCGGCCCCTCCTTCGCGTACGTCAGGCGCGACTTGCGGCCGTTGCCCATGACCAGCCGCTCCGGCAGGTAGTCGTCCAGGACCGCGAGCTGCTCGGCGGTGAGCCAGTCGCGCAGGACGGGCATCACGGGCTTGTCCCGCACCCCCTTCGCGCTCGTCTCCCCATAGCAGACCTGCTCGATCAGGGTCACCCGGTCGGCCTCGCCGAGGGAGTTCACCTCGAGTTCGGGAAACCACTCCGCAAGACGGTTCACCCGCACGATCCACTGCTCGACCGCCTCGTCCCAGGTCTCGATCTTGATCCTGCCTGCGACGACCTCGGCAGTCAGAATCGCCGCCGCCCGGTCGAGCGGGACGTCCTCGGCGCTCGACTTGGCCTCCAGCACTAGATCCCGGAACCGCCGCTCCCGCCGCGAGACGACCCGCTTGGCGGCCCCGTCGTAGGCGACCTCGCGGGCGTCCCGGAAGTCCCCGGGGAAAAGCTCCTTCAGCCACGCCTCCTCGACCGCCGTGGCGAGGCCCAGAAGGACGCTCACCTCCCCCGCGCGGCCACCCACCTCGGTGATCTCGGCGGCCACAAAAAGCGGCGAGCGCTGGATCGAGCTCTCCCGGGCGAGGACGCCCTTGCGCCCGTGGACGAGCTCGCACCTCAGGGTGCCCGCGTCGAGCCGGCGAGCGAGCTGGTCGGGGAAGCCCGCAAGGACGCACTTGCGGATGTCGGTCCCCTCGACCCGGCGCTCGGCCGTGTCCAGGCCGGCCCCGCGGGCCACCTCCAGGAACTGCTCGAAGAGCGGCCCCACCTGGCGGGCCGACTGGGCGTGGATGCCGAGGCGCCGGCACGCGTCTAGGGAGTAACCCTGCTTGTCGGCGTACTGCCAGGCCCTCATGAGCAGGAAAAAGTCGCTCTCGTGCTCCTCCCCGAAGAGTTCCTCGCGGGCCTGGGCGACCTCCCGGCCGCCACCCCGCAGCAGGATTCCCCGGCCCTGGGTCAGGGCAGACATGAGGGCCACCGCCCGCACGCATCCGCGCTCCTCGGCCGCCAGAAACATCCGCGCGTAGCGCGGGTGCGCCGGAAACTGCAGCATCCGGCGGCCCACCGGCGTGATGCCGCCGGCCGGCTCGATCGCTCCCAGGTCGGCGAGCAGGGACTCGGCCCTCTCGAGGGACCTGCGTTCGGGCTTCTCCAGCCAGGGGAAGCCAAACGTGTCGGATATTCCCGCCGCCTTCAGCGTCAGGACGACCTCGGCAAGGTCGAGCCTCTTCACCTCGGGCAGCTCCTGGGCCGGCCGCCTCCCGTGCTCGCGCTCCGTCCACAGCCGGATGCAAAGGCCCGGTGCGGTGCGGCCCGCCCGGCCCGCCCGCTGGTCGGCGCTCGCCGCGGAGATCCGCTCCACCAGCAGCGTGTTGATGCCGCGGTGCGGGTCGAACCGGGCGATCCGGGCCAGACCGCTGTCGACGATCGCGGTCACCCCGTCGATTGTGAGCGAGGTCTCGGCGACGTTCGTCGAGACGATCACCTTGCGCCGCTCGTAGCGGGCGACCGCCCGGTCCTGCGCCTCCGGGGAAAGCTCCCCGTGGAGCGGCAGGACAACCAGGCCCCGCAGCCCGGGCCTGCCCTGGATTGCCTGCACGGTCCGGCCGATCTCGTAGGAGCCGGGCATGAACACCAGAAGATCGCCGCCGGTCGCCGCCGCCGCGCGCTCGCACTCGCGGGCCGCAACGTCCCACACGGGCTCGGCCTCGAAGTCGACCGGCTTTTGCAGGTACTCGATTTTGACCGGGAAACTCCGCCCCTGGGAGGAGACCGTCTCGCACGGGGCGAGGTAGGCTTCAAGCGGGCCCGCATCCAGGGTTGCCGACATGACGGCGATCTTCAGGTCCGGCCGGACCGTCTCCTGGATCTGGCGCGCCCGCGCCAGCGAGATGTCGCCGTAGAGGTGGCGCTCGTGGAACTCGTCGAAGAGGATCGCGCTCACGCCCCGCAGCGCCGGGTCGAACGACATCTGCCTGAGAAGGATCCCCTCGGTGACGAAGCGGATCCGCGTGGCCGCGCTCGTTCGCGACTCGAGCCTGATTTGGTAGCCGACCACGCCACCGAGGGGAGTGCCGACCTCCTCGGCCACCCGCTTCGCGAGAAGCCGCGCCGCAAGCCGCCGGGGCTGGAGGACCACCACCTCCCCCTTCTCGCCCAGGAGTCCGTGGCGCAGGAGCATCTGCGGGATCTGGGTCGACTTGCCCGAGCCGGTCGGCGCCTGCACGATCACCCGCCCTTTGCCGCGCATCGCGGCCACCAGGGCGGGTTCGATCTCGTAGATCGGCAGCATGGAAGAAGGGATTGGCGGGCGGGCAACGCCGGGTCGAGCTTTGTCTGGAGGGCCCGGGGTTGCCCCCAAGTTATTCACCGGCTAGGCGGTGAAAAAGTTGTGCACAACAAACCCTTCACTTTCGAGGGGCACGGGGGCAGCTTTTCCCCCGTTCCTTGATAGAACAGCCGCAGCGCAACGGCATGAAAAACCCGTTGAAGGCACGGCTGGGATAATCCCGGGCGACCGGGGAATGGACCGCGGCAGCTGGTGCCGCCATCCCCTCCGACGCGGCCAACCGCGTGCGGCAGGCACCATCACCAGCTCCTCTGGCCGGTGTCATGACCGGTCCAGTGACATGAACTCAGGAGCTGAGCGGCAAGACCCGAAAAAGAAACCGCGGTCGAGCCGAGTCAGGCTCGCGGGGAGTTTCGACCCGCGGGCCGACGCAGTTACCCAGAGGGTTATGGCTGCTACTGCGCAGACCAGAACGCAGTCGCACCTTCCGGCGGGCCAACCCCCGCCAAAAGGCCCGGTTCGCACATCGGACGGGGCGCGCAAGGGAGGCGCGGCAGCGGGGAGAGAGCGGGCTCGGCAAGGCCCGTGAAACCTCCTCAATTGGGCGGCGTGAAAACGCGTCACCCAACTGCAAGGCAAACGCAGCCTGAGAGTTAAGAGGCCAGACCCGTAACGCGGGGCCAACGGCCAGCCACAAGCTGGCGCCGTCCCCGTGGCAACGGTGCCGACGCGAAGACTAGACTTGTAGGCGTGTCTGCACCACGTCCGGCGCGCCGCCCCCGGCAGGGGGCGACCGAACCGGGCGAAGAGGCCTCACTCGACAAACTCCAGCCGGAAACGGCCGGAGCGATCCCGCCATGAGATCGATACCTTCGCCTGCCGCGAAGAGTGGCGTCGGGGAGCACACGGCCCGCGAAAGCGAGAGCGCCCAACGTGTGCGCCGGGGAAGAGCGCGCGGCGAACGCCCACCCCCAAGTTTGGCCCTGGAACCGAAAGGTTTCAGGGCCAAATTGTTTACGGGCAGCGCGATGCGCCTCCGGCCGGGGGGCAGCCCGCGGGCGCCGCCGTTCTCGACGCCGCTTGTTCTTGCGTTCAAGATAGCTCGGGCGCACGTTTGTCCTCTTTTTCCTACGAAGACCCGCCCGCCAATGAACCAGAAGATCCGCAATATCGCCATCATAGCCCACGTCGACCACGGGAAGACCACCCTCGTGGACAAGCTGCTCAAGGAGGGCGGGGTTTTCCGCGCCAACCAGCAGGTCGAGGAGCGCGCGATGGACACGATGGACCTCGAGCGCGAGAAAGGCATCACGATCAAGGCGAAGAACACGGCCGTGCACTGGCACGACAAGACGATCAACATCGTCGACACCCCCGGGCACGCCGACTTCGGCGGCGAGGTCGAGCGGGCCCTGCGGATGGTGGATGGGGTGCTGCTGGTCGTGGACGCCTACGACGGGCCCCAGGCCCAGACGCGCTTCGTCCTGCGCAAAGCCCTGCAGCACGGCCTGAAGGTGATTGTTGTCATCAACAAGATCGACCGGGAGAACGCGGAGCCGCGGGCAATGCACGACAAGGTGCTCGAGTTGCTGCTCGAGCTCAACGCCACCCAGGAGCAGTTCGACGCCCCAGTCGTCTATGGCTCGGGCCGCGACGGCTACATGGTCAAGCACCTCGGGGACCCGCAGAAGGACATGACCCCGCTGTTCGAGACGATCCTCGACCACATCCCCCCGCCCTTTGCGAAGCCCGACGAGCCCTTCCACATGCTCGTCTCCAACATCGACTGGTCCGACTACGTCGGCCGGATCGCTGTCGGGAAGATCCTCGGCGGCTCGATCTCCGTGGGCGACCCGGTCTGGGTGATCCAGAACGCCGACGGGAAGAGGGTCCGGGCGAAGATCACGCGGGTATTCGAGTACTCCGGGCTCGGCACGACCGAGACCAAGGTCGAGGTGGCCGGAAACATCGTCGGCCTGGCGGGCTTCGAGGACATCGACATCGGCGACACGATCGCCGCCGATGAGAACGCCCACCCCCTTCCCTTCACCCAGATCGATCCGCCCACCCTGGAGATGCAGTTCTGCGTCAACGACGGGCCGCTCGCCGGCCGGGAGGGCAAGTTCGTCACCTCGCGCCAGCTCCGGGAGCGGCTCTTCCGGGAGGCCAAGAGCAACGTCTCAATCCAGGTGAGCGACAGCGACCGGGCCGGCGTCTTCACCGTGAAGGCCCGCGGCGTCATGCAGATCGCCGTCCTCGTGGAGACGATGCGCCGGGAGGGCTTCGAGATGCTTGTCTCCCGGCCCAGCGTGATCACCAAGAACGAGGGCGGCAAGGTCCTCGAGCCCTACGAGACCCTGTGGCTTGAGGTGCCCGAGGAGTGCCTGGGGACGATCCTCCAAAATCTCGCCAACCGGAAGGGCCAGATCACCAACATGGAGAAGCACCACAACTCCAACTTGGTCGAGGCCACGATCACCACCCGCGGCCTTATCGGCCTGGAGATCGACGTCGTCAACGCGACGAGCGGCCGGGGCGTCCTGACGCACCTGTTTAAGGAGTACGGACCCTGGGCCGGGGATCTCATCACCCGGCTCACGGGAACCCTGCTCGCGACCGAGGCCGGCCTGACGACCGCCTACGCCCTGTCGGCCATCCAGGAGCGCGGAAAGCTCTTTGTCGGGCCCGGCGAGGAGGTCTACGAGGGGATGCTCGTCGGCGAGAACCCGCGCCAGGAGAACATCCCGGTGAACGCCGTGAAGGCCAAGCAGCTCACGAACTTCCGCTCCCAGGGCGAGGGCAAGGGCGTCCAGCTCACCCCGCCCATGAAGCTGTCGCTCGAGCGCTCGATCGAGTACGTCGCCGCCGACGAGTTCGTCGAGGCGACGCCCAAGTCGCTGCGCTTGCGAAAGCGCATCTTAAAGCAGGTCGACCGCCGCAAGCTCGAGCGGGCCGGGCGCTCCGAATAGGCGCCCGCCCCTACTCGGCGACCTTCGCATAGGCCGCGGCGTCCATCAGGGCGGCGGCCTCGGCGGGGTTGGACAGCTTCAATTTCAGCAGCCAGCCGGCCCCGTACGGGTCCCGGTTCACCGTCTCCGGGGCCTGCGCTAGGGCGGCGTTCACTTCGGTCACGGTGCCGCCGGCCGGGCAATACAGGTCGGAGGCGGCCTTGACCGACTCGACGGTCCCGAAGGTGTCGCCCGCCTTGAGCACCGCCCCCACCTTGGGCAGCTGCACATAGGTGATGTCCCCGAGGGCGCTTTGGGCGTGGTCGGTGATGCCAACCGTGGCCGCTGCGTCTGCCTCGAGCCGCAGCCACTCGTGGGACTTTGCGTAGCGCAGGGTGTTCGGTACGTTGCTCATAAGGGGGGGGTATAATTCAGGCCTTCTTCAGCTCAACGAACGGGGGCTTGACAGGCTGCAGGGTGATTCTAACCCCGCGGATGTCGGCCGCCAGCGGCGCCCCCAGGGCCCCTGAGGCCACGAGGGCCGAGCCGATCGACTCGTTGAGGATCGGTGAAAGCGTTCCCGAAAGGACCCGGCCCACAGCGCCGCCCGCCGCCCCGAGGACCTCCGCCCCCGCGCGCACGATGCGCCGATCGCCCGTCCGGAAGAAGATGACCCGGCTCGCGATCCCCCGCTCCTTCTGGTCAAGCAGGGCCTGCCGGCCCACGAAGTCGCACCCCTTGTCGAGCTTCACCGTCCATCCCAGACCCGCCGCCAGGGGCGAGATGTCGGAGGCGATCTCGTGGCCGTACAGGGAAAAGCCTGCCTCCAGCCTGAGGCTGTCGCGGGCGCCCAGGCCGCAAAGCTCAATGCCCTGGGCCGAGCCGGCGGCCAGAAGCGCCTCCGCCAGGGCGAGGGAGTCGGCGGGCGCGTGGTAGAGCTCGAATCCATCCTCGCCCGTGTACCCGGTCCGGCTGAACACGCAGGGGATCCCCGCAGCCGTGCCCTCCTCAAAGTGGTAGTACTTCAGGCCGGAGAGGTCCGAGTTGGCGAGGGCCTGGACGATCCCCGCCGCCCGGGGTCCCTGGACGGCGAGAAGCCCGAAGTCCGGGGACCGGTCGGTGACCTTCACCTCATAGCCGGCCGCGTGCTCGCGGATCCAGGCGATGTCCTTGTCGACGTTGGAGGCGTTGACGCACAGGAAGAACTCGCCTTGGCCCCTGCGGTAGACGAGCAGGTCATCGACCACGCCGCCGTCGGGGTAGCACATCGGCGTGTACAGGACGCGGCCCGGGACAAGCTTGGCGACGTCGTTGGTGACCAGGTGATTGAGGAAACGCTCGGCCTGGGGGCCGCAGATGTCGACTTCGCCCATGTGACTCACGTCAAACAGGCCCGCCGCGTTGCGGACCGCCTTGTGTTCCTCCAGGATACTGCGGTACTGCACGGGCATCTCCCAGCCGGCAAAGTCCACGAGACGGGCTCCGTGGGCGGCGTGGAAATCGCGCAAGGGGGTGCGCTTGAGTTCGCTCATCGCCTGAGACTAGCCCACGGGACCGGGGGCCGTGCAAGCCTGTTTGGGCCCCGGCAGGCAGCATTATTTGGTATTCCCGTCGCCCGCCCTACCCCTAAGCTTGGGGTCTATGTCCTGGCTTGTACTGGCGGTAGTCGGCACCCTCTCCGTCTCGTTCCTGTGCTCCCTTCTGGAGGCGGTCGTCCTGAGCACTACGGTCGGCGAGATCGAGAGACTGAAAAAGTCGCGCCCCCGGCGCGGCCAGCGCCTCGAACTGATCCGGGGCCAGCTCGACGAGACGATATCGGCGATCCTGACGCTGAACACCGTGGCTAACGGCGTCGGCTCGGTGATCGTCGGCGCCCTCGCGGCCCACCTGTTCGGCGACACCGCGCTGCTGTTCATAACGCCGGTCTTCGCCGCCGTGCTGCTGGTCGCCTCCGAGGTCCTGCCCAAGAACCTGGGTGTCGTGCACCGCCAGAAGCTCCAGGCCCTGATCGTCGACCCGCTCTGGTGGCTCAGGCGGGTCCTCTCACCGGTGACCTGGCTGTGCAACCGGTTCGTGCGGCTGTTCGTCGGCCCCTCCCCCCACCTGTACGGCTCGAGCGAGGAGATCATCCTGCTGGCCGAGCGCGGCGCCAAGCAGGGAACCCTGTCGACGAGCGAGTCGAGCATCATCGCCAACGCCCTGTCCCTCGACGAAATCCGGGTGAGCGCGATCATGACCCCTCGCACGGTGGTGACCGCCCTGCGCCAGGCGGCGAGCATCGCCGAGGTCTTCCGGGAGTACCCCAACCTGGCGTTCGGACGGATGCCCGTCTTCGGGCGCAACCTCGACGACATTGTCGGCCTGGTCCGGCGCCGCGACCTGCTCAAGGCGAAGGCCAACGACCAGGACCTGGTGTCGGTGGGGCAGCTCATGACGGAGGCCTTCTTCATCCCGGAGACCGCCACCGTGGCGAACGCCCTCCAGGCCTGCCTCAAGTCCCACCAGAAGCTGCTTGTCGCCGTCGACGAGTTCGGCCTCACCGCCGGCGTGGTGACGATGGAGGACGTGTTCGAGCACCTACTCGGCCGCGAGATATTCGAGAACGACGACCTGGCGGTCGACATGAGGGAGTTCGCGCGGCGCAAGACGAACCGCCCGGCGAGGCCTTCCACGAAACCCTGACCGCCATGCCCCTAGCGTTCTGGATAGACAACCTGAGCCCCTTCCTCGGGCCCCACTGGGGAAACTTCGGGATCCGCTACTACGGCCTGTCCTACCTGCTCGGCTTCCTCACGGCCGCCGGGCTTTTCTGGCTGTACTCGCGGGCAGGCCGCACGAGGCTGTCCCCGGCGAAGATCACCGACTTGATGGTGGCGGTCATCCTGGGGACCCTGATCGGGGGCCGGCTGGGGTATTTTCTGCTCTACCGCACCAGCCTGCTGATTGACGACCCCTTTGCCATCCTCAGGGTTTGGGAGGGCGGCATGGCGAGCCACGGGGGCATGATCGGAGTCGCCGTCGGGCTGGCCTGGTTCGCCCGGTCGGAGAGGATTTCTATCCTGCACCTGGGCGACCTGATCGTGTCGGCGACCCCGGCCGGGCTCTTCTTCGGCCGCATCGCCAACTTCATCAACGGGGAACTGTGGGGAAAACCGAGCCGGGTCCCCTGGGCGGTCATCTTCCCGGGAAGTGACCCCGCAGAGACGCACACCGAGCTCATCATGCCGCGCCATCCCTCGCAGCTCTACGAGGCAGGTCTCGAGGGCCTGCTGCTGCTCGCGTTCATGCAGTGGAGGTTCTGGCGAAGCGACGTCGTGCGCGCGGAGCCGGGCCGCCTGTCGGGCGAGTTCTTCCTCGCTTACGCCGCAGCCCGCATCCTCGGCGAGAGCTTCCGGGAGCCGGATGCCGGGTTGATCCTGGGGTTGAGCCGGGGGGTCTTCTACTCGATCTTCCTGGTCTTCATCGGGGTCGCGCTGATCCTCCACGGGCGAAGCCGGCCGGCCCGCTCCGGCTAGCCCATGAACCGGCCGGAGCCCACCCCGACGGTCAAGCTGCTCCTGCCGTGGCTTGTGGCGGTGGCCTTCTTCATGGAGGCCCTGGACGCGACGATCCTCAACACGGCCGTCCCCACGGTCGCGGCAGCCATCCACGTCGCCCCGCTCAGCATGAAGTCGGCGCTGACCAGCTACATGCTGAGCCTGGCGGTCTTCATCCCGATCAGCGGATGGGTGGCGGACCGATTCGGCTCGAGGCGGGTCTTCACCTCGGCAATCGGGCTGTTCATGTTTGGCTCGCTCCTGTGCGGCCTTTCGACCCGGATGCCCTTCCTGGTGGCTTCACGGATCCTGCAGGGCTGCGGGGGGGCGATGATGGTGCCTGTCGGGCGCCTCACCCTGGTGCGAACCTTCCCGCGCTCGGAACTGGTCCGCGCCATGAGCTTCTTCTCGATTCCGGCCCTAATCGGCCCGATGCTCGGTCCCCTGGTCGGAGGGCTCATCGTCGGGTACTTCCACTGGCGGGTCATCTTCTTCGTCAATCTGCCGATCGGGCTCCTCGGCCTCTACCTGGTCTACCGCTACCTTCCCGATTACAAGACCGACCGGGCGGACCCGTTGGACTTCATCGGCCTAGTCCTGTTCGGATCGGGGATCGCGCTGTTCTCGTATGTGCTCGAGGTGTTCGGCGAGCACACGCTGAGCCCGACCGAGATCGGAGGCCTGCTGGCCCTCTCGCTGCTGCTCCTGTTCGCCTACTGGCGGCATTCGCTCACGATCGCCAGCCCGCTGCTGCGGCTCGGGCTGTTCACGATACGGACCTTTCGATCCTCGGTTTCCGGGGGTCTCCTCACGCGGATCGGGGTTGGGGGTATGCCATTTTTGCTCCCGCTTCTCTACCAGGTGGGCCTGGGGTTCACGCCCATTCAATCGGGGCTGCTCATCATGCCCCAACCCCTGGCCGCGATGAGCCTGAAGCTCACAATGCCCCGGGTGCTGACGCGGTTCGGCTACCGCCGGGTCCTTGTCTCGAACACCCTGATCATCGGGCTTTTCATCGTCATGTTCTCAACGATCGGCCCCGGGACCCCCGTGTGGCTCATCGCCGCGCAGGCGTTCGGTTACGGTTACTTCACCTCGCTCCAGTTCACCGCGATCAACTCCATGGTCTACGCGGACCTGACCGAGGAGGACACCAGCATGGGCAGCAGCATCGCGAGCACGATGCAGCAGCTCTCTCTGAGCTTCGGCGTGGCGGCCGCCTCTTTGGTGGCCGCGTACTTCATACCCGACCGCTTTCACGCAAGCCCCCAGGAGATGATCACCGGGATCCACCGCGCCTTCTGGGTCCTGGGCGGAATGACCATGTTCTCCACCCTGGTATTTCGGAAGCTGACCCAAAGCGACGGGGCCAACGTGAGCCAGCATCGGGGTTAGGCGGCTGGCCAAGTCCAAACGCCCACGCCACCGGCCCCATCGCCCGTCGCCTCAACTCACGCTTGACGCTCTGCGCGAAAATTGAAACCGTCTCTGTTTCACTGATCTGCCCTCATCGTCTATCGGTTAGGACAGGAGATTCTCAATCTTCAAAGCGGGGTTCGATTCCCCGTGGGGGCGCCAGTGAAGCTGGGAATCGGGGGTCTAGTTCAAAGATGGGTCTAGTTCAAAGATTGGGGAGGGGGGGGTATTGGATTGATGGGTTGGAGGTTGATGGTGGGGATCATCCGCACTGAGCGATGACTCTGAGGCGGTAACTTTGGAAGGAGCGGAAGCCGTACGCTCTTCGCTGTATTAATTTCATCTTTCTGTGGAAGCCCTCGGTGATGCCGTTGTTGCGGGTGAAGCGCCACATGCGCACGATCTCCTCGGTCCACTCTGAGAGGGACTTGGCGAGGGTCTACACCAAACTTTGGGGAGGGGGTAGGCATTGAGGGTTGCGGTTGCGGTTGCGGAGGAAGGGTCAGCCGCATTGAGCGATGACTCTGAGGCGGCGGTCCTGAAGCAGAACCCCTGGGCCGGACGCCCCATCGATTCAGGACGGGAGCCTGCTGGCGCTAAGGAGCCAGCATAGGGTGTATCACCCAGCCAAGAAATGCGCCAACATTACCCAACGGTGCATAGCCAATGCGGTGCATCCGGCGTATCGTTTAATTCAAGGGGTAATCCGTTTCATTTAGGTCGCATTCAACGGCATAGATGGGAGGTGCCTCTCCCTATTGATGCAGGTTTTTTCCCCTCATCTCCGATTGAGTTTTCCGGGTTCATTTCCCGGTCGATCCATCGCGAGCAGGCCGGTCTGTAGTTTGACCGGAAGCTGCAGGTAACCAGCGGAAAAAATCGGGTCTAGTTCAAAGATTGGGGAGGGGGGGTATTGGATTGATGGGTTGGAGGTTGATGGTGGGGATCATCCGCACTGAGCGATGACTCTGAGGCGGTAACTTTGGAAGGAGCGGAAGCCGTAGGCTCTTCGCTGTATTAATTTCATCTTTCTGTGGAAGCCCTCG
>CAIOZY010000057.1 GCA_903862935.1 uncultured Opitutaceae bacterium
CCCCCCCCCCCCCCCAGCCGTGCGTCTGATCGGTTTCGTGGCCGCAGGAATTGCCGCGGTACCCGCCGTCATCATGGGCCTTCAGCATGTGACCGGTGTTGAGCTGGCTTGGGAACATTGGTTGCCGCGCACCGAGGACACTGTGCGCGGCATTCCGGTCGGACATATGTCGCCGCTTTCAGCCGGTGCGTTCCTGTTCGCAGCCGTCAGCCTGGCCGCGCTTCTCCCACCGCTGGCTAAATACAGATTGCTCCATCGCGCGGGGCTGGTCACGGCTTCACTTGGCGCAGCGTTGAGCATTGTCGTTATCCTGGCGTATGCCTCAGGCGCGCTGCTGTTTTACAGCGAGAACACGATCCGGATGTCGATGCTAACGGCCGTCGGCCTCGCGGCGCTCAATCTTGCGCTGCTCACGGCCGCAGTCTCGCGAGTCCGCCGGAGGGCCGAAGGTGCCGGCGCCCCACACCTTCATGCAGCGCCCTTATGGCGCGGAACGGAATGGAAGCTGCTCATTGTCATCGGCGTGCTGGCGTTCGGGGTTGCGCTGACTGGTCTCGTTTTCCTCCGCGTGCAACAGGCGGCGCTGCGTGAGCGGATTGCCGACCAACTGGGCGCGATTGCCGACCTCAAGGTCAGCCAGATTGTGAACTGGCGAAACGAGTGGCTAGAGGATGCGCGACTAATGCAAACACCGTTACTGGCCCGGAGCGCCACCACTTTTCTTGCCAACCCGGATTCCGCCGCTCGTGGAGAAATACTCGCCTTTATCGGCTCTCTGCAACGCAGCCGTCACTACGAGGCGGTGGTTTTGTTCGACAATCGGATGAATCCCCGGATCGCGGTGCCGCCGGCGGCGGAGACTTCCAGCCCTCGATTGCGCGCGCTGCTGGAGGCTGTCCCCAGGGCCAGCGACGTCCTGACGTCTGATCTTCACCGCGGAGTCAACGGCGACATTC
This sequence comes from uncultured Opitutaceae bacterium, assembly GCA_903862935.1. Lineage (GTDB taxonomy): Bacteria > Verrucomicrobiota > Verrucomicrobiia > Opitutales > Opitutaceae > Palsa-1447. Next base: position 957 of record CAIOZY010000057.1, read on the forward strand.
ATTTGGACATGATTGTTCCGATCCGGGACTTGGTCGCCAGGCCAACGGGCCGGAATCCCGATTCGCCGCAATCCGCCGCTTCGCCTGTTGGGGCGATGCTGCTGCGGATAAACCCGCGGGATTTTCTTTACCCGCTGATCGAGAAATGGCCGGTGCCGAGCAAGACCGGCGAAACCCTGCTGGTGCGCCGCGAGGGCGATGAGGTGGTCTATTTGAACGATCTCCTGCACCAGCCAGGTGCCGCGCTGACGCTGCGCCGCTCCATCCGCGACTTGCAGCTACCGGCGGCCATGGGGGGCCACGGGTTTTCCGGCGTGACCGAGGGAGTGGACTATCGCGGTGTTGCAGTACTGGCGGCAGTCCGGGCTGTCCCGGGATCGCCGTGGATCCTGGTGGCGAAGCAGGATGAGACGGAGATCTACGCGCCTTTGCACCAGCAGGCTTGGGCCGTGAGCACAACCTTGGTGGCGCTGCTGCTGGGGGCCGCGCTCGCTGCGACTTATTTGTGGCGGCAGATTACCACGACTTTCCTGCGACGGGAGCTTGCGTCGGAAACAGCGCGTAGTGCCTTGGCTGAACGCCTGGCTCTGGTCACCCAGCACGCGAACGATGTCATCCTGCTGATGGACGAAACTAGGCGGATCGTAGAAGCCAACGACCGCGCGCTCAAAACCTACGGTTACACGCTCGACGAACTGCGCCAGTTGCCGCCCGGCGCCCTCCGGTCTCCGGCCGCGATGGACCGGCTGCCCCAACAACTCGACTTGTTCGACTCAGCGGACGGCGCCGTATTCGAGACGGTGCACCAACGCAAGGACGGCACCATTTTCCCGGTGGAGGTCAGCGTCCGGTCCATCGAAGTTGGGGGCCATCATTTCAGCCTGGGGATCTACCGCGACATCACCGAGCGCAAGCAGGCGGAGCGGGAATTATTGGAATCGCATGGGATGCTGCAGCGCGTGATCAACAACATCCCTCAGCATGTCTTTTGGAAGGACAGGAACCTCTATTATCTGGGTGCCAACACCGTTTTTGCGCGGTCGGGCGGCCTCGACAAGCCAGAGGACATCATCGGCAAGAGCGACTCTGATTTGACATGGAAAGAATCCGCCAATGCGTACCAGGCGGATGACCGGGCGGTGATCGAAAGTGGCGTTCCCAAGCTGAACTACGAAGAATGCCAAAAGCGGCTCGATGGAAGCCTTCGGTGGCTTCGGACCAGCAAGATTCCGCTGCCCGACGATGCCGGAAAGATCATCGGCGTCCTCGCCATCTATGAAGACATCACGGAGCGCAAGCTCAACGAGCGCCAGCTTATCGAGCAAAATGAAATCATCCGTAATGCGCACGAAGGCTTGATGATCGTGAACCAAGCCAACGAAGTCTCGTTGTGGAGCCGCGGGGCCGAGCAGATATTCGGGTGGACCGCAGCCGAGGCGCTGGGCCGTCAGCCTGAGCAACTGCTCGGCACCGAATATCTCGGCGTCATGGCCGGGTTGCGAGCGGCAACTGAGCGCGACGGATTTTGGAATGGCGAGATTCGGTTGCAAACTCGCGACGGTCGCAAACTCGCGCTGGACTTTCGTGTCACGCTGGTTCGCGACGAGGCAGGACAGCCGCGCGCCCGGCTCAACTTCATTGCCGACATCACGGAGAAGAAACTGACTGAGGAGAAATTCCTCCATGCCCAGCAGCTCGAGAGTATCGGCATGCTCTCTGCGGGCATTGCTCACGATCTCAACAACGTGCTCGCCCCGATCCTGTTTGCCGCGCCGATGCTGCGCACCAACCTCTCATCTCCAGCCGACCGGAAATTGATAGACACGCTTGAACGCTGCGCGCAGCGCGGGGCTGGGCTCGTAAGGCAAATTCTTGGGTTTGTGCGAAGTACGACTGGCGAATTCAGTCCTACGCAGGTGAAGCATCTCGTGAACGACGTGATCGGCGTCATCGAACAGACGTTTCCCAAAGCCATCCAGCTTGAGCACCAGATTCCGTCCGACCTCTGGCCGGCATTGGGCAACGCCACGCAGATTCACCAAGTGCTCTTGAATCTCTGCGTCAATGCTCGCGATGCTATGCCGCAGGGTGGCACGCTGCGGATCGCTGCGACCAATCGCCAGATCGATGCGAAGGGATTTGGCGCGGTTCCGGGAACTCAGCTGGGTGCCTGGCTCGAGATTGACGTCTCAGACACTGGCACTGGCATTCCACCCGAGGTGCTCGAACACATCTGGACGCCGTTCTTTACCACCAAGGGGGTGGGAAAAGGGACGGGCCTGGGGCTTTCCACGATTCGCAGCATCATTGCTAATCACCATGGTTTTGTCGATTTGCAGACCGTGGTCGGCCAAGGGTCCACCTTCCGCATATTCCTTCCTGCCGTCGTTGGCGCGGCATACCGGCCCAGCAACGCCTCGCCTTCGGAAATTCCCGGCGGCCACGGCGAACTCATTCTCGTCGTGGACGACGACGCGCCCATCCGCGACACCCTCACAAACATCCTCGAGCGGAATGGCTATAACGTCTTGAGCTGTGTCGATGGCATGGAGGCGATCATCTTGTTTAACGCCCATCCCCGCGCAATCTCGCTCGTCGTCACCGATGTTGATATGCCCCGTCTCGGTGGCGTGGGGCTCGCCGGCGCGCTGTTGCAGATTCGCCCCGATATCCGGCTGCTCGCCATCAGCGGATTGTCTAGCGGTGAAGGCAGCAGCCCCGATGTCGCAGCGATTCAGAAGCTGGTGCACGCGTTTCTCGTCAAACCTTTCACCGCCGAAGTCCTGTTGGGCACTGTGCACGGGCTGCTGTTCCCTAAAAGCCTTTAGGAGCCCGAAGATGATTCATGGCCGGGTCTAAGAAACGCCGCCGCGATACGTCCGGTATCACTGGGTGTTACGGCGATAGCAGAAAGAGCCTGTTCCAAGCCGTCGATAGAAAGTATGTGCTCATTTCCCGCAGGATGATGTGAAAAAAGCACGCTTACCCCCATAGCAAAGGCGGCATTTCCCAATCATCAAGTCTTCCTCCGACTGGCTGTCGCGCCGGGCACCGGGTAGCGCTCCAGAAGTTGTCCTTTGCTGCGGCTCGAAGCGGCGTTCTGCATCGAAATGTTCCGGCAGGGTGCCATAACGGTGAAATCAATGGAAGGGTATCGCCGAACAACGACCGGATCGCCTGCCTCCGTCACCCGACGAGTCAAGTTCGCCATATCATTTCAGTCCGGCAATCAACTCTCTTATGAAGTCTGGATGGAGTGTCTTCCCCACAATTCGATCAACTCGCAAGGCAAGGTATGCCTTCTCGATCTCCGGCGTCAGATTGCCGCTCTCAACAATGATCCGCCCAGAAAACACGGTTGCCCGAGTCTTTTTCACCAGGCCCAAGCCGCTCAGGCGGGGCATCTGGTGGTCAGTGATCAATAGGTCGAAAGCCGATGGATCAACAGAAAGGCGATCCCAGGCCGCTTGGCCGTCAAGAACGCATTCGACTTCGTGCCCTGCGTCCGAGAGCACCTTCTTCAGTATTTCCGCGATGTGCTCGTTATCCTCGGCGCAGAGAATTCTCAAAAATCGGCCTCTCGCCGCTCTGCTTCCCTTTCCAAGAAACCACTTGGGTGTCGTTGGCGCCGGCTTTTCCAGGAGCTTATCGTCCGTCATGTTATGGGTCTTCATGAGAGTGTGGTCGCTCATACGCTCACCTCTTGCAGAGCGCGGTTAACCGCCGACAGTAGGAACCTCGTTTTGCGGCGGTCGGGTCCTGACGGTTTTCGACCATTACGCGAAATGCACGTGGCGCGACTTGCTCGGCTAAACGTCTTCGTGATCTTCAGAAGCTCAATCGACTGTTCCCATTCGTGACTGTCGCCGCAGTAGTATGCCAGCCGGTCGCCCGATCTCTGAAGAACCCGCTCCAGCCTCACGTCGCGATCCGAGTTGATCCGCGGAAGATCCTCCCACACTGGGTGTCCATAGATGGCCTTCTTGTTGTCGATGAAGAAATGCTGGGTGGAATCTGGAGCGCCCATGGCGATCTGGATTACGGCATGCAGCCGGTAAAGCGTGATGTCGGCGGGAACGAGAATCCGCCGCCATTTGATGGGGCGAACGAGGATGGCTGTGATCTTGAGGAGGTATCATTGTCGATAGCCATCGGAGTGAAGGGTAGGCATCGGTTGCTCCTTACAACGGAGGTCCTCACTAGGCCCCCCTTAGGGCGCCCTCCGGGCCGGTGAGTCAGTCCGGCCGTAGATTCACTTGGGATCGAGCCACGCCCAGGCGGGTACCACCTCGACCTCCAGCCCGCTGGCGTTTAACCGGTCCGTCTGGTCCATCGTCACAACGAGTGCCTTGCGCTGGCCTGGGAGCGCGCACGCCTGGCGCAAACCGACCAACTCCCGGGCGCTGTTGGCCGACGTCAGTTTCGCACAGACCTGGATCGCCCACTCGTCGGTCACAAAATCGCATTCCCAGGAGTCCTTCTCCCCGGCGTAGCAGGGCTGCAGACCCCGCTGCCTCAGCGACAGGTAGACGGCGTTCTCCAGCCGGTGGCCAACGTCAGGGCTCAAATTCGGCGAATTCGCCGCGCGCAGGCCGTTGTCGACCGCATAGTATTTCTTCGGCGCCACGACCCTCTTCTTGAAGGACGCGCTGAACTTTGGCACGGCGAACAGGAGGTAGGCGTCCTCCAGGAAGCCGACATAGTCGGAGGTCTGCGAGACGGCCGGAACGGCAAGGGCCTTGGTGAGGCCCTGGTACGAGAGGGGCTGGCCGGTGTTGGCCAGCAGGAAGAGGGCGAGGTTCATGACGTGCCGCGCCTCCCTCAGCTGGTGGCGCTGGGCGATGTCGCGCTCGACGATGTCGCGCAGCAGCTGCCGGAGTATCCCCGGGTCGCTCTCGCGCAGGTAGCCCGGGAACCCGCCCTCGTCCAAATAGGCCCTCAGGGAGTCCGGGCCTGCCTTGGCCGACCGGAAGGTGAGGTATTCCGGGTAGGAGAAGGGAAACACCTCGAACGAGCGGTGCCGGCCGGTCAGCTTGGCTCCCATCTCCCGGTGAAGGAGCGAGGCGTTCGATCCGGTGACACAGAGGGGGTGGCCGCGGTCCAGAAGGGCCCGCACAAGCCTCGGCCACTCGGAAAACTCCTGGATTTCGTCCAGGAAGACCGGCCGGTCACCTGCCAGCTCTGCCACGACCTCCATCAGCTGGGGATAGTCCTCCGGGGTGATGCCATACAGGCGCGTGTCCTCGGCGTTCACATAGAGCGCTCCAGGGTGGGCCCGCAAAAGCTGGGCCTGGAGGACACTCTTCCCGCACCGCCGGACTCCCGTCAGAATCAAGGCGTGCTGCGAGGAGGCCTCAGGCAGCCTTTTGGCAAGGGCGCGTGCGACCTCATGGTCCGGTGCCGTCGGCGGACGCTGGTCCTTCAGGACCTCAAGTAGTGTAGTTCGTAGTAACACAGAAGTGTCATATTACAAACTACACCCATGGATCAAGTCATTTCCCTCCGCCGTCCAAACCCTGGTTTTGCCAGAAATCCCGGTATTATTTCACAGTTTTCGATCACGTATTTCACAGTCGAGTTTGCAAGTGATTGATAAACAACAGATGGTTTATACGTCCCGAACGTAGCGCGCTACCAGGCTAAGCTACGCCCCGACTTAACTTCGCGAAGGGTCGGAAAGCGCCAGCCCGCGGGGATTCGCAAGCAGAAAAGGCGATGGGGGTTTCTCTGCCCGTCCGGAGGGAGGGTGAAGCGGATTCACCCCGCATCCCCTGTCTCCCATGATCGCTGTTAGAGCCAACGCCTCCCGGTTGCTTGATTGGACAATACCCAGCGTATCGGTGCTGAAAGCTGCATCCATCGTTACCAGCCCCGGCGCCCATCTGGAGAAGCTCGGGTTTGTCATTCTAGCCCCGCGATCCAGCGCATTTCCACAAGACGACCTTTGTCGGCTGCTTGACCCTGCGCTACGCTTGTCCTTTATCGACTGAGGTTGGGGCTTCTCAGGGCAACGCTAGGGTATCCGACATATCAGGCGCCGTGGTCTCCGACCTCCAAAAACCCCATGACATCCCGGGAGAGAATGAGATTGGTTTTAAGCGGAAAGCTTCCCGATCGGGTTCCGTTCTTCCCCACGATCTTCACCGATCATGCCTGCATCGCCTCGGGCAAGAGGTTCGAGGATGCACTCATCAATCCCGCGGTCGGGGCGGATTGCATGCTGTCCGCTGCCTTGCGCTACCGGACGGACGTCGTGCGCTTTCCGTTCGGACCCGCGTCGGCCTGGTACGAGGAGAAGTTTGTCGCCGAGCTCGACGGGAGGCTAACCCAGTTCTCTCGTGCAACTGGGAAGGCCGAGGGGCGTTTCGACGTAGAGGGCGGTGGGATGTTTATACCGCTGAATCCGCCGCCCCAGGTCCGCACGGCCGCGGATGTCGCCTCAATCCCCGTCCCCACGGCGGAGGAATACCTCCAGCGGGGATACCTCAAAGATGTCATCCGGTGCGCCCAATCCGCCCATGACAGCGGGCTGTTCACGGTTGGCATGTGCGCGGGGCAGACCATCAACTTCATGGTGGAGAAGATGGGAGGCACAGAGCCGGCTCTGCTCCTGTTCTACGACGATCCCGCGCTCGCCCGAGCCCTTATCGACAAGGCCGTGGCGATCTCGATCGAAAAGGCCAAGGCTTTTGTGCGGGCTGGCGTGGACTGCCTCTACATTGGCGACTCTTACGCGTCCGCAAGCGTCATCTCCCCGGACTTCTACCGAGATTTCTGCAAGCCGGCATACACCATTCTCGCCCACGAGGTCCACGGCATGGGCGTGTTCTGTTACAAGCACTGTTGCGGCAACTACAATCCCCTGCTCGACGAACTTCCGTCCGTGGGGCTCGACGCCATGGATGGAATCGATCCTACGAGCGGGATGAGCGTGAAGCACACCAAGGAGAGGGTAGGCGGCAGCCTAACGCTCATGGGGGGATTGAGCTGCCTGACGCTCCTCAAGGGGACCCCGGCGGCAGTTCGCGACGAGGCCATGCGTTGTGTCTTGGACGGGAAGCCCGGTGGCCGTTATGTCTTGGGCAGCGCGTGCGCGGTGCCCCGTCACACCCCAGCGCAAAACCTGATGGCCGCGAGGGACGCGGCGGTCGAGTTTGGCGCTTACTAGTCTTCTGCCGAGGTTGAGGAGAACACCGCTATGAGCCGGAGCACGATTTTGAGCGCGATCCAGTCCGGGAAAACCCTGGTCTCCGACGGGGCTTGGGGCACATTCCTTCAAAGTAAGGGACTTCGGCCGGGCGAGTGCCCGGAATTGTGGTGCGTTGAGCGCCCCGCAGACGTGAGGGATGTGGCCCGAGCGTACGTCGAGGCTGGCGCCGACATGGTGGAGTCGAACAGCTTCGGCGGCACGCGATTCAAGCTCGAGATGTACGGCCTGGAGGCCCGTGTGGCGGAGATCAATGAGGCTGCGGCACGCCTCTCCCGAGAGGCAGCCGGACCTTCTCGGTGGGTCATCGCCTCAATGGGGCCGACCGGGAAGATGCTCATCACTGAGGAGGTGACCGAGGGCGACTTGTATGAAGCCTTCAAGGAGCAGGCGGTGGCGCTCGCCCGCGGGGGAGCCGACGCTCTGTGCATCGAGACGATGACTGCCCTGGACGAGGCCTCGGTCGCTATCCGGGCGGCCAGGGAGAACACGGCCTGCGAGGTCATCTGCACCTTCACGTTCCAGCCCAGCGGGCCGGCGGGGTACCGCACGATGATGGGTGTGTCGCCCGCGCAGGCTGCAAGGGCGGCCCTGGAAGCCGGAGCCCACATCGTTGGCACGAATTGCGGCAACGGCTTGGGGCCGATGATCGAAATTGTGGCGCAGATGCGCGCGGCTGCCGGCTCGGCGCCGATCCTTGTGCACGCCAACGCCGGCTTGCCCAAGATTGTCGAAGGCGTGGATCTCTTCCCCGAGGGCCCTGAAGACATGGCGGGGAGGGTCGGGGCCCTGGTGACCGCCGGGGCGAACATCGTGGGCGGATGCTGTGGAACTACGCCAAATCACATCCGGGCGATCCGACGGGCAGTAGACTTATTGGGGGCTTGATCTGTCGTCCGAGCTTCAGGGGGAGGCTGTTCTTACGCTTGTAATGCTATTGACGGATAATGGAATAGGATTCTCAGGTTTGGTGTTTATCACCAGATGTCCGATGCGGGTTTGGCGAAAGTGGGCACAATAGTGCTAAAAAACGCATAGAAATCCAAGCATTCGGGGCGGCCCACCTGCTAGTCTGGCGTCCGTTACTCCGATGCCCACCCTTGCACAGAGGCTCGAATCCTCCACAGACTTCGTCATCGGGGTCGAGCTTGTCTCGACCCGCGGCCTACTGACCGAAACGCGCGCCGCCAAGACCCAATCCTTTGCGAGGGATCTGGCGGGCTACGCCAGCGCCGACTGGGTCTCGATCACCGACAATGCCGGCGGCAATCCCATGCTGTCACCGCTGGCCCTGGGCCTGCCGCTCAAGCAGGCGGGTCGGAACGTGCTGATCCATCTTTCCTGCAAGGACCTCAACCGAAACGCGCTCGAGAGCACGGCCTGGCTGCTCGGGAGCGAGGGGCTGCACAACGTCCTCGCGCTGAGCGGGGACTTCGCCGGGGCCGGCGTGGCTGGTGGTTCGAAGCCCGTGTTCGATACCGACTCGGTCGGGCTGCTCGTTCTTCTCGGGCGGATGAACGCCGGATTGGACGTCACGCGCTCGCCCGGCACCGGGACCCCGGTCAGGCTCCAGCCGACGCAGTTTTTCCCGGGGGCTGTCGTCAATAACTTCAAGCTGCACGAGAACGAACAGGTGCCGCAGCTGCTCAAGATGGAGCGCAAGATCGCGGCCGGGGCCCGGTTCATCATCAACCAGATTGGCTACGATGCCCGGAAGACCCACGAGTTGCTCGCATGGATGAGCCAGAGGGGCCACGCGGGGATTCCCGTCATTGGCAACACGTTCGTCCTCTCCGGTCCGGCGGCCAGGGTATTTCACGCCCGGAGGATCCCCGGGGTCGCGATCTCTGATGAGCTGGCTGCGCTGTGCGAGCGCCAAGCCGGGGGTGCAGACAAGGGCAAGGCGTTCTTCCTGGAACTTGCCGCTAAGCAGGTCGCAATTTACCGGGGCCTAGGCTACCGGGGCGCCTATCTGGGAGGCGTGCACACGGTCGCGGACGTCGAGCGCATCCTCCAGCTCGAGAGAGGCTTCTCTCCCGGAGACTGGCGCCAATTTGCGCGCGAGATCAGGTACTCCCGCAGCGGCGAGTTCTTCATGTACGCCGAGGACGAGGCCACCGGGCTGGCGAACCCCGCCCAGCGGCACCCAGCCTACGAGGCCTCGCTGCGGAAGAGGCCCGCAAACCGCAACGTCACGCTCAGCTACCGAATTGCGAAGATGACGCACTCGGCCATGTTCACCCCGGGCAAGGGCCTGTGGAAGCTCGGAGCCGGTCTGTGCCGGAGGGCTTCCAATCCCGCGCAGGGCCCGGCACTGATGCACGCCGTGGAGCGCGCCGGAAAAAAGATGATGTTCGACTGCCGGGACTGTGGAGACTGCTCGCTTCCCGATATCGCTTACCTTTGCCCGGAGTCGCAGTGCGAGAAGAACCAGCGCAACGGCCCGTGCGGCGGAACCAGCGACGGCCGCTGTGAGCACAAGGAGGAAAACGAGTGCATCTGGGCGCGGGCCTACGACCGGCTCCGGTACGAGGGCCGCGAGGAGGAGCTCCTCGCCCACGTTCCGGTTATCCAGGATCAGGCCCTTAGGGGCACCTCGAGCTGGGCCAATACGTGGCTAGGCAAAGACCATTTCTCAAAGAAACTCTTCTCCAAGACCCCCTGAACCCCCCCTCCGCCCCATCATGCCAATCCCCGGCCTCATCATCATTGGGGAATCGATCAACGATTCCGTCCCGTCAACCCATCAGCTGTTCGAGACCCGGGACATTGCGGGTCTTAAGGAGCTGGCTGTCTCCCAGGATATGGGAGGGGCCGCCTACATCGATGTCAACGTGGGCCGCAATTCCGGGGCCTTCCTTGCGGAGATGGTGGGCCACGTCCAGAGCGTCACGGTCAAGCCGCTGTCGATCGACACACCCGACCCCGTTATGGCCGAGGCGGGATTGAAGGCCTATGACCGCGCCCGGGCTGGGGGCCGCATACCCATCCTCAACTCGATCTCGCCCCTGCGGCTCGAGATGCTTGACCTGGTCCGGATCGGTCCGTTCATGCCCGTCCTTCTCGCCTCGGAGCGCAGTGAGAACGGCGTCGGCATGGCAAACCACACCGCTGAGGAGGTCTATGCGACCGCCAGGCAGCTGGTCGGGGAAGCGGCAAAGCACGGTATTCCGGTGGAGCACTGCATCATCGATCCGGCGATCGCGCCGATTGGCGCGGATTCGGAAGGGGGCTTTCGCAGGCTCATGGGGGCCATCCGCATGATCCACGAGGATCCCGCTCTCCGGGGGGTCCACATGTCGGTGGGCCTGAGCAACTTCACCGTCATGATCTCTCCCAAGCGGGCGGACGGTTCGCCCACCAAGTCCCCGCTCGAGAGTGCGTTCCTGACCTTGGCCATGCCCTTGGGGCTCGACCACGTCATCGGCTCGGTCAAGCGCAAGTATGAGGTCCTGGCGCCCGACCATCCGGCCCTCGTCTGCCTGAACGACTGCCTGAAGCTAGACGGCTTCGACGTCATCATGCGTGTCCAGGAATTCTACTCCTAAGCTCAACCCGATGACTGCAAACCCCGTTCCCTCCGACATCGCAATCGCGCGGCAGGCCAAGGCCCGGCCGATCCAAGAAATCGCCGCCCGGCTGAATATCCCCATTGAGGAGATAGACCTGTTCGGCAAGTTCAAGGCGAAGGTGTCCCTCGATTTCTGCCGGAAAATGGAAAGCTCTGAGGCCGGCAGGCTGGTGCTTGTAACTGCGATCACCCCGACCCCGGCCGGCGAGGGAAAGACGACGACCACCGTCGGCCTGGGCGACGCCCTGAACCGCATAGGCAAGCGGGCCGCGATCTGCCTGCGCGAGCCGTCCCTGGGCCCGTGCTTCGGGATCAAGGGTGGGGCGGCCGGGGGCGGCTACGCCCAGGTCATCCCGATGGAGGAAATCAACCTCCACTTCACAGGCGATTTTCACGCGATAACCACTGCCCACAACTTGCTGTCCGCCGTGATCGACAACCACCTCGCCCACGGCAACGCCCTGAACATCGACCCGGCTCGCATCGTTTGGAAGCGGGTCATGGACATGAACGACCGGTCGCTCAGGCACATCGTAATCGGCCTGGGCGGCACCTCCAACGGGGTCTGCCGCGAAGGTGGTTTCGACATCACCGTGGCCTCCGAGGTGATGGCGATCCTTTGCCTGTCCCGGTCGGTCGCCGAACTGAGGGAACGCCTCGGGCGCATCATCATCGGCTACACGCGGGAAAAGGCGCCGGTCACCGCAGCCCAGCTGAAGGTCCATGGAGCGATGGCGGTCCTTTTGCGCGACGCGCTGAAGCCCAACCTCGTCCAATCGCTCGAGGGCACCCCTGCCTTTGTGCATGGCGGCCCGTTCGCCAACATCGCGCACGGATGCAACAGCGTGGTCGCAACCAAGCTGGCCCTGCGCCTTAGCGAGTATGTCGTCACCGAGGCCGGCTTCGGGGCGGACCTTGGGGCCGAGAAGTTTATCGACATCAAGTGCCGGGCGGCCGGCCTCAGGCCGAGCGTGGTGGTGATCGTGGCCACGGTTCGCGCGCTCAAGATGCACGGCGGGGTGGCGAAGGCGGATCTCAAGATCCCAAACCCCAAGGCTGTTGGCCTGGGCTTGGTGAACCTCGAGAAGCACCTGGAGAACATCAAGAGTTTTGGGCTTCCTGCGGTCGTCGCTATCAACCACTTCACCGCAGACACTGCTGAGGAAGTGGCTCTCGTCGAGGCGCGCTGCCGAGAGCTCGGTGTAGAGGCGGTGGTTGCGAGGCACTGGGCCGAAGGCGGGGCCGGCGCAGAGGGGCTTGCGCGCAAGGTCGTGGAGCTGGCCAATCGGCCGGCGGGAGCCTTCCGGTTTGCCTATCCGGACGAGATGGAACTCTGGGAGAAGGCGCGGACAATCGCTCGCCAGATTTACGGGGCCGACGACATTGTCGCGGATTCAAAGGTGCAGGCCCGCTTCCGGGAGCTGGAGAAGGCCGGATACGGGCGGCTTCCAATCTGCATGGCGAAAACCCAGTACTCATTCTCTGCGGATCCGACTTTGCGCGGGCGCCCCCGCGGGTTCACCGTGCCCATCCGCGATGTCGCGGTTTCGGCTGGAGCGGGATTTGTCGTTGTTTTGACCGGCGACATCATGACCATGCCGGGCCTTCCCAAGGCTCCGGCTGCCGAGCAAATCGACATCAACGAGGACGGGGAGGTCGTCGGTCTGTTCTAGGCCCCTCATGGTCGGGTCGCAGTGGAGCCTGGTGCTCCAGCGTCGATCCTGACCGGACGGGTCTTTCGAAGCGATTATGCGTAACAAAGTACCGGACCGTCGGCTGATCGCCGTGGCGGGGATCCTGATGCAGGCGGCCATGGGGGCGGTCTATGCGTGGAGCGTCTTCAGGCTTCCTCTAATGAGGAGCTACGGGTGGACCGTCTCCCAAGTGACGATGGTCTTCGAATTGGCGATCTTCATGCTGGGCGTTTCGGCCTTCGCTGGCGGATTGTGGATCAAGCGCTCCGGCCCCCGCCCCGTGGCGATCGCCGGGGGGCTGTGCTACGGCTTGGGAGTGGTGCTTGCGGGGCGAACCGGGGGGCACCTCGCGCTGCTCTACCTGACCTATGGCGTTTTGGGCGGAATCGGGCTGGGCCTGGGGTACATCGTACCGGTGACGACCCTGCTTCGCTGGTTTCCGGACCGGCGCGGGATGATCACCGGGCTTGCCGTGGCCGGGTTCGGCTCGGGGGCCCTCGTGACCGCACCGGTCGCGCAGGCCCTTATCTCGCGGATCGGGGTCGCGGACACGTTCACGGTCCTGGGCGTACTCTATCTTGCCATGGTCTGCGGCTCGGCTGCCCTCATGAGGAACCCCCCCGAGGGATACAGCCCGGCCGGATGGAAGCCGCTGTCGGAAGGCAGCCAGGGGAGCGGGGGGAAGGACTTCGCGCTCGGGGAGGCCCTGAGGACCTGGCAGTGGTACGCACTGTGGGCGATCTTGTTTCTCAACACGCTTGCGGGCATCGCCCTGATTTCCCAAGCGTCCCCCCTCGCTCAAGAACTGACCCACGTGTCCGCGGCCGCGGCCGCTGGCCTGGTGGGAATTATCTCGATCGCAAACGGAGCGGGCCGATTTCTGTGGTCGTGGGCTTCCGACTTTATTGGGCGCAGGCGAGTCTTCATAATCATGTTCATCCTGCAGGCCATCGCCTTCGCGCTGCTCGCTCGGACCCACAGCTTTGCGGGGTTGACGGTTCTGGCGTTCGCTGTGCTGCTCTGCTACGGCGGAGGCTTTGGAACGATGCCGGCTTTGACGGCCGACTATTTCGGCACCCGCAACGTCGGCTCGGTCTATGGACTGATGCTCACGGCGTGGGGTTGCGCCGGGCTGGTGGGCCCAGCCCTAATCGCGTTCGTGCGGGAGGCCACGGGATGTTATACGTGGGCCTTCGTCCTGACTTCCGGGATCCTCGTCGCTGGCGCCGCCCTGACCCTCGCAATCCGGCGGCCTCGCAGCGAGGAACAGGAAGCCACCCCGGCTGGGAACCCGTCCGCGAGGCTTGCAATGCCGCTGAGGTAGGGGACAGTTCTAGGCGAAATGCCTATCGAAGCCCCGACTGACCTCGCAGAGTGGCGCAAGCAGCAGAGGAGAATCCTGCTCGCCCGGAGGCTCTCCATTAGTTTCGAGGACCGTGTCCGCTGGAGCCAGACGATCGCACTATTCTTGCAGCAGGGATTTCCCTTGCTCAGCCGGATGGCGGTCGGCTTCTGCTGGCCCTACAAGGGCGAGTATGACGCGAGGCCTCTGATGCGGATCTTGCTCAGCCAGGGCGGGCGGGCTGCCCTTCCGGCGGTTCACGCGAAGGGCGAGCCCCTGCAGTTCCGCGAATGGACGCCGGGGGCCGCGATGAAGCCGGGGGCTCTGGGTATCCCAGTGCCGGAAGGCACCCGGGTTCTGGTTCCGGACGCCCTCCTGATCCCGCCGGTCGGTTTCGGGGAAAAGGGGGGACGCCTGGGATACGGCGGCGGCTACTTTGACAGGACGCTGGCGTCGCTTTCACCCCAGCCACTGAAGATCGGGGTAGCGTTCGAGGTTTCCCGGATGCCGACCATTTTTCCCCAGCCCCACGATGTGCTGATGGACTTCATCATCACGGAAGCCGGGATCCACGCTGTCGGGTTGGACGGCCTGCGGGTGATTGACCCGGCCGAGTGCGCTCGCATGGAGGCGAGGATCATTCAGGAGCGCGGCCTTCCCCGAGCCCAAGCCTAGTCGGGACCTGGCGAGCCGCTCAGGGCGAGGGCTTGCGACGTGTGAGCGGGTTTGCGGTGAAGATCTTGCTCCCGGGGAGGATGATGCCGGCTTCTCTAAGCTCCCGCGCCGTCGCCTCCGTAAGGAGTCCGTCCACACGAGACCAAGGCAGGAGGAAAGCGGGGGTTTTGCGGCCGAGCTTAGTGGCGTCCAGGCAGCAGACAACGCGGCGGCTCCGGGTAGCGACCTTCCGCTGGAAAGCCACGATGTCGGCCTGGGAGTTCCACAAGCCGGCCGGCGTCATCCCCTCGGCGCTGAGCAGGGCAAGGTCAAAGCGCCACAAAGCGGCGCTTCGCTGCGCTTGTGGCCCCACAAGGATCGACTGCCGAGCCAGAAACTCGCCGCCCACCAACTGGACCGTGATAACTTTAGAGCCCCCTAGAGCCTCGGCGAGATGTAAGGCGTTAGTGACCGCTGTGATTCGAGAAACAGGATGGCTGGCCAACGCCTCGCCGATGGAATATATCGTGGTTCCGGCATCGAAAAACACCGTCATTCCCGGCCGCAGCATTCTGAGCGCCGCCTGGGCAAGCCGCCGCTTCGAGGCCTGCGCCTTGCGCTGCCGCGCCCGGAACGATGGGAAGCGGCGGTCGTAGTCGCCGAGGGCCCCACCGTAGGTGCGGGTGATAATGCCCTCGCGCGCTAGGGCCGCCAGGTCGCGGCGGGCTGTGGCGGGGGAGACCCCCAGGCGGCGGCACACCCGCGCCAGGGTGAGGTAGCCGTGGCGCCGGAGTTGGCGCGCGAGGGCGTTGCGGCGCGCCTCGACCACGTGAAACGCCACTCTCATGGGTACGGAGTCACGTCTGTATATGAGCGAGGTCAATCATAAATGGATGGATCAGCGTTAGGATTGACGTCGATCTTAGAGAGCTCATTGCTGAAGGCATGTCCGACCATGCTTCTATTGAAGGAGCCCTGTTGACACTCTCCCGGGAGCTCGGCCGAGAGGACCGCGGTCTCGCCATCCTAGGAGAGGGTAACACGTCAGCCCGGCTCACTGAGGAGACATTCCTGGTTAAGGCGAGCGGTTCGAGCTTAGGAACTCTGTCGCCGGCAGACGTCACAGCGTGCCGCTTCGACCGGCTTGTCCCGCTCCTGCAGAGGAAAGGCATGACGGATGCGGCGATTGACGCGGCCCTCTTGGAGGCCCGGGTCGACCCGACTTCCCGTAAGCCCTCGGTCGAGGCCGTCTTTCACGCTTATCTGCTCTCCTTGCCGGGGGTGAACTTCGTCGGGCACACCCATCCAATCAACGTCAACAGCTTGCTCTGCTCGGATCAGGCAAGGACTTTTGCTAAGCGCCGGATCTTCCCGGATCAGGTGGTGTGCTGCGGGGTGGAAAGCGTCTTTATCCCCAACACGGATCCTGGGCTCAGATTGGCGCAGGCAATCGAGAAGGCTGTCACCGCCTTCCTAGGCAGGCTCTCCCGGTTGCCCCGGGTGATCCTGTTGGAAAACCACGGACTGATCGCGATGGGGAGCACCTCGGCGGCGGTCCTTGCGGCAACGCTGATGGCTGAGAAGTCTGCCCGGATTTTCGCCTCAGCCCCCGGCGGGCCCCGGTTCTTGACACCGGCCCAAGTGGCGCGGGTGGCAGACCGTCCCGACGAACTCTACCGCCAACGGGTCCTCGGAATCTGAGGCGCAAGATCCTCCGCCATGCCGAAATACCGCCACGTCAGTTACCTATGGGATGAGGCGAAGGCTGCGACCCTCGATCCGCTGGGGAGGTTGGTCTACCGATCGAACCTTCTTGGAGCTGACCTGCGGATAACCAACACAGGAGGAGGTAACACCTCATCGAAGGTCACTGACAGGGACCCGCTCACGGGGGAGGCGGTCGAGGTGCTTTGGGTCAAGGGATCCGGGGGAGACCTGCGAACGGCCGGCAGAGGAAACTTCGCCTCGCTTGAGCGGAAGCGGCTCGAATCGCTGGCGAGGGGTTATTCGTCACGGCCAGACCGCGGGCTGAAGACCGTTGCCGAGGACGAAATGGTAGGCCTTTTCCCCCACTGTACGTTTAATCTGAACCCGCGGCCCGCCTCGATCGACACCCCGCTGCACGCGTTTTTGCCCGGGCGCCATGTGGACCACATGCATCCTAACGCGATCATCGCGATCGCTGCGTCGGCGAACGGCGAGCGCCTTACGCAGGAGATTTTCGGCGGGAAAATGGCCTGGGTTCCGTGGATGAGGCCGGGTTTCGAACTTGGCCTGGCCATGCAGCGCATTGCCCGGGAACGGCCCGGGATCCGGGCCATCATGATGGGCCAGCATGGGTTCATCTCGTGGGCGGACGACGACCGAGAGTGCTACTGCGGGACGCTGGCTTGGATCGAAACGGCCGCAGCCTATATCGAGGGCCAGTATGCGGCTCGCGGGGGCGACGCCGCTGCCTTTGGCGGCGCGAGGCACCCCATGCTCGGGCCCGAACTGCGCCGGACGACCTTTGCCGCGATCCTGCCTTGGCTGAGGGGGCAACTGTCCAACGATCGACGGCTCATAGCGACAGTCCAGGACGACGATGCCATCCTCAGGTTCGTCAATTCCGCCGACGCCCAGAGGCTTGCGCAACTCGGCACGTCCTGCCCGGACCACTTCTTGCGCACCAAGATTAGGCCGCTGTACGTGGACTGGGATCCGCGGTCGGGTGAGTTGGCTGCGTTGAAGCGCAAGCTCGCTGAAGGAATCTCGAGCTACCGGGCCGACTACGAGGCCTACTATAGGCGGTGTCGCAGGGCGGATTCTCCGCCGATGCGCGACCCCAGTCCGACGGTGACCCTCATTCCTGGCCTGGGCATGATCGGCTGGGGAAAAGACAAGTCGGAGAGCCGGGTCACGGCCGAGTTTTATCGCTGTGCGGTGGAGGTGATGAGGGGTGCGGAGGCCATCGACCGCTATGTGGCGCTGCCCGAACAGGAGGCTTTTGACATCGAGTACTGGGCTTTGGAGGAGGCCAAGCTTCGGCGGATGCCTCAGGAGAAGGAGATGGCCCGCCGGGTGGTGGTCGTCGTCGGCGCGGGCTCGGGCATTGGGCGGGAGACCGCGTTGCGGCTGTCCAGGGAGGGGGCCCATGTGGCATGCGTGGACCTCGATGGGAATGCCGCCCTGGCTTGTGCGGAGGCGATCACCGCCGAACGGGGGCAGGGGATCGGGGTCGCCGGGACCGGTCTTTCCGCGTGCGGACCGGCCGTTGGGGTACCGGCCAATATCACCGACCGAGCCAGCATCCGCCAGGCGCTCGACCAAGTCGTCGTGGCCTACGGCGGCATCGACTCGCTGTGCGTCACGGCGGGCATTTTTGTGCCCTGCGACCCCCGGGGGCGCATCCCCGACGACACTTGGCAGCTCACCTACGCAATCAATGTGAGCGGAATCTACTTGGTGGCCGACGAGGCGGCGCGTATTTGGAGGGAGCAGGGACTGACGGGGAGTCTTGTCATCGCAACGTCGGCGAATGCGGTGGTCGCTAAGCGGGGTTCCATCGCCTACGATACATCAAAGGCCGCGGCCAATCACCTGGTGAGGGAGCTTGCGATCGAGCTCGCTCCCCTGGTGCGGGTCAATGGCGTTGCGCCCGCGACTGTGGTCCAGGGGTCGGCCATGTTCCCGCGCAAGCGGATCATCGGCTCGCTGGCCAAGTATCGCATCGCCTACCGGGAGGATGAGTCGACTGCATCCCTCACGGAGAAACTCGCCCAATTCTACGCTGAGCGCACGCTCACCAAGTCCCCCATTACCCCGGGCGATGTCGCCGAGGCGTGCGTTATGCTGGTCGGAGGAAAGCTCTGCAAGACCACGGGTCAGATCATCGCGGTCGACGGGGGCCTTCCGGAGGCGTTCCTGCGGTGAGATTGGTGACCGCCATCCATTGTGTTGCAGTCGACCTGGGCGCCTCGAGCGGGCGTGTTATCGTCGGTTCGTGGAGCCGGGATCAGCTCGCGCTAAACGAGGTCCACCGGTTTCCCAACCAATTTCATTCACTAGGGGACAACGACTACTGGGACGTGCCCTCGCTGTGGTCCGAGGTCAGGTCGGGCCTGCTCAAGGCCAGGCACGGCTTCTCACGCCTAGCCTCGGTTGGAGTCGACACCTGGGGGGTCGACTACGCGCTGGTGGACATAGCGGGTCGACTGGTCTTTCCGGTGCACGCCTACCGCGACCCCAGGACAAAGGCCGGCCTAAGGCGCCTGGCAGCACGGGGTCTTGGCGCCGTCTACGAGGAGACGGGCGTCGCCAATGTTTTCTACAACACAAGCCTCCAGCTGGAGGAGACGCTGCGCACGTTTCCGGCGATTAAGCGTCTGGCCGACCGCTGCCTATTCCTGCCCGACTACTTCAATTTCCGACTGTCGGGTCGCATGGTGAACGAGCTGTCGATTGCGAGCACGTCGCAATTGCTCGATGTGTCCGGCACCGGCTGGTCAGCGGCGGCCCTTCGGCGCTTTGGGGTGCCGCGCCGCTGGCTTTCTCCTCCGGTCAAGGCGGGAACCCTCCTGGGCCCCGTGCTCGATCCGCTTGGGATGAGGAACATCCAGGTTGTCGCTGCTCCCGGGCACGACACGGCCTGCGCATACGACGCCATGGTGGCAAGTCCGGACGGATCGGATATCTACGTGAGCGCAGGCACCTGGTCGCTCGTCGGCTATGAAAGCGAGGTGCCGCTTCTCGGGCGGAAGGCCCTCAAGGCCGGGATTTCGAACGAACGAACGGGCTACGGCCGCTACCGCCCGCTCATCAATGTTGTTGGATTGTGGCTCCTTGAAGGACTCCTGACCGACTTCGCCGTCCGCCCACGGAGGCGCAGCGATTGGAACGCGCTGATAACCGCCGCAGAGGGTAGGGCGGCTCCCCAGGCCCTGCTTGACGTGGACGATCCCGCGTTCGCAAACCCTGACTCCATGCGGGAGGCGATCGATGCTCATCTGCGCAACCGGGGCTGCCGCCCGCCGTCGGACCTAGCCGCTTACCTGAGACTCATCTGTGACTCCCTCGGGAGGGGCCATGCGGCGGCGGTCGATGTGCTCGAACGGCTGTCTGGCCGCACCTTCAAACGCATTCTGATAGTTGGTGGCGGGGCCAAGAACAGGCTGCTTTGCCAGGCGACCGCAAACGCCTCCAATAGGCCGGTCGTCGCCTTGACGATTGAGGGGGCGGCGGTGGGCAATCTCGCCGCCCAGCTGATCGCTCTCGGCGCGGTGGGAGACCTCGCGAGTTTTCGCGAGAATTATGGCCGGCAGGTTCCCCAGCGCGTCTACCGCCCATGCCACGGCGGCTAACGTCCTTGCCCCGTATCTGTGAGGAGAGTTCCTGGGCTGGCTGCCCTGGTTGACCCGCCATGCAGGGCTTCGGGCATGAGAGGATCAACCGCATGGCGGCCTGGGGACTTCGTCCAGTCCCGCAGCGGGAGCCAAGCATGCTGGAACAAGGGGCGGACAGAGGCGGGATTATTGCGCTCGCCTGCGGTTTGGGGGTAGGAGATGATCGGGACTGCTCGCCCGGGAGGAACCCGCAGGGCGGGCTCGGAAAGGCCCCTATGAACAGCAAGCAAAGAGTCATTGCAGCAGCGCGGAGGCAGCCCACGGATCGGCCGCCGACGAGCCTTCGCCTCACACCGGAGGCGCTCGCCGCCCTGGAGACCCACCTGGGCGTGAAGTCCCAGAACGCCGTCATGGACGCACTCGGCGTCGACCTGCGCTGGCTGCGCCTGCCCTTCATCGGGCCCAAGGAACGGTCGGCTGTTCCGCTCGGCAGCGAGGGGACCGACTTCTGGGGATGCCACTTCTGCAAGGTGTCGAACGAGTACAACACCTATTTTGAGTTCGACCGCCATCCGCTCGCGCAGGCGAAGACCGTCGAGGACGTGCACAACCACGACTGGCCGAGCCTGGACTGGTGGGACTATGCTTCGCTGGCGGCCACGATCGACGAGGTCAACTGCAAGGAGGAGAGGGCATTCCTTTTCATGGCCGGGGGCGCCTTTGAGACACCGTGGTACATCCGCGGGATGGAGCAGTTCCTCATGGACCTCTACGAAAACCCCGAGATCGCCGAGGCGATCTGCACGCACGTCGAGGAGTACTACCGGCAGCGCGCCCTTCGGGTCATCGACGCCGTCGGCGACCGGCTGACGATTGTGGGCTCCGGGGGGGACATTGGCACCCAGCGGGGAATGATGCTCGACCCCGAGCTGTGGCGGGCGCAGATCAAGCCGCACAGCACCAAGCTGATCGCGCCCTTCAGGAAACTCGGGTTTGCCACCTTCTACCATTCGGACGGCTCCATCGTTCCGGTGATCAACGACCTGATCGAGATGGGGCTCGATATCCTCGACCCGATCCAGGTGGGAGCGACGGGAATGAACCCCGAGGAGCTCTTTCCCCTCTTCGGAGATCGGCTGTCGTTCCACGGGGCGATCGACGAGGTGGAACTGCTGCCCCACGCGACCCCAAAGCAGGTCTACGACGAGACGACCCGGACGATCGACATCCTGGGCAGGAACAACGGCTACATCGTGTCCCCGACTCACCAGATTCAGGGGGACACGGCCCCCGAGAACGTGGTCGCCATTTTCGAGGCCGCCCGCAACTACCGCCGGCGCGCGCCGGGCTGAATCCGGCTCGCAACCCCGGGGCAGGCGGCTATCCTCGCTGCTAGGAGCGAAACCCATGCGCCGCAGCGACACCCCATTGGCTGGCCCCGGACGACGCAGCCTGGCCGGGCTGCAGCGTTCGGAAACCGCCCGCGGCCCCGTTGAGGCGCGGGCTACCCTCGGAGGCCGGCAAGGGCGCAGTTCCGCCGGAGGGTTGCCGTGAGCCCGGCCCGCTGGTGGGCGATGCGCCCCGACGGCCGCATCGAGTGCCGGCTCTGCCCGCGGGCCTGCAAGCTGCGGGACGGGCAGAGGGGCTTCTGCTTCGTGCGGCGGCGGGTCGGGGATGCGATGGAGCTGTCGACCTACGGCCGCACGAGCGGGCTTTGCGTCGATCCCATCGAGAAAAAACCGCTGAACCATTTCCTGCCGGGGACAAGCGTCCTGTCGTTCGGAACCGCCGGGTGCAACCTGGGCTGCCGGTTCTGCCAGAACTGGAGCCTGAGCAAGGCCCGGGATTGGGACCGGATGGGCGAGGCGGCAACGCCCGAGGAGATCGCCGGCGCGGCCGGGAGCCTGGGCTGCCCCTCGGTCGCCTTCACCTACAACGACCCGGTGGTCTTCGCCGAGTACGCAATCGACACCGCGCGGGCCTGCCGGGCCCGCGGGATCAGGACGGTCGCCGTCACCGCAGGCTACATCACGCCGGAGGCCCGGGCCGACTTCTTCCGGGAGATGGACGCGGCCAACGTCGACCTGAAGGGTTTCACCGAGGGGTTCTACCGCAGGCTCTGCCTGTCCGAACTCCAGCCGGTGCTGGACACCCTCGTGTACCTGCGGCGCGAGACCCGCGTCTGGCTCGAGGTCACCACGCTGCTGATCCCCGGGGAGAACGACAGCGCGCAGCAGATCGACCGGGTCTCCGACTGGTTTGCGGACAAGCTCGGGGTCGACGTCCCATGGCATTTTACGGCATTCCACCCGGACTTCAGGATGCTCGGGCACCCTCCGACGCCGCCCGAGACCCTCGCGCGGGCTCGGAAGGTCGCCCGATCCAAGGGCCTGCGGTATGTTTACCTGGGCAACGTCCGGGATTCCGACGGGGGGAGCACCTGGTGCCCGTCGTGCGGGGATCTGCTGGTGGAGCGGCGCGGCTACGACGTGCGCGTCCGCGGTCTTATTGGGGGCCGCTGCGGACGGTGCGGCTGCGAGATCCCCGGGGTGTTCGCAGGCAGCCCGGGAGGCAGGCCCGCGGCGGCTACCGGGCGTCGATCTTGAGACCGAGCTTGCGGGAGTCGAGTCCGCGTGCGCGCAGGGCCGCTCCCAGGGCCTTCAGGTCCAGCTTGGCACCGGGGCGCACGCCGCGGCTGGAAAACCATCCCTGGTTCATCTCGAGGGCCAGCTGCAGCCGGGAGCCCCGGGATGAGACCGACCGCTCGTCGTAAGGAAACATCGGGTAGACCTCGGCCAGCTCCCCCTCCGGGGTGAAATACCCGATATCCAAGGGGGTTGGGGTGTTGCGCATCCAGAAACTCAGGCGCTGGGGGGCGGCGAAGACAAAGATCATCCCATCGTCGGGTCCCAGGTCGCGCCGCTGCATGAGCCCCCGTTCGAGCTCGGAGGGAAGGACCGCGAGTTGCATCATCACGGTCTTGTCGCCGACCGCGATCGGGAAGCGGTCCGCCACGGTCTTCAACTCGGCGGGCGCGCCCGGTACCTCGTCCCGGCAGGCCGCCGACCCCAGGGTGAGGGCCACAACCAAAGCCCATGAAAGCGGATTTGCGTTTTTCACAGTTTCGTTGGGTAATCGAGGCAAGGCCCCGGTTCAACCCATCTTCGGGGCTAAAGCCCGAAACAACCCATGCCCTCGAAGCCGCCCACACTGCTGTACACCGATACCGAGCGAAGCGCCGACATGCTCTACTTCGGCCAGGTCGACGTGGGAGACCCGTTCCTGGCCTTCGAAGCGAAGGGCCGCAAGGTCGGAGTCGTGAGCGCCCTGGAGTTCGGCCGGGTGCGGAGGACCTCTGGATTCGACCTGGTGCTGCCGCTGGAGCGGTTTGTGGCACAGGCTCGCAAGGCCTGGCCCCGCCGCAAGCCAGGGCCCGCCGAGGTGATCGCGATGGCCGCCCGCCGCTTCGGGCTCAAGCGCTTCACGGTGCCGGAGGACTTCCCGGCAGGGCTGTACCAGAGCCTGCGAAAACTGGGCTTGGACCTCGAGATCGCCTCCGGTCCGCTGTTCCCCGAGCGCGAGATCAAGACCCGCGCCGAGGCGGCCGCGGTCCGCGAGGGCAACCGCTGCAGCGCGGTCGGGATCGCCGCGGCCAGGCGGATGCTCCGGGCGAGCCGGATCCGCGGCGGGCGCCTCTACTACCGCGGGGAGGTGCTCACCAGCGAGCGGCTCCGCGGGGCGATCGAGATCGCTTGCCTTGAGGCGGGCTCACTGGCCGCCCACACGATCGCCGCCGGCGGAAACCAGGCCTGCGACCCCCACGAGAGGGGTTCGGGCCCCCTGCGCTCGAACGATCTGATCATCGTGGATGTATTTCCCCGGGTTAATGCGACGAAGTACTTCGGCGACATGACTCGCACGTTCCTGCGGGGCCGCGCGAGCGACGCCCAGCGCAGGCTGGTCGCGGCCGTCCGCGACGCGCAGCTTGCCGCCCTGAAGACGGTGCGGGCCGGCGTGGACGGCCGGAAGGTCCACGGGGAGGTGGTGCGGGTCTTCACGGAACTCGGCTACGTGACCCGGGCTACCGCGAAGGGCTCGGTGGGCTTTTTCCACGGGACGGGACACGGCGTGGGGCTTGCGATCCACGAGCCTCCCCGCATGAACGCGGTCATCGAGTACCCGCTGAAGCTTGGCTCGATCGTCACGGTTGAACCCGGGCTCTACTACCCGGGCCTGGGCGGCTGCCGAATCGAGGATGTGGTCCAGGTGACCGCGGGGGCCCCGCGGATGCTTTCCGAGGCCCCGTACGACTGGGAGTTGCGCTAAGCCTATGTCGATATCCCCATCCAAGGCCCGCGCCCTGCTCCGGAGGATCTCCCGCCGGCGCATCCTGGTCGTCGGCGACGTGATGCTCGACCACTACATCTGGGGTGACGCGACCCGCATTTCCCCCGAGGCCCCGGTGCCGGTCGTCAACGTGTTCAGCGCAAGCGACACCGTGGGCGGGGCGGCCAACGTCGCCCACAATATCGCCGCCCTGGGGGCCTCCGTCGAGGTCGTCGGAGCGATCGGCTCCGACTACAACGGCGACAAGCTCCGCTCCCACCTCAAGGCCAAGGGGATCGAATTCGACCCCCGATTTGTCCTGAAGGACGCCCGGACGATAACCAAGACACGGGTCGTTGTGCGCAACCAGCAGCTGTGCCGCCTCGACCACGAGGACGCCCCGGCGACCTACCGCAAGCTCCTGGCGGACCCCAAGCGCCTGCAGCTGCTCGAGCGCAAGATCGCTGGGGCCGACGGCGTCATCTTCTCCGACTATGCCAAGGGGGTACTGACGACCGAGTCGATCGCCCACATCGCGGCGGCCGCCAGGCGGCTGAAGAAGTTCACCGCCCTCGACCCGAAGCCAGCCAGCGGGAACCAGTTCCGGGACCTGGACCTGATCACGCCCAACCGCAAGGAGGCGATCGAGCTCGCGGGCCTGCAGCTGTCGGGCGATGACCAGAACGACCACGCGAAGGTCTGCCGCCGGATTTGGGAGGAGCACCGGTCCGCGAATCTCGTCGTCACGCTCGGGTCCGACGGGATGCTGATCAGCC
Organism: uncultured Opitutaceae bacterium; assembly: GCA_903862935.1. Taxonomy (GTDB): domain Bacteria; phylum Verrucomicrobiota; class Verrucomicrobiia; order Opitutales; family Opitutaceae; genus Palsa-1447. Next base: position 25,848 of record CAIOZY010000057.1, read on the forward strand.
GCGGCGGCCGTCTCGAGAAAACGATTCCGACTGCGGCCCGCCAAGTCTACGACGTTTCCGGGGCTGGGGACACGGTGATTGCCGCGATGACGCTCGCCCTGACCTCGGGGGCGAGCCTGGAGGAGGCTGCCCATTTTGCCAACGCGGCGGCCGGTGTCGTCGTGGGCAAGCTCGGAACGGCCACGGTGACACCCGATGAACTGCTCGCCTACGTCAAGGGGTAGCCCCAAGGCGCTGTTCCTGGACCGCGACGGGACGCTGATAATCGACAAGGTCTACCTGGCCGACCCGGCCGGGGTGGAACTGATCCCGGGCGCGGCCGACGGACTCCGGCGCGCCCGCTCCCTCGGCTACCGGCTGTTTCTGTTCACCAACCAGTCGGGCATAGGCAGGGGTTACCACACGATTGAGGACACCCACCGCGTGAACGCCCGGATGGAGGAGCTCCTGGGTCTGGGGCGCCCGCTCTTCGAGGGGATCTGCATCGCCCCGGAGGGGCCCGGGCAGCCGGTCGCCTACCGCAAGCCCTCGCCCCGGTTCATCCTGGAGACGATCAAGCAGGGCGGGCTCGATCCGGCCCTGTGCTGGATGGTCGGCGACTCCGCAGCCGACATCGCCGCCGCCCTCGCGGCGGGCATCCGGGCCGCGGCTGTGCGCACGGGCCGGACCGACCCGGACTCGAACCCGGATGTCGCCGCCCACCATGTCCCGGTGTTTGCCGACTTCGGGGCCTTCGCGGCGACCCTGACGTGAAGCGGCGCCTCGACGAACTGCTGGTCGAGCGCGGGCTCGCCTCCAGCCGGGCCCAGGCCAAGGGGCTGATCCTGGCCGGCCGGGTCATGCGGGGGACCGAGCGCTTGGACAAGCCGGGTCGGGAGCTGGCCGAGGAGACGGAGCTTGTGGTGGCGCAGCCGCCCCGGTTTGTGGGCCGGGGCGGGGAGAAGCTCGAGGCGGCCCTCAAGGCTTTCGCCGTGGACCTGCGCGGGGCGCACATCCTGGACGTCGGGGCCTCCACCGGCGGATTCACCGACTGCGCGCTTCAGGCTGGCGCGGCCTCGGCCGTGTGCGTGGACGTCGGGCGGGCCCAGCTCCACGCGAGGCTGCGTGCGGACCCGAGGGTCTCGAACTTCGAGAAGACCAATGCGCGGCACCTGGAGTCCGTACAGCTGCCCCGAAAGGACTTCGACGCGATCGTGATGGACCTGTCGTTCATCTCGCTGCGCTCGGTTCTGCCGGCCGTCTGGCCCAGGCTCCGGCCGGGCGGCTGCCTGATTGCCTTGGTCAAGCCCCAGTTCGAGGCCGGCAAGGCCGAGGCGGACAGGGGCCGCGGGGTCATCCGAGACCCCGCTGTCCGCGCAGCGGCCCTAGAGCAGGTGCGCGAGTTCTCGCTTTCTAGGCTTCCCGGAGCGGTCCTGGTAGGCCAGATCGAGTCCCCGATCACGGGGGCCGACGGCAACGTCGAGTTCCTGCTGGGCTTAAGAAAGCAGGGATTGACCGGCCCGCCCTGAAGGCACCCAATCGAGATCGGCCCAAGCCCATGCCCCCCCTGCGCTCCATTGCCTTTGTCGTCAACGCGGACAAGACCGGCGCCTCCGGGCTCGCCCGCGAACTGCTGGCGGCCGCCCGCCAGGCGGGAGTCCGCGTCAAGCTGACGAGCCGCACCCGCGTTCCCCAGGGGTACCTGCGGGGGTCTGACGCCTGCTGTGTCATTGGCGGCGACGGAACCCTCCTCGGAGTGGCCCGCGAGGCGGCCCGATGGGGGGTTCCGATCATCGGGGTCAACCGGGGAGGCCTGGGGTTTCTGACGACCTTTTCCGCGGACGAGGCCCGCGTCCATTTCGCGGACATCCTGCGAGGCAGGTTCCGGGTCGACAACCGGGCCATGCTCGCCTGCACGGTCGGCCGAGGGCCGCAGGAGCTTGCGCTCAATGATGTGCTCATCAAGGCGGAGTCGAGCACGGGACTGCTGCGCCTGGAGGTTTTCGCCGACGGGGAACTCGTCACCGACTACCTCTGCGACGGGCTGATCTTCTCGACCCCGACCGGCTCGACGGCCTACAACCTCTCGGCCGGAGGGCCGATCATCCACCCGGCGGCGAAGGCGATTGCGATGACGCCAATCTGCCCGCACACGCTGAGCAACCGCTCGGTCATATTCCGGGAGAACGTCTGCCTGCGGGTCCACAACCGCACCCCCGGGGCTCGCCTGCTGGTCGCAGTCGACGGTCAGCCCCATTTGGCTGCAAGGCTCGACTTGCCGGTCAGGATCAGCGTTTCAGACCGGCGGCTTCCTCTGGCCCAGACGGTCGACTATTCCCACTTCGCTGTCGTCCGCGCAAAGCTCAAGTGGAGCGGCGGCTTCTCCGAGAAGAGGTAGTTGACCTGGAGGAGGCTCTAGGGCCGGACCACCAGCTGCGTGCGGCGGGACGGTGATAGGTACGTTGCCGCGAAGCGGGCTAGGTCGGAGGCGCTGACCGCGTCCACCCGGGCGTCGTAGTTTTTCCAGTCGTCGGCGGGCTGGCCCTGCAGGACGCTCAGGCCGGCCTGGAAGGCCCGGGACGAGTTGGATTGGAGGCTCTGGCGCCGGGCAGCCTTCAGGCGGATCTGGCAGCGCCGCAGCTCGGCCTCGCCGACGCCGCCGCCGGCCACGCGGGCCACCTCGGAATCGATCTCGGCCAGGACCTCGGCCTCGCGGCCCGGCTGGGTGCCCGCAAGGAAGCAGAACATCGCGACGTCCATGCCGCTCACCCGGGCCGAGCGGATGAAGTACGCCAAGGCCTTTTCCTCGCGCACGCGCTCAAACAGGCGCGAGGCCATCCCGCTGAAGAGTTCGTCCGCGACGTCGCCGACGTAGAAGTCCGGGGTGTGAAGCGGCGGCGCCGGAAAGGCCTGCAGGACAACCGCCTGCTCGCGGGGGCGCCGTTCGACGAATTCTCCGGGAGCGGCCGGCAGGCCTGGGAGCCGCACCGCCCCGAATGAAGCCGGCTTTCCGGTGGGGAGCTCCGCCAAGAAGGCCTCGAGCCTGCGCTCGAGGCCCCGCGGGATGTCCCCGGCGACCGCCAGGACCACGTTGGGCGCGACTGCGAGCGTTCGGTGCAGGCCGGCCAGATCCTCCGGGCCGAGCGAACGGACCCCGGACTGCTCCCCCTGGGAGTCGAGCGCAAGGGGGTGCGCCCCGAAGAACATCTTTCGCACGAGCTTGCGAGCCTCGACGACAACATCGTCCAAGTCTTCGGCCAGGGCCGCGAGCTGGGCGTCGCGCTCGAGTTTGACGGAGCTGCCGCGGAAGGCAGGCCCGAGGGTCGCCTCGGAGATGAGCGCAACCGCGCGGTCCGCGTCGGAGGAGAGCACCTCGGCCGCCAGGCCGAGGCTGCAGTTGCCGGAGAACGGGTAAAAGGAGCCACCGACCTCCTCGATGAAGCGGGCCACCTCAGAGGCGCTCCTCCTGCGGGTGTCCTTGGTGAGTAGGTTTGCCAGTAGCGCCGTCGCCCCGCGCTTTCCGGCGGGCTCGTGCGCGGGCCCGCCCGCCATCAGAAGGCGCAGGTTCAGGCTCGGAAGCCTCGGGTCGCGCTGGATGAGAAGCCGTGCCCCGTTGGGCAGGGTCTGCGTGGAAAAGCCCGCGTCGCGGCCTCCTCCCGTCCGGGTTGCGGGCCGTTTTGCCGCCTCCGCAGGAGGCGGCGGGCTCACCGAGACCGAGGTCCGCCCCGTGGGGACCAGGTAGAGCTTGAGGGCGCGCTTGAGGTCGCCGGGGGTGATCGAGCCCAGCCGCTCGAAATAGCTCCGGGCGTGATTCAGGTCGCCGATCACAACCTCGGCCTCCCCTAGGCGGGCCGCCTGCCCGCCCATCGTCTGGCGCGAGGAGACCTCGCCCGACACGAGCTGGCGGATGGCCTTCCTCAGGTGGGCGGCTCCGAGGCCCTGGGAGGCGAGTTTGTGCAGGATCCGCTCGAGCGCAGCCTCGGCTGCCTCCCGCTTTCCGGGGTCACAGGTGAACGACACGCAGAACAGCCCGCCCGTGCCCGGGTTCCAGCACGCGGCATCGACCGTGTGGACAAGGGCGGCCTTCTCGCGCAACTCCTGCCACAAGATCGAGCTGTCGCCGTGGCCGAGCGCCATCGCGAGCAGATCCAGGATCGGGGCGTCCGGGTGGGCCATCCCGGGTATCCTCCAGGCGATGGCAGCCCGGACAATCTCGACCTTCTCGGTCCTGTGCTCGGCCCTCGGGGCCAGTTGGGTCGGCTCGGCCGGGATGAGCACCGGGGCCAGGGCCGCCCGCGGGGCCGCGCCGAAATGCTGCTGGGCCAGGGCCCGCACCGGGCCCTCGTCGACGTCGCCCACGATCACCACGACCAGGTTGTCCGGCACATAGCGCGCCCGGTAGTAGCCGGTGAGGTCTGCGGGGGTCGCCGCGGAGAAGATGTCGCGGTGCCCGATCACCGGGTGGCGGTACGGATGCTCTCGGAAGGCCGTCGAGAACAGGCCCCGCCAGAGCCGGTCGTCGGGGTCGTCCTCGGTCATGGCGATTTCGCGCAGGATCACGTCCCGCTCCTTGACGGCCTCCTCGGCGGGCAGTTTTGAGTGCAGCGCAATGTCGGCCAACAGCTCGATCGCCACCGCGACATGCTCGCTGGGCAGGTCCACGTAGTAGACGGTCCGATCAAAGGTCGTGTAGGCGTTGATGTAGCCGCCATGGGACTGGACGCACGCGGCGATCTCGCGGCCGGCGCGGCGCTCGGTGCCCTTGAAGAGCATGTGCTCCAGATAGTGGGACAGGCCCGAGCCGAGGTGGGCCCCCTCGTGGATGCTGCCGGTGCGCACCCAGACCTGGACCGAGGCGAGAGCCGCGGAGCGGTCGGGCTTGAGAATGAGGGTCGCACCGTTTTTGAGGACGGTGCGGATCACCGGCTCCCTCCAGAAACGGTCGAGCAGGCGCAGGTCGGAGGAGCCGAGGTTCGAGGTGGGCATAGACGGCTTAGCTGGCAGAGGAGGTTCGGGATCCGCCGCGGTGCCCGCGGACCGGCTGGAATGGCTTCACGAAGGCCTCCTCGAACTCGTAGAGCGATTCAAAATCCTCAGGCCGGTCGCTGTCCGTTTTGCTGAATATCTTGTACTCGATCAGATTGAAGACGATGTCGCCGAAGTCGCGGCAGCGCTCGATGCCCCACGAGTTGAGGACGGTCTTTGCCATAGGGCCGTACTGGTCCAGGGCGAAACACCGAAAGCCCTCGAGCAGTTCCGGGCCGCTCACGTGGCGCGAGCGCTCGGCGCGGCCCGCCTCCTTCTTGCGCAACTCCTTCACCGTGTGGTCCAACCCGAGTCTGACGAACTCGTAGGCCTTCGGACTGTAGCGGGTGTCGTCCTTGCAAATCAGGGCGACGATCTCAGCAAATTCCGAATCTTGCATGTCAGCGATCTAATGACTTGCGATCCATGGATAAATGACTCGCGTGGCGCAGCTGCCTTGCGTTTTCTTTTCGGAGCACGGTTTCTGGCATGATCGCATCCACCCAGACTAACGACTCGCTGGCAAACGTCAAAACCAGCCCGAAGGGCCCGGAGCCCGTCGAAATGGCATGCGCCCGGCTCAAGGCGGCGGGTCTGAGGATCACGCGCCCTCGCCTGGCAATCCTCGCGGCCCTCGCGGCAAGGCGGGAGCCGGCGAGCATCGAGCAGATCCACGAGGAGCTCGGGCCCGCGCGCTGCGACCTGGTGACGGTCTACCGGTGCATCGCAGCCTTCGAGGAGATCAGCCTGGTTCGCCGCACGTATTTCCTGAACGGAACCTCCCTGTACGAGATCAACCTTGGCGGTGCCGCCCGCTACCATGTCGTCTGCAAGAACACCCGCCGGGTGGACGACATCGACGAGGCGACGACCGCGGAATTGACCCGGGCCCTCCACGGGGTCGAGGAGCTGCTCCGGACCAAGGGCTACACCGAGGTGAGCCACGTGGTCGAGTTCATCGGGACGCCGCCTGCGGTCCCAGCCCGGCCCAAGCTCGAGCCGGCCACGGCCTGAAGCCTCTGACTTAGCCGGCCTCCTTCAGGAGCCGGCGGAGCATCTCGTCGACGGCCTTGGGGTCCGCCTTTCCCTTGGCCGCCCGCATGACCGGCCCTTTGAAGCCGTTGATCGCGCTGTCCCGGCCCGCCTTGAAGTCTGCGAGCGCCTTGGGGTTGCCCGCTATGGCCTCGCGGCACCAGCGCTCCAGGTCCTCCCCGGAGCTGCGCTGCGCAAGACCGGCCTTTTCGATCGCCTGCCTGACGCCGACCGGAGGATCGGCCTGAAAGAGCGCGGCCGACAATCCGGCGACGGCGGTCGTCAGGACCGTTCCCTTGGCGATCTCGGCCACAAGCTCCGCGGCCGCAGCCGGCGGAACCCGGCGCCTGAGCTCGGCGAAGGAAAGCTTCCCTTCCCCCAGTTCCCTCAGGAACTGGTTCACAACCCAGTTGCCCACGGCCAGGGGGTCGGCGGAGAGCCGGGCGGCCTCCTCGAAGTACTCGCTGAGCTCCCGGTCCACCACGAGCACCGAGGTGATCGTGTAGGGTAGGCCGTACTCGGAGAAAAACCGGCGCTGCCGCTCGAAGGGCAGCTCCGGGCACTGGGACCGGATTCTCTCCTTCCAGGCTGCGTCGACGGCGACCGGCATCAAGTCGGGATCCGGAAAGTACCGGTAGTCGTGCTCCTGCTCCTTGGTACGCAGGGACTGGGAGGCGCCCGTCTGCCCGTCGTAGTCGCGCGTCTCCTGCACGATCACGCCGCCGGACTGCACGACTGCGAGCTGGCGGCGGATCTCGTGGGCGATCCCGTCGCGGACGAAGGAGATCGAGTTGAGATTTTTCAGCTCGACCTTGGTGCCCAGCCGGGGGCTGCCCTCGGGCCGGACCGAGATATTCGCGTCGCACCGCAGCTGCCCCTTCTCCATGTCGCAGTCGGAGATGCCCCCGCAGACCATGACCGCCCTCAAGGCCGTCAGGAAGGCGAAGGCCTCCTCCGCGCTGCGCAGGGCAGGTTCGGAGACGATCTCCATCAGGGGCGTGCCCGCCCGGTTGAAGTCGACCAGCGACTCGTTTGCCCCGTGGTTGAGTTTGCCGACATCCTCCTCGAGGTGGATCCGGGTCAGCGGCACCCTGCGGTGCTCGCCCATGACGTTGCGCGAGGGGCCGGGCAATTCGATCTCGACGGAGCCGCCGCGGCAGAGGGGTTGATCGTACTGCGAGATCTGGTAATTCTTGGGGGAGTCCGGGTAGAAGTAGTTCTTCCGGTCCCACTTGCACACCGGGGCAATCTCGCAGCCGAGCATGAGCCCCGCCTTGATTACGGCGTCCAGGGCCGCGAGGTTCATCACGGGCAGGGCGCCCGGAAGCCCGAGGACCACGGGGTCGGTCAGGGTATTCTCGGGCGCGCCGAAGGCCACGGGGACCCGGCTGAACATCTTCGAGCGGGTCTTCACCTGCACGTGGACCTCAAGTCCGATGACGGCTTCGTAGTTCATCGGATCAGAGGCTGGGCACGCGCGTGTGCCAGTCGTGGGCCTGCTCATAGGAGCGCGCGATCGAGAGCAGCTCCGCTTCCTTGAACGGCTGACCGATCAGCTGGAGGCCGATCGGCAGGCCGGAGGCGGTGAACCCGCAGGGCAGGCTGATGCCCGGCAGGCCGGCCAGGTTGACCCCGATCGTGTAGATGTCGCACAGGTACATCGCCAGCGGATCGGCCGACTTCTCGCCCAGCCGGAAGGCCGGAATGGGCGAGGTGGGGGTCACCAGGGCGTCGACCTCGCGGTAGGCCTCGAGGAAGTCGCGCCGGATCAGGGTCCGGACCTTCTGCGCCCGCAGGTAGAAGGCGTCATAGTAGCCGCTGCTCAGCACATAGGTGCCGAGGATCACCCGGCGTTTGACCTCGGCCCCGAAGCCCTCCGCCCTCGAGCGGAAGTACAGGTCGACCGCGTCGGTGGCCTCCCGGCTTCGGTGCCCGTAGCGGACCCCGTCGTAGCGGGCGAGGTTCGACGAGCACTCGGCCGCGGCGATGATGTAGTAGACCCCGATCCCGTAGCGGGTGTGGGGCAGCGAGACCTCCCGGATCTCGCAGCCCTGCGAGCGGTAGTGGGCGATCGCGTTCTCCACGGCCGCGGCCACCTCCGGGTCGAGGCCCTGCCCGAAATATTCCTTTGGGATCCCCAACCTCCAGGGGCCCCCGCGCCGCCGGACCAGCCCGGCGTAGTCGGGAACCTCGGAGCGGACCGAGGTCGAGTCCCGGGGGTCGTGGCCGGCGATCGCCCCGAGCACGAGAGCCGCGTCCTCGACCGTCCGGGTCAGCGGTCCGATCTGGTCCAGGGACGAGGCGAAGGCGGCCAGCCCGTAGCGGGAGACGAGCCCGTAGGTGGGCTTCAGCCCGACGACGCCGCACAGGGCTGCGGGTTGGCGGATGGACCCCCCGGTGTCGGAGCCGAGGGCGGCAACCGCCTCGCCCGCGGCCACCGCGGCCGCACTCCCGCCCGAGGAGCCCCCGGGCACCCGCGACAGGTCCCAGGGGTTTCGCGTGGGCCCGAACGCGGAGTTCTCGGTGGAGGAGCCCATGGCGAACTCGTCCAGGTTGAGGCGTCCCCAGCAGATCGCGCCAGCCGCCTTGAGGCGGGAGGCCACGGTCGAGTCATAGGGCGAAATGAAATTGGCCAGCATCTTGCTCGAGGCCGTCAGCGGCTGGCCCTCGACGGCGATCACGTCCTTGAGCCCTATCGGAAGCCCGTCCAGGGGCCCTAGCCTGCGCCCCGCCGCTCGGCGCTCGTCGGAGGCCCGCGCCTGCGCGAGCGCCGAATCGGGGTCCGAGGAGTTGAAGGCCCTAACGGAGGGGTCGACCGCCTTGACGCGGTCGATCACCGCCTGCATCAGCTCGACCGAGGAGATGGCCCCCGAATCGAGCAGGGCGGACAGTTCCGCTGCGGGTCGATGGAACAGGGCGGAGGCCATCCCGCTTTACTCCACGACCTTCGGCACCACGACCATGTGGTCGCGCTGGGCCGGAGCGTTGCGCAGCGCCGCCTCGACCGGCAGCCCGGGGGCGGGCTTGTCCTCGGCCCAGACGTTGAAGACGGGGAAGGCGTGCGCGGTCGGTTCGATTCCGGAGACGTCCACCTCGCTCAGCTGGGCCACGTGGTCGAGGACTCCCCCGAGTTGGGAGGCGAAGCGGGCCCTCTCCTCGGGGGTGAGGGCCAGGCGCGCCAGGCGCGCGACGTGGTCGATGTCGAGGTCCGCGTGGGCGCTCATTTGCGGACCTGGTAGGGCGTCCCGGCGGCGATCCCCTCCTGGATCCTCTGAAGGACGGCGTTCACCTCGGAGTCCGTGAGCGTCCGGTCGGCCGCGCGGAAGGCAAACGAGAAGGCCAGGCTCTTGCGGCCCTCGGGCAGACCCTGGCCGCGGTAGACGTCAAATAACTCCAGGCTCTCCAGGACGAAGGCCGCGGCGGCCGGCGCTTGGGCGGCGCTGCAGGCCTCGCGGGCGATCCGCTCGAGGTCGGAGCGCACCCGGGCCGCCGGAACGGCCTCCTCGGCGACGAGCGCCAGGTCGCGCAGCACCGGCGGGAACAGGCTGAAGTCGGCATAGCGCCTCCGAGGGGCCCCCGATTTGAGGCGCTCGGGCAGGATGGCGAAGAGTCCGCCGTAGACCTTTCCCTCGACGCCCAAGGCCCGCACCAGCGACAGGTTCAGGAGGCCGAACCGGGCGGTCCAACCCTTCTCGGCCAGACCCGCCTCGGCCGAGTGCCCCTCCTGCCACCCCTGGCTTCCGCCGACCAGCGGCGCCAGAGGCTCGGAGGCCAGGTCGACGCCGGCCATGCCGGCGAGGGCCTCGACGTGGTGCTTGACGGCGTAGAAGTCGACGGGCTCCCGCTTCAGCCAGCGCCGCGCCGGGTCCACGGCCGCGATGAATGCGGCCGCCGCGCACTCGTGGATCAGGCCGTCGCGCTCGATGAAGATCCGCCCGACCTCCGCCAAGCGGGAGACGGCCACGCCGCGGGACTGGTTGAGTTTGAGCGACTCCAGCAGGCCGATGATCAGGGTCGGCCTCAGGTGGGACTGGTCCTCGACGAAGGGATTCGCCAGGTTGAGCTCCTGGGCCGCCGTGGCCGAGACCCACGCGGCGACCTCGCGGGCCGAGCGCAGCGTCACGTTGGAGCACTCGTGGAAGTCGTGCCCGACCAGGTAGTCGGTGGCGCGGCGGTTGAAGCGCACGACCGGGTCGTCCTCGCCGGGCAGCCCGGGGGCCGCCACGGCCGCCGGCGGGATTTTCTCGGTGCCGTGCAGCCGCAGGATCTCCTCGACCAGGTCGATCGGGCGGTCCAGGTCGTTGCGCCAGCTCGGGATCGACACGGTCAGGGTCATGCCCGGGCCGGGCCCGGCCTCCTCACGGATCACGGGCAGCTCCAGGGCCTCGAGGGCGGCCTTCATCGCTTTGTCCGGGATGTCGAACCCGAGGCGCTCGCGCACAAATCCGGTCGAAAGCACGATTTCCCTCTTCCACGGGACGTCCCCGCCCACCGTGAAGGCCGGACCGACAACGCGGCCCCCGGCCGTCGCCATGATCAGGTCCAGGGCGCGGGCCGCCGCCTCGGCCGCGCAGTGCGGGTCGACTCCCCGCTCGTAGCGGTAGGAGGAGTCCGAGGACAGCCCCAGCTGCCGGGACGTCCAGCGGATCGCCCCTGGCCGGAAGATTGCGCATTCCAGGACCAAGTCCGTTGTGTCGTCGGAGACCCCGGAATTCTCGCCCCCCATGATGCCCGCGATCACGACCGGCTTCTCGCCGTCGGCGATGACGAGCATGCGCCGGTTCAAGGTGCGGTCCACGCCGTCGAGGGTGCGGATCTTCTCTCCGTCGGCCGCGTGACGGACGATGATCCGTCCGCCGCCCAGGCGCCGGGCGTCGAAGGCGTGGAGCGGCTGGCCGTACTCGAGCATCACATAGTTGCCGACGTCGACGACGTTGTTGATGGGGCGAAGGCCGGCAGCCTTCAGGCGGGCCTGCATCCAGCCGGGGCTGGGGCCGATCTTCACGCCCGAAACAACGTGGGCGGAGTAAAGCGGGCAGTCGTCCGGGGCGTCCACCCTGACGCCCCCCGGCAGGCCGGCGCTCGCCTCTGCCGGCTCGGGCTCGCCTGAGGCGGAGCGCGCCTCCGGGTACTTCAGGTCCTTTGAAAACCACGCCGCAAGTTCCCGGGCGACGCCGAGGTGGCAGAGGCAGTCGGGCCGGTTTGGCGTGATCTCGATGTCGAAGACCGTGTCGCCCGGCGGGAGGACGGCGTTGATCGGCAGACCGATCTCCGGGCGGCTGGACAGGATCAAAAGGCCCCCGGCGTCGTCGCCGGCTCCGAGCTCCCGGGCCGAGCACATCATTCCGTCGGAGAGCTGCCCGCGGATCTTGGACTGTTTGATGGTGAAGTTTCCGGGCAGGACCGCCCCGGCAAGGGCCACCGGTACCCGGTCGCCGACCTGGTAGTTCTGCGCGCCGCAGACAATGGTCTTCACTCCGCCTGCCGGTCCCAGGTCGACCTGGCAGATCGAGAGTTTGTCGGCGTTGGGGTGCTTTTCGCGGGTGCGCACCTCTCCGACAAACACTTTTTCCAGGGCCGGCGCCCCGGTCACCTGGACGCCCTCCACCTCAAAGCCGAGGAAGGTGATCGCGCGGGTGATCTCCTCGACCGGGGCGTCGAGGGTCACGTACTCTTGGAGCCAGTTCAGGGAAATCTTCACGGGGAGGGCGGCTTCAGGCGAACTGCCGGAGGAATCTCAGGTCGTTCTGGTAGAAGTACCGGATGTCATCGATCCCGTACAGGAGCATGGCCAGGCGTTCCAGGCCCATGCCGAAGGCGTATCCGGTCCAGATTGCCGGGTCGTAGCCGACCGCGGTGAAGACGGCCGGGTCCACCATGCCGCAGCCGCCGATCTCAATCCATTCCTTGTTGACCTTCGGCAGGTGGCGAGCCGAAAGGTCGACCTCGAAACTGGGCTCGGTGTAGCTGAAGTAGTGGGGGCGGAACCGGGTCTTTGTCCCCGGGCCCAGGAGCGCCGTGAAGATGTAGTCGAGCAGCGCCTTCAGGTCCCGCACCGTGACTCCGCGATCCACGGAGAGGCACTCCAGCTGGTGAAAATTGGCGGAGTGGGTCGCGTCCGTGGTGTCCCGCCGGTACACGCGCCCCGGGGAGACGATCCGGATCGGGGGAGGGGACTGGAGCATGGTGCGGATCTGGACCGAGGAGGTGTGCGTGCGCAGCAGGTACTTCTCACCGGCGGTCTTCTTGGTGACGTTGCCGAACCGGGCCGCACTGGGAAAATAGAACGTGTCCTGGGTGTCGCGCGCCGGGTGGTCCGCGGGGGTGTTCAGCGCGTCGAAGCAGTAAAACTCGGTCTCGACCTCCGGGCCGTCGGCGACGGCAAAGCCGACTTTGCGCAGGATCCTGCACATTTCCTCCCTGACCAGGGTCAGCGGGTGGTAAGTGCCCGGGCCCGGGTCGGGCGAGGGAAGGGTCGGATCGACCGGTGGGCCGAGCTCGGCGGCCAGCTCGGCCTCAGTCAGGCGGCGCAGTGCCGCGTCGAACTGCTCCTGCAGGCGGGCCTTGGCCTCGTTGACGGCCCTGCCGGCAGCGGGGCGCTCCTCCTTTGGCACGGCCCCCATCTGCTTCATCAGCCGGGTGAGGTCGCCGTTCGGGCCCACATAGCGGGCCTTCGCGGCTTCAAACTCCGGACGGGTCCGGACTTGGGGCAGCTCGGAGGCCGCCCTGGCCACCAGCGTGGAGAGTTCTTCTTGCATCGGCAGGGAGACCCCTAGTCGGAGGCCGAAGGCCCAAAGTCGCAAGCCGGAAGGACGGCTTGCGACGGCGAACCCGGCGGGGGCGCGGCTCCGGCCCTAGGCCTTGGGAGCGGGCGACTTGGACTTCAGCGCGTCGCGGGACTGCTGGACCAGGGCGTTAAACGCCACCTCGTCCCTGACCGCGAGATCGGCAAGCACCTTGCGGTCGAGCTCGATGTTGGCGGCCTTGAGGCCCTCGATGAAACGGCTGTAGCTGATGCCGGCGGTGCGGCAGGCCGCGTTCACGCGGACGATCCACAGCTGGCGCCACTCGGTCTTTTTCTTGCGCCGGTGGCGGTATCCGTACTGCCAGGCGTGCTGGACGGCTTCCTTGGCGTAGCGGAAGAGCTTGGATTTGTTGCCGAAATAGCCCTTGGCGTATTTCAGCACTTTCTTGCGCCGCTTTCGCGACGCGGGGGAGTTTGTTGCACGAGCCATGTTGTGGTGTTCCTTTGGGTTAGGCGCCAGCGGGTCGGCTTTAGGATTTCACCCGCTGTGCGCAGTCTAGTATATAGTGGAGTGTTGCTCAGAGGCCGAACGGCAGGCAGCGCTTGAGCGGCGCGGCATGGCCTTCGGCCACAAGCTTGTCCTTGGAGGCCCGGCGCTTTTGCTGGGTGCGCTTCGAGGCGAGCAGGTGCCTGAACCCGGGGGTCCGGCGGACGAGCTTGCCGCGAGCGCTCAGCTTGAAGCGCTTGGCGACGGATTTCTTTGTCTTTTGCATGGGCGGAGCGGTCCAAAACAGCTTTCCGAAGCCGATTGGCAAGGGCAAAGTGCACAGCGGCCCCTTAAGCTACTTGACATCATACCTCGGTTTGCGAGCGTCTAACACTTCCGGTTGCGCCTTCCTAGCTCAATTGGTAGAGCAGCTGACTCTTAATCAGTAGGTTCGGGGTTCAAGTCCCCGGGGAGGCACTTCCTCGCTCTTCAGACGTCAACCGATAGCTGCCGGGGCCTGTGCCCGGCAGCCCGCTCTTTTCTATCTTCCCCTCTGAGAACGATCCCGTTCCCGCCGGCGTAGCTCAATGGCAGAGCACCTGTTTTGTAAACAGGTGGTTGCAGGTTCGATTCCCGTCGCCGGCTCCATGTTTCTTTGCCCGATAGTGTAATGGCAGCACAGCAGATTCTGACTCTGCTTGTCTAGGTTCGAGTCCTAGTCGGGCAGCCATTTTCTCGAGCGAGATTGCCGCAAATGCGCAACGCCGCTTATCGGGCTAGGTTCAAGTACGCCTTTTGCTGATGACCCGCCAAGAGGAAGTAATTTAACGGACCTTCCGAGAAAGTAAGTTGACAATAAAGTTCCGTTCCGGCCAAGTTTTTCACTTCGCAGGCATACCAACGTATAAAGCCCTCACCCCCGACGCCCAACAATCCCTGCGAATCCCCCGCCGAGTAAACCGACTCCCCTTTCACGCAGCCCCTAAATTCTTTCTCCTACTATGATCACTAACTGCCTCCCCCTCGCGTTCCTCATCGGCGACGAGTCGCCCATGGAACTGTTTAAGCATGGCGGTCCCGTAATGTGGCCGATCCTGCTCCTGTCGTTCATCGCCCTGACGGTTGTCGTCGAGCGCATGCTCTTCATCGTCCGCGAGAACAGCCACCGCGAGGCTGAGGTCGTCGAGAAGATGCTCGAGAGTGTCGAAAAGCGCGAGATCGATACCGCCGTTGAGATGGGCAAGAAGAGCAAGGACGCCGTCGCCCGGATCATGGTCTACAGCTTGACCAACCGCGAGTACTCGCTGTCCAATGCCTTCATCCGCGCCTCCGGCCAGGAGCTGACCCGCTACCAGCAGGGCATGTCGGTCCTCGACACGGCGATCACCGCCGCCCCCCTCCTCGGCCTGCTCGGAACCGTCACCGGCATGATGCGCACCTTCGGCGCTCTTGGAACGGGCGACATCGCCGGCGCGGCCGGCCAGATCACCGGTGGCGTCGCCGAGGCCCTTATCGCGACGTGCTGCGGTCTGTTTATCGCGGTCTGCTGCTTGCTCCCCTACAACTACCTGAACGCCAGGGCTGAGCAGGCTAAGCAGGAGATCTCCGACGCCTCCCATGCGCTCGAGATCCTGATCGCCAAGTCAGAGGTCCACAACTCCCGCTAAACGGTCCTCTAACCCCCTATATACCATGGCCGGCGGTGGCAGTCCAAGAACCAGCGGCGGGAAGAAGCGAGCCCGCATTGAGATCATTCCGCTTATTGACGTTATCTTCTTCCTGCTGGCGACCTTCGTGCTGTTCACCCTGTCGCTCAACAAGTCGAACGGTCTGCGCGTCAGCCTCCCGCACTCAGAGACGGGAGAGGCGCGCGACCCGGCCGGCACAGCGACAGTGACCGTCATGCAGGACGGCACGCCAGCCTGGGACAAGGACCCGGTGACCCTCGACGAGCTGATCGTGCGTCTCAAGACGTTCCACCTTCAGCATCCCGAGCCCGAGGCAGTGATCCTCATCAACGGGGACACGGAAGCCCCCTTCAGCCAGGTGATCTACGTCTTCAACGAGGCCCGAAAGGCCGGCATCGCGAAGGTCAAGATCGAGACGCATTCGGTGGTAGCGGGTAAGGAAAGCACCTGACGCTGCGTCCAGGCGCTCCAGTCCAACACTCTACACTATTCCCAACATGGCAGGCAGCAGTCCCAAACCCGAGGAAGGCAAGAAGGCGGCACGTATCGAGATCATTCCCCTGATCGACGTCATCTTCTTCCTGCTCGCCACCTTCGTATTGTTCACGCTTTCGCTCGAGAGGATTGTGTCGATCCCGGTGCAGCTGCCGGTCGCCAGCGACAATCCGGGCAGGCCTGACGAAACGATGGTTACGATCCAGGTCTCCGAGGGCGGAACCTGCTACTGGAACCGCGAGCCGATCGGATACAGCGAGATCCCTCCCCGGCTCGAGAACTACAAGAAGAACGTTACCAATCCCCGCATCCTTGTCGCCGGGGACACCAAAGCCAGATTTGGGGCGTGCGTGCTCGTCCTGGACGACATCCGCAAGGCCGGCATCGAACAAGTTTCGGTCGAGACCCTGGTGACGCCGACTGGCAAGTAACTCCCCAACCCGAAAAAAGACTTCCTCCATGCGTCGTGACTTGATCATCGGAATCCTCGTCTCCGTGCTGGTGCACGGCGGCAGCGCCTGGGTCGGCGAGCTTGCGTCCCACAAGAAAGCCGCGACGAAAATTAAGAAGGAGGCTCCGGCGATCGAGGTGATCGAGATGCCGAAGATCGAGCCCGACGAGCCCGATGTCGTGGACGAGAGCAAGTCCACGCAGGCCGCCCAGGACTTCGCCCCTCCCATGCAGAACGACGTCCCGCAGATGGCGACGGACACCTCGTTTGTGCAGAAGCTGCAGCCCCCGCCCCCCGAGGGAATGCAGGTCAAGAACGCGATTCAGATCCCGCAGGCCAATTCAGGCTGGGGCAAGGGCGTAGAGGTGTTCGACATCTCCAAGCTTGACCAGGTCCCCGTGCCCGTCCTGCAGACCCGTCCGCAGTACCCCTTTGAGATGCGCCGAGACGGCATCTCCGGCCAGGTTGTCGTCGACTTCATCGTCGACACGACCGGAACCGTCCGCAACGCCTATGCGGCGAGCTCGAGCCAGCATGAGTTCGAGGCATCGGCTGTAGAGGCGGTCAGCAAGTGGCGCTTCCGGCCCGGCAAGAAGGGCGGACGTGCCGTCAACACGCACATGCAGGTGCCCATCGTCTTCACCCTCAATTCCGGAGAATAATCAGTCCCGTGTCCTCACACTCCCAACGCCACACCCTTCTCCGGCCTCTGTTCGGTCTGATTGCTGCCGGAGCCCTCCTCGCCCTCCCGGCTACCGGGCGCGCTGAAGAGGAGGCCGCTGCCGGCACCGAGGGCCAGCAGCCCGTTTCCCTCCAAGAGCGCACCAGCACCGCATTCCTCCAGCTCAAGCCCGTGCTTGACGCCAAGAACTGGGACGAGGCGCTGAAGCTGCTCGACGGCGCCAAGGCCGTTGTTCCCGCGAACAGCTACGACATGGCGGTGATCGTGAACACCGAGGGCGCGATCTACCTTCAGGGCAAGAACGACGAGAACAAGGCCCTCCAGTGCTGGGAAGTCATGCTCCGGCTCGCCGAGCAGCACCATGAATTCTTCCCAAAGACAGAGGTCCTCGACCACTACCTGTACGTGGCCAATATTTACATGCAGAAGGCCTCCGGCCTGAAGGCCGGGCCCGAGCAGCGCGAGTACTACGACCGGTCGCTCGCGAACATGAAGACCTACCTGGCGGGGACTCCCCGCCCGAAGTCCGACAAGCTGCTGTTCTACGCGAGCCTTCTTTACTACAAGGCGGTGTCCGACCCGCAGCATATCGACACGGCGATGCTCAAGGAGGCCCATGTGCAGGCCCAGCGCGGGCTTCTCGCCGACGCCCACCCGAAGGACGGTCTCTACCAGCTGTTGATCGCCGCCCTCCAGCAGGATGGCGACCTCGCCGGCGCCGCCCGTTACATCCAGCTTCTCACGAAGGCCCACCCGACGAACAAGAGCTATTGGCAGCAGCTGATGGCGATCTACTACAACCTCGCCGCCACAAGCGAGAAGGACCAAGAGAAGCGCCGCCAGTACTACGCCCGGGCGATCAACACGGTTGAGCAGGCGCAGAAGCTGGGCTTCCTCAACGGAAGCAAGGAGAATTACGACCTGGTCAGCATGTACACGCAGGTCGGCCAGTACGGGAAGGCCACCGAGCTGCTCTACACCGGCCTGAAGAGCGGCGCGATCGAGGACACGGTTGAGAACTGGGTCTTCCTCGCCTCATTCTACCAGCAGATCGAGGAGAACGAGAAGGCGATCGCGGTCCTCAAGGAGGCCGACGATCTGCACCCGGGAACGGGCGAGTTCGACCGCCAGATCGGCCAGATCTACTACGAGCTCGAGAACACCCCCAAGGTCTACGAGTACTGCAAGCTCGCCGCCGAGAAGGGCAACCTCAAGGAAGGCCACGGCTACGCGGTCTACCAGCTTCTCTCTTTTGCCGCCTACCAGATCGGCAAGTACCAGGAGGCCCTGGACTCCGTCAACAAGGCCATGTCCTACCCGGACTCGCCCAAGAGCCTCGCCCGTCTGAAGGAAGGCATCCTCGGCGCTATCGAAGTCGAGAAGGCCAACCGGGCCGCCGTCCTGGGCAAACCCCTCTGATCCTCTAACCCCCTCTTCCACCACCCTCTCCCATGAAGAAAAGCCAAGTTTACATCATCGCCCCGCTCGTGGCGCTTGTCTGCTTCGTCGCGTACTACCTGAACTTTAACGCGAAGTATGAAAGAGCGGCAGCCGAGAAGGCCGCGACCATCCAGAAGGCCAAGGACGATGCGATCCAGGCTCAAAACCGCCTGCGGCTGCGCGCCGTGCAGGACGCCCTTGCCGCCCAGGAGAAGCGCAAAGCCGACCGGGCAGCCAAGGACGCCGCCGAGCAGAAGAAGCGCGAGGACCGCCAAGCCGCCTACCAGAATCGCGACAAGGCCCAGATCGGCATCGCCAAATGGCGTGAGCGCTATGAGCGCCTGTCCAAGGAGGCCACCGACACCAAGGAGCAGATCGCCAAGATCGAGCGCGACAAGGTCACCCTCGCCGAGCAGAAGACCTTCCTCGACAAGCTGGCCGCCCAGTCCGAGGCCAATACCAAGGCCCTGAGCACCGTCCTCGACAAGATTCAGAAGGCCGATGACGCACAGGCCGCCTACGCCGCTGCCATGGCCAAGCTGCAGAAGAAGTCGTAACCGCCAACCCCATCTCAATCCTTTATTTGCCCATGAAAAAGTGGATGTACGTGATCTTCCCGGCGATCCTCCTCGCCATCTTCTTGATGTATTACCGTCAAGAGATGACTGTCCTTATGGCCAAGGAGAAGGCCCGCGCTGAGAACGTGGCCCGTATCAAGGCCGAGGACGCCCGCAAGAAGAAGGAAACCGAAGAGCGCGCCCGCTCCGACAACGAGAAGCGCATGGCGGAGCAGGCGGCTGAGGACGCCAAGATCGCCAAGGATAAGGAAGACAAGTGGAACGCCACGGGTCGCGAGATCCAGGCCGACACGGACAAAGCCCTTTCCGAGACCTCCCGCTACCAGAACCAGGACGCGGACTTGGACGTCCAGCTCGCCGCCCTTCAGAAGGCCAAGGAGAAGGCCAACCGCGAGGACTTTGAGATGCTCAAGGAAGTGGAGCTTTCCCGGGTTGCCTACGAGACAGCCCAGCTCGAGGTTGAGCGCATGGTGGCGATGATCGCCAGCCGGGCCGACCAGAGCTCGATGACCAAGATGCCTCCGCCCGTTCCGAAGAAGGAGGAGTGAGGCAAGGCTAGAGCCCCGTTTTTGCACCGCGGCCGGAACGAAAGTTCCGGCCGCTTTCTTTTGCGCGCTTGAACTTGCCCGGGCCGCGGGGCATCATCCGGACAGAGGACGGCTATGATGAGGTTGCTGATCCCGTTGGGCTTGTGTCTGGGCGCTGCGCGGGCCGCAACGCCGGCGGCGGAGCCCGCAAAGGTGCGGGAACCGGCCGTTGCCGGGCTTTTCTATCCCGCCGATCGTGAGAGGCTCGGCCGGCAGATTGACGCCCTGCTTGCGGCGGGACCCGCGGAAAAGCTTGAGGGCCTGAAGGCCCTGATCTGCCCCCACGCGGGCTACGACTACTCGGGGCCCGTAGCGGCGACCGCGTTCCGGCTCCTTTCGGGGTGCGACTATGGGACGGTCCTGGTTATGGGCCCGAGCCACTACGCCGACCTTCAGGGGGGCTCGATCCCCGACGCCACCTGGTTTAGGACGCCCCTGGGCGACGTGCCGATCTCGCCCAAGGCGCTGGCCCTCGCCCACCTTAGCCCCTTCGCCCTGGAGCCCGCCTGCCTGGTCGAGCGCCCGCCCTGGTCGTCCCAGGCCTCGCGCGCGGCCCCCTACGTCGACACCGCCGACACCTGGGAGCACTCGGTCGAGGTGGAGATCCCCTTCCTGCAGCGCACGCTCAAGGACTTCCAGCTGGTCCCCGCCGTGCTCGGCCCCGTCGACCCGGTCCAGGCGGCACGGGCCCTCTCACAGATCCTGGATGATCGCACCCTCATCGTCGCCAGCTCCGACCTGAGCCATTACCACCCCTATGGACGCGCACGGGAGCTCGACCAGGCCTGCATCGACGCGATCTGCAGGCTGGATTCCAAGGCCATGGAGGGCCAGGAGGCCTGCGGGAGGTATCCGATCCTCACCCTGATGGAACTTGCCCGCCAGAGGGGCTGGAAGGCCCGCCTGCTCGAATACCGGAACAGCGGGGACACCTCGGGGGACAAGTCCCGGGTGGTCGGCTACGCGGCCATCGCCTTCTTCGAGCCCCGTGCCCAGGCTGCGACCCTGGCGCGGGACGAGCGCCGAATTCTCCTGGACCTTGCCCGCAGGGCGGTCCGCGAGGCCGCCGGCAACCGGGCGCCCCCGGCCGCCGAGGCCGGCGGCATGGGACCGAGACTCACCCAGAACCGGGGCTGCTTCGTGACCCTCACCCGAAACGGGGCCCTCAGGGGCTGCATCGGCCACATCATGCCCCAGGAACCGCTGTACCGGGCGGTCCTCGACAACGCGCGGCACGCCGCCGTGGAGGATCCGCGGTTCCTGGCGGTCTCCCCGGAGGAGGTCGATGGGCTCTCGATCGAGATCAGCGTGCTGAGCATTCCCCAGCCGCTTGCCTTTGCCACGCCGGAGGAACTGCTCGCCAGGCTGAGGCCCGGCGAGGACGGCGTGGTCCTGCAAGTCGGACGCCGCGGCGCCACGTACTTGCCCCAGGTCTGGGAGCAGCTCCCCGGCAAGGAGGCCTTTCTGGACAGCCTTGCGGAGAAGGCCGGATGCGACCGCTCGGCCTGGAGGGAGCCGGGGGCCTCGGTCATGATCTACCACGTCGAGGCGTTCAAGGAGTCCGATTTCTGAGGCCATGAAGCCCCCTGAGGCGGCCGGTCCGTCTCGCCTCGTCGTGCTCCTGGCGATGGGGGGGCTCGGCCTTTCCGCGGTCATGACCCAGCTGGCGCTCATGCGCGAGCTGCTGCAGGCGTTCACGGGCAACGAGTTGGAATTGGGGATCGGGCTCGGATCCTGGTTCCTGCTGACCGGCGCGGGAACCGCAGCCGGCCGCTGGGCCCCCCGCCTGGCGCGCCCGGGCCGGGCCCTCGCGGCAGGGCAGGTCCTTATCGCCCTGCTGCCCCTTGCCCAGGTCTTCGCCGTGCGGGCGGGGCGCGACCTGGTGTTCGCCCACGGGGCCGCGGCCAGCCCGCTCGGAGCCGTGCTGGGCACGACGGCGGTTATGGCCCCCTATTGCGTCGTTTCCGGGGCGATGCTGGCCACCGCCTGCCACCGCCTCGCGGAAGGGGCCGAGCGCGCGGCGGCCGGATGGGTCTACCTTGCGGACAGCCTGGGCAGCGTGGGCGGCGGGGTTTTGTTCAGCTTTGTCCTTCTTCCCCGGCTCGACCACCTCGCGCTGCTGTGCGTGCCGGCCTGCCTGAATCTGCTGCTGGCCGCGGGTCTCGCCTGGCAGACCCGCGCGATGGCGCCGCTTGCGGCGGCGGTGGCCGGAGGGATCGGCCTGGCCGCTGCCGCTCTCGTTGGGAACGCCGACCAGTGGTCCACGGCGCTGCAGCATCCCGGCCAGAAAACGCTCCTGAGGATCAATTCCCCCTACGGGCGCCTGGTGGTGACCGAGGAGTCGGGGCAGACCAACTTCTTCGAGAACGGCGTGCCGCTGTTTTCGACCGGCTCGGTCGAACAGATCGAGGAGACAGTCCACTATCCCATGAGCCAGCGCCCGGACGCGCGCCGGGTCCTGCTGATCTGCGGAGGCGCCGCCGGGACCGCGCGCGAGATCCTGCGCTACGGGGTCCCGGAACTCACCTACGCGGAGATCGATCCGGCGATCATCGAGGCCGCCCGGCGCTTCCTGCCCGAGAACCTCGCCGATCCCCGGATCCGGATCGCCATGGCGGACGGGCGCCGGTACCTCCAGCAGACCCGGGAGCGCTTCGGCGTCGTCATCGTGGGCGCGGCCGACCCGTCCACATCCCAGTTGAACCGCTTCTACACGGCCGAGTTCTTCGCGGAGGCCAAGCGCGCCCTCGAGCCCGGGGGTGTCCTCGCGATTGCCTCCGGCCGCTACGAGAACTACGTTAGCCCCGAACTCGCCCGGGTGATCGCCTCCACGCGGCGAACCCTGCGCCGCTCGTTTGCCAACGTGCTGATGATCCCCGGGGGAAGGGTCTATTTTCTCGCCTCCGACGGGCCGTTGGACCCCGACATCGGCCGCCTCATCGAGCGCGACGGGATCGCCACCCGGCTCGTGAACCGCCACTACCTCGACGCGATGCTGGCCCCGGACAGGCGGGCCGACCTCGAGCGTGCCGCCTCGCAGCCGGCCGAGGTCAACACCGACTTCAGTCCCGTGCTCTACTACTACTTCCTTAGGCACTGGCTGAGCCAGTTCCCGCGCGTCAGCGGGCTGCTCGGCGCCGCGCTGCTCGTCCTCACGGCGGCCTATCTGGCGCGCCTCAAGGCGGTTCCCCGGATCGTGTTTGCCTCGGGGTTCACGGCGGCGTCCCTTCAGGTTGTCCTGCTTCTGGCATTCCAGGCGCTCTACGGCTCGCTCTACAGCGGGGTGGGGCTCCTAGTCACGGCCTTCATGGCGGGGCTGGCCGCCGGGGCGGGCCGGGCCAACCGCCGGGTCGGCGGGGCCGCCCCCGCTGCCAGGAGGGGACTTATCTTGATTGCGGTCGTCCTCGCCCTTGCCGCGGCAGCGGTGCCCCCGCTGCTGCGCCAGCTCGCCCCCCTGGACGCCGCCGCCGGCACCTCGCTCGCCGGCGAGGCTGCCCTGCTCGCCCTCACCTTCGGCCTGGCGGCAGCAGTCGGGGCCCAGTTCCCGCTGGCCACGGCGGCCGAGCCGCGCCCGCCGGGGCCAGCGGCGTCCGCGGTCTACACCGCGGACTTTGCCGGCGCCGCACTGGGGGCCCTTCTGGTGAGCACCGTTCTCATACCCCTGGGAGGGGTCACGGCTGTTTGCCTTCTCAATGCGGGATTGAACCTGATCGCCGCCGCATTAGCCTGCGGGGGTACCCCCGGCGCATGGGGATCTTCAACGTCATCTGCCTAAGACTCGTCCGCTGGACCGGCTGGCTTCTGCTTCCGGCAGTCCTGGCGTTTTTCCTGACCGGCTGGGCGATGACCGGCCGGCACGGCATGGCGGGGCTAACCGACGAGAGGACCGCCCTGGCCCTGCACCGCCTGATGCATGTTCCCCTGGCGGCGCTGGTTGTCCTGCACGTGCTCCCCTCCGCCTATCTGGCCGTGGTCCGATGGAAATGGATAAGATAACGGCCGCTCCGATGAGCCGCCGCCGCGCGCTGGCCTGCGGCGGGGGCGCGGCCCTGGCGGGATTCGCCTCCTTTTCCGGGCCGGGCTCCTGGCTGGGCAGGCTGGTGCAGCGGGTCGCGGCGGGCGAGGCGCCCTCCGAGGTGTTCCCTGGAGACGCCCCGGACGAGCGCACCTGGAGCCTGTGGGTCAAGCGCGGCTGGGTCCGGGAGGGCTCCCACTACCTCAAGATCGGAGCCAACGTCCAGTGCAAGATCTGCCCCAACAACTGCCTGCTCGAGCCCGGAGACCGGAGCCACTGCCGCAACAAGGTCAATCGCGGAGGAACCCTCTACACGATGGCCTTCGGCGACCCCTGCACCTTCCACGTCGATCCCGTCGAGAAGAAGCCCCTGTTTCACTTCCTGCCGGGAAGCCCGGCCTTCTCCCTGGCCACCTCCGGCTGCGTGTTTCGCTGCCTGAACTGCCAGAACTGGGAGATCTCCCAGAAAAGGCCCGAGGAGACCAAGGACCCCGAGGGGCCGGAACTGCGCCTGCGCCCCCCGCTTCCGGCGGCCCTGACCCTGGAGGATGTCCGCCGAGCCAGCCTGTTTCCGGAGGATGTCGTCGCCTCGGCCCGGGCGCTGGGCTGCCCGTCGGTCGCCTACACCTACTCGGAGCCGACCGCCTACTACGAGTACGCGAGCGAGACCTGCCGGCTCGCCCGGGCGGGGGGCCTGCGGAATATCCTGGTGACGTGCGGATCGATCGAGGAGCGGCCGCTGCGCGACATTGCGGCGTGGGTCGACGCCGCCCACGTCGACCTGAAGGGCTTCGACGAGGAGACCTACCAGCGTCTCAACGCGGGCAAGCTCGAGGTGATCCTGCGCACCCTGAAGATCTACCGCGAGATGGGGGTGTGGTTCGAGATCATCAACTTGGTGGTGCCGACCTACACCGACAACCGGGACACGATCCGGCGGATGTGCGACTGGATCGTGGCAAACCTGGGCCCGGACCGGCCGCTGCACTTTTCGCGCTTCTTCCCCCAGCACCGGCTCGACCACCTCGAGCCGACGCCGGTCGATACGCTGCTCGCCGCGCGGGATGCGGCGCGGTCGGCCGGACTGCACTACGTCTATGTTGGCAACGTCCGGGGCGTTGAGGACGCCGCGACCACCTTCTGCCCCGGCTGCAAGAAGCCGGTGATCGAGCGCGACATCTTCGCCGTCACCCGCTTTTCGCTGGTGGACGGCCGCTGCCCCCACTGCCGGACGGTCATTCCCGGAGTCTGGAGCTAAACCCTACTCCTTGGGGATCTCGTTGTCGGTCTTCAGGACCAGGACAGGGGTCTTCGTCTTCACCCACAAGTCGGCTTCTCGGAAGAACTTGGCCGAAACGTTCTCGATCGCCTCCCCGACGGTCTTGGCCGGATAGAGCCGGCCCTTTCGGGTCGTGTTGTAGTCATAGGCCCCCTTGAGGATCCGGTCCATCGTGGAGGCGGGGCTCTCGGTCTCGGGAATCTGCAGCACCCAGCCCGCAAAGTCGTTCTTGGGCCAGCGGTTCTCGGGATCGCTCACCAGGATCACGAACTGCTTCTTGACCGGGGGAGGGGCATCCTCCTCGCCCGGGTCGGGCTGCACGGCGAGGTTGATCTGCTCGATCACCCGGCGCAGCACGGCCGGATCTACGTTGTTCTGCTTGAGGATCTCGGCGACCTTGCTGATCTCGATCTTGGCCATAAGGGGGTTGATTCCTAACCGGGCCGGGGCAAAAAACACGTTTAAAAGTTCCATGGACGATGAATTTTTCGATCTGGTGGACGAGGGCGACCGGGTCGTCGGCCGCGCGAGGCGCCGCGAGGTGCACGCCCGGGGCCTGCGGCACCGGGCGATCCACGTGCTGGTCTTCGATCCCCTGGGCCGGGTCTACCTGCAGAAGCGCTCGATGACCAAGGACGTAGCCCCGGGGGTCTGGGACTCCTCCTGCTCGGGCCACGTCGGCAGCGGCGAGACCTACGACCAGGCCGCGGTCCGGGAACTGCGCGAGGAGTTGGGGATCAGCCTGGAGTCGCCGCCGGCCCGCTGGTTCAGGGCCGGGGCCGGCCCGGAGACCGGCGGGGAGTTCGTCTGGGTCTACCGGATGACCCACGACGATCCGGTCCGGCCCAACCCCGACGAGATCGAGCGGGGCGAGTGGGTCGAGCCCGCGCAGGTCGACGCGCGAATCTCAAGCCGGCCCGGCGAGTTCTCGGGGGCCTTCCGCTTCCTCTGGGCCCGCTCCCGTCAGAGCGGCGGCGGAATCCTCAGCTCAAAGGGCGCCAGCAGCACGTGAATCTTCCTGCCGAGGTCGTCGACCCCGTGGAAGCTTCCGCAGGTCCGGGCGTCGCATCCGGTGATGTGGTAGCTGTTGTAGGAGAACTGCTCACCGGGGGCCAGGCGCGGGGTCTCACCGACGATCCCGTCCCCCTCGACTACAAGCTGTGTTCCGTCGGCGTGCTCGATCACCCACTTGCGGCCCAGGAGGGTAACGGTCCGGTCCGAGCCGTTGAGGATCGTGATGAAGTACACGAACGCATGGGGCCAATCCTCCGGCAGGCTGGCCCCACCGTGGTGGTAGTGCAGCTTGTCGAGCCGGGCCGTCAGGCCGGGCAGTTCGAGGGATTCTCCGGACACGCCGCAATCTAGCCCAGGAAGTAAAAGGTTGAAAGCGGAAGTTTTCCGCCTTCCGCCCCGGGCGATTTTCCGCTTCATTTGCGGCGGCATGCCAAAACTCGCTCTGCTCTCGGTCAGTGACAAACGCGGTCTGGTCGAGTTCGCCTCGGCCCTCATCCGCCGGCACGGGTACACGCTGCTCTCCACGGGTGGCACGGCGAAGCTGCTCTCCGACAGCGGGCTGGCCGTCACGGAGGTGAGCCGCCACACCGGGTTTCCCGAGATCATGGACGGCCGGGTGAAGACCCTGCACCCGAAGATCCACGGGGGGCTCCTGTGCCGGCGCGACCTGCCTGATCACCTCGCCCAGGCGGAGAAGAACGGGATCGCCCTGATCGACCTGGTCGTCGTGAACCTGTACCCCTTCGAGCAGACGGTGGCCCGGCCCGGCGTCTCATTTGAGGAGGCGATCGAAAATATCGACATCGGCGGGCCCTCGATGCTGCGAAGCGCCGCAAAGAACCACGAGAGCGTGACGGTGGTGTGCGACCCCGGCGACTACGCAGGGGTCCTGGCGGCGCTCGAGGACGGGGAAGGGAAGGGCTCCACCCTGCACACGCTGCGGCGCCGGCTCGCCCTCAAGGTCTTTCAGCGGACCGCTGCCTACGACGCGGCCATCTCCTCCTATTTGGCGAAGGAGCAAACGCCCGCCGCGGCCCCGGACCTGGCGGCCCTGGCCGGCTTTCCCCAGGCGTTGAGCCTGTCGTGGAAGAAGGCCCAGTCCCTGCGCTACGGCGAGAACCCCCACCAGAAGGCGGCCCTCTACGGGTCGTTCAACGAGCATTTCCGGCAGGTCCAGGGCAAGGAGCTCAGTTACAACAACATCCTGGATATCACCGCGGCCTCCCGGCTGATCGGAGAGTTCGAGCGGCCGACCCTGGCGATCCTGAAGCACACCAACCCGTGCGGGGCCGCGAGCGCCGAGACCCTGGAGGAGGCATGGGAGAAGGCGTACGCGACGGACCGCCAGGCCCCTTTTGGCGGGGTCATCATCGTCAACCGCACCCTCGGGGCCGCGCTCGCTGCCACGATCGCGGAGATTTTCACCGAGGTGATCATCGCACCCGGTTTCAGCGCCGAGGCCCTCGGAATTTTTGCCAAGAAGAAAAACCTGCGGCTGATGGTTGGAACCGGGGGACCTGGCGGGCCCCCGTCCACGCCGGAGGGAGGGATCGACGAGGAGCTAGTCGAGCTGCGTTCGGTCGTGGGCGGGGTCCTCGTCCAGGACCGGGACCGGATTCTCGGGGACCCCAGCTCCTTCCGCGTGGTGACCCGCCGCCAGCCCTCGGCGGAGGAATGGGCGGCGATGCTCTTTGGCTGGAAGGTCTGCAAGCACGTCAAATCCAACGCCATCGTCTACTGCCGGGGCGAGCAGACCCTCGGCGTCGGGGCCGGCCAGATGGCCCGTGTTGACAGCTCCCGAATCGCCGTCTGGAAGGCGGGGGAGGCCGGCCTGGACCTGAAGGGAAGCGTGGTCGCAAGCGAGGCACTGTTTCCGTTCGCGGACGGGCTGCTGGCCGCGGCCGACGCAGGAGCCTCGGCTGCGATCCAGCCCGGAGGGGCTCTGCGCGACGGCGAGGTGATCCAGGCCGCCGATGAGCGCGGCATGGCGATGGTCTTCACCGGAATCCGGCACTTCAGGCACTGACTAGGACGGGCCTTTTTTCCGTGGCCTAGGTCGGGGTTTTTACCCAGGGTTGGACCATGTTCGACCCCGTAACCAAGCTGCAGGAATTCATCCGGTGCCCGAGCGTGTCCACCGATTCGAAGTTCGCCGACGGGATGCGCGCGGCGCAGGAATTCATGGCCGGGCTGTTCGCCGGCATGGGACTGTCGGTCGAGGTGGTCCCCACCAAGCGAAACCCGATCATCCTGGCATCCCGAGGAGGGGATACGTCGTGGCCGCACGTCATCATCTACGGCCACTATGATGTCCAGCCGCCGGACCCGCTTGAACTGTGGCGCACGCCGCCCTTCGAGCCGACGATCAAGGACGGCAGGATCTACGGCCGCGGCGCCGCCGACAACAAGGGGCCGCTGCTCGCCATCGTGGCCGCCGTGGGCCGCCTGCTCGAAAAGAGCCCGGCCCTGCCGCTGAGGATCACCTTCCTCGTCGAGGGCGAGGAGGAGATGGGAAGCCCGAGCTTCCCCGATTTTCTGGAGAAGTACCGCGAGCGCCTCAAGAGCGCCGACTTCGTCTTCCTTTGCGACACGGCCTTACCCAACGACCGGCAGGTCGTCGTCACCTGCGGCCTGCGGGGCCTGACGGCCCTGGAGATTCAGGTCAGCGGGCCCAAGAGTGACCTTCACTCGGGCCTCTACGGCGGCGCGCTCCTCAACCCGCTCCAAGCCCTGGCCGAGATCTGCGCATCACTCCACACCCCGGAGGGCCGCGTAAACGTGCCGGGCTTCTACGACGAGGTTCGCGACGTGCAGCCGTGGGAGCGCGAAGAACTGAAGAAACTCGGGATGAGCGAGAAGGATTTTGCCGCCTTCCTGGGGATCGACGCCTTCCACTCTGGTCCGGGCTTCACCCCGTTCGAGGCGATCCGCTTCCAACCCACGCTGGAGTTTAACGGCATCGGCGGGGGCTACCAGGGGGAGGGGACAAAGACGGTGATCCCGAGCCGGGCGGTGGCCAAGATCACCTGCCGGCTGGTGCCCGACCAGAAGCCGGAAAAGATCCGCCGGCGCGTGGAGGAGGCTATCCGCGCCCGGATCCCCAAGGGCGTCCGGGTCGAGATCGTCGCCGGCCACAACGCCGACCCCTATGTCGTTGTGCCCCCCGGCCGGTCTAACACTCCGGCCGGCCAGTCACCGGTGCTTGCACAGGCCTTCCGGGCGGCCGACGAAGCCGTGGCGGGCGTCTGGGGCCGTCCTCCGATCTACCTGCGCGAGGGCGGCAGCGTACCGATCATCGCCGACATCAAGCGCGTGACCGGGCTCGACTCCCTGATGTTTGGGCTGTTTCTGCCCGAGGACAATTTGCACGCGCCAAACGAGGGATTCTCGCTGGGCGTTATGCAGAAGGGAATCGAGACGGTCGAACGCATACTCGCCTCGCTCGCAGCGGGGCGGGGCAAGCGCTAAAGATTGTGGGGCAACCCCGCGGGCCTACTGGCCCGCGGCCTTGACGACCACAAACTCGACGCGGCGATCCTTGGCCATGGTCGCCTCGTCGGCATTCTTCTTCGCGTCCTCGAGGCCCTTGGAAAGGGTGTCGATCTTGTCGGGCGTCACACCGAGGGTGAGCATGTACTTCTTGACCTCGTTGGCGCGCCGGTCGCCCAAGGCCAGGTTGTACTCGGCCGTCCCGCGCCAGTCGCAGTGCCCTTCGAGCAGCATTTTGTACTGGGGATTCTTGTCGAGGTAGGCCTTGGCGGCCTGGACCTTCGGGCGCTCGGCCTGCTTGACGCTGGACTTGTCGAGGTCGAAGTAGACGGCCTCAACCTGCCCGCGGAGCTGGCCGCTCGCGTCGAAGCCCGCCATGTCCCGCGACTGCAGGCTGTTGGCATCGGGGCCGGCGCTGACCTGCTCGGGGTTGAGGCTGCTGGCGCCGCCCTGGGGCCCGAGGACCGTCGCGCTGGGATCCGGGCGCATGGGCTTCTTCGAGCAGCCGGCGAGGACCACCGCGGAACTGAGGATGAGGAGGAAAGTTTTATTCGAGAGCAATTTCATGGAAATACTGGAGTCAACGTGGTTCATGGCCGCACGGGCGGCAAGGATATAGTTGGGCGTGCGTGACGCTCCGGATGATGTCGACTAGGGGTTGCCCTTCGACTCGATCAGGCCGATCTCAAGGGCGTAGCGCGTGAGGCTCGCGACATCGTGCAAGTTGAGCTTTCCCATGAGGTTAGTGCGGTGGTTGTCGACCGTCTTCATGCTGATTCCCAGCTTGCTGGCGATCTCCTTGGTGCTGTGACTCTCGGCGATCAGCTGCAGGATTTCCCGCTCCCGGTCGGTGAGGAAATCGGGGGTGTTGCTGGCTCCCCGGTTGGCGACGACGCTGCGAAGAAGCGCTGCCACGGCCGGGCCGAAATAGGTGCCGCCGGCGGCGACCGTGTCCAGTCCCTTCCTAAGTTCGACTAGCCCCGCTGTCTTCTCGACGAACCCGTGCGCCCCGGCCTCGATCATCTCACGGACTAGGACGGGGTTCTCGTGGCCGGAGAAGATGAGCACCCTGACATGGGGCAGGCGCTTCCCGAGACGGCGCAGGATGTCCACCCCGTTGAGCCCGGGGAGCTTGGCGTCGAGCACGATCACGTCGGGCTTGGCGTCCAAGCAAAGCTGGACTGCTGCCTGCCCGTCTCCGGTTTCCCCAACCAGCTGGTAGTGGTTGTCCAGCCGCAGAATCTCGGCCAACATTTCCCGGATGGCGGTTTGATCCTCGATGAGGACGATGCGTTTCATGGCGTAAGATGGGAGGGGTTAGGGGGTGGTGGGTTGGCAGGGATTCGAACCCTGAACCAACGACTTAAAAGGACGCTGCTCTACCATTGAGCTACCAACCCAAATACCCCGTAAGTTGGGGAGTTACGTGATGATGGTGAAAAGATCAAGAAAACCCTAGCGGAGGCGGGGCGAAGAAGCAATCCCCGAGCCGGGCCTGAGAAGGCCGTTGCGGGGCTGGGAGAGCGCTGCGGCGGCGGGCGGGACGAGGGGGCGCCCGACCGGAGAGCGGAACGTTTGGCTCGCCAGAGGTCCGGTTCTGGCATTCGTCTTGCTCCCACCCAGAATAGATGAGCAAACCCGCCGCCGAGAAGCCCGTCCAGAGTTGTCGCCTGACGAAGATCGTCTTCACGCTCGGACCGGCGACCCAGGAGCCTGCCGTCCTCGAGACCCTGGTCCGCGCCGGAGTGGATGTCTGCCGGATCAACATGGCCCACGCCGACCACGCTTGGACGCGGGCGATGATCCGCCGGGTCCGGGAGGTGTGCCAGCGGGTAGGGCGCCACATCGCGATCCTGATGGACGTGAAGGGCCCGGAAATCCGCACCGGGGACATCGCCCATCCGATCGACCTCAAGGCGGGCCAGCTGATCGACCTGCTCTCCGAACCCGGCGCCTCCGAGGGCGGCGTCCCGGCGGTCGGAGTCAACTATCCGGGCCTGGGTTCCGACGTTTCCAAGGGCACGACCATCCTGGTCGACAGCGGCCTGATCCGACTCGAGGTCGTGAGTACCTCGCGGGCCCGGGTGCGCTGCCGGGTCGTCGTCCCCGCCCGGCTCACCAGCCGGCGCCACCTGAACCTGCCCGGGGTGCAGATCCGGCTGCCAGCCCTCACCGCCAAGGACCGCTCGGACATCGCCGTCGGGGTCGCCGAGGGGGTGGACTTCTTCGCCCTGTCGTTTGTGCGGGAGGCCGACGACGTGGACATCCTCAGGCGCCTGCTGTCCCGGGCCAAGAGCCATGCCCGGATCGTCGCCAAGATCGAGGACCAGTCCGCGATCGCGAACCTCGACGAGATCATCGTCGCCTCGGACGCCCTGATGGTGGCCCGCGGCGACTTGGGGATCGAGGTTCCGATGGAGGATCTGCCCCTGATCCAAAGGAGGGTGGTCGAGGCGTGCATCCGCTTGCGAAAGCCCGTGATCGTCGCAACGCACATGCTCGAGTCCATGATCACCTCCCCGGTGCCGACCCGGGCGGAGGTGAGCGACGTCGCCACGGCTGTCGATTCCACGGCCGACGCGATCATGCTCTCGGGCGAGACAAGCACCGGTCTGTACCCGCTTGAGTGCGTCGAGATGATGAAGCGCATTGCCGGAAAGGTCGAGGGCAGCGCCCCGAGGCACCACAACGCGGAGCTTCCGCTCAAGAGCCACAAGGATCGCATGCTGCGCTCGGCGGCTCTCCTGGCCCAGGAGCTGGGCGAGGCCGGCATCGTCGTGTTCACGCGCAACGGGGTCCTGCCCCAGACCTTGTCGGCGCTGCGCGCGAGCCACTGCCCGATCTATGCCTTCACCGACCGCCCGCAGGTCTTCCGGCACCTGCTCCTGTCTTGGGGCGTGGAGCCGTTCCTGATGGAGTTCTCCTCCGAGCCCGAGCACACGATCCGGGATGCCTTAGCCTACCTCCTGCGCCGGGGCTGGGTGCGATCCGGGGAGTGGATGGTGGTGGCGACCAACGCCCTCGCCGGGGAAAAGATCGTCGACACCGTCCAGATGAGGCCGGTGGACTAGCAGGACCGCGCCCGATTTCCCGTGAAGAGCGGATCCGGAGGTTGCCATTTCAAGCACGAAAGTGCTAAGTAAAGAGCACCGGAATCCAAGCCTCTGCCGGCCCCGGCATGATAAGCTATCGATAAATCTCCCCCACAATCATCCCCATGACCACGCTCGAACTCCTCTCCCAGGCCGTCGGTGCCGGGAAAAGCAAAGATGCCAAGGCCCTTACCCAACGCGCCCTCGATGAGGGCGTCGGCCCCGGTGAAATCGTCAACCAGGCCCTGGTCCCCGCGATGGCTGCGGTCGGCGAAAAGTTCAAAAACAACCTGATCTTCGTGCCCGAGATGCTCGTCTCGGCCCGCGCGATGAAAGAGGCGATGGTGCTCCTCGAGCCCCGGCTCGTTGCGGCCGGCATCACCCCGAAGTACACCGCGGTCATCGGCACCGTCCAGGGCGACCTGCACGACATCGGCAAGAACTTGGTGGCCATCATGTGGAAGGGCGCCAACTTCAAGGTGATCGACCTGGGCACGAACGTGCC
Source organism: uncultured Opitutaceae bacterium (assembly GCA_903862935.1). GTDB lineage: Bacteria > Verrucomicrobiota > Verrucomicrobiia > Opitutales > Opitutaceae > Palsa-1447. The sequence continues at coordinate 58,431 of CAIOZY010000057.1, forward strand.
CCCGACCAAGTTCATCTCCGCGATCAAGGAGCACCAGCCCCATGTCGTGGGCCTGTCGGGCCTGCTCACCACTACGATGCCGGCTATGGTCGAGACAGTTAAGGCGATACGCGCCAGCGAATACAAGACGGTGAAGATCATGGTGGGCGGGGCTCCGGTGAGCCAGCAGTTCGCCGACGAGATCGGAGCCGATGGCTACGCGCCCGACGCGGGTGCCGCCGTTGACCGCGCCCTTGCCCTGGTCGGGGCCGCCTGAACCCAACCGCGACCCCTTCGGGGCTGCCGCCTCGGTGTTCTTCTACGTCGTGGCGAACACGGACGCTTGGATCGCGGCCCCGCAGAATGCGCACAACCTCGCCGGATGGATCCAGGCCCAGACGGCCGTGTTCGCCCGCTTTTCGCGGTCAACGGGCCTGAGGGCCCTTCGAGACTTACCCGAGGGGCCGTAGCGGTGCAAAGCGCGGACGGCCCAAAGACGGATTGACCGCCGCCGGGCCGCTGCTGTGATGGGCGGTCCATTTTTCCCCTATGAAAATCGTTGCCCTCGACGGAGCCACCCTCAATCCCGGCGACAACCCCTGGGAGGACGTCGCCCGCCTGGGCAGCTTCGTCTGCTACGAGCGCACCGCCCCCGGCCAGCTCTTGGAGAGGGCCTCGGATGCGGAGGTGCTCCTGGTGAACAAGGTGGCGATCTCGGCCGAGTCGATCTCCCGCCTTCCGAAGCTGAGGTTCATCTCTGTCACGGCGACCGGCTACAATATGGTCGACGTCAAGGCCGCCCGGGCCCGCGGCATCACAGTTTCGAACGTTCCGATCTACGGAACGGACACGGTGGCCGAGTACGTGTTCGCCCTGATCCTCAACTTCTACCGCCAGCCCCAGCTCCACAGCGAGCTGGTCAAGGCCGGTGAGTGGACCCGGTCGGCCGAGTGGACCTTCTGGCGGTCTCCGCTTGCCGAGCTTGCCGGCAAGACGATCGGCATCGTCGGCTTTGGCCGGATCGGCAGGCGGGTGGGGGAGCTTGCGGCGGCCTTCAAGATGAAGGTCCTCGCGAACGACACCTTTAAGGGGAACCCACCCTCCTACGGCTTTGGGTGGTGCGAGGTTCCGGAGCTTTTCGCCCAGTCCGATGTCGTGAGCCTGCACTGCAACCTGACCCCGGAGAACACCCGGATGGTGAACGCCGCCCTCCTCGGGCGGATGAAGAAGTCGGCCTACCTGATCAACGCCGCTCGAGGCCCCTTGGTGGACGAGGCCGCCTTGGTGTCGGCCCTCAAGGGGGGCGCGATCGGCGGGGCTGCCCTGGACGTTGTATCGGCCGAGCCGATCGCCGCCGACAGCCCCCTTCTCTCCGCCCCGAACCTGACCCTGACCCCCCATATCGCCTGGGCTACCCTTGAGGCCCGGCGCCGCTTGATGCGCCAGACGGCCGAGAACGTGGCCGGATTCCTGGCAGGCAATCCCATAAACATCGTCAACTGAGGATCCTAGGGAATACAGGGGCGGGCTGGCGGGCGCGAACCGTTGACCGCCGGCACGCGTCTGACTAATCTGGCGAGGATTTCGCAACTATCTTGGGAACAATTCAACAGTACAGCCATCAGAGCGGGGTAGATCGTATGTCTACCAAAGCGCAGGAAGTCACCATGGACCGTATTCTGGTGGACCGTTTCAAGAACGGGGATGCTGCGGCTTTTGACGAGATGGTCGCCCGTTACTGGACCCGGATCTATTCCATGGTCAACCAGCTCCTGCGCAACCCCCAGGATGCCGAGGAGGTCACCCAGGATGCGTTCATCCGGGCACACCGCGGCCTGGAGAATTTCCGCGGAGACTCCGCCTTCTCGACCTGGCTTTACCAGATCGCTACGAACCTCGCCCGCAACCGCTACTGGTACTGGTGGCGCCGCAAGCGCGACAAGTCCGTCTCGATCGATGCGCCCCTCGGCGGGGACGGCGATGCGACGCTTGCCGACATCATCCCGGCGGAGGTTGAGACCCCGGATGACATCGCCGTGACCCAGGAATTCGTCGCGCGGATCGCGCGGGGTATGGAGCGGCTCGGGGCCAAGCACCGCGAGATCCTGATCCTGAGAAACGTCAAGAACCTCTCCTACGAGGAGATCGCCGACATCCTGGGCATTTCCATCGGGACGGTGAAGAGCCGCATTGCCCGCGCGCGGGAAAGCCTGCGCGCCAAGATGGGAGACGACTTTAAGTAAACCAACACCACCAAGCAAAGCGGGGACCGCCGCGACCGAGCCATGAAAGAACGCGAATTCATCGAACTACTTAACCTTTACGTCGACCATGAGATCAGTGCGGAGGACGCCGCGCGACTCGAGGCGGAGGTTGCTGCCAACCCGGAGCGCCGCCGCATCTACCGGCAGTACTGTCAAATGGACCGGGCCTGCGCCCAGCTGGCCGAGAAGTTCCACGGGACCGTCCCGACCTCCAGGACCGTTGTGGCCCGCGCCCGCCCGAGGCGGAACTGGTCGACTGCAGCCTACGCCGCCGGCCTTGCGGTCGCGGCCTGCGTGGCCGCCGTCGCCATTTTGCGCACTCGCCCCAGCGGCCCGGCGCCCGCGGCCCTGGCGAAGGCGGATGCCCCGGCCGAGCAGCGTGTCATTCTCGATCAGGTTCGCGCCCAGGCAGCCCTGGCCTCCTACGATCGGCAGCTGCAGCCTGTCCTCACCGTCCACGATCTTTTCCTCGACAACGCGGACGGAGCCGCAGCTGCGCTGCCGGTGTCGTTCATGACGGTCGCAAACCAGAACGATCCGCTGGCCTGGATCGCCCGCATGCAGGCCGCATCCGTTCCCGCGACCCCTTCGGGCCGATTCATCTTTAGCCCGTCGCCCGCCCTCTCCGCCCCGGACACCCGCTCACCCGGCCGCCAGGGCCAGGGGCTGCAGGTGCCGGCCGAAATGGCGGCCTTCCGGTTCCAGCGCTAGGTTAGCGCCTTCTTGATCAGGGCCTCGGTGCTTGCGCCGGGCCCCAGGGCGAGCATCGCCCGACGAGTGGCTTGGTCGGCGTCTTGCGTCCGGTATCCCAGGGCCACCAGGGCCGCCACGGCGTCGCGCAGGGCGCCGCCTGCCGAGGGATCCCCCTCCGCGCCGCCAACGGGAGCCAGGGCCTCTCCTGCGCCCATGCGGGCCCTCAACTCGACCACCAGCCGCTCCGCGGTCTTCTTTCCGATTCCGGGGCACTTCGAGAGGGTCCCCACATCGCCGGCGCGGATCGCCCCCTCGAGTAGCGGCAGGGAAAGCCGGCTCATGATGCTCAGGGCGACCTTTGGCCCTACGCCCGTCACGTTCTCGATCATCAGGCGGAAGAAGTCCCTCTCCGCCGCGGTCGCAAACCCGTAGAGGGTCTGCGCGTCCTCGCGGTACACGACGTGCGTGTGGAGCTTCACCGGGGCCCCCAAGGGCCCGAGGCGCTCCGAGGTCGTCACCGGGACATTCACCTCGTAGCCGAAGCCGCCCACCTCGATGACGGCGCGAAGAGGCCCCGAGGAGGACAGGATTCCCTGGATGGAGGTGATCACTTGAGGCCCAGCACGTCCTGCATGTCGTAGAGGCCCGCCGGCTTGCCCACGACCCACTGCGCAGCCCGGACGGCCCCGCGGGCAAATATCGCCCGGTCGCTCGCCTTGTGGGTGAGTTCGATCCGCTCTCCGAGCCCCGCAAACATGACCGTGTGGTCGCCGACAACGTCGCCGCCGCGCAGGGCGTGCACGCCGACCTCGCCTTTCTTGCGCTCGCCCGTCATCCCGCTGCGCCCGTGCCGCAGGGCCTGGGGCCCGAGCTTGCGCTCCTCGAGGATGATCTCCAGCAGGCGCGCCGCGGTCCCGCTCGGGGCGTCCTTCTTGAACCGGTGGTGCATTTCGACCACCTCGGCGTCGTAGTCCTCGCCGAGGATCCGGGCCGCCTGGCGGCAGAGGGCAAAGAGCAGGTTCACTCCGACCGAGAAGTTCCCGGCCCAGACGCACGGGACGCGCGCGGCGAGCCGGCGCAGGGCCTCCCTCTCGGCCGCCGGGTGGCCGGTGGTCCCGATGACAATCGGCTTGTTGTGGGCGGCCGCGAGCTCCAGCAGGGCGCGGGTTGCCTGCGGGGAGCTAAAGTCGACGATGACGTCGCAGGAGCCGATCGCGGCGGCGGGGTCGCCGCCCAAGTCGATCGCGGCGCCGATCCGGACGCCGAGTTCCCGGGCGGCCTGGGTCACGGCCTGGCCCATGCGGCCCTTGGCGCCGGTGAGGAGAACGGACAGAGGGGTGGCGGGCATCGGGGAGGGTTTCGTCCTAGCGCCCCAGGGCCTTGAGCGCCTGCTCAAGGACGGAGCGGTTTGCCGGGCTCATCTCGCACAGGGGCAGCCGCACCTCGGGGAGCCCGATGATGCCCTCGCGGGCGAGGGAGGCCTTGATCGGGACCGGATTCGGCTCGACGAAGATCGCCTTGAAGAAGGGGTAGAGCCGGCGGTGGATCCGGCCTGCGGCGGCGTAGTCGTTGGAGCGGGCCAGCCGGACCATGCGGGACACCTCCCGCACGAGCAGGTTCGAGGCGACGCTGATCACGCCCTCGGCCCCCGCGGCCATGAAGGGAAGGGTCAGGGAGTCGTCCCCGCTGAGCACGGTGATGTCGGAGCCCAGCGCCTGCTTCAGTTGGTCGACGCGGTCGACGTTCCCACCGGCCTCCTTGATCCAGCGCACGTGGGGGTAGCGGGCGCGCAGCCGGACGACCACCGGGACACCGATCTCGATCCCGCAGCGGCCGGGGATCGAGTAGAGCACGATCGGCCGGTCGGTTGCCTCGGCGATTGCGGAGAAGTGCCGGAACAGACCCTCGGGGCTGGGCTTGTTGTAGTAGGGGGCGACGACCAGCATCCCCTGGGCCCCGGATTCGTGCGCCAGGCGGGTCAGGGAGACGGCCTCGTCGGTTGAATTCGAGCCTGTGCCCGCGATCACGGGGACCCGGCCACGGGCCCCCTCGATCACCGCGCGGACGACGTCCATGTGCTCCTCGTGCGAGAGGGTCGGGGACTCCCCGGTCGTCCCTACCGGGACCAGGCCGTCGATTCCGCCCTTGATCTGGTGCTCAACCAGTTTGCGCAGGTCGGCGAAGTCGACCTTCCCCTTTCGGAAAGGTGTGACCAAGGCGGTGAGCGTGCCGGCGATAGAACGGGGCTTCATGGGCGGGGAAAAGGATAGGGGAGCGTTCCGGACTGGCAATCCCCAAGCGAGGAGGCAGGGCTCGGTCCCGACGGTTGCGCTTCACATCTGACCGTCCCGCCTATTTCATGCTTGGATTCCCCGCTGCCGGGCGGTTGTCTAGTCGGTTTCCACATCATGTCCCTAGCACTCCTATTCGCCGGGCAAGGCGCCCAGAAGGTGGGCATGGGCCGGTCGCTCCATGCCGGCTCGGCCGCCGCGCGGGCGCTCTACGAGCAGGCGGACGGCATCCTCGGCTGGAGCCTGACCCGGGTGTGTTTCGAGGGCCCCGAGGCCGAGCTCACCCAGACCCAGGTCTGCCAGCCGGCCCTTTATGTGCACGGGATGGCCCTGGCCGCAGCCCTGGCCGAGGCCAAGGGGGAGGCCTTCAAGCCGCAGATCGCCCTGGGCTTAAGCCTTGGGGAGGTCACCGCCTACGCCTTCGCCGGGGTCTTTGACTTTGCGACCGGCCTGAAGGTCGTCGCCGAGCGCGGGCGGCTGATGCAGCTGGCTTGCGAGCAGACGGTCGGGGGCATGGCGGCGATCGTCGGCGAGGAGCGCTCTGCGGTCTGCGCCCTGTGCGATGAGTTCGGGATCGAGGCGGCCAACTTTAACGCCCCGGGGCAGATCATCGTCTCGGGCGACAAGGCCAGGGTGGAGGCCGCCGTTGCCGCGGCGAAGGCCCGCGGGATGAGGAAGGTCGTCCCGCTCAACGTGGCCGGGGCCTACCACAGCCGCCTGATGGAGCCGGCCCGCGCGGCCTTCGGGGCCTTCCTTGCCGGGATCCCCTTCGCCCGCCCGCGCCTGGTGGTCGTCTCGAACACGACCGGGGCCGCGATCTCGGAGCCGGATGCGATCCGCGAGGCCCTCGTCAAGCAGGTCGTCTCCCCGGTCCTGTGGGAGGACTGCATGCGGGCCGCCGCCGCCGCGGGGGCGTCGGACTATCTGGAACTGGGGCCCGGGGGCGTCCTTGCGGGGCTGGCCCGCCGAACCGATAAGTCATGGGCGGTTAGGTCCATGAGCGAGTACGACGAGGTGAAGGCCGGTTGATGGATTCCAAACTCATACGCAATTTCTGCATCATCGCCCACGTCGATCACGGGAAGACGACGCTGTCCGATCGGCTGCTCGAGTACACCCACACGATCTCGCAGCGGGTGATGACCGCCCAGTTCCTCGACTCGATGGATCTCGAGCGGGAGCGCGGCATCACGATCAAGTCCCACCCGGTCACGATGCAATATCCGGCCAAGGACGGCAAGATATACACCCTCAACCTGATGGACACGCCCGGCCACGTGGACTTCTCCTATGAGGTGTCGCGGAGCCTCGCCGCCTGCGAGGGCGCGGTGCTGCTGGTCGACGCCGCCCAGGGGGTTGAGGCGCAGACGGTGGCCAACGCCCACCTGGCCTTCAACCAGAAGCTCAAGGTGATCCCGGTCATCAACAAGATCGACCTGCCGAGCGCCAATTTGGACCTGTGCCTGAAGCAGCTCGAGGACATCCTCACGATCCCCGCCGAGGAGGCGATCCTCGCCAGCGGCAAGTCCGGGATCGGAATCGAGGAGATCCTCGAGGCCGTGGTCAGCCGGGTCCCCCCGCCGCGCTGGACCGAGTATCCCCAGACGCGGACCCTCGTCTTCGACTCCCTCTACGACTCCTACCGGGGGGTGATCGCCTACGTGCGCGTCTTCTCCGGGTCGCTCAAGGCCGGGGACATCATGATGCTGATGAACACCGGGCAGAAGTCGGAGATCAAGGAGGTCGGCGCCTTCATCCCGAAGATGGAGAAGCGGGACAGCCTGGGCGCCGGCGACGTCGGCTACGTGGTCTCCAACATCAAGGACCCCTCCGAGATCAAGACCGGCGACACGATCACGCTGGCGGCCCACCCGGCGACCGAGATGCTGCCCGGCTACAAGGCGGTCCGCCCCATGGTCTTCTGCGGCCTCTATCCGGTCGAAACCTCCGAGTACGAGAAGCTCAAGGCGGCCCTGGGTCGCCTGAGGCTCAACGACGCCGCCTTTGTCTACCAGCAGGAGAGCTCGGTTGCGCTCGGGTTTGGCTTCCGCTGCGGCTTCCTGGGGCTGCTGCACATGGAGATCATCCAGGAGAGGATCCGCCGCGAGCACGACGTCGACATCATCTCAACCTACCCGAGCGTCGTCTACCGCGTCACCCGCCACGGCGGGCAGGTGGTCGAGGTGGACAACCCCGTCAACCTTCCCGATCCGGGCACGATCGAGATGATCTCCGAGCCCACGATCGTCGCCTCCCTGCACATACCCAACGGCGCGATGGGCGACATCATGGCGCTCGTCATGGAGAAGCGCGGAGTGGTCGACCACACGACCACCTTGGACGCGACCCGCGTCATGATCACCTCCATCCTGCCGCTCAACGAGATTCTCGTTGATTTCAACGACCGCCTAAAGAGCATCACGCACGGCTATGGATCGATGGACTACGAACTGGGCGAATACCGCCCGGCCGACCTGGTGAAGATGGAGATCTTGGTCAACAGCGACCCGGTCGACGCCTTCGCCACGATCGTCCACCGGGACAAGGCTGAGGGCCGGGGCCGGGAGCTGTGCGAAAAGCTGGCGGAGATCATCCCGCCCCAGATGTTCCGGATCGCGGTCCAGGCCGCGATCGGCGGAAAGATCATCGCCCGCGGCAACGTCCGGGAGATGCGCAAGGATGTGACGGCCAAGTGCTACGGCGGCGACATCAGCCGCAAGCGGAAGCTCCTCGACAAGCAAAAGGAGGGCAAAAAGAAGATGAAACAATTCGGCAAAGTCTCGATCCCATCGGATGCCTTCATCAAGGTGCTGAAGAACAACTAGGATCCCCACCGCCGTGTTCGGACTCTTCGCCTCACAGGAACGCAAAATGCGGCGCACCGCCGCGAACTGGCTCGAGCTCGCCGAGAGGGTCTGGCACTACCGGCGGGACGTCATCACGGCCTCCGAGTCGGCGGAACTCGCCCGGCTTCGCGAAGGGCTCAAGCAATTGCTCAAGGCGAATGCGGACGCGGCGCGGCTCAAGCTTGGGATCGAGTCGCTAGAGGCCTCCCTGCGCAAGTGCGGCGGAGCGATATACCCGAAGACCGCCGTCACGGAGAACGTCGAATTCTTCCTTGTCGCGGCGATCGTGATCCTCGGGATCCGCACCTACTTCGTCCAGCCCTTCAAGATCCCCACCAACTCGATGTGGCCGACCTACTACGGCATGACCGCCGAGAACCTGCCCCCGGGTTCCGCGGCGCCGGGGCCGCTGGAGCGGGTCTTCCGGTTTGCCGCCTTTGGCGCAGAGAGAAAGGAAGCGGTGGCCCCCCACGATGGCCGGGTCTCTCTCGCCTTCTTCAACCGGTACCAGGTGGCCTACACCCTCTACAAGACGCGCACCTGGCTGATTATCCCGACTAAGGTGAAGCAGTACACCTTCTACGTTGACGGCGATTCGGTGGCGGTCCGCGTGCCGCAGGACTTTGGCGACAGTGAATTCCGATCGCTTGTCATCTCCACGTTTTTCGGCTCCGCCGCGGCATTCGACGCGTACTGGGAGGGGATGCAACGCTCTGGGGAGCTTGCCCAGGACAAGGTTATCCGTTTCGACGAGGGTTCGGAGGACTTCCGCAGGGTGGTCGAGCTGCCGCTTCCCGGCAACGCGCGGGCCGGGCAGCCTATCCTGCGCTTTGACCTGTTGACCGGCGACCAACTCTTCGTCGACCGGGTCAGCTACAATTTTGTTCGCCCGAAGGTCGGCCAGGGTTTCGTCTTCCGCACCGGCAACATCCCCGGGATCGGGCTGGACGAGTACTACATCAAGCGCCTGGTGGGCCAGCCCGGCGACCTGCTGGAGGTGCGCTCGCCTGTGCTCTACCGCAACGGAGTGCCGATCTCGGGCGCGGAGGCCTTCCGGCTGAACGCGGAGCGGGTCGCGCCCTACGGGGGCTACACCTACGGGAACACCCTCTACGACGCCCGGTTTCTGTTCAAGGGGGAGACCCTGACCGTCCCCCCTGGCGGGTTTTTCGCCATGGGCGACAACTCCGCCAACAGCTCCGACGGCCGCGTCTGGGGCTTTGTTCCGGAAAAGGACGTGGTGGGCCGGCCGCTGTGCATCTACTACCCGTTCACGCGCCGCTGGGGGCCCGCCCGGTGACAGGCCCCGGCCTTTAGCTCCCCAGCCTATTGGGGCCTCGAATCCACTCCGTGTCCTCGGACCGACCAGTCATCGCCTACCTCTTCACGACGTTTCCGAAGCCGACGGAGACGTTCCTGCAGCGCGAGGTGACCGCCATGAAGGCCCGTGGCGCGAACCTGCGCCTGTACTCCATCTGGGGCGGAGGGCCCTCCTTCCGGGGGATCCCGGTCGAGCGCTTCTCGAAGTGGCGCCTGCTGGCCCTGTTCTGGCTCATTCCCTACGAATCGTGGAGGCGGCCCGAGGTCCTGCGCGAGCTCCTCCGGGGGCTGTTCACCCGCCGGGCCCCGTCCTGGCTCAACTTCTGGGAGAACATGCTCGGGGCGGGCTTTGCCTGCGTGTACGCCCGGTCGTTCCGGCGCGACCGGCCGGACTTGGTCCATGCGGCCTGGGGCGGGGCCCCGGCGACGGCGGCCTGGATTTTGTGGCGCATCGACGGGCACCGCTACAGCGCCGCCGCGCACGCCTACGACCTGTTTGAGCACGGCGGCGACTGGTGGCTCACCGAGAAGCTCGCCGCGGCGGCCTTCGTGCACACCTCCACCGAGATGGGCCGCAGGGCCCTGGCCGAGCGGGGGATCCCCGACGAGCGGATCGTGTGCATCCGGCGCGGCCTGGGCCGCAGATCCCCGCTCAAGGCCCTGCGTTCCTCGCGCCTGCCGCTTCGCCTGATCTCGGTCGCGCGGCTGGTCGAGAAGAAAGGGCTGGACTACCAGCTCAGGATCTACGCCGCCCTGCGCGCGGCGGGGCTGCCCTTCGCCGCGCGGATCATCGGCGACGGCCCGCTGAGGGCGCGGCTCGAACTCCTGGCGGGGCGGCTGGGGGTCGCCGCCGACGTCACCTTCACAGGCCACCTCCCGCAGCACGAGGTCTGGAACGAGCTGGCGGAGGCCGACGTCTTGCTCCACACCGGCGTCATCTCCGCAAGCGGCGACCGCGACGGCCTGCCCAACGTGATCCCCGAGGCCATGGCCGCCGGGGTCGTGGTCGTGACCTCGCCCACGGCGGCCGCCACCGAGGCCGTGACCGACGGGGTGAACGGCTTTGTCCTATCCGTCGAGGACCCGGGGGCATGGATCGAGGCGCTTCGCCGGATTTCCGAGGACGACGCACTCGCCGAGCGGCTGCGCCTGGCCGCGCGGGCCTGGGTCGAGGAGAACTTTGACGCGGACGAAAACGCAGGCCGCCTGCTCCTGCGCTTCAACAAGGCCATGGCGGTAGGGGTTCCGGCCGATAGCCCGTGATCTACTTTGATGTCACCAAGTCCGGTTCCGCCCGCCACCACTCGGGTCTGGTGCGCCTGAGCGGGAGGTTGGGCGGGGAGCTCGGCGGGGCGGCCGCCTCGGTCCGGTGGCCAGACTGGGACCGGCGCGCGGGGCCCTCCGACTGGTTCCTCACGGCGGAGCTGTTCAGCGAGGCCGAACGCCCCGGCCTGTGGGAGTTCCTCCGGAAAAGGCCCTGCCGCTGCGCCGCCGTCTTCCCCGACGCGATCCCCCTGAAATTTCCCGCGATCACCTGGCCGCGCAGCGTCGCCCGGCATCCGGAGTACATGAAGCTGCTCGCGGGGTTCGACCGGGTTTGGGCGATCTCGCAGGCCAGCCGCGACGAGCTGCTCGGCTATTGGAAGTGGCTGGGCGTTGCGGAGACTCCGGTCGACGTGCTCGGGCTCGGCGCGGACTCCGTCCCGGGCGAGCCGCGGGTCCGGGTCCGCCCCGCGCGATCCGGTGCGCGGCGCTCGCTTCTGTGCGTCGGGATCATCGAGCCGCGCAAGAACCAGGCCTTTCTCCTGGACGTATGCGAGGAGCTGTGGGGCAAGGGGGTGGACTTTGACCTGGACCTGGTCGGCCGGGTGAACCCCATCTTCGGCCAGCCTATCCTCAAGCGGATCGGCGAACTGAGCCGGAGGTTCCCGCAACTTAAGCACCACCGGTCCCTGGGCGACAAGGGGCTGGCCGAGCTGTTCTCGGGGGCCCGGGCCTGCGTCCTTCCGACGCTGGCGGAGGGATGCGGGCTGCCTCTGCTGGAGTCGCTGTGGCGGGGCGTCCCGGTGGTGGCGAGCGACCTGCCCGTTATTGCAGAGAGTGCGGCCGGGGGCGGATGCTCCCTCGCGGCGCAGGGCGACCGCGCGGCCTGGGCGGCGGCCCTCGAGAGGATACTCACCGACGACGCCTGGCACGCGGAGCTCGCCCAGCAGGCTTTGTCGCGCCCGCTGCCCACCTGGGCGGAGGCCGCGGCGACGCTGCGCCGGGCGCTGGCCTAGCAGTCCCAGGTCCCGGGCCTCAGGCCGTCAGGTGCTTTCCCTCGCGGATGAAGCTCTGGAAGCCGTCGCGGTCGGCGGCTGCGGTGCGGATCCGCTCCAGTCCGAGCTTGAGCTCGTCCATCGCCGTCGCAATCGAGAGCCGCAGGTAGTGCTGGCCCTCGGATCCGACCTTGCCAAACGAGCGGCGGTCCATCGTGGCCACGTGGTGGCGCCACAGAAGGAACATCTGAAAGAGCGTCGCGGGACTGGACTTGGCCCGCGTCCGCGGGGGCAGCGCGGCGTGAGCCTCGATGGCGCCGAGGGCCTCGCAAGCGCCCGAGACGTTGGGGAACAGGTAGAAGGCTCCGCCCGGCTTCCGGCACGTGATCCCGGGGATGGCGTTTAGGCCCTCCACCATGACGTCCCGCCTCTGGCGGAACGCCTCGCACATCGTCGCCATCGTCGGGCCGCTCAGCGGGGAGTCTATCGCCATCGCCGCGCCGTACTGGTTGTAGGCGGGGATGCAGGAGAAATAGTTTATGTTGAGATTCTTGAAGACCTGGGCCTCCTCGGCGGTGGGAAACGCGACCCAGCCGATCCGGCCTCCGGTCCAGGCGTACGACTTCGAAGCGCCGCTGACGATCAGGGTCCGCTCGGCCATGCCGGGAACCGACGCGATCGAGTGGTGTTGGGCCCCGTCGAAGATGATGTTCTCGTAGATCTCGTCGGAGAAGACCCGGGTGTGCGGGGGCGCCTTGCTCTTGATCACCGAAGCGATGTCCTCCAGCTGTTCGCGGGTGGCGACCCCGCCGGTGGGATTCGACGGGAAGTTGAGGATGATCAGCTTGGTGCGGTCCGTGATCAGCGGGGCGAGGTCCTTGCCGTCGAAGCTGAAGTCGCGCTCCTCCTTCAGGTGCAGCGGCACGGGCTTTAGACCCAGGTACGCCGTGAACGACTCGTAGATCGGGAAGCCCGGGCTCGGATAGATCACCTCGTCGCCGGGGTTGCAGTAGGTCTGCTGCGCCAGGCCGATCGGGGGCTTTCCACCGGGGAAGACAACGACGCGGTCGGGCGTGATCTGCAGGCCCCGCCTCGGACCCATCGCCTTGGCGATCGCCTCCCGCAGCGGGGCGATCCCCTGCGGGTCGCAGTAGTGCGTCTGGTCGAGGTCGATCTGCCGCTTCACCTCATCGGCGATGTGCTTGGCCAGGGGAAAATCGGGCTCCCCCAGGTTGCACTTGATCACCTTGTGGCCCTGGGTCTCGATTTCACGGATCTGCGGGCCGACGCGAAACGCGTTTTCGCTGCCGAGTTTTATCGTGCGCCTCGAAAACAGGCCCTGCGGAAGCTTTGTCTTCATAGGGTGATTCTACACCCGCACCCCGGGGGTCACGCAAGGCGTTCCCGGGCCCGCCGATTCAATTAGGCACGGTAATCGCCCGGATAAAACGGGGGACCTACAGCTTCTTTACCGCGTAGGCCATCGCGTCGGCGATCTGCGCGAGCTGCTCGTCGGTGTGCATCGCTGAGATCGCGGTGCGGATCAGGTCCTTGCCGACCGGGACGGCTGGGACGATCGACAGCACGGTGAAGACGTTCTTCTCCAGCAGGGCCTGCCAGAAGCGGTACACCCGCTCCTTGGAGCCCAGGACGATCGGCACGGCCGGCGTCTCCGTCTCCCAGGTGTCCAGTCCCAGACCCTTCAGGATGGCGATGTACTTCTTGGTATTGGACCACAGGCGCTCGAGGTGCTCGGGCTCGGTCTGCATCACCTCCAGGGCGGCCTGCGCCGCGGCGGCCTGTCCCGGGCTCAGGGCGGCGCTGAAGATCGTCTGCTTGGAGTGCGTGCGCAAAAACTCGATCACCTCGCGCGAGGCCGCCACGAAGCCGCCCGTGCTGGCGAGCGATTTGGACAGGCTGCCGCAGATCACCTCGACTTGGTCGTTCAGCCCGAAGTGGTCCACGGTCCCCCGGCCCTGGCGGCCCAGAACCCCGAAGCCGTGCGCGTCGTCGAGCACGGTGAAGCAGCTGCTTTCCTCGGCTATCGCCGCCAGCTCCGGAAGCTTCGCGATGTGCCCCTCCATCGAGTAGACCCCCTCGATGACGAGCATCCTTGGGGCGTCCCGCCGGGACGCGGCAATGACGGTGCGCAGGTCGGCCGGGTTGTTGTGGGAGAAGCGCTCTACGGTCGCCAGGGACAGCTTGATTCCATCCAGCAGGCACGAGTGGACGTTCTTGTCGGCGAAAATCATGTCGCCCTTCTGGGCGAAGGCGGCGACCGCCGACATGCACGAGATGTAGCCGGCGGCGTGCACGTGGCAGGCCTCCCGGCCGAGGAAGGAGGCGAGTTTTTCCTCAAGCTTAAGGTGGAAGGAGCGGCTGCCGTTCGAGGGCCGGGCCCCGTTCGTGCTCGTGCCCCAGCGGCGGATCGCCTCCTGTGCGGCCTCGACCACCTTGGGGTGGAAGGCGAGCCCGAGGTAGTCGTTGCTCGACAGCATGATCATGTCCCGCCCATCGAGCCGCACGGAAGTTCCCTGCTGCGCATCCATCGCGTGGTACCAGGGCGCGTAGCGCTGGCGCATCTTTGTTGAGTAGTCCTCGTGGCAGCGCGTGAGGACGGCCTTGCGGTGGCTGGAGAAAAGCGAGAGTGGCATGGCTCGGGGCGACAAGCGTAGGAGCCGCCCGCGGCTTGGCAATGGCCTTTACGTCCGCCGGGGAAGCTCGCGAAGCCATTCCGACAGCTCGCGGGCGTAGTCTGCCCAGGTCCTCACCGGGCGCGCCGCCGCTGCGGCTGTCAGCCCGGCCAACTCCTCCGGGCTGCGCAGAAGCCGCCCGATCCCCTCCGCTAGGCCTGTGGGGTCCACCCGGTCAAGGGCAAGGCACCCGCCGCCGCGGGCGGTCTCGCCCAGCGCCCCCCGGCCTGAGCACACGCACACCCTCCCCCGGGACAGGCTCTCGGCGATCGGCAGGCCGAAACCCTCTGCGAGGGACGGGTAGACGGTGAAGGAGCAGTCGCGGTACGCCTCCTCGAGGACCCGGTCCTCGACCGCGCCCTCGTAGCGAAGGGGGAAGCCGGCCCGGCCCAGGGCCGAGATCCTTTCCCGGACGGCCTGACCGGTCTCGGGGTTGGTGAGGCCGATCAGGCGAAGCTCGAAGGCGAGGCCGGCCTTCCAGAGGGTCTCGCAGGCCTCAAGCAGCGCCAGGTGGTTTTTTCTTCCCTCGAGTGAACCGACGCACAGGACCGTGGGAGCTGCGCCCGGCGCGGCGCCTGAGCAGATCCCGGCCGACTCGGCGGGGCGCTGGACTCCCAGCGGGATTGCGACGACCGGGGGAGTCCCGCTTAGTCCCAGCCACCGCCAGTAGTCGACCAGGGCATCCCGGGACTCCTCGGAGATCGCGGCGACCCCGTCGAACCTCAGGAGCTCCTGCAGATAGGCCGGATAACGCGCTACGGTTTTCGCCGGGGTGAGCTCGGGGAATTTCACGGCGACGGCGTCGGGGAAGACCGCGGCGCGCGGCCCATCCACACCGGCAAAGAGCTCAGTGAGGGCTTGGGCGACCGACGGCGAAAAGATCTCCGGGGTGAGGAAAGCCGAGCCGCTCGGGATGGCGGCGTTGCCGCGCCCGGCCGCCCGCGCGGCCCAGCCTCGGAGCCGGGCCTGTAGGGGCCACGTGGCTTTCCGGTTCGCTGCTGGCCGGGCCTGGTCTAGAGTGTCGAGCTCCCAGCGCTCGAGCGGGCGCCAGCCCCTCCGATAGGGGTCCCTGCAGACAGGCAGGGCAAACTCGCGCCATTGGCCCCAGAGCGAGCGGGCCAGCCTCTGGATCCCGGTCCGGGCGCGGGTGTGGCTGGTGTGAGTCAGGTCGAGGAGGATCGGCGCGGACATGCTTCGGCGGTGTTAGGACGGTGCAGGGGCCCCATCCGACGTTGGTGCCGGGGTCGCCAAAGGCAAGGGCGCCGGGATCATGGGCCGTTCCACAGCCATACCGTCACGTCGTCGACGGAGCCCACCTTGGCCCACCGGCCCGGCATGCGCTCGTTCAGGGCGACGCCGGTCTCGAAGGGGAACAAGACCGCATAGATCGGCCGGCCCGCCGAGCGCGCGGCCGATGCGATCCGGCCGAAATCCCCGGCTTCGATCTGATCCCAACGGACGAAGGTCACGGGGGTGTAGTAGAACATCGCTCCGGACACCTCCATGACCGCCAGAACGGCGTTCGCCGGCAGGTGGGCCTGCACCCAGTCGGCCGTGCGGGCGTACTTCAGCTCGCCCCGCCCGATGCTGAGGGCGTCGAGCTTGCGGGTCCAGTGGACCGCGCTGACAAGGGTGAGCGCGAGAGCCGCGGCCCAAGCGAGGCGGGGGGCGCACCGGGTCCACCGCACGGCGATTCCCCGGGCGACCTTGAGCCCGCCGACGACCAGGGCAGGGGCGGCGGGCAGGAGAAAGCGCAGGTACCACCAGGTTTCGTGCGTGTTGAAGTAGATCGCGAAGAAGGCCAGGTAGACGAACGCCCATGCCCCGAGGACCGCCGCTGCCCGGCGCTCCGTAAAGGCGATCCACGGCAGGCCGAGCGCGAGCACCGCGATCGGCGTCAGAAGGCGGGGAAGCCAGAGCGCGTAGTGGCGCAGCGTCAGCCCGGCGAGCGCGGTGTCGAACGACGAACGGGTGTCGCCGTAACCCGTGGCAAGGAAACTCCCGTACGCCGCGTGGCTATGCGCGCAGAAAAAGGCCGCCGCCGGAAGGGCGCCAGCGGCGAGCCAGAGCCACCGGCGCGGGGACAGCCCGAGCGCAAGCGCCAGGGGTGCCGCGAGCAGGACGTTGTTGGGCCGGATCAGGACCGCGATCCCCACGGCGAATCCGGCCGCCCCAGCCCAGCACGGGCGCTCTCGGGCATTCCAGGCCGCCAGGACGGCCGCCGTCGACCAGACGAGCGCCGGCACGTCGCTCATCGCCTGCAGCGACATGAACAGGTACAGGGGGCTCGTCGCGAGCACCGCCGCGGCGAGGGCAGACCAGCGGACCGACAGCCCGAATTTGCGGCCTGCGGCGTAGGTGAGCAGGACGCCCAGCACGGCGTGGATCCCGAGGGTCCAGTCGGCGGCGTGGGTCCAGCCCGCGAACGCCTGCGCAGCCAGGATAAGGAGCGGCAGCCCTGAGGCGTAGGTGGGCACCAGGCCGTCGCCATCAGGCGCCGGCTTCATGCCCAGGGGAACGTACAGATATGACTCCTCTGGTGTGGGGATCAGTACTGCCAGCGTTCGGGCGGGAACATGCAGGCGGGCTTCGCCGAGGAGCCTCGCATGGTTGAAATAGCCCGAGGCGTCAGACCCCCCCGCGCACGCGCCCATGTTCCAGGCCAGGACGACCGCGTACAGGGCGAGCGCCGCCGCCGCGATCAGCAAGCCGGGGAGCCCCCAAGAGGGGCGGGGGTCCTGCGGGGGTTCGGGCGTCACTTCCATCTTGCGTCTCGCGGGTTAGGGGGGATTCCTTCTTCTCGTTTTTGTGGCGAAGCTCAATTCCTTTTTCGTTCGTTTCCGGCCATTTGCAATCGCGCTGGCCTACGCCGCCTCGGTCGCGGGCTTCCTGTGGATTTGCTCGCTGTTCTACCTTCCCGGCAAGGGCTTCACCTACCTGATCGAGTTTGGGGACCGGGACCACAGGAGCTACCTGCCGGAGCTCCAGGCGGTCAACCACTACGAGCTGCCGGACTCCTCCGGCTACGACGCCCAGCATTATGCGCAAATCGCCATGCACCCCAGCCTGGGCGACCCGGTCCTGCGCCGGGCGGTGGACAACCTGCCATACCGGGCCCGCCGAATCCTGTTCTGCCTGACGGCCTATACCCTGGCCGGTGGCAAGGCGGTGCGCGCCCTGCACATCTACGCCCTCCAGAACATCGCCTGCTGGCTGCTTCTGGCCGCGCTTCTCCTGCGCTGGTTCCCCCCAAACCTGTGGCAGAACTGGGTGCGCTGGGCGGGGGTCCTGTTCTCTTTCGGTCTCTGCATCAGCGTGCGCGGGTCCCTGGTCGACGGGCCGAGCCTCCTGTTCATTGCGGCGGGAATGGCGCTTGCGGAGTCGGGCCGGCCCTGGCTCTCCGCGGCTGTCCTCGGCGTCGCCGGGCTGGGCCGGGAGACGAACATTCTGGCCGGCGTTGCGCTCGCCCCCGCGGAGGGATCCCGGCGCGGGTGGGCTCTGGCCTTGGGCCGCGGCGCCCTGGTCGCGCTGCCCCTGATTGCCTGGCTGGGGATCCTCTGGTGCTGGCTCGGCGACGCGGGCGGGGCGGGGGCCCGGAACTTCGCGGTGCCGGGAGTCGGCTATGCGCGAAAATGGGTCGATATCTGGCGCCTGGCCGCGACCGGACCCGGGTCCATGGCGTGGGGCAGCCTTTTTGTTCAGACGGCGCTTACCGCCCAGGCGCTGTTCTTCCTGCTGAGGCCCCGCTGGTCGAACCCGTGGTGGCGGGTCGGGGCGGCCTACGCGGTCCTCATGGCCCTGTTTGGGGACGCGGTCTGGGAGGGCTACCCGGGGGCGGCCTCCCGGGTTCTTCTGCCCATGACCCTGGCGTTCAACATCCTCGTCCCGCGGGGCCGGGCGTGGTGGATTGCGCTCCTGCTGGGAAACCTCTCCGTTCTCGTGAGCCCCGACGCCCTGCCCCTGCCGGGCCGGGAGAGCTGCATCGTTGAGGGGCCGCGGTCCCTGCGTATCATCGCCGACACGGGCCGCACGGTCGAGGCGGTGTTCGACGAGCGGTGGTACCCGCCCGAGAAGTCGTGGCTCGAGTACTGGCGGTGGAACCGCGGCGAGGCGACAGTCTCGTTCCGCAACCCCCATTCCTTCGCGGTGACGGCGGACATTTCCTTCGGCCTGCGCGCGGCGGACAACCGCGGCGCGGAGATCTGGGAGGGGGGGCGGAGCCTGTGGCGGGGCGCCCTCGAGCGGGGGACGCTGCACCCCGTGACCGTGCGCGGGGTTCGCCTCGAACCCGGCGAGACCCTCTGGCGTTTCGCGACCGACCGGCCGAGCTACGTCCCGGGAAACGGCGACACCCGGCAGCTGGGCTACAGCGTGCGGGACCTCAAGGTGGATCTGACGGGTCCGGCCCCCTAGAACATCGCGATCGCCTCGAGCCTGCGCCGGTACCGCGCCCCGATAGCCGCGGGCGCGAAACGCGCCTGGATCGCCGCCCGGGCCGCTGCGCCCAGGCGGGCGGCCAGCGCGGGATCCGCGGCCAGCCGGACCAGCCACTCGGCGGCGTGCGCGGGGTCGGCCTCGGCCCAGGTCGAGCCGCGGCTGTACGGGCCGAAGTTGCGCTCCAATTCCACCAGCCGGAAGCGCACCGGGCAGCCGTTGTCGGCCGTCACGTACTCGGCGGTCGCGGACCAGTCGGTGGCGATCACGGGTTTTCCGAGGTACATGCACTCGGCGACAATGAGCCCGAAGCCCTCCGAGCGATGGAGGGAGACCAGGCAGTCGCAGGCCGCCTCCAGGGCGTAGACGTCGGCGCGCGCCAGGGTCTCGGTGATGACGATCGCCCCGGGGATGGCACCCAGGGCGGCCTTGAGCGCCGCAAAGTCCGCGGCGTTTGCCTCCGCGTTGTGCACCTTCACGACCAGCGCCGCCCCCGGGGAGCCCAACCCGGACATGCGGAAGGCCTCGATTGCGGCGAGGGGGTTCTTGCGCGCGGTGTAGGAATTCAGGTCGCACATGACCAGGGCGAGAAACGCGTCTGGGGGCAGCCCGAAGCGGGCCCGCAGGGCCGCCGTGCTTTCCCCGGGCCGCGCAAACGAGATGGCGTGCGGCATGGTCGTGACCGGCAGGGGGGACTTCGCCGCGATGGCCTCGCGCGCAAAGTCGCTCGGGCACCACACCTCGTCGTAGTAGGCGAAGTTCGGCACCCACGCGTCCGGAAACTCCGGCAGTTCCCAGGCAAAGTACGCGACGTTGTGCTTGCCGGAGCGGAATCCGGCCCCGTGGTGGTGGTCGATGTCCCAGGATGCGGGCGGATCGATGTGGATGACGTTCACCGGGTGCGGATTGGCCTCCTGCAGGCGGTCCGCGTAGGTCGAGTCCCCCTGGCGGTTGCGGCAGTGCAGCTTGAGGTCGACCAGGGCGGTCGCAATCCCGGAGGCGTCGGCCGCGCGCACCATGCAGCGGGCGGATTCGCCGAGCCCGAGATCGGCGGTCAAAAATCCGGCAATGTTCATGCCGAGCTTCGCATGGAGCCGGGCGAACCGCCGGGAGTAGGGGGACTGCCGCTGGGCAAAGTCGTAGATGACCTCACCGGTGTCGGTGGCGATTGTGCGGATCCGCAGCTGGCGGTTCCTGCGCTGGGCTCGAAACCTCTGGAAGGGCCCGAGCCCCGTGACCCGCCCCAGCCAGGCCAGGGTGTTCGTCCAGGCGACCCCCGCGATCCGGACGGACAGCACCGAGGGCTCGCTCGAGGCCGCAACCCTCATCTCCCACGTCCCGGGCGCGACCGAACCGAGGGTGCCCGCTGGCGCCCCGTTGAGGAAGACCCGCAGATCCACGGGCCCGGCCTCGGCTCCGCAGGCCTCCGGGTGCGGACGAAATTCTCCCCGGATGACGAGGGAGCGCACGCCCTCGAGCGGAGGCAGCCGCACCCATCCGCGGTCCCGGAGCCACGCGGAGTCCTCCGCAAACTCATCGAAGTAAAGCCCCGCATAATCCGGGCTGCGCCGGCGAACGGCGCACCCGAGCGGCGGTCTTCGGTGGTGGGACATGGAGGCGTTCTAGAGTTCCGGGACAGAAATTCGAAGGCCAAAATCGCGCCGGGGCCGGTTTAGTGCGGGTTTTTCGCTGGCAATGCCCTGTCCTCTCACGAAAATCGGGTCCCGGTTTCCCTCTCGAAACGACCGCCCCTGCCATGCTGCCCTACCTCGTCGCCTTTGGCGTGCTCCTGCACGTCTTTTTCTGGGGCTCGGGCGCGGCGATCCTGGCGATGCCGCGGCCGTGGCGGCGGTTCTGGCCGGTGTTTGCCCCGGCCGCCGGGGCGGCCCTGCAGTCGGCCGCCGTCTGGGCGGGCGCCTACGCGAACCTGCGGGGCACGGACCGCTACGCCTGGGCCTCCGAGGCGATCCCGGCGGCCCTCCTCGCGCTGGCCCTTTGGCGGCGCGGCCGGGCCGCGGCCCAGGATCTGGCCCGGCTGTGGGGGGTCTGGGCCCTGACGGCGGGGTGCCTGGTTGCGCTTGTCAGGCCGCTTGCGCGGGCGGCGTCGGGCCTGACGACCCACTCGCTCGGAAGCTGCGATGCGGCCGACTATGCCGCCGGGGCTCGCGTCCTCAAGGAGTTCGCCCATTCCGATCGCAGCGGGTTCCTCGGGCTGACGGAGGTCGTCCGCGTGATGTCCTGCGACAACTTCTTCGATTTCTGGCTCAGGCTGAACCATTTTTCGCCCTCGGCCCTGATCGCCCTCAACGGCACGATCTTCGATCGCGCCCCCTATGAGATCACCGGCCTGCTCGGGCTGGTGCTCCTCGCCTCCGCGGTCCCGGTCGTCTTCTGGATCGCCCGCTCGGTCCTGGGGCATTCCTCGGCCTGCAGCCTGGCGGTCGCGGCCCTGTTCGGGTTCGGGCCCGTCATGGGGTATGCCGCAGCGCACGTCGCCTTGGGGCAGCTGCTCGCCGCCCCGGCCATTGCGATCCTCACCTGGGCGGGCATCTCCGTGTGGCGCACCGGGGGGCGGGGTTGGCGGTTTGCCCCCCTTCTGGCCATCGCCTACGGGCTCCTGCTGGGCTGCTACAACTTCTTCATCATCGTCTGCTTCGTGCCGGCCGCGGGCTACGCGGCCCTCGAGGCGGTTCGCCGCGGCGAACTGCTGCGGCTTGGGCGGTGGCTGCTGGCGATGGCCCTGCCGCTTGTCCTGGCCGGAGCGGTCTTCTGGACGAGGCTCGCGAGCCTGCCCGAGCGCCTCAGGCTCTTTCGCACCTATGATTTTGGCTGGCCCATCCCGGGGATCTCGCCGGAGGGGTGGCTGGGGATGGTCGCCGGGCCGGATCTGAGCCCGTTTGCTGCGCCGCTGCGGCTGGGGCTTGCCGCGCTGGTGACGGCGGCGCTCGGGCTGGCGCTGGCGAGCGGCAGGATCGGCGGCCGCAGGCTGCGGCTTGCGGCGTGCCTTGCGGTGCCCGTGCTCGCGGGCTACGGTTATCTCCTTGCCCGGGGGGCGGTCCTGCATACCAACGCCAGCTACGATGCCTACAAGCTGTTTGCCGTCTTCTACCCGCTGCTGTTGCCGGTGTTCTTGCTCTGGCTGGGCCGGTGGCCGCGGGCTTCCTGGTGGGGACGGCCGATCTCAGCGGCCCTTGCGGCCGCAGTGGTCGCGCTCAACCTCGCCGCGGCCGTGCGGTTCAGTGCTGTCATGAGCCATCCGCCGCTCACCGTCGGCCGCGAGCTGGTCCAAGTCGGGGCAGTCGAGTCGATGCCGCAGGTGCTCTCCGTGAACGTGCAGATCCCCGACATGTGGTCCCGGCTCTGGGCGAATGCGTTTCTGCTGAGGAGGCCACAGTATTTTGCCACCCACACCTACGAGGGCCGCCGGAACACGCCCCTGAGGGGGGAGTGGGCCCTGGATGGGGGTATCGTCGAAGTTCGCCTGCCCGGCCAGGACAGTGTGCGGATCAACTCCCGCTACTTCCTGACCCGGGTCGGCAGCCCCCATTTTCTGCGGGTGAGCCTGGAGTCGGGCTGGTACGCCCCCGAGGGTCTGGCGCGTTCGCCGCTCCAGTGGCGGTGGACTTCGGGCGATGCGTCGCTTCTGCTGGATAATCCCCAGGGGCGTTCCCTGCAGCTGGCGATCCGGCTCGATGCGGCAAGCCTGGTCGACCGCGAGTTGGAGGTCTGGTCCGGGGGCTCGCACCTCGGAACCGTGAGGGTGGGGCCGGGCCGCAGGGCGGTCGAACTCCCTGGGCTCGTCGCAGCGCCGGGCCTCACGCGGTTAGAACTGCGCTCGAGCGTGCCTGCGGCGAGGCCGCGCTCCGGCGATACGCGCCTGCTGGGGTTTGCCGCCTACGGCATTGTCGTGGAGGTGCGCCCCGGCGCACCGGAGGCCCGCTTATGAGATCCTGGACCCGGATCTTTCGCGGGAAAAGCGCTCTGGTGACCGGGGGGCTGGGCTTCATCGGCTCGAACCTGGCCCGAACCCTCCTCGGGGCGGGGGCCAAGGTGACGGTCGTCGACAGCCTCCAGCCCGAGTACGGGGGTCGCCGCCGCAACCTCGCGGGACTGTCGGGCCGCCTCGCCGTTCACATCGCCGACATCCGCGACGGCCGCAGGATGGCCGGCCTGGTCAAGGGCAAGGACTACGTTTTCAATCTTGCCGGGCAGACGAGCCACTGGGACTCGATGGAGGACCCGATGACCGACCTGGACATCAACTGCCGCGCGCAGCTGTCGCTGCTGGAGGCCTGCCGCAGGCACAATCCCGAGGTGCGCATCGTCTTTGCGAGCACCCGCCAGATCTACGGCAAACCGGAGCGCCTGCCGGTCCGCGAGGGCCATCCGCTCCGCCCGGTCGATGTCAACGGGATCAACAAGCTCGCCGGGGAATCCTTCCACCTGCTGTACGCGCGTGTCCACGGGATGCGGGCCTCGGCCCTTCGGCTCACGAACACGATTGGGCCCCGCATGCGGGTCAAGGATGGCCGCCAGACCTTTGTTGGGGTGTGGATCCGGTGCCTAGTGGAGGGCCGGCCCTTTGAGGTGTGGGGCGGGGACCAGCGCCGGGACTTCACCTACGTTGATGACGCGGTGGAGGCCTTCCTGCTTGCGGCCAGCCGGCCGGAGGCCGATGGCCAGGTCTTCAATCTGGGCGGACCTCCCCCGGTGAGCCTGATCGAACTGGCGGAGGTGCTCGTCGAGGCGAACCACGGCGGGTCCTTCGTCATCAAGGCGTACCCGGCCGACCGCAAAAAAATCGACATCGGCGACTATTACGCCGACTTTTCCCTGATCTCCAGCCGGCTGGGCTGGCGCCCGCGAACGGACCTGAGGACGGCCGTGTCCCGGACGCTTGCCTACTACCGCCGGGAGCTCCCCCACTACCTGTGACCTCGAAACCCGGACCGGCTTTAAGCTTCGTGATCCCGCTCTACCAGAGCGCGGATACGATAGGGCCGTTGGTCGGGGAGATCTCCGCCCTCGAAGTCCCGGGCGGACACGAGATCGTGCTGGTCGACGACGGGAGCCGAGACCGCACGGCCGAGGTCTGCCGGGGCCTCGCCCGCACGTGCCGGGTGCCCGTCACCCTGGTGATCCACGCCCGCAACTTTGGGGAGCACAACGCGGTCCTCACCGGGTGGCGCCATGCCCGCGGAGCCCACATCGTCAACCTGGACGACGACGGCCAGAATCCCCCCACGGAGGCGGTGAGGCTCTGGGAGTACGCGCGCCAGAGCGGCCTGGAGGTCGTCTACGGGCGCTACCGCGACAAGTGCCACTCGGCGTGGCGAAACGCCGGAAGCTGGTTCACCGGGCGGGTCACCGACTGGGCGCTGGACAAGCCGAAGGGGTTCTACCTGTCGAGCTTCCGCTGCGTGTCGGCGTTCGTTGCCCGGGAGGTTGCGGGGCACCGCGGACCCTACCCGTATCTTGACGGGCTGATCCTGCAGGTCACCCAGTCGATCGGCTCGATCGAGGTCCGGCACGATCCGCGCCGGGCGGGTCGCAGCGGCTATACCCTCAAGCGGCTCGTGCGCCTGTGGCTGAGCGCCTGGATCAACTTCTCGGTCCTGCCCCTGCGGGTGGCCACCGTCTGCGGCCTAGTGCTTGCGCTGGCGGGGGTCGCCGGGTTTGCCGAGGTGATCTACCTGCGCCTGGCCAACCGCGGCCCGGCCTTCGGCTGGGGCTCCCTCATGGCCGCCCTGCTCGTGTTCTCGGGGACCCAGCTGGTGCTCCTGGGCGTCATCGGCGAGTACATTGGCCGGATGTTCCTGACCGTGAACCAGCGACCGCAGTCGGTCGTGCGCGAGGTCGTCGTTTCCCATGAAGGTTCCGGTCCTCGAGCTTAGGCCCGCTTACGACGAGCTGGCCCCGGAGTTGGACGCCGCCTACCGGCGGGTCATGGCCTCCGGCCGCTACCTGCTCGGGCCGGAGTTGGAGGCCTTCGAGGCGGCCTACGCGAGGTCCTGCGGGGCGGCCCACTGCGTCGGGGTTGCCAACGGGCTCGAGGCTCTCCAGCTGGTGCTGATGGCCCTTGGGGTCCGCCCGGGCGACGAGGTCATCGTCCCGTCCAACGGCTACATCGCCACCTGGCTTGCCGTGACCCACGCCGGCGCGACGCCGGTCGCCTGCGAGCCGGACGAGGCGACCCACAACCTCGATCCCCGCCGGCTCGGGTCGGTCCTCACCCCGCGCACGGTCGCAATTCTACCGATTCACCTGTACGGCCAGACCGCCGACATGGCGGCGATCGTCGACTTTGCGGCGCGGCACGGGCTGTTTGTCCTCGAGGATGCGGCCCAGTCCCACGGGGCCCTCTGCCACGGGCGCGCGGCCGGGAGCCTCGGCCATGCGGCCGGCGTGAGCTTCTACCCGAGCAAGAACCTGGGGGCCTTCGCCGATGCGGGCGCGGTCACCACCTCGGATGCGGGCTTGGCCGACCGGATCCGGGTCCTGAGGAACTACGGCTCCAAGGAGCGCTACGACCACCAGGTCCAGGGGTTGAACTCCCGATTGAGCGAGCTGCAGGCCGCGTTCCTGAGGGTCCGGCTCGCCCGCCTGCCGGGCTGGAACGAGCGCCGAGTCCGCCTCGCGGCCCGGTACATCCAGGCGCTTGAGGGGGTCGGGGACCTCGTCCTGCCCAGGGTCCCCGATTGGGCCGAGCCGGTCTGGCACCTTTTTGTCGTGCGAACCCGAAAGAGGGAGGCCCTCAGGAGCTATCTGGCCGACCGCGGTGTGGGCACCCAGGTCCACTACCCGGTGCCGCCGCACCTTTCCGGCGCGTACCAGGCCTGCGGGGGCAAGCGAGGGGACTTCCCGATTGCCGAGCGCCTGAGCGACGAGGTCCTGACACTGCCGATCGGGCCGCACGTGGAGCCGGCCGCCGTGGATTTTGTCTGCGCCCAGATTCGCTCGTTCTTCGCCGCCTGAGCCGAGCCAATGGAGGAGTCCGAATACCGGAAACTGGCGCAGGTCGAGGACCGGATGTGGTATTTCCGGGGGCTGCACGGGCTGGCGGAACGGGCCCTCGGAGGCGCCCTGGGAGCGGCGGCGCAAATTCTGGACGCCGGCTGCGGCACCGGGGGCCTCATCCGGAGGCTCGGGCCGGCGCATCCGGGATGGGCCTGGACCGGAATCGATCTGTCCCCGGTCGCCTGCGCGCTCGCCCGGGAGAGGACCACAGCCGACATCCGGCTCGGTTCGGTGACGGAACTTCCTTTCGGCGAGCGCTCCTTTGACGCGGTGGTCTCCTGCGACGTTCTCTACCACGTCGAGGACGATGGAGCCGCCCTCAGGGAGGCAGCCCGGGTCCTGCGGCCGGGCGGGCTGATCGTTGTCAATGTCCCCGCATACCGCTGGCTGTGGTCCTACCACGACCGGGCGGTGCATTCGGTGCGGCGGTACGGCCGGATGGAACTCGCGGCCAAGCTCGGCCGGGCGGGCTTCTCCCAGCTCCGCACCGGCCCCTGGAACACGATCCTGTTTCCCTGGGTCGTCCTACGCCGGAAGCTGCTCCCTGCGCCGCGCGGCGGCAGCGACGTCCGGACCTATCCGGCCGCGGTCGAGGCTGTGGCCCGCGCGGCGCTGGCCCTGGAGGGCTGCTGGACGGCCACCGGCTTGAGACTGCCCTACGGCAGCTCGATCTTTGCCACGGCCCGCAAGCCTTAGCCTGCCATGAAGTGCTTTTTCGACCTGCAGGAGGACGCGTTCTACTTCGAGGCGTACGCGGACATGCTCAAAGCCGCGATCACCTCCCTTCAGCGCCATACCCAGCTCGAGCCCCATGTGGTCTATGACGGCCGGCCCAACGCCCTCACCGCATGGCTTGCCTCCCGCGGCGTGGGGCTGATCCCCCACCGGTGCCTTTTGTATCCGGAACTGGTGCGGCTGGACCGCGAGACGGGGGACCCGCTCTACCTCCGGCACGGCCCCGGGATCCTCCTGAAACTCGACCTGACGGACCTGTGCGTGGAGCGCGGGTGGGGGGAGGAGACGGTGCTCTTCTGCGACTGCGACGTTCTCTTCGAGGGGAACCCGGCCGGGGACCTGCCGGACCTGGGGACGAGCTTTTTTGCGGCGGCCCCGGAGGACGACCCGGGCGCCCCGGAGCGCCTGAACACGGGGGTCCTCCTGATCAACGTCGCCGCCCTGCACCCGTACGCCGCGGCGCTGCGGGAGTTCATGGTCCGGATCCTTCCGGAGGCCGTTAGGACAAGCTGGGACCAGGACGCCTTCCGGAGGTTCTTTCGGCACGGCGGATGGAAGACCCTTCCCCCCGAGCTGAACTGGAAGCCGTACTGGGGCGAGAACTCCCTGGCCCGGATCGTGCACTTCCACGGGCCGAAACCCTTCCTGCGAAGCGAGATCGCGGCCGGCCGGGTCCATGCGGCGCACGCCCCGCTTCTCGGGCCGGGCTTCGACCACTACTGCGCGCGCTGGGACGAGGCCTTTGCAGAGGCCGCGCTGCCGCGGTGAGTTTGACTCGGCTTGGCGGGGGTGATTGTGTGCCGGATTGGAGGGAATCCGAACCATGACCTTGCGCCTTCTCGGAGTCTCAATTGTGCTGGCGGCGCTCCTTGCGCCGGCCCAAGCCCAGAATTCTCAGGTCACCTTCCCTGGGAACCGGGGGATCACGACTCTTGTTCTCGGGATGGACATCTCCAACGGAATCGTGGCCCCCTCGTCGGGTAGCCACGTCCGGGTACCTCCCTACGAGTGGGTCACCCTGCAGGTGCCCTCGAGCTGGACCTACCCGATCCAGTGGTGGAAGGACGGTAAGCCGATCGCCGGGGCGACCGGGACAAGCCTTCTGCTCGCCCCCGCCGTCCAGTCCGACTCCGGCTCCTACGGCATCACCGGCGCCCCCTTCCCGCTGATCGCGACCCCGGTCGCCCTCGACGTCGTCCCGGCCGGCCACGCCGCGAACTTCTCCGCGCGGCTCCAACTCGCCCCGGGCTCCGGTTCCCAGACGATCGGCTTTGTGGTCGCGGGAAAGACGGCGGCCTCGTACCTGTTCCGGGCCGTCGGTCCCTCGCTGGCCGCGTTCGGGATCGCCCAGCCGGCCTCTGTTCCGCATTTCCGGGTGTTCGACTCGTCGGGTAAACAGGTCTCGTTTACCCGCGTGGCTCTCGCCTGGGACTGGCCTGCGACCTTTGCCTCGGTCGGGGCCTTTCCGCTCACCGGAGGGGAGCTTCCGGGCTCGGCCTACGACGTCTACCCGATTGCCCCCGGGGCCTACACGGTCGAGGTGAGCGACGATTCGGGAAAGGGCGGCACGGTTCTCTTCGAGGCCTATGACGGGGCGAGCCTTATCCCGCTGGGAGCGGTGGTCGTGGTCTCGGGGGGCTGAGGGCCTAGCCGCCGAGGTTTCCCAGGATCAGGCTGGTCCGGTAGCCCATCCGCACCGACCCGTTCACCTGGCACCGAACAAAGAGTTCGCGCAAGGCCTCCCGCAGCG
Source organism: uncultured Opitutaceae bacterium (assembly GCA_903862935.1). Lineage (GTDB taxonomy): Bacteria > Verrucomicrobiota > Verrucomicrobiia > Opitutales > Opitutaceae > Palsa-1447. The sequence continues at coordinate 86,711 of CAIOZY010000057.1, forward strand.
GCGCAACGCGCGGATCGCCCGGTGGCGGAGCAAACGATGAGGACATGAATCGGCCCACGATCCCCGCAAGATCCAGATCCTGGAAGTTGCCGAAGCGGTGCTCTGTCCAGGCCCCGGGGCCAAAGAACGAGTCGTAGGAACTCGCTGCGTCTTCGACTCGCTGGCGAACCGCGCCGAAGTCGGTCCCGAACCTCTCCTTGAGCCCCTCAAAGCCCCGGGCGACATCCGAGTCGTCCGTGATGGGCGCGTTCCACGCCAGGGCGCACCGACCCCCGGGCCGGGCAATCCGGGAGAACTCCGCCCGGGTGGGCCCCAGATCGAACCAGTGGAAGGCCTGGGCGCAGGTGATCAGGTCGACCGAGTGCGCGGCCAGGCCTGTGCGCTCGGCGGTCCCTTTGACGCTTGAAAAACCCGGCATGTCCGACAGCGCGGCCTCGGCGGCCTCCCGCATCGGGTCGTTCGGCTCTACGGCTAAGACCCCGGCGCCGGTTTCAAGGAGCAGCCGGGTGAAGATCCCGGTCCCGGAGCCGATGTCGGCCACCGCGGCTCCGGGGCCGAGCCCGGCCTTCGCCCGCAGGAAGGCGATCAGGCCTTTCGGGTAACTCGGCCGGTACCGGACGTAGTCGTCGACGCGGTTCGAGAAGCGGCCCAGGGGGTCGAGGGATTTCTCCGATGCCATGGTGCCTTTTCTAGACGGAAGAGCCCCCACCTGGGGCTCCGTCACCGAACAGGGCGCGCCAGCGCGCAAGCTCCAGGTCCAGCGCCTGCCGAATCCCCTCGCGGGCCTCCGCAGGCGGCTCCCGCCTCAGGCCCGAGAGGTAGGCGGCAAGGCCCAGGGCAAGGCGCGTTTCGGAAAAATCGCGCGGGTCCCGCATGAACTCTTCGACGTGGTGGCGGCACCAGCCGCGCAGGCCGAGCACGGCGAGGGTGTCCCGCCAGCGCAGGGTGAAGCGGTACGTGTTGGCCTCGTCATGGGTCTTGCGGCCCGGGGTCGTGCTGATGTGGTGGCGGACCCGGCTTTGCAGCGCCACCGCGTTGAGTTTCCCTGCGGCGATCGCCCGCAGGCACAGGTCCACGTCCTCGCACCCGTTCCGGTACCCCTCGTCGAACCCCCGCAGTTCGATCCAAAGCCGCCGCGAAATCAGGACGCAGGCCCCGGTCAGAAGGCTCACCTCGCGGACCGGGCAAGCCCGGCGCACCGAGGAGCGCGGGAGCACGCGGATGTGCTCGGGTTTTCCCTTGTGGTTGATGAAGATCCCGGCGTGGTCGACCTTCCCGGTCCGCGCGTCCAATTGGATGTTTCCGACGAGCCCCGCGCGGGGCCCCAGCTGCCGGTGGCCCTCGAGCATCGGCTCGAGCCAGCCGGGCCCGAGGACCAAGTCATTGTTGAGCAGGACGAGCAGCTCCCCTCGGGCGGCCGAGGAGCCCCGGTTGTTCGCCGCCGCGAAGCCAAGGTTGCGCTCGTTGAGGATCACCCGGAACGGATTCTTCAGGCCGGCAAGCCAGGCCCGGGTTCCGTCCGTGCTGCCGTCGTCGACCAAGATGATCTCGTGATCGAGCCCCTTCGGCAGGCTTGCCTGGAGGCTCCCGACCATCGCCCGGGTGAGCTCCAGGCAGTTGTACAGGGGGACGATGAACGAGACGTGCATCCGCCTTGGGGGCAGGCCCGGGGGCCGTTCAGGCACTGTCGGCGAGGATACCCCTGAGATACGCGCCGTAGGCCGACTTGCCGTGCCGGGCGATGTTCGCCTCGAGACCCTTGCGATCGATCCAGCCCTGCTGCCAGGCGATCTCCTCGAGGCAGGCGATCTTGAGGCCCTGCCGGTGCTCGATCACCTGGACAAACTGGGCGGCCTCCAGAAGCGCGTCGTGGGCCCCCGTGTCGAGCCAGGCCGTCCCCCGGCCGAGCAGCTCGACGTGGAGGCGGCCCGCCTCGAGGTACAGCCGGTTCAGGTCGGTGATCTCGAGCTCCCCGCGCTTCGAGGGCTTGAGCTTGCGGGCGAGGGAGACGACCTCGGAATCGTAGAAGTAGACCCCGGGGATCGCGTAGTCGGACTTCGGTTTCTCGGGCTTCTCCTCCAGGGAGATCACCCGGCCGTCCGGCGCGAACTCGACGACCCCGTAGGCCTGCGGATTGGAGACGTGGTAGCCGAAGATCGTGGCCCCCTCCTTGCGGTCGCTGGCGCGCCGGAGGGCCTTCGTGAGCTCGTGGCCGTAGAAAAGGTTGTCGCCCAGGATGAGGGCCGAGGGCGAGTCGCCGACAAAGTCGGCGCCGATCAAGAAGGCCTGCGCGAGACCATCGGGGCTGGGTTGCTCGGCGTAGCTGAGCTTGAGCCCGAAGTGGGAGCCGTCGCCCAGGAGCCTCTTGAACAGGGGAAGGTCCTGCGGGGTCGATATGATCAGGATCTCCCGGACTCCGGAGAGCATGAGCACCGACAGCGGATAGTACACCATCGGCTTGTCGTAGACCGGCATCAGCTGCTTGCTGACCGATATCGTCAGGGGGTACAGGCGCGTCCCGGAGCCGCCCGCGAGGATGATGCCTTTGCGCAACATGGTGGGTTGGGGTTTTGCCTCCGATCAAAGATCGGCCATGCCCCGCTGACAACCGTTAACCGGCGGAAGTTTGCCGCCGGGCCGGGCGTCTAGGCGCTTCCGAGCCGCTCCCGGGCGTAGCGTTTCGCGGTGATCTCGGCGCACCACGCCCGGTTGGCCAGATACCAGTCGACCGTCTTCTCGATGCCGGTGTCGAAGTTCTCCCGGGGCTTCCAGCCGAGCTCGCGGCGGATCTTGGAGGAGTCGATCGCGTAGCGACGGTCATGCCCCGGCCTGTCGGCGACGTGTGTGATCAATTCTGCATAGGAGCGTCCGTCCGCCCGCGGGGCCTTCCGGTCGAGCAGCTCGCACACCCGTTGGACGATCTCGATGTTGGGCCGCTCGTTCAGCCCCCCGATATTGTAGGTCTGGGCGACCCTTCCCTTCCTCAGCACGAGCCAGATCGCCTCCGCGTGGTCCTCCACGTAGAGCCAGTCGCGGACCTGCTGGCCGTCGCCGTAGACCGGCAAGGGCCTCCGGTCCAGGGCGTTCAGGATCATGAGCGGGATCAATTTCTCAGGGAAATGGTACGGCCCGTAGTTGTTCGAGCAGTTGGTGGTCAGGGTCGGCAGCCCGTAGGTGTGCTGGTAGGCGCGCACCAGGTGGTCGCTTCCGGCCTTCGAGGCCGCATAGGGGGAGTTCGGCTCGTACGGCTGCTCCTCGTCCCAGGGGGCCTCGCCGGCGGCCAGGGTCCCGTAGACCTCGTCGGTGGACACGTGCAGGAAGCGGAAGAGCCCCTTCTTCGGCTCGGGCAGAGCCGACCAGTGCCGGCGCGCAGCGTTGAGGAGCCTCAGGGTCCCCAGGACGTTCGTCTTGACGAACGGCTCGGGGGAGTCGATCGAGCGGTCGACGTGGGACTCGGCCGCGAAGTTGACGATCGCGTCGAGCTGGTGCTCGGCTAGCAGGCGGGCCACCAGGGGCTCGTCGGCGATGTCGCCCTGGACGAATCGGTAGCGGGAGTCGCCGGAGAAATCCTTCAGGTTCGCGGGGTTCCCTGCGTAGGTGAGCAGGTCCAGGTTCACGAGCCGCCCGATGTCGGCCGGCGGCCCGGAGAGCCTCTGCCGGATGAAGTTGCTGCCGATGAAGCCGCAGCCGCCGGTGACCAGGATGTTCACGGTTTGATCCTCACGTCGCCTTCTTCCACTCGCGCAGCGCCCGGGCGACCGCCTCGTGGACCTCGGTCATGGCGATCCCGGCGCGGGCGAGCTTCGAGCCGTCCATGACGCAGTTGGACCGGGGCGTCTTCGCCGCCCTCTGCATAAACTGCGCCTCGTCCGCGAAGAACTTGAAGTCCTTGCGGCAGACTCCGCTTTTTTGGATCTGTTCGACGATCTCGTGGGTGGTCACGTGCCCGGGGTTGACGACGTTGTAGGTGCCGAACGCGACGCGCTTCTCCCAGCAGGCGAGGGTGGCCTCCACGAACTCCTGCAATTGGGAGATCGAGTTGGTGGCCTCCAGGAGCGTCTCGTAGCGCATCAGCTTCGTCAGGTAGTTGCGCGGGTTGTCCACATTGTCGAAGGGGATCCTGAGCCTCCAGACGTACACCCGGTGCTGCCCCGCCAGGACCTCCTCGCCCAGCGCCTTGGTCCCGCTATAAAACGAGCACGGGCCCGCTCGGAAGGTGAAGTTGGGCGTGTCCTCCTCGGTGAAGCCCAGGCCGTCCGCCCGCGCCCCGTTGTAAATGCAGCCCGACGAGACGTGCCCCCAGGGAACCCCCGCCTCGGTGCAGGCCTCCGCGACGATTCCCGGAAGGACGGAGTTGCCGAGCAGGCACTCGGCCTTGTGCAGCTCGCACGCATCGACATTGGGTTTGCCGGTGTAGCCGGCCGCACAGATCAGGAATTGGGGCCTGGCGTCCCTGAGGACCTTGGCGAGCGCACCCGGGTGGGCGTAGTCGACGTCGGCTCGGGTCAGGCTCCGGAATGCCAGGCCCCGGCGCCTCAGAAGCGCCTGGTAGGCCTGCCCCACGTAGCCGGAGCCGCCGAGTAGGTAGATCATGGGTTTGTCTACGGTTGCCGCAGAGTCGGGGGGGGATCGAGCCAAAATTTGGCCGCCCTTTAGCGCCTGCGGTAGTCTCCCCGGCTGAAGTACTTCTCCAGCCACACGTACATGCAGATGAAGAAGTAGCGGCTGCCCATCTCCTTGATCTTCAACTTGGCGACCCCGTGCTTGCGGTTCTGCCAAGTGATCGGGACCACCTTCCAGGTGTAGCCGCGGACAATCGCCTTGAGCGGCAGCTCGATCGTCAGGTTGAAGTGGGGAGACAGGAAGGGGCGGCAGCCGTCGATCACCTCGCGCCGGTACGCCTTGAAGGCGTTCGTCGTGTCGTTGAGGGGTATGTGGAAAAGCACCCGGATAAACAGGTTCGCCATCCGGTTGACGAGCAGCTTGACCCGGGGGTAGTCGACAATCCGGCTGCCCCGGATGAAGCGGCTTCCAAAGGCGCACTCGCAGCCCTCGTTCAGGAGCCGCCAGTAGGTGACCGCGTCCGAGGGCGAGTCCGAGGCGTCGGCCATCATGATGACGACCGCGTCGCCGCGGGCCCTGCCCAGGCCGCAGGCGACCGCCCGCCCGAACCCGTTTGGGCCCTCGTTGCGGACCGGGACAAGCTGCGGGATCTCGCGGGCGAGGGAGGCCAGGACCTCCCAGGTCCGGTCCCGGCTCCCGTCGTCGACTACCACGATCTCGTTGGGGATACCCGCCCCGAGGAATTCTTGGTGGATCGCCCGGACCGTGTGCGGAAGAGAGGCCTCCTCGTCCCGCGCGGGGATTACGACGGAAAATAGCGTGAGGGGTTCCTTGGCCACGTGCGGGGCGCCTAGAGCGGTGCGGACACGTCCAGCCAGTCGGGGTGGGCCTCAGCGTGGGCGGCGATTTCGGCGAGGATCGCGTCAGTGGGGGTCTGGGCCCGCCAGGACCAGACCCGCGCGGCCTTCGAGGAATCCAGGACCATCCAGGGAATGTCGAAGCGGCGCTCTGCCGGGTCGGGCCTGACCTCCCGGCCGCCCCAGCGGGCCTCGCACCAGGCGCTCACTTGCCGCAGGGACCGGGCCGAGCCCGCGCCGCCGGAGAGGTTCACGATGCGGTCCTCCGAGGGAAGTTTCGGCGCGGAAAACTGCTTCACCAGAAGCGGCAGCAGGTCCCCGGGGTGCAGGCAGTCGCGGACTTGGTGGCCAAGGCCCCCGAACCCGATGTACTTGAGCGGCCGCCGGCGCAGCCAGCTGTTGAGCCAGAACGAGAAGATCCCCTGGTCGGCCCTGCCGAACTGGCCGGCCCCGGCGAGGACGCCGCAGCGGTTGACGAAGACGGGCAGGGCGAAGGCCTCGCCGTACTCGAGGGCCAAGCACTCGCTGGCGAGCTTGGTCGCCCCGTACAGCGACACGGGGGGGCGGGTCGGGAACGTCTCCGAGACCCCCTCGGGCCCGAAGCCCGGGACGTTGCGGTCAAAGACCGGGCTGAAGGCCCCGGCCTTCGTCTCGAGACTGAGGGCGGCCAGGGGCTCGATCGAGTAGACCCGGCTGGTGCTCAGCAGGATGAACCCGGAGCGGTGGCTCTTGCAGTACTCGAGCAGGTTCACGGTCCCGACCAGGTTGTGCTCGACCGTCTGCCGGGAACTCATTTTCCCGTCGGCCCCGGCCAGCACACTCGGGTTCGCCGCGGCGTCGATCACCCAGTCGCAGGCCGGAAGGGCCTCCAGGTCGCTCGCCGAACGCAGGTCCGCGTGGAACAGCCGCACCCCGAGTTTCTTCAGGTCCGGGCGGTTCGTTTCGCTCCCGGGCCGGCTGAAGTTGTCAAACCCGCACAGTTCGTCGCCGGCGCGGGCCTGCGCCAGGGCCCGCGCCAGGGCGGAGCCGGCAAACCCGCATACGCCGGAGATCAGGATTCGCATGGGAAAAGGCTAGGGTTGGGGCGTGTTCGCGGGGGGGGGCTGGGAGGCCTTCTTCTGAGCCTCCTCGTAGGCCTTGCGCTGCTGCATGCTGATGTCGAGCAGGTCGCTGACAAGCATCCGGGCCTCCCGCTCCTCCTTGAGCATCTCAGCGGTTTTTCCCGGCGGCGGAGGAGGAGGCTGGATCCCCGCTAGGGGCTGCGGGGCGGCCGGGGCGGGGTTCGACGTGAAGCTGGCGCTGGGTTGTCTCGCGGACCGCACCGTCGGGGCCCCTCCGGAGGCGACGCGCGCATGCCGAAGCCCGACCTCGCGCTGGGAGCCGTCCACGCGGATCACCGCCCGCTCGGTCCTGGGATCGTAGCTGACGACCTGGATCTTGTCGGCCGTCGATCCGACCGCGATCCAGCGGCTCTTCTTGGCCTGGGTGTCGAAGACGCAAACCTGGATGCCGCCATCGGTCACGCTAGCGCCCGCCAGCTCATAGGCCTCCGGCGGCCCGCCCGCGGCCGTACCCGCGGCGCCTCCCGCACCCTGGACGAACGGGGAATCCCCGGCCCGCCCAGCCTGCGGGAGAACCGCAGCGCCGATGGCGCAGCACAGGATCACGGGCTTAATCGCCTGGAGCATCGTAGGGTGGGACTATGGGCTTTTGCGAAAGTTTCGTCAAAGGAAAGGAGCCGCCTGCGGCAGTGGGCTAGGCGCCCCGCTTCCTCCAGGCCTCGACGATCTGCCGGACGGTGTCCTCAAGGGTCTGGGTGATGTCCCAGCCGGGGTAGTGGGAGCGCATCTTGCGCAGGTCCGAGTAGTAGCAGATGTGGTCGCCCGAACGGGCCTGCTCGACGTAGGTGTGGACCTGGCGCCTTCCGCTATAGCGCTCAGCAAGCGCAAAGGCCTCCAGAATCGAGGCACTGTTCGCCTTGCCGCCCCCCAGGTTGTAGACCTCACCCACCCGCGGGGCCGCGACGAAGGCTGCGATGAACCGGGCGACGTCCAGGGCGTGGATGTTGTCGCGGACCTGCTTTCCCTTGTAGCCAAAGACGCGGTACTCGCGGCCCTCGAGGTTGCACTTGACCAGAAAGCTCAGGAATCCGTGCAGCTCGACCCCGGAGTGGTTGGGCCCGGTGAGGCACCCGCCCCTCAGGCAGCAGGTCGGCAGCCCGAAGTACCGCCCGTACTCCTGGACGAGGACGTCGGCGGCGACCTTGGAGGCACCGAACAGCGAGTGTTTGGACTGGTCGATCGTGAAGCTTTCGGGAATCCCGGCCTCGTAGGCCGGATCGGCGTAGTCCCAGCGGGTCTCAAGCTCCTTGAGGGCGATCCGGTTGGGCGCGTCCCCGTAGACCTTATTCGTGCTCATGTGCGCGAACGGCGCCTCGGGGGCGGCCCGCCGGGCGGCCTCGAGCAGGTTCAGGGTCCCGACCGCGTTCGTGTCGAAGTCGTCGAAGGGGATGGCCGCCGCCCGGTCGTGGCTCGGCTGGGCCGCCGTGTGAACGATCGCCGAGGGCTTGACCTCGGCCACCAAGGCCAGAACGCCCTGGCGGTCGCGCATGTCCAACTCGTGGTGGCGAAACCCGGGCAGCTCGCGCTCGAGCCGCTTCTGGTTCCAGCGGGTGTCGCCGGGCGGCCCGAAGAAAACGGCCCTCTGGTTGTTGTCCAGCCCGTGGACCGACCAGCCGAGCTCGCGCGCGAAATACGCGCACACCTCCGATCCGATCAATCCCGACGAGCCGGTCACGAGGACAGTCTTGGGCATGGCTAGGAAGTCAGGTTGCGCGATTCCCCGGCCGGACTGAATCCAAATCTTGGGCCCGGGGAAGGCCCCTAGGTCCACCGGTCGCGCAGGCGGGTCGTGGGCCGCTCAAACCAGCGGTAGACCGCCGCGCTCACGGCCACGGTCCCGACCATGAAGGCGGCGAAGGAGGCCCAGCCCTGGAGGGGGGAGGTCTGGTTCATGGGGAAGATCCGGTCGCGCAGCAGCCGGTGGAGCGGCAGGTGGACGAGGTACATCGAGTACGACCAGCGGGCGATTGCGCCGGCCGAGGCGTTGAACCAGCGGTTCCGGGTCGCCAGCGTCCGCTGGGCCTGGGGCAGCAGCAGGGCGAACCCGAGCGAGACCAGGTTGAAGCGGATCGTCCGGTCGAACAGGCTCTGGTTCTGCGCGTCGGGCCAATACAGGGTCGCGTAGCAGGCGATGAGAAGTGCCGTCCCGGCGAGGGCAAAGGCCCGCGGCGAGCGGGCGAAGGCGAGCGGGTGGCGCCGGCACACCCACGCGGCGAGGATCCCGGTCATCAGGGCGTCGAAACGGATGAGCACGATCTCGCGGAGATCCTCGGACCAACCGTTGGCCGGGTTCAGGGCGTAGCCCAGACGGCCGAGCGTGGAGCCCAGGTACAGGCTGATCCCGACCGCCAGGAACGCGGTGCCGAATTTCCGGCCGGTGCGCAGGACAAGCCAGACCCCGAACGGAAACAGCAGGTAGAACCACTCCTCTATGCACAGACTCCACGACTCCAGGAAAAAGAAGGTCTTGCGCTGGGCGAAGGTCTGCAGAAACAGCGCGTAGCCGCCGACCCGGCCCCAGGGGACGGCCTGGGGAAAGACCCAGACGATGAGCGCGAGGTTCACCAGCAAGAACAGGTAGTAGTTGGGCAGGGTCCTGAACCAACGCCGGGCGTAGAAGCGGGCGAGCTCGCGCCCGTGCTCGAGCCGGGGCCCGATGTCGAGCAGGAGCCCGCCGATCAGGAATCCGCTTAAGACGAAGAACAGCTCGACCCCGTAGTAGCCGCTGTGGCCGAGGTGGTACAGGCCCAGCCGGATCCCGCCCAGCTCGAGCGCGGGGACGTGCGGGTACAAGAAGACCAGGCCGTGCGACAGGACGACCCCTCCGATCGCCAGGGCCCTCAGGACGTCCAGCCCGATGATGCGGGGGCCCGAGCTCATGGGTTTGCCGGGTCCTCCCACCCGGCCAGGTCGCGCAGGATGAAGGCCGCCGGCACTGCAGCGCCTAGGACCAGTGCGGCCAGGGCCGCGGGATTGCCCGGGCTGCCGAAGCCCGTGGCCGGGGGCAGCCACACGAAGGCGAAGAACGCGGCCTGTGCGGCCGCGACTCCCGCGAAAGCGACTTTCCCCAATAGCCTCAGGCCCGCGGCGGCCAGGCAAAGTAGCGCGATCGGCAGGGTGTACGACCCCTGGTGGACCAGGGCCGAGCGTGCCTCAAACATCAGGGCGATCCACGCGGCGAAGGTGGCCGCCGACCACAGGCCGACGCCCCGCACGGCCCGCAGGGATTCACGGCCCCTGCGGAGGCAGGCGGCCGCGACCAGGGCCGCCGCACCGGCGGACCAAAGGCCGGTGGCGCGCACGAGAAAGAAAAACTCGTCAGCCCGCTCCCGCCCGGGATCGGCCGCCGGGTGCCGCGGATCGGGCCAGGCCCCGTCGACCACCGTCTTCAGGTTGGCGAGCCGGTTGCCCAGGGCGCCCCGCAGTCCGACCCGGGAATAGGCCTCGCGGATCGTCTGCCAGGTGCCCCTTGAGTCCACGGCGACCTGGCCGGCCAGGTGCCATTTCACGAGCCGGTTTCCCGGAGGGGCGTAGAACCTCTGGAAAGCCGACCACGGTAGGCAGACCAGGACAAAGACCGCCGCGGCGAGGACCCAGGGTCCGGCCCTGCGACGGATCAGGGCGGAGACAGCCCACGGCGCAAGCCCCAGGAGGGCGAAAGCCACGCCCCCGTGGGCCATCCAGCCCAGCCCCGCCCACAGGCCAGCCAGGGCGAACCGCCGCCGCTGGACCGCGGGATCGCCCGGGGGCTCGAGCAGGACAAGGCAGAAAGCGCCGCAAACTAGGGCCCCGGCCCCGAGCTTGGGCCAGACGTAGAGCGTGTTCAGGAGGAAGAATCCGGTGAAGGTGAGCGCACCGGCCGCCGCCGCGCCACCGGCGGGCCTGAGCCCGATTGTCCGCAAGAGGCCGTAGCAGGCGGCGACCCACAGCACCTGCATCCAGATTCCGGCTGCGCCCGCCGAGAGGGCCGGTTCGAGCCCCAGGGCGTCGGTGACCGGCCGGGTGATCAGGCTCCAGCCCGACTGGAGGGGCGGCCGGTCGCTTGTCAGCCAGTCCCCGAAGAGCACGCGGGAGCACGAGCCGGAGTAGACGGAGTCGGCCAGCACAAAGGGGATCGTGTTGTCGCTGGGCAGGCCCGAGATGAACCGGTTGGCTGCCCGGTCGCTGAACGCCCGGTACGCCTGGGGCGCCGGACAAAGGTACAGCGCTCCTAGGTAGAAAAGCCCCGCGCCGCAGGCAAGGAGGACCACCGGGGCCACCTCGGACCGCCCGGGCCCACCGGGTTGCGGCCGGCTTCCCCGAAGCGACCGCCAGCACAACCCCGCGCTCCCGGACACGAGGGCGACCGAGAGAAACACCCCCAAAGCAGGCGAGAGAAAATAAGCCCAGAAGACGACGAGGGCGCACCCGGCGACCCCCGAGCCCGCGGCGAGCGCGGCCCATGGGGCCGGGATCCAGGACAGGCGGCGCACCCCGATGAGAACGGCGAAAAAAATCGGGGCAAGGAGCACCCCGTTCACCGCCCAAGCCAGCACGGCCAGCGCCAGGGACATCATAATTTCTGGAAACGGTACTTCACCAGCGCCCTGATCCACGTGGGCGGGTCCCGCCAGATCCGGATCTTCTTTCCGGCCTGGAACGAGCGGGACCGGTAGCTGATCGGCACCTCGATCGGCCGGTAGCCCTTGCGCACGAGCTTGACCAGCAGCTCCCAGTCGAAGTCGAACCGGTTGCACTCGAACGACAGGTCCTTGATGCAGTCCCGGCGGAACACCTTGTACATCGTGAAGGGGTCCTTCAGCCGCGTGCCCAGCGCCACGTTGACCATCAGCGTGAAGGTCCAGTGGGCGAGGTTCAGGGCGAGCGCCCGCAGGGGCTCGCCCGCGAACTTCCGGATGGCCCATCCCGCCTCGCCGTGGCGCGAACCCAGGACGAAGGCTTGGCGGCCCGACAGGATGGGCGCCAGCAGGCTCTCGTAGTCGTCCAGGTCGTACTCGAGGTCCGCGTCCTGGATGAGCAGGACCTCGCCGCTGGCCTGGGCGAAGCCGGCCCGGACGGCGTGGCCCTTGCCCAGCGGGCGGTCCTCGAGGACGATCTTAACCCGGGGGTGGTCCCGGTAGGCGAGGACCTCCTCGCGGCTCCCGTCGGACGAGTTGCTCTCGATGATGATGACCTCGATCTCGGTCCCGGGGAGCTCCTTGGAGACAATGGCCTTCAGGGCCTCCTTGACAGTGGAGCCCTCATTGTAGACGGGGACGATGACGGAAAGTTTGCTCATTTCGGGGGGGGCTGCCGCCCGGGGAACTTTTCCGAAGCCCAGAGGCTTCCCGCGATCAGCGCAAGCGCGGCCGCTGAAATCCCGAGCATCAGGTAAAATCCGCGCGGCCGGTACCGGACCACCACCCGGTGGAGCCCCGCCGACGGGATCGGGATCCCCTGAAAGGCGTGGTTTACCCTCACCAGGCGGACAGGCTGGCCGTCGAGCTCCGCGTGCGGGTAGCCCGGCCACCACACCTCGCTTAGGACCGCCAGCCCGGGGCCGGTCGCCGCCACGGAAAATGCGGTCGAGTTGCCGGTGAGTTCATAGGCGGTCGCGGGAACGACGGACCGGCCCGCCAGGTTTGAGGGGAGCGCAGCCAGGGCGGGGCTTGAGGCGATCTCGGGAGCCTGGGCCGCGGCAAAGGGGCGCCCGTCCCCTCCCTGGATCAGACCCATCAGCTGGGGCGCGGCGGCGTAGGCGGCGAGCCGGTCGGTGAAGAAGGCCCGGGGCCAGGCGGTGCGGCTCTCGTAGACGTCCAGGTCGCCGGTCCGCACGAGCCTGAGAACGGCCCCGAGGGCCCCCTGGTCGCTTCTCAGGTCGAGGTAGTACCTCACGTTCAGAAAATCGAGGAAGGGCCGGGATGAGGCGAGGTTGTCGCGCGACAGGTACAACCTCCAGCCCCTCTCCATCCGCAGCGCCGAAAGCCCGGCCAGCTCCCGGTACCTCGGGTTGATGAGCGGCTCCGGGCCGTTGATCCCCTCCAGTCCGTAAACGGCCGACCAGCCCGCGAAGAAGTTGTTCTGGAGCCCGATCGACCGGCTGGGCTCCAGCGCCTGGGTCTTCTGGACGAGGCTCATCGCAGCCGAGCGGGCGCGGAAGTTCGCGCGCAGGGTCGGGTGCAGGACGTACGTGTCGGGCCCGATCCCCGGAGCCTGCTGCCCGTGGCGCCAGAGGAGGGCCGCCGTGCAGACCGCCAGGCCGAGGCCGAGCGCGGGAGTGACCTTTCCCCGCGCGAGGGCCCTGCGCGCCAACAGGCCCAGCCCGGCCAGCGCCGCGAGCAGCGACCCCAGGTACACCCACAGGAAGCGGCTGACCGGGATTGACTCAAGAGGACGCAAGGGGGCGAACCGCGTGTCGTCGGAAACGACGTCCCGGTGCACGACCTGAAGGAAGGCGATGTAGGAGAAAACCAGGGCGAACAGGAGCAGGCCGGCGATCACCAGGTCGCCCCGCCCGTCGCGGGTCCCGAGGCGGCGGGCTGCCGCGGCAAATCCGATCCCGGCCAGGACAACCCACAGGATGATCAGCGGGCACAGGAACGAGTCGTCCACGTGCACCATGTTCCCGAGGAAGGGGACCCTCACGATCCACGCCGCCGGAACCAGGCCGAAGGACAGGGACAGGGGGACAAGCGCGCTTGCGGCAAGCGCCATCGCGGCCCGGTTGCCAAAGTGGCTCCTGAGGGTCGCCGCGAAGTAAACGAGGCCCGCTAGGACCAGGAAGTTCGCGGAGGGGTTGAAGACCCAGCCCTCCCGGCTCAGGGGCCGGAAGAAGGCCTCATCAAACCCCGCTAGGAGCAGGCTCGGCCGGATCTGGAAGGCGCCGGGATCGTTGTAGGCGGTGTAGGAGCCCTTGAGGGCGGCCGCGAACGAATACCAGATCGGCAGTGACAGCCCGAGGAAGAGGAGCCCCGCCCAGCAGGCCCCGGCGGTCTTTAGCAGGCGATCCCTCCAGGGAGCCGCCGAGCCCAGGAGGACCAGGACTCCCGCGAGGTTCAGGCATAAGAGCGCGGCGTAGGCCTCCTTCGCTGTCCCGGAGTTGATTAGGGCGAGGTTCGCCAAAATGAGCCCGGCCGCCCAGCGCGCGAAGGCTCGGGCCCCCGGGGCACCCGCGCAGCGGATCCAGCAGTACAGGGGCCAGGGGGCGTAGCACAGGGTGAAGATCGCCGGGTGGTTCAGCCGGTAGACGAAAAATCCCAGAAACGGGGCCGCCAGCGCCGTGATCGCGGCAGGCCCCAGCTGGGCGGTCAATTCCAGGACGATCAGCCCGAGGCCAAAGGCGAGCAGCCACTTGGCGAGAAGGTACTTCAGATCCCAGGCCCAGGCGGCCCCGTCTGCCGCAACGGGAATCCAATGCAGCGGATCGGCGATCATGCTGAACCCCTGGGCCAGAAGCGGGGTTCCGCCGGAGTTGTAGCGGTTCCATACAGGAAGCTCGCCGTCTTTTAAGATCGAGCGGTGCTGGACCATCGAGAACGGGACGAACTGCCACATGATCGCGCCGACGTCGGCGTGGTTGGGGTCAGTCGTGCGGGTCTCGCGGTAGCCGGGCAGGGTGGGGAACTGGTCGTAAAGCAGGATCGTCCCGAAGTTCGGGGATACGTGGCTTTTGCCCATGAAGACCACAGGGTAAGTGCTCGCGATCACGGCGGCGGCCGCGACCGCGGCGAGGATTCGGGCCGGGCGGGCCGCGAAGAGCGCAGCCAAGAGTGAGCCGTTTAGCCGGGTCATTTCGAAGGAGAAGGTGTGGCCTCACCGGCGCCGCTCGACGAACAAAATCGTGTGAAAAGCCCCCAGGCGAGGACCAGGGCCGCCGCCAGGGCGGAGACCTCCGCGATAAGGGGCCCGTTTCTAATTGCCCTCCAGGCGCCGTAGGAAAGGGGGGCCATCTCGACCGGCTCGCTGAAGGCGATCCAGCGGGCGGGATCCGGGGCGGCGGCCCTCACGATGAACTCCCCGTCGGGGGCCCGCACGTAGGCCGACCTCCAGGTGTCGCCGGGAAGACGGCTCGGCCGCACCTGCACGATCGCCGAGCCGGTTCGCGGATCGGCCAGCTCCAGCCCGCCCGCCTCCCGTCCGGCCACCTCGAAGCGAAGCCAGCCGTGGAGCCGGGCCCTGAGGGGGGCGCTCTCCCAGCTCGCCGCCCCCCGGCCGTAGGAGCCCCAGCTCGCCCGCAGGACGAGGGGCGCCGTCGGCGGCGAGACCCCTCCCCGGTCCCCCGGAGCAAAGCCGGCGCAGGAAGCCTCGCTCAGATGCAGGGGCTCTCTGACGCTCCCCGGAAGCAGGGCCCTCAGGGCCGGGGTCCCGAGCCGCTCGGCGAGAACCTTCGGGTCGGGATAGGGGATCTCGATGTGGTTGAGGTAGGCGGTGTCGCCCGAGGCGAGATAATGGCGCACATTCTCCTCGCAGTAGAAGTTTTCCGTCCGCACGGCCGGCAGCTCGGAGCCGAAGATCCGCCGGGTCTGGCCCCATGCCCCGAGGAGAAAGACCGAGATCCACAGCGAGCCCAGGACCGAGAGGCGCGCCGACCGGGCCAGTCCGGCCTGCCGGGAGAGCCACCCTATCGAAAGGGCGTTTACGAGCGCCCCGAAGACCAGGGTGTCGCTGTAGCGGGAGGCGGGCCAGGGCGCGCCGGCGCCGCGGGCGTAGGCGGTTGCCCCGACCTGAAGGAGGACCCAGGCGCCCAGGCCCGCGAGGATCACGCCGGCCTCCCGGCCCTCGCCGCCGCGCCGCGCTAGCCGAAGGCTCAGCCAGGCCCAGGGGGCCCAGACAACAAGCGCCGCCCACGCCCAGCGGTCCTCGCCGCTGGGCCACTGAAGGGAGCGGACGCTCGTCAGGAGAAAATCCGAGACCGTGTGCGCCCGGAGCGCCTCGTGGTAGCCGACGCTCACGCGGGTGAAAACGCCCGCGGCGACGAGCCCCGCGCACAGGCAAAGCCCCGGAAGGATAGACCGCAGCGGGCGGCTCCGGCGGAACCCCCGGGCGGCCAGGATTCCCCCGGCGACCGCCGGCGCGAACAGACCGGTTGCGAGGCTGCCCATCGCCCCGAGCGCCGCCCCGGCGCCGAGCCACCAGCGCAGGCCCCAGGGCCGGGCGTCCGGCAGGAGGGCGATCGCCGCAAGCGAGAAGGCAACCAGGAAAAGCTGCTGGGAGTGGAACCCGTAAAGGATGTTCTGCCAGGCCAGGGGCAGCGCGTAGGCCGAGGCTAGGAGGACAAACAGGATCCCCTGCCTCCTCCGGCCCCAGGCCCGCAGGCCCAGGGCGAACAGCCCTGCGGAGATTGCCGCCGCGATGAGCGCGTTGAAAGCGCACTCCAGCCGCTGGTCCCACTGCCCGTCGGCGGCCGCCAGGGCGAGGCTCGCCAGCTTCGTCAGGACGACCCGGTGCTCGTTGTGGGGCGCAAGGAGCATCTCCGGGGTGAGCCGGTGCTCGGCCCAGGGCGCGAGCAGGTTCAGGCCCTCGGCGTCCCACTGGTCCCAGCTCGGCAGGTCGGAGCCGTAGCGGTCGAGAACCGTCCAGCGGGCCCCGATCACGATCCCCGCTAGGCAGACGAGCAGCGCGGCGAGCCGCAGGCGGGCTTTCGCTGCGGTCGGCATCTTCAGGGAAGCGGGGGCGTCCTCGGCGGGCAGGCGAGCGCGAAGTCCTCCGAATCGAGCGAAAGGTTCGGGTTGTAGGCCGGGTCGTTAAGGAGCCGACCCGCCCAACGCGCCTGGACGGCGGCGATCTCCCCTTGGAAGCGGAGCACCTTCTCCGGGGTATTCTCCTGGCCGCGGCTGGCCGACTCGTGGTGGATCAACTCGGCGAAGGGCGTGTAGACGTTGCGGTAGCCCCGGGCCTCGACCTTCAGGCAGAAGTCGACGTCGTTGAAGGCGACCGGCAGGCCTTCGGCGTCAAACCCGCCCGCCTCGAAGAAGATCGACTTGCGCACGGCCAGGCAGGCCGCGGTCACCACCGACACGTTCTGGGCCAGGTGCGGCCGGAACTGGGGCGTCCCGGGGTCGTTGCGGGCAAAGCCCTTGAAGGCGTGCCCGGCCACCCCGCCGATTCCCGTGATGACACCGGCGTGCTGCAGGCGCAGGTCCGGGTAGTAGAGCCGGGCCCCGACGGCCCCGACCTCCGGCCGCAGGGCCTGCGCCACCAGTTCGCCGAGCCAGCCCGTTCCGAGGACCTCGATGTCGTTGTTGAGCAGGCACAGGACCGAGCCCCGGGCCTGCTCTGCGGCGAAGTTGGTGATCGCCGAGTAGTTGAAGGGCCGGTCGTAGTCGAGGAGGCGGACCCCGTTCTCCCGGGCGAGCTCCGAAAACAGGGCCAGGGCCTCGGGATCGTCGGAGCGATTGTTGACCAGCAGGATCTCGTATGGGGAGTAGTCGGTCCGGGCGATGATCGAGGCGACGCACACCCGCACGAGGCCCGCCGCGTTGTGGGTCGGGATGATGATCGACACCAGCGGTGGCTGGGGGGGCAGGGGATGGGCGACCCGCCAGTGGCCTCCGACCGTCGGCAGCACCGGTGCGGGGCGCTCCACCCGCGCCAAGTGCGCGGCAACGGCCCTGCGGCCGGAGTCGGAGGCGTAAGTCTTCTCGCCCAGGCTCAGGGCGGTAGAGCCCTCGCCCGCGCGCCAGTGGTAGAGAACGCGCGGGACATGCCGGATCGCGCCCGCCGGGGCGCGCTCGCTCACGCGCAGCACCAGGTCCCAGTCCTGGCTTCCCTCCAGGCCGGGCCTGAGCCCGCCCAATTCGCGCAGGGTCGCCGTCCGGAAGACCGCCAGGTGGGACACGTAGTTTTGCCCCAGGATCAGCTCCGGGTTCCAGTCGGGCTTGAAGTGCGGGTCGAAGCGGGTGCCCTGCTCGTCGATCTTGTCCTCGTCGGTGTAGACAAGCTCGGCGTCCGGGTGCCGGGCGATCTCGCAGGCCACGCAATACAGGGCGTGGGGGGCGAGCTCGTCGTCGTGGTCAAAGAGGGCCGTGTAGTCGCCGCTCGCCAGCTGCAGGGCCGAGTTGGTGGCCCTGCAGATGTGCCCGTTTTCCGCTCGGTAGGTGACGCGGATCCTCGGCTCTTCGAGGGCCGCCCGCTCGATGACCTCGCGCACATGGGGCTTGGTGGAGGCGTCGTCGGCGATGCACAGCTCCCAGTGGGGGTAGACCTGGACCCGGACCGAGGTAATCGCGCGCTCGAGCCAGCCCTTGTCGGGGTTGAAGACCGGCATCAACACCGAGATCTTCGGCGCGGGCGATAGGACGCGGGCCGCGGCCCGCACCGACTCCAGCTGCTCGGGGCTGAGCGTGTCGTAGGTGCGCACCCAGTGCTCGTAGGATCCGGGCTCGGCCTCCGCATCGGGGGAGCTCAGCGGCCGGTCCAGGAACGTCTGCCAGCGCCCGTCCGGTCCGAGAGCCTCGAGGACAACTGAGCGGTCCTCGGGAAGCAGCAGGACCTCGACCTTGAAGCCGCTTGTGGCGCACTGCGGGCTGCCCGGGTGCGCGCGCAACAGGTCCGGCCTCCCCGTCCCGCACACCCCCTCATGGATGCGCCCGCCCACCCGGGCGCGGAGCCCCTGGATCGGGGCGGCGTCCTCGCGGAAGCACCAGCCGCGGATCACGACCGGCCCGCTCTGGCGGCGCCAGGAGCGCGGGGCGTCGATGTGGTGGACAAATCCGCTGCCGTGGACGGGAACCGGTGCGGCGCCCGGCGCCGGGGCCCGGTTGTTCTCGAAGGCCCGGCGCAGGGCGCGCAGGCCCGAGGTCGCCCGCCAGGAAAACGAGGCCTGCATGCGCCGCACCTTGTCAGAGCTCTTCTCGAGGGCACTCTCCAACTCGGCGGCCCGCCGACTCAGGGCCTCGATCTCGCGGGCGTCCACGCGGCGCCGCTCCGCGGCCTCGGCGCGGACGGTCGCCAGCAGGTTGTCGAGGGCCTTCTGGGAGTTCTCGAGGAGAAACAGGCTCGACCGGCGGATGCGGTCGCGCTGGGTCCAGGCCTGCGCCTCCAGCGCATGCGCGGCCCGCGCGGCGGCCAGCTGCTCATTCAGGCGCTCGACTCGGGGGTCGCGCACGAGGCCCGCCAGGTGGGGCCAGATCCGGCGCCAGGCCGGGAGGGCTCCCTCGAAGGCCGGGGCCGAGGCGGCTGCGGCGCTCGCGAGCTCCGTGTGGCGCCGGGCGTTGCTTTCCCTCGCGAGGCGGTAGTCGAAGAGGGCGGCCGGGACCGAGGCGAGCGTTCCGGCCCCGAGCGCAACGCGGAGCAGAAACTGCCAGTCCTCGCTCGCCCCGCGGTTGTCGGTGGGGAAGCCTCCCAGAAAAAGAAAGCGGTCCCGGCGGGCGATGAAGTTGGTGTCCCCGAGGACGTTCTCCACGAGCGCGAGCTCGTCGCAGGGCCCGAGGGGGATGAAGCGGTAGCCGCCCCCGCCTGCGGGCAGGTCGCCGTCGGGCTCGGCGTCGAAGCCGCAGGATACGCAGTCGGCCCCGGTGGAGGCCAGGGCCAGCGCCAGGGTTCCTATCATGTCCGGGTGGAACCGGTTGTCCGCGTCGCAGAATAGCACAGCCTCGCCGCGGGCCTCCCGCGCGGCCCGGTTCCGGGCGACGGCCGGCCCGGTGTTGGCCTGCCTAAGAAATCTCCAGCCGCGGGGGGAGTACTCGAGTTCGGCCCGGGAGAAAGCCGCCTTGGCCTCGGGGCTCCTCGAGCCGTCGTCGACGACGATCACCTCGAGGGCGGCCTTGTTTTGGACTGCCAGGGAGGCCAGGGCCTCCCCGAGGAAAGCGGGGTGTTCGTAGTAGGCGACGCAGACGGAGACCGATGGAAGCGAGAGGTGGCGCTGCAGGGTTCGTTGCCCGGCGGCCTGGAGTGCAGCCTGGACGGGGTCGGCCGCCTGGAGTTTCGGCTGGGCCCATCCCTTGTCCGAGAGCCAGGAGCCGACCTTCGAGTCCAGACACGAAAAAGAGTCGGCGCCGGCCAGGGCCTGGCGCTCCAAGAACTCGGTCGCGATCGCCTCCCGGCCGTCGGCGGGAAAGGTCTGATCCGCCTCACGGCGGTACTGCCCGAGCGTGTCAAAGACGATCGCAATCCCGTAGGCGTCCATCCCGCAGGCCCGCGCGGCCACGGAGGCCGAGGCGTGGGCGGGGTTCCCGATGAACACGGCCGCATCTGGCCTCAGGGTGGTGAGGGTCTCTCGAATCCGCAGGGCCAGGCGATGGGAAGGAACGGCCGGAAAAACGGCCCGGCTCCCGGCGGGCGAGACCTCGTCAAGGTGTCGGAACCCCGCATCGCCCTCGGGGCCCCCGTCCCGCCCGCCTGTCCCCAGTATGGTGACCCGGTCTCCCCGGGCGGCCAGCGCCCGGGCGAGCTCTAAGCAGGGGCCGGCTGGCGCCGGCTCATGGGAGATTAGGCAGAATGAACTCATTCGGGGAGGCTCCCATTTCGGGGCGGGCCTATTGCAGCCGGCATCTGACATAGGTTGAGCAAAGTTGAGCCTTGGTCGAGGTTGGAGTTGCCTTAGGACGATGAGCCCGTGCGCCGAGCTTGGCTGAGACGACAGTGAGGAGTCCGAGGACATCATCGGCGAGGGAGGCACCTATGGACTTTGGCGCGCCGTCCTCGAGCACGGTGACCTTGACTCCGGGCAGGGGCAAAGTTGGAAGATCAAATCGCTGCCGAAGTGCCGCAAGCGAGCGGGAAACCCCTTTCAGGGAATTGACCCCAGCCGACAGCGAGTGCCTGGGGGTGAATGCCATAAGCCAGGGAACACGACCATCCTTGCCGCCCATCTCCGACACCTTCCCTCCGAAGTCAGCAATGACGGCGATTGACGGGCCCCGCAACTGCTCGCGCACCCGATCGGTGATGAAACCGCTCGGGCATTTGGGGACAACGACCAAGTGGGCGATCAGGGCGTAAACTATGTTCCTTCCCCTCCGGATGTTGTCTCCAGACGGCAAGGACTTGTTATTATCTTCTGATTATGCCGAGCCAAAGGTCCTGTTCGACGGCCACCCCGCCTTCCTCTTGGACGGATGCCGTCATGTTGCGGGCCTGCCGCTGCCGGGTTGAGGCGGATGAGGTGACCAACCGGAAGCTCTTCGGCTTTGCCGATGGCCGGCGCTGGGTGTGGAACGCCTGCGTGGCCTGGACGGAGGAGGCAAATCTTGTGGCCCGCAGCGCCGGGGCAAGTTGGGCTCCGGGGGCCGCTTTCTCGCTGACCTTCCTCAGCCGACTGCTGAACCAGTGGACCGAGGCCAACCCCTGGTTAAAACTGGCGCCCAAACAGGTTCTGCAGCAGGTTGTGCATGACTTCATCAAGGCGCGGACCGCGTTCCTGACCGGCGCAGTTACACAGCCGCCGCGCTTCCAGAAGGAGCGGAAGGCCATACCAACGATGCGCTTCCCTCAGCACGTCCGCCTCAACCAGGAGGCCGTCTTTCTCCCCGAGCTCGGCTGGATCAAATACCGCAACTCCTTTAACCGGGGCCGGGGCATTCCAGCCGGCAAACTGCGCTCGGCCACGGTCAGATTCGAGGATGGGCACTGGTTTATCAGCCTGCTCATGAAAGTCGAGGCTCCGGTGGCGACGCAGACGCCAATGGCCGCGCTCGGGATCGACTGCGGGGTGAAGAACACCGTGGCGCTGAGCTCCCGCGTCAATCTGCAGGCGCCGCTTATGACCGATGAGGAAAGCCACCGGGTGCTCTTCCTGGAGCGCCGGGTGGCCCGGTGCTCACTGGATTCCAACCGGCGGGCGCTGGCCCAGCGCCGCCTCAACCGCTTTCGTTCACGCATCAGCCGCCGCATCCAGGATTGGCGCCACAAGACCACCACCGCTCTGGCCAAGAACCACGGTCTGATCGCGGCGGAGGATCTCGCGCTGAAGAGCATGACGGCATCCGCCCGGGGCACGGTCGAAGCTCCCGGCAGCAACGTGGCCCGAAAGGCTGGGCTCAACCGGGCTCTCCTGGAACCCGGCTTTGGCAT
This sequence comes from uncultured Opitutaceae bacterium, assembly GCA_903862935.1. Classification (GTDB taxonomy): domain Bacteria; phylum Verrucomicrobiota; class Verrucomicrobiia; order Opitutales; family Opitutaceae; genus Palsa-1447. Next base: position 108,243 of record CAIOZY010000057.1, read on the forward strand.
CATCATGCAGATGCTCGACTACAAGCAGGCGGACTGCGGGCATGCGTTCATCCCGGTGAATCCGGCTCACACCTCGCAGACCTGCCCGAAATGTGGTCATGTTTTTCCGGGCAACCGCCTGGACCGCGACCATTTCGAGTGCGTCCGCTGCGGATTTGAGGATGAGGCCGACTTTGTCGGGGCCCGCAACGTCCTGCGGCGGGCTCAGCTCCACTCTCTGGCGGGCCTCCCCGAGACCGTCTTGGCGGCCGGACCTGGCCGTGACTGCGCGCCTGCGGCGAAGGCCGCCAGAGCCCACGGGGGCTCCCAACCGCGAACCAACCCCGGTTCACCCCTCGCGGCGTGAGCACCGGGAATCCCGGGCCTTCGGGCCTGGGAGGATGTCAAAACCGCCAACCTTGGCTCATCAGCCGGGCGACGACTGAGCTGTCGAGCTGGGCCCGCTCCATGCTGGCCACCAGCTCCTCCCTCGAGGGCGTCCGCCCGAGGCTTCGTGCCCTCAGGGCGTCCATCTCGGGGATCCCGACCTCCTCCAGGCGGGCCTGGCTCTTCTGGGCGGGGTGGAGGCGGAACAGCCCCAGAAAATACGGGAGCCGCGCAAACCGGGCCCCGGCCGCCTGGAAGCGCAGGATTAAGTCCCAGTCGACGGCGAAGTGGAACGCCGGGTCGACGCCGCCGACCCGGTCCCAGACGCGCCTGCGCCAGAAGAGGGTCTCCTGCGGGATCAGGTCCTGCATCCGCAGGTCGTCGCAGGCCATGCGGGGCGCGAGCCAGCGCCCGACCTCCCGGCCCTCTTCGTCGATCAGCACCCGGTGCCCGTAGACGACGTCGACCTCGGGATGGCGCGCAAAGTACTCCGCCACGAACTGCGCCGCGCCCGGCATGAGCAGGTCGTCGGAGTTCAGGTAGGCCATGATGTCGTCGGGCCGGAGGTCGATCCCTTCGAAGCCGCGGCGCAGGGCGTCGGCTTGGCCCTGGTCGGGCTCGCTCGCCCAGCGCTTGAGCCGGGGGGCGTACCGCCACAGCAGTTTCTGCGTTCCGTCGGTCGATCCGCCGTCCTGGACGATGTAGTCGATTGTGACGCCTTTCTGGGAGAGGACGCTTTGGAGCGTCGCCTCGAGGAAGGCCCCGTGCTGGAAGGAGGGGGTGACCACGGTCAGGCGGGGCAGCCGCCCGGCGTGGAGCCGGGGCCTGGGAAAACGCTCGGGTTCGACCGGGCGCGGGGGGTAATGGGGGCTCAGGCGCAGCGGATGCCCGCCGTCCTCTTCAATCCGGGAGAAGACCAGCGCCTTCTCGGCGGGCTTGAGCCGGGCCAGGCTTCCCGGGCGCCCGATCAGAGACTCGAGGGCGAAGCGGGCCATCCGGAAGCGATGGGGCAGGGCGTCCAACCAGGGGCTTTCGAGCTCGAGCTCACGGAAGACGGTCCAGGACTGTTCCCCCTCGAGCCTGGCCTCGAGCCGGATCCGGCTCCGGCCGGGCCCCAGGGTAAGCCGGACGGTGAAACCCGACCGGCCGCTCTCCGCCGGCCCATTGAAGGCGGCCTGGACGTCGGTCCGGGGCAGGCCGCAGCGCCCGGGAACCGTGCGGCCCCTCACACGGGCGCGGACAGCCTCGATCTTCCGGCCCGTCTCCTCAAAGCACCAGCCCCGCAGGCACAACCCCGGCGATTCGACGGAGGCAGCGCTCGGTTCGTCGAGGCACGAACGCAAGCTGGGCACGGCTTTTCGGGCTCGCCTTAGAGCTTGAAGCCGGCCTCAGCCGCGTCCCGGGCGAACATCTTGACGGTGTCGAGCGACAGGTCCTCCAGGCCGAACCCGATCAGCTTGGCGGCCTTCGCGAGGATGTCGTGCGGCACGGTGACGATCGCACAGCCGCAGTCCTGCGCCTGGAAGATGTTGAGGACCTCGCGGGTGCTGGCCCACAGAAGCTCCGCCTTCGGGTGGGACTTGAGGATCGGGTGGCACCCGCGCAGGATCGGAACCGGATCCAGGCCTGTGTCGGCGATCCGGCCGGCGAAGATCGAGATGATGGACGGGACCTGGGGGTTGAGGACGTCGGCCACCGCCTGCACCTGGCGCTCGGTAAAGAGGGCGGTGATGTTCAGCTTGACCCCCTCCTTGGCGAGCTCCCCGATCAGCGGCACCGAGCTCTCCCCTCGGGAGTTGGTGATCGGGATCTTGGTGTAGACGTTGGAAGCCCACCGGGAGATCTTCAGGGCCTGGCGCTTCATCTCGGGAAACTCGTCGGTGAAGACCTCGAAGGAGATCGGCTTCACGGTGACCGTCTGGAGCACCTCGTGGGCGAACGCCTCGTAGTCGCGGATCCCGGCCTTCTTCATCAGGGTCGGGTTGGTCGTCAGACCCTTGATGTAGGGCTTGGCGTTCAGTTCCAGGATGCCCGCCTTGTCGGCGCCGTCGGCGTAGAGCTTAATCGTGAGGTCGTTGAGGGATTTCATGAATGGGGTGATGGGAAAGCAGATGGCCGCCAGGGCCCGGGGTGCAAGGGGTTTTTTCCTTGAGACTATGCGGACCGGCTTAGGATCAGCGCGGCCGCCTCCGCAAACGACTTCACCGTGAAGTCGGGCGGGCTTGGCATCGGCTCGGCATAGCCAAAGTCGATGAAGACGGTCCTCACCCCGGCCCGCTTCCCGCACTCCACGTCCCGCCAGCGGTCGCCGACCATCCAGGAGCGGGCGAGGTCGAGCCCCATCTGCTCGGCGGCCTCCAAGAGCATCCCCGGCTCGGGCTTGCGCCGCCGCGAGGGGTTCCCCCGGCCGGGGTCGTAGCAGACCTCGACCCGGTCAATCTCGGGGATGAGCCGGAGGAGTTCGGCGTGCATCGCCTCCACGGCCGCCTGCGACTGGGTGCCCCGGCCCACATCGGGCTGGTTTGTGGCTACGACCAGCGCAAATCCGGCCTTCTTCAACTCCCTGCAGCCCTCGGCAACCCCGGGGAACAGCCGGAAGTCGCCGACCGACTGCGGGGGGAAGGGCTTCCCATCCCGGACCAGCTGGACGTTCAGCGTCCCGTCCCGGTCCAGGAATACTGCGGGCCGAGGCGGAGCCATCTCACGGCTTGGCGGCGACCGACTCCCACTTGGTCTGGTTGACCTTCAGCTCGGGGTGCGAGACGAAAAGGTGCCAGACGACGGCCTGGAAGGCCTCGGAGTGCGGCGTCACGTTGACCGGATTCACGGTGGGAACAATGACACAGGCGTCGGCGACCTTGGCCGTGTATCCGCCGTCCTTGCCAACGATGCCGATCACGCGGGCCCCCACCTGCTTGGCGAGCTGGAGGGCGGCCACCAGGTTCGGGGAGACGTTCTTCTCGAGGTTGCCGCCCCCGACCGAGAGGATGAACAGGCAGTCCTTGGGGCCGAGGCGGCTGCCCTTCAGCCACTCGGCAAACACGCTCGCCCAGCCGTCGTCGTTTGTCCGCGCGGACAATTCGGATACGTTGTCGGTGGGGGCGTAGGCCTCGATCGCGGCGATCTTTCGCAGGTCGTTCACCGCGTGCGAGGCGTTGGCGGCGCTGCCCCCGACCCCCAGAATGAAGAGCCGGCCGCCGCGCTCGCGGACAGCCTTTAATTCCGCGACGCACCGGTCGCAGTCGGCGGGGTTGATCTTGGAGACGATCTCGGAGGTCTCGTTGAGGTGCTGCTGGGAGTACGTCATGGCGGGACGGGTGGGGTCTGAGATTAAAATTGCCGCGGCCCGCATTGCCGCGTTCGTTAGCGGGGACGCAAACCGATGCTGCCCAACCGCAAGACGCAAGTCAGATTTTTCCAGTTCCTGGTCGTCGGCGGCCTCGGGGTTGTGGTGCAATTTGCAAGCCTCGCCCTCCTGAAGGAGCTGATCGCGGTCCGGGTCGCCTACACCCTGGCCTTCATCCTGTCGGTGGTCACCCACTACTCGCTCAACCGGTTCTGGGCGCTCCGAAGCGTCCGCCAGGACACCCTGAAGCAGGGCCTGGAGTACCTCGCCACTGTGGGGGTGAGCTATGGAATCAGCTTCGGATGCTTCAACCTGTGCTACGGGCTGTTCCACCTCGGGCCCATGCTCGCGACCGCGATCGCGATCCCCCCGTCGACCGCGGTGGTCTTCCTGATCCTCAACTACCGGGTCTTCCACCACCGGGAAGGCGACTGACCCAAGCGGCGAGTCCATGACGGGGGTGGCTGCCGGGGACTTGCCCTAGTCGTGCCCTGGCAAGGTTCCTGGCGTTGGATACCGATACTGCTCCTGCGCGGCGTTCCCAGGCGTTTTTTATCCAGAGATTCGATCTGCGAATATGATATCTATAATAATTATTTATAACGAGATACGGTCGAATTTTTGCAAACACTCGTTAAATACGGCAAAATGCCGTACATAATGCGCATGCCGACCCTCGCCCGTAAGTCCCTTGCCGCTGCACCGGTAACACGAGTGCCCTCCCCAGCCCGGCTAGAGGCTCGAATTCCGTCCGACCTGAAGGACATCATCGAGACAGCGGCGATCCTGGCCGGCCACACGTCGGTGACGGATTACCTGGTTCAGACTCTGCGGGAGAGCGCATCGCGGATCGTGGAGGACTCCAGGCGAAGCCGGCTTGAGGCGAGCGAATCGTCCGCTTTTGTCCGGGCGCTTTTGGATCCGGGTGCGCCGGCTCAGGCACTGCAAACCGCGTTTTCACTCCACCGCGAGCAGGTGCGCTGATGCCTTACCGCGTTGAGCTGCTGGACCCGGCGCGGCACGACCGGGCCGGATTCCGCTCCACCGTGCCGGCGCTAACCTCATACCTGCAGCAGTACGCGCGCAAGGATGCCGAGCGACATCTGGCGGCAACCTTCGTCATGGTCGAGGAGTCCGCCCCGGCGCGCATTGTGGGCTACTACACGCTGTCGAATTTCACCGTTGAACTGGCGGAGCTGCCGGCCGAGCAGGCACAGCGCCTGCCGCGCTATCCGCTCCTGCCGGCAACCTTGATGGGTCGCTTGGCCCGCGACGTGGGATGCCCCGGTACAGGCAAGCTCCTGCTCATGGACGCACTCCTCCGTGCCTACACGCAGACCAGAGCAAGCGGCTCGGTCGCAGTCGTGGGGGAGGCCAAGGATGAGGCGGCCCGCGCCTTCTACAGTAAGTATGGCTTCCTGCAGCCGGGCATCGAGCCAGACCGATTTTTCCTGCCCATGGGGGTCATCGGGAAATTGGGAGCCCCGTCGAGCTGAATCGCGAACTTCACTTGCTTGGCTTGAAAGCCCCGATTCACGCTTTGAAAAAGCCGTTTGGAACCGCCAAGATGGTGCGCATCACCCATGCTCGCTACCTTGCCTAGGAGGGGGCGTCTGACGTGGAGTTTGCAGACGGGCTCTCCTTCCTTGAGCCCCACGCCACAGTCTGGCGGGCAAACAAGATCTCCGCGCGGGCGGTGCCCGTGGAAGTGTCCCTTGAGTCGGAGACCCGGCTCGGGTTCGAGGTCCGGTATGACACGGGTGAGAAGGCCGGGGTATCCCGGGCGTTTTTGCGCGAGATCCCCCCAAGAAAATCAGGTTGAGACCGCCTGCCCCCGCCTCCCGGCCTCTATGCTCTCCCTGACGTGAGCAGCCGGTCCAGCTCCTGCAGGCCCGCCACCGACCCGATCTCGTAGAATCGGCGCTTCACCTCGTAGCCCGCGAGCTGCCCCCGGTTCACCAGGGCCTGCTGCACCTGCGCCAGGTCCACCACCGCATCCGCCGGGAATCCGGCGAAGGCCTCCGCGCGGAACACCCCCAGCCCGTAGTCGATGTGCCGCATCTGCGGCACCTTGACCTTCTTGTCGTAGACCCGGATCCGGCCGTCCTCGAACCAGACGTTGCTTGAGTCGTACTGCTCCCGGTTCTCGAACACGGTCATCAGACCCAGTTTGCCGCTGGCGACAAAAGCGTCCCCCACAGCCCGATAGTCGATCGGCAGGTAGCTGTCCCCGTACAGGACGTAGAAGGCCCCCCCCAGCCTAGGCAGGGCCCGGATGAGGGCCCCTCCGGTTCCGCGGAGCGCGGGGCCGTCGAAGGAGTACTCGATCGTGACCCCCCACTTTGCGCCGTTGCCGTAGCGCTCGACGATCTTCTCGCCCAGGTGGCCGACGCACAGGACGATCCGGTTCAGGCCCGACTGCTTTAACAGCCTCAGCTGGTGGTTGAAGAACGGCTCCCCGGCAACCTCGACCAGGAGTTTCGGGACGGACTGGGTGATGGGCCCCAGGCGTTTTGCAAGGCCCCCGGCGAGGATCGCAACCGGCATGTCGGAACTGGGGGTGCTCATGGCTTGCCCCCCTTCGGCCCGCCGGGGCCGCACAGGTCAGACTGGAAGAGCATACGCTCGGCCCCGACCCCGGGCAGCGCAACCGTCCTGCTGAACCTGAGCCCGAGTTTTTCCAGGAGACGGATCGAGCCGGGGTTTGTCCGGGAGGTGACCCCCAGGATCCGATCCAGCCCGAGAACGGTCCGGGCTCGCCCGAGGACGGCCTTTGCCGACTCGAACGCGTACCCCCTGCCGCAGAAGCGCTCCAGGAAGGCAAAACCGATGTCGGGGTGGTCCAGCCCCTCGCGCCTGACCAGGCCGCAGATCCCCAGCGGGGTGCCGCCGTCCCTCGAGCACACGAGGTAGAGCCCGTAGCCGAAGGCGGCGTAGCTTGGCCTCATCTTTTCCTCGATGAACCGCCGGGCGCCCTCCGAACTCCTTAAGCCCCGGTCGCCGATATTCCTGATGAAGGACGGCTCATTCATCAGCTCCCGGATAAACTCCGCGTCGCCCGGTCCGATCTCCCTTAAAACCAGCCGCGGGGTCTCCAGGATCGGGTCGACGGCCGCGGGGATGACGGTTGCCTCGTTCATTGCTTGATTGGGGTCCGGAAGGGCTCGTGCCACCTTGGCCGGGCTCAAGGCGCTAGTTCTGTGCGACGACCTTCGTGCCTTCGAAGTCGAAGCGGAAGCGCACTTCCTGGAGGCCCGCCCGCCGCATCGCGTGGCGCAGCTTCTGCTTGTCGCCGGCGTAGAACATGAGGAACCCCCCGCCGCCGGCCCCGATCAGCTTCCCGCCGAGGGCTCCGTTGGCCATCGCGTGGTCGTACCACTCGTTGATGCGATCGTTGCTCATGCCGGAGCTGCGGGCCTTTTTCCTCTGCCAGTGAACGTCCATCAGCCGTGCGAACTCCTCGAGATTTCCGCCCTCGAGGGCCTCGAGCGACTTGAACCCCAGTTCCTTGGTGAAGTGGAGGTTGTCGAGCATGGCCGGGTCGGCCTTTTTCGAGCGGTCGTTCTGGTCCTTGAGGATCGAGGAGGCGCTTCGGGAGTAGCCCGTGAAGAACAAGAGCAGGTTGTCCTCCAGGTTGAACAACGTCTCCTCGGCGACGCGGCACGGCCGGTACTCGACCCGCCCGTCCCGGTTGAACGTGAAGGCGGTGATTCCGCCGACCGCGGCGATGTACTGGTCCTGCTTTCCGATGGGCTCCTTCAGCCGGTTCAGCTCGATCTCGCAGGCCTCCTCGGCCAACTCGACCGGCGAGACGGGCTTTTTCTGGAAGGTGTGGAGCGCCTTCAAGAGCGCCGTCGTGAAGCTCCCCGACGATCCGAGTCCGGTCCCGCCGGGGATGTCCGCCATCGAGGTCAATTCCAGGTGCGGGTCCACGACGCCGGTCAGCTTCAGGGCCTCCCGCACGATCGGGTGCTCGATGTCGGCGACTTTGGTCACCCGCTCGAGCTTCGAGTACTTGATGATGATCTCCTCCTGGAAGGTCCGGTGCTGGGTGATGTAGACGTACTTGTCGATCGCGGCGGCGACCAGGAAGCCGCCGAACTCGCTGTAGTAGGAGGGCAGGTCGGTGCCGCCTCCGCCGAGGGAGATGCGCAACGGGGACCGGGTGATGATCATGGGATAAAGCCGCTCTTGCGGTAGATGGCCTCGACCACCTCCAGGATCCGGATCCCCTCCCTTAAGCCCGGGGAGGGCTCGCGGCCGAGGCGGATGTCGTCGATAAAGGCCCCGATCTCGAGCCTCCACGAGTCGTCGCCCCGGGGGTATTCCCAGCACTGCGTCTCCGGTGGACCCATCTCGGGGAGCATCCGGTAGCAGGTGAGTTTTTCGACCCCGTAGCTGCCGCCCAGTCCGTCGATCGCAAGCTTGGCTGAGCGCCCGTAGATCTCGAAGGAGAACAGGTTTTTCCACTCCGTGCAGCTCGCGTGGAGCCAGGCCGTCTGGCCGGCTGGGGTCCGAAGGCTGAGGAACGCGTTGTCGTCGACCTTCATGTCCCAGAACAGGGTCGAGGCGTGGCCGTCCACCTCCGAGAATTCACCCAGAAACCAGCTCGCCAGGTCGATCAGGTGCACGCCCTGGTCGATCAGCTCCCCGCCCCCCGACAGCCTCGGGTCGGCGCGCCACTCCCGGTCGTAGCCCTTGCGGCCGCCGTGGCCGTAGCGGGCCCGCACGAACAAGAGAGGCCCCACGACGCCCGCCTCGAGGAGCTCCCGGGCCTTCACGAAGGCCGGGTGGAATCGGTGGTTGTAGCTCATCCGCACCCGGGCCCCCGTCTTGGCGGCCTCGGACTGGAGCGTCCGCAGCTCGGCGGAATTAAGAGCCCCGGGCTTTTCGAGCATCACGTGCTTGCCCGCCCGCACCGCCTCGATCGCCGCGGGGACGATCGCCCCGTTCGGCGTGGAGATGATGACGGCCCCCACCTGGGGGTCGGCGAGCGCGGCCCTGAGGTCGCCCGACGGCGCGCAGCCGCCGCAAAGCCGGGCGACCTCGCCTGCGCGGCCCGGGTCCGGGTCGACCGCGTGGAGGAGCCTCGCCGCGGGGATCGCCGCCAGGGCCGCGGCCCGCTTGCGCCCGATCTGGCCGCAGCCCACCTGGGCGAAGCCGAACGGGGTTGAGTCGCTTGTCTTCATGGGGGAAGCGGGGCCATCAAACGCGCCGAGCCTGCCCCCGGCAAGGCTTTCGTTGCCGCCTGGCCGCCCCGGGGGCCGCAGGGCAGGCCCGCGCGGGCCCTGCCGTTTCCCGTTTGAACCCGGGCCGGTTTCCGGCTCATCTGGTCGGCACCATGGCCGAAACCCCGCCCCCCGCTTCCCCCGTCGGCGAACTCGTGATCCGCGCGATCGCGATGCCCGCCGACACCAACGCCAACGGTGACATCTTCGGCGGCTGGCTCATGTCCCAGATGGACCTGGGCGGGGCGATCGTCGCCCGGAACTTGGCGCGCAGCCGCGTCGTGACGGTGGCCGTGGACGGGATGAGCTTCGTCTCCCCGGTTGACGTCGGCGACACGGTCACCTGCTACGCGCAGCTGTGCCGCGTGGGGCGCACCTCGATGAAGGTCTCGATCGAGGCCTGGGCCTCCCACTTCGCCCACGACACCCCGCGGCGCGTGACGGCCGGGATCTTCACGTACGTGGCGATCGACGCCGAGGGAAAGCCCCGGGCGGTCGGACAGAGTTGAGCTTTGGGGTGGCCTTGTTTCCGCGGCGCCGCCTTTTCAGGCCCGCGCCAGGTCGAAGAAGCCCAGGGGCTCGAGCTCCTTGCGGATGAGCGCGCGCTGCTCGGCCGTGCACGTGACGATCGGAAGCCGCGACGGTCCGCAGTCCTGGCCCGCAATCCCCATCGCGGCCTTGATCCCGCCCCGTCCGCCGCGGGAGACGATGACCCGGATGATCTCCCAGGACAGCGCCTGCAGTCTCTGCGCCTCGGCGAGGTCGCCCCGCTTGACCGCCGACATGATGCGAAGGTACAGCGGCGCCGCGAAGTTGTAGGTCGAGCCGACGGCGCCCTGGGCGCCCGAGGCGACGCCGCTCAAGAGCATCTCGTCGATCCCGAAAAGGATGTCGTAGCGGCCGCCGTCGAAGCGCGTGCAGGCCTGGAACTCGTAGAGCATCGCGTCCGAGAACTTGATCCCGCGAAGGTTGGGGATCCGCGGCCCGCCCTTGGCGAGGAACTGGGCCATGTCGAAGCGCACCCCCGTGAAGTTCGGAAGGTTGTAGTAGTAGAAGGGCAGCTTGGGAGCACCCGAGGCGATCCTTGCGATGCACTCGATAAAGACCTCGAGGGTCTCGGGCTTGAAGTACGCGGCCGGTGTCGCCGAGAAGGCGTCCGCTCCGATCTTCTGGGCGTGGGCCGCGAAGCCGCGGGCCTCCTCGAGGCTGTTGTGCCCGACCTGGATGATGACCGGCACCCGTCCGGCTGCCGCCTTGACCGCGGCCTCCGCCACCTTCAGGCGCTCCTCGGTCGTCAGCGACGGGCCCTCGCCGGTGCTGCCGAGCACGTAAAGGCCGGAGGCGCCTTGGGCCAGAACCTGGTCGATCAGAGGCTTGATCCGGGGGAGGTTCAGGGAGCCGTCCGGCTTGAACGGCGTGAACATCGCGGCGACCAGGCCGCGGAGGCGGAAATTCTCGAAGCGAGGCGAGGAGCGTTTCATTGGGCTGAGAGGATTGACGGTCGCCCCGCAAACTCAAGGAGCCTCATCATGGCTAAAGTTTTGGCATCTCGGGAATCCGTCGCATCCCCAGCTGGTGAAACGCGGAAAGTTTTCCTAATTATCTCTCCAAGAGGGGATCAGACTTCTAATTCCGAAAGAAAGGGCTTTCTTATTTAGAGACTGCGTGTAAATTGGCTTTTGATTAGAGAATGAGATACACGCTATTTATATTGTTAATGTTTTTTTCCGGGCCGCTCCCCGGCTCACCAGCTCCCTCGGCCCCGGCCGCGGATCCGGCGCTCGCAGATCTCAGTCTTAAGGCGGAACGCATTATAAGGGTGTTGGTTACGGACGTTCGGGGTCAGTGGGACACAACGCCTGACGGACACCGGGTGATCCATTCTTATGTGACGTGCAAGGTCGCCAACGCTCTTAAGGGACCGCAGGGCGACACCCTGACCCTTCGGCTTCTCGGCGGGCGGGTGGGGCGGGCGCGGATGGAGGTTTTGGAGGTGCCCGAGTTCTCTGTGGGCGAGGAAGCGGTGCTCTTTATCGCAGGGAATGGACGGGTCTTTTGCCCGGTTGTCGGAGGCGAGGCCGGGCGCTACCGGATCGTCCGAAGCGGCGCCGGGACGTGCGCGGTACAGCGTCCGGACGGCCGCTCGGCAGGCTCGGTGAACGAATTTGAACGGCAGATCGAACTTCAACTGAAGGCAAAATCATGAGACGGCTTCTCACCCTAGGTTTCGGAATCTTCGCAGCGGTTTCCCTAGCCCCCCAGGTTCTGGGATACGCCTTCCAGCCTGCGCTCGACTGGCCGGCCACGGCGCCGGTCTCAATGCAGCTGCAGCTGGGGTCCAGCGGAACCCTGATCGACGGCTCGACCTCGTGGAACCAGGTGCTCCAGACCGCCCTGGTCGACTGGAACCAGTATCTGCCCTCGGCGATGCAGTTTGTGGGGACCATGGACTCGAACGCCCAGGTCGCTGGCAACAACGGGATCAATAACGTTTTCTGGAGCACGACCGTCTTCGGGGAATCTTGGAGCACGGCCGGCGGCGACGCGGGCGCGATCACGGTGTACTGGAGCAATGGATACCAACGGACCGAGGCCGACATCATCTTCAACTCCAATCTCTCGTGGAACTCCTACCGGGGCGCCCTCCGGCACGACAATTCCGGCGGGGTGATCCACGACATTAAGCGGACGGCCCTGCACGAGCTGGGCCATGCGCTGGGCCTGGACCATCCCGACGCAGCCGGCCAGGTGGTTACCGCGATCATGAACTCGGTCGAGAGCAGCACCGACGACCTGACGGCTGACGACATCGCCGGGATTCGCGCCCTCTACGGGACTCCGTCGGTGCCGACCGTCACGGTGCCCCCCGCTAGCCAGACCGCCAGCCTCGGCGGAACGGCGGTCTTTACGGTCTCGGCGCTGGGCTCGGCGCCGCTGTCCTACCAGTGGCTCCTAAACGGCGTGAGCCTGGGTTCGGGCGCGACCGGGCCGAACCTGTCGGTGAGCAACGTCCAGCAAAGCGCGGCCGGCAGCTACACGGTCGTCGTCACCGGCCCCGGGGGCAACGTCACCTCTGCCGCGGCAATTCTGACGGTCACCGCGGCCCCGATCATCACCGGGCAGCCCCAGAGTGTCACGGTGTCCGTGGGGCAGACCGCAGCCTTCACGGTCGTCGCCCAGGGCACGCCGAGTTACCAGTGGTACTTTAACGGCACGGCGATCTCCGGGCAGACGGGTTCAACCCTGTCCCTGTCCAATGTCACGGCTGCATCGGCCGGCAGCTACACGGTGGTCGCCACCAACTCCCATGGCGCGGCGACAAGCAGCGCCGCGGTGCTGTCGATCTCGGCCGCCCCGTCCTTCATCGTCCAGCCCTCCTCCCAGTCGGTCGTCAGCGGGACGACGGTGGTCCTCAGCGCCGCCGCGGGCGGCTCGCCCGCCCCGACCCTGCAGTGGAAGCTGAACGGGGTGGCTGTCTTCGGGGGCACCGGGGCCCGCCTGGTGATCTCCGGGGCCACCGCGAGCAACGCGGGAACCTACACCTGCACGGCGACCAACGCATCCGGGACAGCGGCGAGCAGCGCCGCGACCTTGTCGATCGTCTCCACGACCACCCCGGGGCGACTGGTCAACCTCTCCGTCAACACGGTCATCGACTCCTCGGGCCTCACGATGGGCTTTGTGACCGGCGGGGCCGGCACGACCGGGCCCCAGCCGCTCCTCATCCGGGCCGGCGGGCCCGCCCTGGTCCCGTACGGGGTCACCGGGGTCCTGCCCGATCCGCAGCTCACCGTCTACAACGGCTCGGCCTCGATCGCCTCTGACGCGGGCTGGGGCACTCCGGCGAGCAACCTGCAGGTCGTGAACCAGGCTCAGGCCAACACGGGGGCCGGGCTCGTGTACAGCAACCCCTCCAGCCTCGACTCGGCCACCGTTCTTTCGCTCGTCTCGAGCCCGGGCTATACGGTCCAGGTCGCCGGCAAGTCCGGGGACTCGGGCCGGACCCTGGCCGAGGTTTACGACAACACGCCGGCGGGAACCTACACCCCGGCTACCCAGCGGCTCATCAACCTGTCCTGCCGCATCACGGTGCCCGCAAACGGGAGCCTCACCGAAGGATTCATCCTCGGGGGGACGACCTCAAAGACCTTCCTCATCCGGGCGATCGGCCCGGGGCTGTCCCAGTACGGGATCAGCGGCGTGATGGCTGATCCCCAGCTGACCGTCTACAGCGGGTCGACCGCGATCGCCTCCAACACGGGCTGGGGCGGGGACGCGCAGCTGGCGGGCGTGATGGGTTCGGTCGGCTCGCAGCCGAACCCGCCGGCGGCCGCCGACTCGATCATCCTTATCACCCTTGCCCCCGGGTCGTACACCGCTGTCGCGACAAGCGCCGGCGGCACGGTCGGCAACGTGCTGCTCGACATCTACGAGGTTCCGTGATCTAGCTGCGCGCATACAAGCACAAAAATAAAAAGCCAACCCGCGGCGTGATGAGCTGCAGGTTGGCAACCGTCCAAGAGGAGGCAGAGGTTCAGGGACCGAGCTGGATTGAGTAACGCGTGCG
>CAIOZY010000058.1 GCA_903862935.1 uncultured Opitutaceae bacterium
CCACGGATAGATTTGGGCCAACACCCCTATGCTCAGGTGTTCGGAGATTTTCCCTCCCGTTCCCATCGTCATCGCGCTGCGTGCCATCACCCCAGCGTCCAGATGATCGATCGAGCGTCAATCCTTAAGTTAACAGTATTGTCCTTAAACAGGCATTTCTAATTGCTAATTGTGATGTTTAACGTCACATATAGAAAACAATAATGAGCTATCTTACGGGTTTGAAGAACAGGCAAACCAATGCGGCTTCAGCGTTTGTAGACGAGCAGCTTAAAGTTGGTCGAGTCGGCTTCCCGCTGTCCCAACTGATGACGGCAACCGGCTTGAAAGTGGACGCAGCCAAGGCCCAGCTTCGCCGCCTCGGCCCGCGCGTGGTCCGTATTCCGCCTGCAAGTCCCTTCTTTTTGATCGTCAGCCCCGAGCATCTCGCGGCGGGCGGGCCGCCCGTCGAGTGGTGGCTCGACGACTACTTCGCCTGGCTCAGGCATCCTTACTACCTCGCCCTGCAGTCCGCGGCGAGCTCTCTTGGCTCAAACCCCCAGTCCATCCAAGTCACGCAGGTCATGACGGACGCGCCCCGGAGACCAATCGAACTCGGGCGTCTGAAGATTGTTTTCTTCGTGAAGCGGCGCATCGCGCGCACGCCGACCCAACAGCTCCCCAACGCCTTCGCCCCGACGCGCTTGAGCACGCCCGCCGCCACCGCGTTCGATCTGGTCCGGTATGCTCCGCGCATCGGTGGCATAGGCCGGGCCTGCGAGACCCTTCGACCGCTGCTCTCCCAGATCAGCAGACCGGGGTTGCGGGCGGTACTCGACGCTGAGGACGAAACGACCTCGGCGCAGCGCCTCGGGTTTCTCCTGGAAAAGGCCGGCCAGTCCAAGCTGGCCGACCTTGTCGCCGCGTGGTTGTCAGACCGGCGGCAGCCGGTCATCCCCCTGGTCCCGACGCCGGTCGGCCGGCCGGAAGCAGCCGTTTCTTCGCGCTGGCGCGTCCTCGACAACTCCGGAGAATTTAACCCATGAGTCCACTGACCCGCCGCGACGTTCTCGCCCATCAGTCTGTCGTGCCTTGGCCAAGCCTGCATCAGGTCGAACAGGACCTGCTTCTGTGCCGCGCCATGGCAGCGCTGTTCGGTGACGCGTTCCTCCGAGGCCAGATCGCAATGCGCGGGGGCACGCTGTTGCACAAGGTTCATCTCGCGCCGGCCTCCCGCTACAGTGAGGATATCGACCTGGTGGTCTTCGGCGACCGGCCCGAAGGCCACATCGAAGCGGCTCTCCGACGCGTGTTGCGCGACCCGCTCGGCGAACCGGTCGACTCCATCTGGAGCAGCCTCAAGCTGGCGATTCGGAATATCGCCCAGCCCTCGCGCGTGCTCCGCCTGACCTATGCGGTCCCGTCGGTGAGCGGATCTGGCCCCGACCCGATCATCGCGGTCGAGGCCAACGTGACCGAGCGCAAGCCTCACCGCAATGTCGTGGAAATCCCATTTGAGTTCCCTTTTCGCGGCACCCGGGTCAGGACGGTGCTCAACGGCCACGACCTCCACGAAATGCTCGGCACCAAGATGCGCGCGATGTTCCAACGCAGACGCGGACGCGACTTGTTCGACCTGTATTGGGCGCTGAGTGCTGACAACCCCAAGGTGGATCCGGCCCTCGTCATTGAGTCATTCCTCCACTACCTGAGCCAGGAGAACAGCACCGCCTCCCGCGCGGAATTCATCGGGATTTTGGACCTCCATCTGGCCGACTCCGGCTTCTGCACCGACATGAATCAACTTCTGCGGGTTGGCTTGACCTACGATCCACAGAAGGCTGGCGCGCTCGTGAAAGAGCGCCTCTTGCACCTGCTGCCCGAATAGCACGGATTGGGCGCCGGGCTGGGGGTCGGCAAATGCAGCCCAAATTGCCTTGGCTGATGATCAGGTCCTGCTCCACCTGCCGCTGCTGCGGCCACGGCGAGGTGGCGCTCCGGGCGATGATGGCCAGGGCCGGGCTTTCATGAGAAAGCCCTCCGGTGCGCGGCGCACGATCACCCGCGAGCGGCTGTCCCGCTTCGCGGGGGGCCGGGGTCGACCCGAGTCGCCGCCTTCGGCCGGGTCCAGGCCCACCCACGGAGCGGGCCCCGCCGAGGCCAGGCGCCGGAAAAGGGGGCCGGTCAGGTCCCCGCGGCCCGCGCGGGTCAGCAGATAGCCGAGCCGTTGCGCAACGGAGCGCTCGAACGATTCCGAGCCGGCGCCAAGCCTGCCGGGCCGGATGCGCTCGGCCAGCTCGGGGAGGACGG
The DNA here is from genome assembly GCA_903862935.1 of uncultured Opitutaceae bacterium. Taxonomy (GTDB): domain Bacteria; phylum Verrucomicrobiota; class Verrucomicrobiia; order Opitutales; family Opitutaceae; genus Palsa-1447. The sequence goes on from CAIOZY010000058.1 coordinate 2,290, forward strand.
CGGCGACATGGCCCATCCCTCCGGATGCCCTTCAAGCCCGGGTACGCAATCGAGATTCTACGGGGCGATAACGCTGTCCCGGCGCGGGCTCGCCCACGGCGGGGCCCGCCGAAACCCCCGGTGAGGCCTCGTCCGGCCGGGCCGGGGCCGGGATGGCCCCAATTTTCAGGATCGCCTCGGCGGCGTCCTCCTCGCCGAACCCGAGGTAGCCCTGGGTGGTCGTGAGCCAGCGGTGGCCGACCGCGATCCGGGTCAGCTCGATATTCTGGGTCGCCTCGTAGACCCGGCGCACGAACCGCCGCCGCAGGCTGTGGGCGCCCCAGACGCGGGTGGGGTCGAGCCCGGCCGCCCTGAAGGTCCCCCGGATGATCCGGGCGGCCTGCCGGCGGGTGATCGCGCCGCCGCCCCCCTGGCGGCTGGGAAACAAGGAATCGGTCTCCCCCGCGCCCGGCCGGGCGCAAAGGGCCTCCCCGATCGCCTCGCGGGCCCGCTCGTTTAAGGGGATCACCCGCCCGCGGCTCAGATCCGCCCGGATCCCGCGCCCGCCCTTCAGCCTCCGGCGGGCCATCTTCAGGATCGGAAGCGGCAGCCCGCATTTCGAGACATCCCCCACCTTGAGGGACAACAGCTCCGATATCCTCAGGCCCGTCTCCAGCCCGAGGGTGATCAGGA
>CAIOZY010000059.1 GCA_903862935.1 uncultured Opitutaceae bacterium
ACCCATCGCTTGGAACCAAGTCTGCATGAAATCCTTCAAGTCCTCAGCGTCACACCGTTCGAAAAAGTCCCTGTCGCAGAACTTTTTGCATCACGCCCTGCCCAATTCGGTGAAGATGCTTTCACGGGGGATTTCCCTAACCTGTTCAACAACTGTTAATTGATTCCGGACACTACTGATCTGCAATCAAAGCAGATATTTCAATTCCAAGGAATGGGGTTAACCTCCGCTAACCGACAAAATGATTACCCAGTCGGATCAGTAGTAGCCCTAGGATCGTCGTAAATTTCTTTCATGAGGGTCCTACCCGACCGCGAAGACTGAGTCGGCTGACTTCGTCACCGGCCGATTTAGGGCGCCGCTCATGGGCCCCCAAAAAGATGCTGCCGCCTAGTTGCCGATCAACCGCTGCACCTCCGAAAGGATCTGGGTAAGCGGGGCCGTCTTATTGAGATAGGAGGCGACTTTCTTGCTGAGCACGTCCCGCACAACCTCGGGGTCAAAGAAAACCCCGGTGAGCAACATGATGGGAATGTCCGGAAGCCTGAGTTTCAACTGCTCGACCATCTGCAGCCCGTCGGAATCCTCCAACTGCAGGTCGGAGATGATCAGCTGCGGCGGGTCACTGATCACCGTCTTTTGGGCCTCTGCGGCAGAAGGGACGACCGTGGTCCGGTATCCTCGGTAGGCCAGGAACTCGGCGAGCAGGTCGCGAATCTCGGCTTCGTCGTCGACGATTAAGATGTGCTTTTTCATAAAGTGGCGGTTGTGGTAAGTATATCGTGAAAATCAGCGGCAGATGGTAGGCGGACGAGCCTTAGGGTTGGAGAGATCGGAGAATGGCGACACCGCCTACAACCTTGTCCCTGTCGCGCAGCGGGAAGAGGGTAAGCCGGACGGAAGCCGCCCCACCGCCCTTGATCTCGACGGTTGCAAACTGGTCACGCAAGTCGTGCCCCTCTTTAAGGGCCTGGGCCAAGGGGTTAGCCAGAACTGTGCCCCCCGTCCCCTCCTTGATGCGGACGAATCGGGATAGCGGCACATTGATCAGTTCCTCCTGTTCGAATCCGGTCAGGTGGATGACCGCCGGGTTGATCCGGGAGATGTTCAAGGCCTTGGTCAGGACGAAAACAGAATCACTAATCGAATTGATAATGAGCTGGTTATACCTGAGCTGGTGCTCCAGAGCCTGGTTCACCCAGGCCCGCTCCAGGTTCTCGATTGAGAGCTTCTCGTTTGCCGCCGCGAGGTTGGCGGCGTGCTCCTTGACCTTGAGCTCGAGTTCGCGGTTCTGCTTGAGAACGTCCCTCATCACCGTCATCGACCGGCTCAGCCGGCCGATCTCATCGTCCCGGCGAGGCGGCTTAATCGCGCAGTCGAGGTTGCCCCGGCCGATCTCGTCGGAAGCCTGCGTAAGCTCATTGAGGGGCTTGAGCGCAGTCCCCGTGGCAGCAAGCACGATCACCGCCAGGAGCGCCAGCGTCACCGCCAGTTCCAGGGTTGTGATCCAACGGAAGGCGCTGACTTGTTGCAGAAACTCGGACTCGGCATAGCCGACGACCACCCCCCAGCCTGCGATCTGGGCCGGTTTAAAGTTCTCGTGGACCCGCTTGTGGAGGAGCGGCGAGAGGTAAGACAGGGAGCCCTGGCGCTTGGCGAGCACCTTCTGGTAGATCGCCGCAAGTTCGGGGGCATTGGCCTTCTCCGCCAGGCCCTCCATCGTCTCCGACATGATGTAGGCCGGGTTCGGGTGCGCGATCAGCCGGCCCTCGCTCGAGAAGATGACGACGTAGCCGGTGTCGAAGAACTCGTTCTCACCGATCAGCTCCTTGATCCATGCCAGGTCGAATCCGGCAGCAACGACGCCCGCCAGTACCCGCTTTCCGTTCTCGGTCCTGTAGAAGGGGGCCGAGACCCGGACCACGTTCGTGTTCGATCCGCCTTTATCGAGGAAGGGCTCGCTCCAGACCAGGTCTCCCTTGCCCACGGCCGAACTGTACCAATCGCGAGTCCAGTACCTGTAGTCGGTGGCGGCCAGGTCGCGCATCACGAGCCGGGTGCCGGAGCGGTAGGCGTAATGCCCGAAGCGCTCGACCTGCGGACCCATCGCGTACGGCTCGAATGAGATACTGCAGTCGGAGAAGTTTGCGCTGCCGGCGATCGCGTTTCGGATAATCCGATCGACGTCGTCGGGGCTGAGCGAGCGGTCCTCAAGGTCCCGGGCGAGGTAGCGGACTGTCGTCTCAACGGATCTCAGGACATCCTGAACCCCCTCCACAACCGCGATCGTCGCAGTCGCCGCCTGGACCTCCGCCTGCTGGAGTACCAGCCGCTCCACCGCCCGTCGCTTTAGCTCCGAGACGATCGGCACAGCGATAAAGCCCATCAGGAGGATGACCCCGGCCAAGCGGACCGGGAGCCTATTGAAGAATTTCACTTTCATTGGGATTAGAACTGGATTCTCAAAATGTCGACCGTGTTGGGGAACTGGGAAAGTTCAACGAGTTGGCGGGTCGGCGGGTCGTAGACAAGCAGGCCGCGGTCCGTCTCCATCAAGACATAGGCGTCTACCTGACCGTCCCCACCCAGGTCCCCCCAGTCGTGCTGGCGCTTGCAGATCATAAGCCCGATTGGCATCGCCAGGGGCTTTCCGTGCTCCCGGACCGCGGCTAGCGAGGCCCCGACCTCGAGAAGCCGGGCAAAGACCGTCCCGTCGTAGGGCCCCTTCCGCGCAAGCGGGAGTTCGACCCCCACGGACCTGCATGCGGCCTCAAGCCATGCGGCAAGGACCGGCAGGCAGTCGCTTTTCAAGACGGCGTAGCTTGAGTCCAGGAACTCCACATCGTCCAGGCCCTGCACGCCGCTTTTTTGCAGCTCGTGAAGGAACTTCAGGAACCCGATCTGCTTGGTTGCCCCGAAGTCGTCGGTGACAAGCTCGGGCATCGGAAACTGCGGCATGCGCAGCTCCTGCACAGAGGCGCTGGAGCCCAGGGCGAGAAAACCGGAGGCGATCAGGATCAGGCGCCGCATCCTGGACTAGAGGTTCAACTCGGCCAGCCCGTCCCGGTTGGGATAGTCCCCGAGCGGCGTCATGGTTGCCGTTTGCGGCTCCACCACGAAGAGCCCCTGGCTCGTGTCCGCGATAACGACCGCGTGCCCGCCTCCGGCCTCGATTCCCCCAAAGGAGCGCTGGTTGTCGACCACGGCCCATCCGACACACAGGGAACCCCCGCTTTCGCCTCCCCGCTGGGCGATCAGGCCGGCATAGGCGACGAAACAGCGGGCGAACTTGTCGCAATCGAAGAGTTCGTCCTCGAAGTGAAGGTTCAGGGAGGTGCCGAACTTGCGGAACCACCTCACATACGCCACCATCCATTCGTGGTCGGGCCGAACGAAGATCGAGGCCTGATGGATGATCTTCGGTGTCTTGGGCGTGATGGCCCGGAGTTCGGCGACGATATCGTCAACTGTGCAGGTGGGTTTTCCCGATCCGGCCGTCCAGGCGGGCGGCCGGGGAAGGACTGTGACGGGCAGCCGGGACAGCGCTGCGAGATCCGGCACGACCCTCTCGACCGGCTCGGCGACGACGGGCGCGGCGGCAGTGAACCCAAGGAGGACGGACAGCACCCCCACTGCCCTGCCCAGGGGCCGTTGCGACCGTGCGCTGAGGGCGAGGCAGGGCGGGGCTACACGCATGGCAAATCCAAAGCTACCGTCAGACCCCTTCCACCCCGGCCCGCCATCAGATCCAGGCGCCCGCCGCCGATCTCCGCGACCGCGCGGGCAATGGCGAGCCCGATCCCCAGCCCCTGCTGCTCCCGGTGTTGCCGGCCGAACTGGGTGAACGGCCCCACGGTTTTCATCTGCTCGGCCGTCATGCCTTCCCCGCAGTCGGAAACCTCGATGCGGTAGGCTCCCCCCACCCGTCGGCCGCTGACGTCAACCGGCGAGCCCTTGGGCGAAAACCGCAGGGCATTCTCCACAAGTTCGGCGACGGCGTTCCCAAGGACATCCGCGGACAGGGCCACCCTGCCGGGCTCAACCTGAAGCCGAAGGTCGTCCTTGCGGTCTTCCTGTTCGGCGATCCGCGCAGACGCCAACGCGATCGGCCCGTCCGCGGCGCATTCCCAAGCGGGCTGCTGGCGCGGCCCGCTCCGAATGCGCTCGAGTTCGAAGAATCGGATGAGCTTGTGCGACAGCCTCTGCTGCCGCTCGGCCCCGGAGCGGATCAGGCCGAGGAGCCCCTTCAACTCGGCGGGACTCACGCTCCCCCCATCCGCCTCGATGAGATCCAGACCGCCCATGACGGCCGTAAGCGGGGTCAACAGCTCGTGGGACCATTCGGCCGACATCTCACGACTGCGTTCCTGGAGCAGCTGCTCGATGCGCTCGCGAAGCGGCAGGTGCCTGCGGATGCGCGCCTCGATCGCGTCCATAATCTCCCTCTCCGTGAAGGGCTTTGTGACGTAGTCGTCCGCGCCGAGCTTCATCCCAAGGCGCTGGTCGTCCCGCGTGGCCCGGGCTGTCAGAAAAATGAACGGCAGATCCGCCCCGTCCCGTCTCTGCCGGATTGCGGTGATCACCTGGTAGCCGTCCATTCCGGGAAGGCCGATGTCGCAGAGGATTAGGTCAGGCTGCTTCGCGGCCAGCTCAAGCCCCTCCTCGCCGCTCGCGGCTGCGAGCACGGTGTGGCCGTTAATCTCCAGCATCTGCCGGAGCACCTCGCGGATGTCTTCCTCGTCCTCGATGACAAGGATCTTCATGGCTGGGAGGCAGGGCCAGGCCCGGAGGGCAGTTCGAACCAGAAGCGGGCCCCCTGGCCCGGCCGGCTCTCGACACCCACCTGACCATCGAGCTTCTCCACGATCCGCCGGACGATCGACAGGCCCAGGCCATGGCTGCCGCCCGCCCGCACGGTAGAAATCCGCGTAAAGGGCACAAACAGGGCGGCCTGCGCGGCAGCCCCCAGGCCCGGGCCGCGGTCCTGAACCCAGAAACGGACCCTCCGGACGTCCGGACGGAGCTCGGCGCCCAGAGTGATCTCAGCCTTCGGCCCGGCGTATTTGGCGGCGTTGCTGATGTAGTTGGCCCAGACATGGGCCACCCAGGGGGCGTGGCCCAGCGCCACCGGCCAGTTCGGCTGCGAGTGGACGTTGGCCTCGGTCTTCTTGATCAGCTCCTCCAATCGCTCCAAAGCCTCCCCGACGACCTTTCCCATATCAAGCTCCCGAGATGTTATCGGCTGGCGGCGCACCCCGGCAAGAACGAGCAGGTCGTCGATGATGGACCCCAGGCGGGCCGCGGCCAGGGAGGCCTCCCTCACGTTCTTGCGCATCAGCGCCTCATCCGCCTTGCCCAGGGTCAGCTCCAGAAGCCCCAGCCGCCCGTTAAGCGTAGCGAGGGGATTCTTCAGGTCGTGGGCAACCGTGTGCGCAAAGGCATCAAGCTCGTCCATCAGCTCCTTCTTCTCAAGCCGGGTCCGGACCGAGCGGATCACCTCGTCCTCCGTGAAGGGCTTGGTGATGAAATCGTCGGCGCCCAGCTCCATGCCCCGCCGGGCCGCTGCCCGGTCCACCTTTGCCGTGATGACGATCACGGGGGTCCCGCGCAGGCCCTCGTCGCTCCGAAATTGCTGGAGCAACTCGAAACCGTTCAGCCCGGGCATCTCGATATCGGTGATGATGAGGCTCGGCAGCTCGCTTCGAGCTAGGGTGAGCCCCTCGGTCCCGGTGGGCGCCGAAACGGCCCGGTATCCGTTCATGTCGAGGATGTCGACCAGCGTGCGCCGCACGGGCTCGTCATCCTCGATAACGAGGACGGTCGGTGTAGACAGTGTGATCATGGGGTGGCCCCGGGATCCCGGGGAAGATGCACGGTGAAGTGGCTGCCTCGATCCGGGGCCGAGCTGACTGCGACCGTTCCGCCGAGCAGTTCCGCCATGCGCTTGACGATGTTCAGGCCGAGCCCGGTGCCCTTGATGGTGCCAACGTTCGAACCCCGCTCGAACGGTTCGAAGATTCGGCTCTGATCCGCCTCGGGGATGCCGATGCCCTGGTCCTCCACGGAGATCACCGCCTCGCGCGCATCGACCGCAAGCCTCGTCGTGACGATGGACCCAGTGGGCGAATAGCGGGCTGCGTTGCTGAGGAGGTTGGAGAGGATGTGGTGCAGGATGCTCGTGTCGGTGGGGAAGCCCGACGCCGAACCCTCGCTCGTAAACACAAACCGGTGCGCGTCGCGGTCCCCCATCTGGATCTCTTCGATGACCCCCCCGCGTGTACTGTCTGAGGTCGATCGGAAGGACCTGTGCTTTGATCCGCCCCGCGTCGATGCGGCTCAGGGTCAGGATCTCGTCGAGCATGTCGGTCATGCGCCGCATCGAGAGGTTGATCCGCGTGAAGAGCTCCTCGCGCTTGCTCTGCGTCATCCGGTCCAGGTGGTTGCGCAACAACTCGACCGAGCCCATCGCGGCGGCCATCGGAGTCCGGAACTCATGGGAGGTGACCGAGATGAACCGGCTCTTCATCTCGGAGACCTGGCGTTCCTTCTCGAGCATCCCGGCCGCCTCGGTCTCGAGGCGTTTCCGGGCGGTGATGTCGCGCACGAAAACGACGAACTCTTCGGCCCCGATCGGGGAGGTGCGCACCTCGACCGCCAGCTGCCCCGTGTCCGAGGCGAGTGAGGCCTCGGCGGACACTGTCCTGCCTTCCGCGAGCGCCTGGGCCCCGCTCGCAAGGACGGTGGAGCGCAGCACCGAGCCCATCTGCGGGTTGGGCCCAAACTCTGCGGCAAAGGAGGAGTTTGCCAGCGGGGTCCCCCCTTTTGCTTCCTGAAAGCTGATGAGCGTTCCGTTCTGGCCGATGCGCATGACCAAGTCAGGGATCGAGTCCAACAGCGCCCGGATCTGGCGGTTTCCGGCCGCAAGTTCAGCAGTGCGCTCCGCCACCTTCTGCTCCAGCTCGGCGCTGAAGCGCCGCACGGCCGCGAAGGCCTCCCGCTCGCCAACACCGACCCCGATGGAGCGCGCGACGTTGTGGACAACCTCTCGCTCGCGGACGCTGAACGGTTCCCCGGGGGAACTCTCCTGCAATCGGACATAGCCCACGGTCAAATAGCCCGCGCTCCTTTCGTTGATGACAATCGGGGCGGATATCTGCGCCAGAAGCGGCAGCGCGGGCCCGCAGGTGATGCGGGCCCCGTCGATTTCCACGATCACGTGCGCATCCGACGGGCTCCCCATGGCGCCCGGAAGGCTGCTCGCGACGATCTCCAGGAGCTGGTCCGCACTGAGGTCGCGCCGCTCGAACGCCTGCGAGATCCGGTGCAGCTCCCTGAGCTGTTTGACGAGCTCGTTGAGCTCAATCTCCGCGAGCTTGCGCTCCGTCACATCCTGGACCGTGCCGACGGCGCGGACGGGCTCGCCCGACTGCGAGCGTACGACCTGGCAGCTGCCTTCGACATACCGGGTCTGTCCGCCCGGAAACACGAGGCGGTGCCCGAGAACAAATCCCTTGCCCGAAGCCAGGGCTCCCTCGAGGAGGCCACTCAGCCTATTCCGGTCCTCCGGGGGCATCAGGTCGGTGAAACCCTCCGCCGATGGGTGAGCTGTCGCCGGGTCTAGGCCCAGGAGCCGGAACATCCCGTCCGACCAAATCACCTCGCCCGTCTTCAGGTCCAACACCCAGTTGCCGAGCCTGGCAATGTGCTCGGCGTCGGTCAGGCGATCACGGCTCTCCCGAAGGGCTTCCTCGGAGCGCCTGCGCTCGGTGATGTCGCGGCTGATCCCCAGGACCTGGGTCATCTTCCCCGAGCTGTCGGCGAGCAGGGTGCTCACCACTTCGGTTGGAACCGAAGCCCCGTCGCTGCGAACCTGGTCGACTTGGTCGATACTGGTCCGGGCAGAGGGATCCCCGCCGGCAAGTCTGCCCAAGCGAACGGAGAGGGACTCCAGAGCCACTTCCGCAGACTGCGGCGTCAGCAGATCCACCATGCGCAGCCCGAGCATCTCGCTGGGCGAGCGCCCCAACAAAGTGACGACCGACGGGCTGCAGTAGGTGAACCTCTCTGAGGACAGGTCGTAGAGCCAGATCACGTCGGCCGTGTTATTCGCGATCAGCTGATAGCGCTCCTGGACCTCGGCCAGCGCAGACTCTGTCCGCTTGCGCTCTGTGACGTCCTCCTTGATCGCCACGTAATGGGTCGGCGTGCCGCTCTCATCGACGACCGGGGCAATGATGGCGCATTCAAAATACAGGTCGCCGTTCTTCTTCTTATTGCACAGCTCGCCACTCCAGACTTCCCCGCGAGCGAGCGTCTGCCACATCTCGACGTAGGTCGCCTGGGGGGTCGCTCCGGACTTCAAGACCCGCGGGTTCTGCCCCTGGACCTCCTCCCGGGAATAGCCGGTCGTCGCAAGGAAGGCGGGGTTAACGTATTCGATCGCCCCGGACAGGTTCGTGATCACGATCGACAACGGGGCCTGGTCGACGGTGCGGGACAGTTTGCGCAGCTGGGCCTCGGCACGCCGCCTCTGGCTTATGTCGCGGGTGATTCCCAGGACCTGCATCACCCTGCCCTCGGGGTTCTGCATCAGCGTGATGACCACCTCGGCTGGCAGCATGGCCCCATCCTTGGTCAGCAATTCCAGTTCGTAGGTCTGGGTGCGCGCCGCCTCGTCCCCGGCTTCAAACGCGGCCACCCGCTCGAGAACATCCTTCAGGACCGACTCGCGCACCTCGGGTGGCAGGGAGTCGGCTATAGGCCGGCCCACCAGTTCCTCGGGGCTGAACCCCCGCACGCGGCGCACCGCGGGACTCATGTAGGTGAAACACCGGGTTTTCAGGTCCCCGAGCCAGATGATGTCCGCGCTGTTCTCGGCCATGAGCCGGTACAGCTCCTCGCTCCGCCGCAGCGCCGCCTCGGTGCGCTTGCGGTCCGTGATATCGACCTTGAGAGCGGCGTAGTGGGTCGGCTTGCCCTGCGCGTCAGTAATCGGGGTCACAACGGCGTACTCGGTGAAGTGCGCGCCACTTTTCGTCTGGTTGATGAGCTCCCCCCGCCAGGGCTTCCCCTTCGCCAGAGTGTCCCACATCTCGCGGAAGGTCTCCGGCGGGGTGAGGCCGGACTTGAGGAGCCGGGGATTCTTCCCCAGGACCTCCTCCAGGGCGTACCCGGTAACTTCGGTGAAATAGGGGTTTACGTACTCGATTGCCCCGGACAGATCCGTGATCACGACCGAGCTGGGGCTTTGGTCGAGGGCGGACGAGAGTATGCGCAGCTGGCTTTCGGCCTGCTTAATCTCCGTGATATCCGACCAGACGGCGCTGATATAATCGATACCCCTCAGGCGGAGCGGACGGATGCTGACCCTCACGTCGCGCGGGCTGCCATCCCGGGTCTTGTGGCGGCTTTCGAACGAAATGCCGCCTGTTTCGATAGCAGATTCGATATGCCGCCGGATCTGGCCGGTGTCGTGGTCATTCTGGAAGTCCTCCACCTTTAGGGATGCGAACTCCTCCCGCGTGTACCCCAGCCCCTCGTGGGCCGATCGGTTGAATTCCACGATGCGGCCCGTCCCAATCTCCACCAAGGCGATCGAATCCATGGCCTGGGCGACGATGATCGAGAAGATCTCCTCGCGCGCCCGGAGCTCCTCCTCGGAGCGCTTCCTTTCGGTGATGTCGAACCAGCTGCCCACAAGCTCCAGGGGCTCCCCCTGGGAATTACATACAAGCGTCGTCTCGTCGCGCATCCAGCGCCAGCTTCCGTCCGCGTGACGGAAGCGGTATTCGCGCCTGATAATCCCGCCCGCCTTGAGTTCGCGCGCGGCGCCGTCCGCCGCAGCAATATCCTCGGGGTGCACGTGGGCGTGCCAGAAGCTCGGATCCTCCACGAAGGACTTGGCCTGGTGGCCGAGGACCGCGCGCACATTCTGGCTGATGAACGTCGTCCTGAAGTCCCCGCTGGGCTGAACGGAGTAGACTACGACCGGGGCCGCCGTCAGCAGGAACTGCATGCGGCCCTCGCTTGCCTTCAGGGCATCGTCGGCCCGCCTCTTGCGAGCCTCCGCCTCGAAGGCATCGAGCGCAAAGGAGATGTCCCCGGCGGTCTCCTCCAGGAGCGCAACCTTCCGCGGACGAAAGAACCCGACCTCGGCGGCGTAGACGGTGAGCAGACCCACCTTTTCCCCCTGGCACTGAAGCGGCACGGCGATCGACGAGTGGAACCCGGCCTTGGCCGCCTGCTCGCGCCACGGCGCGGTGTGGGGGTCCGAGAAGAAGTCGTTGCAGACATGGCTCCGTCCTTCGCGGAAGGCCGTGCCGCTCGGTCCCTGCCCCTCCGGTACGTCGGCATCCGTCGAAATGCGGATCCTCGCGACGTAACCATAGGTGTCCCCGGCAACCGCCACGGGTTCGACCCACCGGGTCTTCGGATCCACCACGCCTATCCAGGCCATCGTGAATCGCCCGTCATCAACCAGAACCCGGCAGACGCTCGCAAACAGCTCCTCCCGGCTCTTGGCGCGCACCAGCACCTGGTTCACATGGCTGATCACGAAAAACATGCGGGTCAGCCGCTCGATCTCGAGATCCTGGGCCTTGCGCTCGGTGACGTCGCGCGTAATCGCCAGCAGGTACTTGGAGCCGTCGATCTCGACCGGCCGGGCGCTCACTTCCACCGGGAATACGGCTCCGTCCCGGCGCCGGTGGTTAGTCTCGAAGACGGCGCCTTCGCTGGGATAGTCCGCAATCGAGCTGTGTTCCCCCTGTCCCTTTCGCTCGTCCCCGCGGAGGTCATAAATCGTCAGGCGCCGCATCTCCAAGGGGTCTCTCCCGTACAGTGCCAACGCCCGGTCATTGGCATCGACGATCCTCATCTCGCTGTCGAAGAGCAAGATGGCGTCGTTTGCGTTCCTCATGACAACCGCGAGCCGTTCGACCGCCGCGCGGCGCTGGCGCTCGGTTTCCTCGTGCAACTGCTCGTAGGTCCGCTGACGCGCCCGCCAATACCCGGCGACGAGAAGCGCTACGACAACAAACCCCAGCAGAACGAACGCGCTCAGTTTGCGGGCCTCGGAGCGCACGGTCTCGTAGGCCTCAGCCCGGTCCATCTTTGCGATGAGGAACCAGGGTGTTCGATCGACAGCCCGCGACACGAACACGACCGGTACTCCCCGGTAATCAACGCCCTCCCCGAGTTCCGTCCCGTGCCCGGCCACCGCTGCAGCGGCGGGAAGGTTCGAGTGGAAGATCGGTAGCCGCAGATCAAGCGGAGCGCCCGGGCGGAATCGAAGCTCGCTTAGAATAGTAACCGAGTCGCCGTCGCGGCGCACGAGCATCAGTTCCGCCGATGCGCTCGTCTCCGGCCAGCGCTGGATCATGGGAAGAAGATCCCTTCGGGGGTCGACACGCAGCAAGACCGCCCCGGCAAAGGATCCGTCCGAGGACCTAACCGGCGCCAGAAACTCTATGCAGAGGCCCCCTCTGGGTTCCCGGTGCAGATCCTTGACCGCGACGTCCCCGGCCAGCGCAATGTTGGCGAGATCCTTCTGCTCCCATCCCTCGAGAGCCCCAGCGCTCGCAGGGGATGCAAACAGCGGCGCGAAGTTGCGGTCCAGAAGGATCACGTCTTCGTAGCCGTAGGCCTTGCGATACTCCAAGAAGTACCGGGTCAGGGCCTCCTGCGTCCGGCTGGTGGCGGTGCCTGCGGAAAGGGTCTCGATAACTTTTACAAAAAATGGAGCGAGGGCCAGCGTGTGGGCGTCTCCGAGGCGCTCCGCGCGCCAGGCCTCCACCTGGCTTTCCTTCAGCATGCAGACTGCGGTTAGGCTGTCGTGCAGCGCCCGTTTCGCCTGCGCAAGTTGCCGCGCCAGGTAGGCGTATCCTGACCAAGTCAGGGCCAGGGAAAGACCGGTTAGGGCGAGGGCGATCTGCCACCGGCCCCGCCGCCGGAACATACGCGGCTCGTCGCCTTCGGAGACCACCCCTTCAGACCGGATCTGGGCCACGCGCTGGGCGCCAAAGGCCAGGGCGAAGGCAACGCTCAGGACAGCGAAAGCCGCCGTTCTCCACAGCCGGGGTCCGGCAAGAGAATCCGCGGACAACAAAGGAACGCCGGCCAGCCTCCCCGTCAGATCGACGCAATGGGCAACAGCCAGGGCCCCGCCCAGGGTCAACCCAGCCCTAAGCCACCATCGGTGCAGGGCATTCCGACGGGCGAGGATCAGGAGCAGCCCCGCCATAATTAGGAGCGACCCCGCCGTGGTCGGCCCCATCTGGACCCATTGGGACCAAGAGACCTGGACCGAGGCAACACTCGCAACCCAGGAGGCAAGGCCGATAGCGGCAACCAGGACTGCGGCAACGATCGCCGCAGAGCGGGCGGCCTTCGATTCTTCCCACAAATACATCAGCCCGAGCGGGATTCCGATCAACAGGATGGATAAGGCCGTTGGAGGAAGACCCGGGATTGTCCCCCACCGGGCCGTCAGGAGCCCTATCCCCATCAGGCGCTGCACCCCAGGGACGAGCGCAAGGCCCACTCCGGCCAGCGCCGTAAGGAAAATGACCCGTCTAATTCCGAGGCCCAGGCCGTGGGCGCTCTTAGATAAAAGGATCTTCACGGGAATGGAAAGATTGGAAGCCCCGGTTCCATGCGCCCTTCAGCTCGTCCGGCATCACCCCAGATGCTGCGAGCTTGGACGCGCCTTGTCGATCCCCGACCGGGTCGCAACGGGCCATTCCAGGCCCGTTACGACCCCAGGAGACCCAAAACTGGGGTCTAGACCCTACCTCGTTCGCCCGGGAACACTACAAGAGCTCGAATCGAGCCTGGAAGAATCGGAGATACTCGGGCTCATACACCATGCGGAGGCCCTTCGGCTTGGACGGATTCTCGTACACGGCGACCACCGACTCGGCGACGACGTCCATGTGGGCCTGGGTGTAGACCCGGCGCGGAATTGTCAGGCGCACAAGTTCAAGCTTCGGGTAGTGGTGACGCCCCGTGGCCTTGTCCCGTCCCGCAGAAACCACGCCGCGCTCCATCGCGCGGACGCCCCCGTCGAGATAGAGCTCGGCGGCCAGGGTCTGGGCCGGGAAGTTGTCCTGGGGCATCCCGGGATAGAAGCGCCGGGCATCAAGGTAGACGGCGTGTCCGCCGATCGGGACGACCACGGGGACGCCCGAGGCCTGCAGGAGCCCGCCCAGGTACTCGACCTGGCCCACCCGGGCCCGCATGTGGTCGTCCTGCACGGACTCCTCGATCCCCCGGGCCATGGCCTCCATGTCCCGGCCCGCCATGCCTCCGTAGGTGTGGAGCCCCTCGTAGACGACGACCAAGTTGCGCGCCTTGTCGGCGAGGGCGTCGTCGTTAAGCGAAAGCCAGCCGCCGATGTTCACCAGGGCGTCCTTCTTGCCGCTCATCGTGCAGCCGTCGGTGTAGGAGCAGAACTCAAGCAGGATCTGCGCGCAGGACTTCTCGGAATATCCCGGCTCCCGGCACTTGATGAACCAGGCGTTCTCGACCGCGCGGGTGGCGTCCATCATGACCGGCACGCCGTGCCGGGCGCACAGCTCCTTGACCGCCCGGGCGTTCCTCATGCTCACCGGCTGTCCGCCCGCCATGTTGACCGTGGCGGCTAGGCAGACGTACGGCACGCGCTTGGCCGACTTGAGCACCCGCTCGAGCTTGGCTAGGTCGACATCCCCCTTGAACGCATGCGGGCTCGCCGGATCGTGGGCCTCATCGATGATGACGTCCACAAACTGGGCCCCGGCGTGCTCCTGGTGGTAGCGGGTTGTCGTGAAGTACATGTTCCCGGGCACGGTGTCCCCCGGCCGGATCATGATCTGGCTTAGGATGTGCTCGGCGCCGCGGCCCTGGTGGGTGGGGATCAGGTGCTTGTAGCCGTAGTGGCGGCGGACGGCCTCCTCGAGGTGGTAGTAGTTTTTCGAGCCGGCGTAGGCCTCGTCCCCGAGCATGAGCCCAGCCCACTGCCAGTCGCTCATCGCGCTCGTCCCCGAGTCGGTCAGCAGGTCGATGTAGACGTCCTCGCTGCGCAGCAGGAACGTGTTGTAGCCGGCCGCGCTAAGGGCGGCCTCGCGCTGCTGCGGGGTCGTCACCTTGATCGGCTCGACCATCTTGATTTTCCAGGGCTCGGCCCAGGAGCGGCGGCGCAGCTGCTGGCCGGTCGTTCGCACGCTGCCGGACGGTGTTGGATGGGGGGAGGAATTCATGTTATTTTGTGGGGCCAAGCCTGAGATACGCTTCATCCTCCTGCGAGAAAAGAGATCGGCTCTCGTGCCCCAGTAGGCACAGCGGGATAAAGATGTAAGGTTTTTTTCTAGCCAATCCCGGCTTCTTCCCGGCAGCGGGCTCACCATCATGGTCTTCCTGCCATGAAGACCCCATCCTGGTGCCTTGCCGCTGCCTGCCTGCTCGCCGCCCCCCTCCGGCTCCTCTCCCTGCCCGAGGCCGCCTGGTCGATCCCGTCCACGGCGGAGACCCCCCGCAACTCCGAGGGGGCGTTCGTGACCCTCAGGTCCGGGCGGATCCTGTTCTTCTACTCCCAGTTCTACGGGGGCTCCAACGACTCCAGTTCGGCCCGGATCGCCGTCGTGCACTCCGACGACCAGGGGGGAACCTGGAGCCAGCCCGAGGCCTTCGCCGAGCGGGGCGACAGCCAGAACCTGATGAGCGTCTCCGCCCTGAGGCTCGCCAGCGGCCGGATCGCCCTGGTGTACCTCGTCAAGAAAAGCGGCGTCGACTGCCGCCCCTACGTGCGCCTGTCCGACGACGAGGGAGCCACCTGGTCCAAGCCCCGGGCGATCGTGGCCGCCCCGGGGTACTTTGTCCTCAACAACGACCGCATCATCCAGACCCGCGGCGGCCGGCTGATCGTGCCGGTCGCCTTCGACCGCCCGCTGCACTCGGCCGAGGAAGTCGAGGCGGCCTTGAGCGAACGGGCCAACGACTACCGCGGCGTCATCCTGTGGTACCTCTCCGACGACGAGGGCGCGACCTGGAGGGAGGCGGACACGTGGTGGACGATGCCGGTGCCGAGCGAGACGGGGCTCCAGGAACCCGGGGCCGTGGAACTTTCCGACGGCTCGCTCTTCTCCTGGGCCCGCACGGGCCAGGGGGCCCAGTACGGCTTCCGCTCAACTGACAACGGCCAGACCTGGAGTCCGCCCGCTCCCACGGAGCTCAAGTCCCCCTGCTCCCCGGCTACGATCAAGCGGATCCCCGGCTCGGACGCCCTGCTCGCGGCCTACAACGACCACTCCGGAAGGTTCCCCTATCCCCGCGAGCACGGCACCTACCGCGGCCGCTCGCCCCTGGTGCTCGCCGTCTCCCGCGACGGCGGGAGGACCTGGCCGGCCCGCAGCCTCATCGAGGGGGATCTCGACTTCAACTACGCCTACATCGCGATGCACTTCGTGGGCGACTGCGTGCTCCTGGGCTACAGCGCCGGCCCCGAGCACGGCCACCACCTCGGGAGCCTGATCCTGCGCAGGATACCCCTTGCCTCCCTGCCCCGGTAGGCGGCCGGGCCGGTGCGGCTAGGCAGCTGCGCCGGGCCCGGGGCCCCGGCGATTCTCGAAGAGATAGTGCGAGACCATCCACTCCGCGCCGCCCGAGAAGCCGAAGAGTTCGGCGCAGGCCATGAAGAAGACCCTCCAGCGAACGAGCCACCGCAGCTCCTCGCCGGGGCCGTACACCTCCGAGAAAAGAGCCCGGACCCTGCCCCGGTTCAGGTCGAGCCTCGCCAGCCAGGCCTCCGCCGTCTTCTGGTAGTGGGTTCCGGAAAGCCTCCAGTGACCGCGGAGGGCGAAGTCGTCCTGGAAGCGCAGCAGCAGGTCGTCGCTCGGCATCAGGCCCCCGGTGAAGAAGTGCTGCGCCATCCAGTCCGAGGCCCCGCGCACCTCGAAGGGGTAGGCGTAGCGGCTGTGGGCGAAAACGTGGACGAAAAGGAGCGCCCCGGGGCGGGACCACCCGCCGATGCGGCGCATCAGCTCCGCGTAGTTTCGCATGTGCTCGAACATCTCCACGGAGACAACGCGGTCGAACCGCCGGCCTGTGTCGAAGTCGTTCATGTCGGCCGTGACGACCTCAAGGTTCTGGAGGCCGCGCTGGGCGGCCTCCCGGTCGATGTGCTCCTTCTGGGAGCGGGAATTGGATACGGCCAGGATCCGGCTCGAAGGAAACCGCGCCGCCAAGTGCAGGGAAAGGGACCCCCACCCGCAACCCAGCTCCAGGATGTCCTGGCCGTCACCCAGGCGCGCCCGGCGGCAGGTCAGGTCGAGCATCGCCTCCTCGGCCCGCCCGAGGTCGGAGGTGCCGTCTGCCCACAGGGCGCAGCTGTACTTCAGGTTCGGGCCCAGGACCAGCCGGTAGAACTCCGCGGGAACCTCGTAGTGCTGGGCGTTTGCCGCGTCGGTGTGCAGCGCGACCGGGCTTGAACGAAGCCCCGCGACAAGATCGGCCAGACGCTCCGCCGGCCCCTCGGGCCAGCCCCTGCCCTCCTGCTCAAGACGCTGCGCGAGCAGCTGCCGGATGCCCAGGCGGATCAGCCGGTCCGGGACAAGGTCCCGCTCAAGCCACCGCACGTAGCGGGCCTCCGTAACGGGCGAGTCGGGGGAGAGGGGCTTTGCCATCGGTCAATCCTTGGGAAACCAAGGCACGAAGGCGCTGGTCGTCTGCTGGTACCTGCGGTAGTCCTCGCCCCGCGTGCGGAGGGCCTGGGCCTCGGTGGCGGGGATTCCGGTGACTCGGAACAGGAAAAAGAGCATGAGGGCCGGGGCCGCGAGGGCGACCCACCCGTGGGGCGAACCCAGGCAGAACATGGCGAAAGCGG
Organism: uncultured Opitutaceae bacterium; assembly: GCA_903862935.1. Taxonomy (GTDB): domain Bacteria; phylum Verrucomicrobiota; class Verrucomicrobiia; order Opitutales; family Opitutaceae; genus Palsa-1447. Next base: position 16,859 of record CAIOZY010000059.1, read on the forward strand.
CCCAGATCAGCCACTCGAAGAAGTAGTTCGGGTGGCGCGAATACCGCCAAAGTCCCGCGCGGCAGGTCTTTCCCCGGTTGGCGGGGTCGGACTTGAACCGGTGGAGCTGCCAGTCGGCCGCCGTCTCGCCCACCCACGCGACAAGCCACAGGAGGAGGCCCGCCCACTCCAGGGGGGATAGCCGCGGGCTCGGGTTCGCTGCCGCGATCAGGAACGGGACTGACAGCAGGATGCACAGCAGGGCCTGGGCCTGGAAAAACGCCAAGAACTTCAGGGCGATGCGGCCGCCCCACTTGCGGCGCAGCTCGGCGTACCGGCCCTCCTCGGGCTGGCCGGCGACGCGGGTGACGAACAGGTACAGCGCCAGGCGCAAACCCCAGACCCCCGCCATGAGGGCGACGAGTCCGGCCCTCGGCGGATACCCGCCGCACTTCAGTCCGTAGTAGACCCCCAGCAGGCCCGTCCCGCCGGCCCATCCCACGTCGACAATCGCCGCGTTTCGCAGCGGCAGGTGGATCGCCCACAGCACCAGCATCAGGGCGCAGACCCCCGCCGACCCGACAAGCAGGGCGGCGATCATCGGACGGCCTCCCCCGCCTTCAGGCGCACCAGGTGCCGTTCGAATTCGGCGAAGTCCCCGATCACAAAGGCTGCCGGGCGCCTCCGCGCCCCAGCAACGGCCTCCGCCCCGCTCCCGGCAAGCCACAGCTCGGTCGACGGGGGCAGCTCCGCAGCCAGCCGCGAGACATCGGCCCGCGCCGCCGCGCCGGCGTTGACCGCCAGGATCCCCACGACCACCGCCCTGGGCACGCACGCCCGGGCCGCCCCGAGGATCTCCCGGGCCGGCAGGTCGGGCCCTAGGTAGGTCACGCGGAACTGGCGGGCGACCGCGAGCATCGCCCCGGCCAGGATTCCAAACTCGTGAAGCTCGCCGGATAGGGTCGTGAAGAGGATGCGCGGGGCCTGGTCGGCCGGCCGCTGGAGCCTCACAAGCCCCCCCAGCAGGTTGCGCACGCAGGCGCAGAACAGGTGCACCTGCGCAATCTGCAGGCTGCCCTCCCTCCATCCATCGCCGGCGAGCCGCATCACCGGGAGCACCACCCGGTGCACCAGGTCGGCGGGGCCCATCAGAATTGCCAGGCGCCCGAGTTCCTCGTTGACCGCCTCCGGGTCGAAGGCCCCGATCGCCTCCAGGAGCGGCCCGAGTTCGGAGGACCCAGCGTGCGCGCGCACGGACGGGACCGCCCCCCGGGCAGGCAGCAGCCGGGATAGCCCCTCAAGCTCGGAGTCGGACTTGGAGGCGACCCGCCCGATCGAATGGCCCGCCTCGACGGCGCCCCGCAGCAGCGCCAGACGGCGCACGTCGGTCTCGCTGTACAGGCGGACCCGCTCGCTCCGGTCCGGCTCAACCGCCCCGTAGCGCCTCTCCCAGGCCCGCAGGGTGTCCGCCGGAATCCCGGTCAGCTTCGAAACGGCTCGGATCGGGTACTGGGGACGCATGGTCGGGGTGCAGGAGCCGAAGTGATCCAGAGGCGGTAATTGTTGTCAAGCGTTTGTCCAGGACATTTACTTGACATCGATCCCTGCGCCGACTGCCCTGCTCCCGTGCCCGAGACCCTCCCCAATCCCAGTGAACCGTCTGACCTGCCCCCGATGCGGATCGCCGTCATCGGCAGCGGGATTGCGGGCATGGCCGCGGCCTACTTTCTCAGCCGCAGGCATCAGGTGAGCCTCTTCGAGAAGGACGGCCGGCTCGGCGGCCACACCCATACCGTGGCCGTCGACACCCGCGGCGGTCCTTTGTCTGTCGACACCGGGTTCATCGTCCACAACGACCGGACCTACCCGAACCTGGTCAGGCTGCTGGCCGAGCTGGGGGTCGAGACCCAGCCGAGCGACATGTCCTTCTCCGTTTCCAGTCGATCGGACCGATTCGAGTACTCGAGCCGCGGGCTGTCGGGGTTCTTTGCCCAGCGCTCGAACCTGCTGCGCGCCGGTCAGTACCGGCTCCTAGCGGCGATCCTGCGCTTCAACCGCGATGCGCCCAAGCTCCTGATGGACCCTTCGGCCGGGGCCCTGACCCTGGGCGAAATGATGGACCGGGGGCGCTACCCGGCGGTGTTCGCCGAGCGCTACCTCTACCCTATGGCCGGCGCCGTGTGGTCGATGTCCCTGCGGGACATCCGGGACTTTCCCGCCCTCACCCTGGTCCGGTTCTTTGAGAACCACGGCCTGCTCAGCCTCGCAGACCAGCCCCAGTGGCGGGTGATCCGGGGCGGGAGCGCCCGCTACATCGCGCCGCTCACGGCGCCCTTCCGCGACCGGGTTGCGCTCAACTGCGCGGTCGAGCGCGTCGGCCGGGGCCCGGCCGGCGTGGCGCTGCACTTCGCCGGGCGGCCCTCCCAGCACTTCGACCAGGTCGTCTTCGCCTGCCACGGGGACCAGGCCCTGAGGCTCCTGGAGTCGCCGACCGACGCCGAGCGGCAGGTCCTCGGCTGCTTTGCGACGAGCCGCAACGAAGCCTGGCTCCACACGGACTCGTCGCTGTTGCCCAGGAGTCCCCGGGCCCGAGCCTCGTGGAACTGCAGGCTGAGCGGCGACCCCTCCGCCGGGGCCGCCGTAACCTACCACATGAACCGCCTGCAGTCCCTGAAGGCGCAGGAGGACTTCTGCGTGAGCCTCAACGCCCAGGACCAGATCGATCCGGCGAAGGTCCTGCGCAGGATCGAGTACCGCCATCCCCTGTACACGCGGCAGGCCGTCAGCGCCCAGGGGCGCTGGGCCGAGGTGAGCGGCCGCAACCGCAGCCACTTCTGCGGCGCCTACTGGCACTACGGATTTCACGAGGACGGCCTGAACTCCGCCCTGCGGGTCGCACGGGCCCTGGGGGTGGCCTGGTAGGAGCGATGCAACCGGCCCTCTACGTCGGGACTATCCGGCACCGCAGGCTCGAGCCCGCGCGGCACGAGTTCACCTACCCCCTCTTCATGGCCTTCCTGGACGTGGACAGGATCCCGGAGCTGATGCGGGTGTCGCCCTTGGCGGGCTATGGGCGCTTCGCCTGGGCGAGCTTCCACGAGGCCGACCACTTCGGCGACCCCGCCCTCCCCCTCAGGCGCAGGCTCCGGGAGGACGCCGAAGCCCACGGCGTGAGGCTGCCCGACGGGCCGATCTACCTGCTGACCCACCTGCGCTACCTCGGGTATGTCTTCAACCCGATCTCGATCTACTACTGCTACGAGCGCTCGGGAGCCCTGGGTGCGGTCCTGGCGGAGGTCAACAGCACCTTCGGCGAGTCCCGCAACTACTGGCTTTCCGAGTCGAGCCGGGTCGCGCCCGGCGACCCCGACACCCACCGCTGCGGCAAGGCGATGCACGTCTCGCCGTTCATGCCGATGGACCTCGACTACCGGTTCGTCCTGCCGCCGCCCGGCGGGGAGCTGGTCGCGCACATGGACACCCTCAGCGGCGGGCGCCGCTTCTTCGACGCCACACTCAGGCTCAGCCGGAGGCCATGGAGCGCAGCCTCGCTGCACCGCGCGCTCTTGCGGTTTCCGTGCGTGACGCTCAAGGTGATCGCCGCGATCCATTGGGAGGCCCTGTGGCTGTACCTGAAACGCGTGCCGGTCTTCACCCACCCGTCAAGGCGCCCTCGGGGACCGAGTCTATGAGTTCCCTTTCCCAGAACCTTCTCCTGCGAAGCCTCGAGGGGCTGCGCGGCGGCTCCCTGGAGCTCAGCTCGGGCGGCAGCCGGTGGAGTTTCGGCGATCCCGGAACCGGGATCGCGGCCCGGATCGACGTGCACGACCAGCGGTTCTTTTCGCGGGCCGTCTTCGGCGGCGACATCGGGATCGGCGAGGCTTGGATGGACGGGGACTGGTCGTCGCCCGACCTGGTCGCAGTCGTCCGGCTGGCCGTCCGGAACCTCGCCGGGCTGGAGCGGGGAAACCGGCTCCTGAGCGCCGTCAGCCGGGCGGCGGACACCGTCCGGCACCGGCTGCGCGGCAACACCCTCTCCGGCAGCCGCCGCAACGTCCGGGCCCACTACGACCTGAGCAACGAATTCTTCCGGCTGTTCCTCGACCGGAGCCTGATGTACTCCTGCGCCTACTACCAGGCTCCCGGGGACTCGCTGGAGAGGGCCCAGGAGCAGAAGCTGGAGCGCATCTGCAGGAAACTTCGCCTGGGGCCGCAGGACCATGTGCTCGAAATCGGCACCGGCTGGGGCGGGTTCGCCGAGCACGCGGCCGCCCGCTACGGCTGCCGCGTGACGACAACGACGATCAGCGCCCGCCAGCACGATCTCGCGCGCGAGCGCTTCGCCGCGAGCCCGGCGGGCGGGCGGATCGAGCTGCTGAAGGAGGACTACCGGGCGCTGCGCGGCCGCTACGACAAGCTCGTCAGCATCGAGATGTTCGAGGCCGTGGGGCTGGCCTACTATGACGAATTCTTCGGGGCCTGCGAACGGCTGCTGAAGCCCGGGGGGAGCATGCTGATGCAGGTGATCACGATCAACGAGCAGGCCTTCCCCGCCTACCACGGCCGCAGCGACTGGATCCAAAAATACATCTTTCCGGGCTCGGAGCTGGCCTCCCTGGGAGAGATTGTGCGCTCGCTCGCGCGGGTCACGTCGCTGTCGATCCACAACGCCGAGGGGATCGGCTCCCACTACGCCCGCACCCTGGCCGAGTGGCGCAGGCGCTTCCACGCGGCGGCCTCCGACGTGCGCGCCCTGGGCTTCGACGAGCGCTTCATTCGGATGTGGGACTACTACCTGGCGTACTGCGAGGGCGCCTTCCTCGAGCGGCACATCAACGACTTCCAGCTGCTGATCGCCGGAAACCGAGGGGGAACTGCCCTGTTTGACGAGCCCTGGGACGGGCCCCCGTCGCCGTGAACGCTCCCGCTGCACAGGCGGTGCCCTGTACGATCGTCTCCGGCCCGCGGGGTGCGGGAAAGACCCGCTGGATCCAGCGGCAGATCCTCGGCCTTGGCGCGCGCGAGCCGGGGGTTCGCGTCGCCGTGCTCCTCGGGGAGGAGGGCCGGACCCGCATGGAGCGCTTCGCCCGTGAGACCCCGGGGGTCACCGTGCACCGGCTCCTCCTGCCGTGCTTTTGCTGCCCCGGACTCGCCGAGATCGGCTCGGCCGTCGGGGCCCTGGTCGCCGCATCGGGGGCCTCCCGGCTGTTCATCGAACTGCCCGCGATCGGGGCGCCGGGCCTGGTGGCGGAGTTCGACCGCGCGATCGGCTGGCCGCGCCGGGTGCTCGTCTTTCTCGACGCCTCCTGGGCCGCGTGGCGCCGGGACGGCCGGCTCCTGTACTACCAAACGGTGCTCCTTGACCTGGCCCAGGCCGTGGCGGAAACCCCGGAGGAGGCCGATCGCCTCGGGGAGATACCGCCGGAGTCGGTGCCGGGCCCATCCGGGCCGTAGCGGATAAACCGGTCGCAAACGGCCCAAGGCCTTCCTTCCCTTCGGTCACTCCCTGATTTTTCACATGCGAACCCCCACTCCCGACCGCCCTCTTTGGCTATTCGCAACACTGTGGTCCCTGCGCCAGTATCCCTCGCGCGGCCGGGAGTGGACCTGGAAGCGAAAATTCAAGGCGATTGAGGCCGCGGGCTTTGATGGGGTTTTCTCCCCGCCACTGCCCGTCCTCGCCGAACGGGGCCGGCTGCGCTACCTGGCGGTGGCAAGCCTCGGGACGGGCTCAAGCGTCGCTAAGCCCCTGCGCGAGGCGAAGGCGCTGGGGGCGGTGGCAATCGACATCCAGCTGTGCGACCACGACACGCCCGTCGCCGCGGCCGTAAAGCTTGCCCTGCGGATCCGGGACGTGGCCCGCGACTGCGGGCTGCCGTTTGCGATCGAAACCCACCGGGACACCCTGACCGAGACTCCCGAGAAGACCCTCGCCCTGGCACGGGCCTACCGGGCGGCCTGCGGCGAAACGATGCCCTGCTGCCTCGACCATTCCCACTTCGCGGTCGTGCGCCACCTCCCGCCTGGATCGTTCTGGGAGCGCCTGAGCGAACCGAGGGCCCTGCTCCGGGCGGCGACCCAGTTCCACCTGAGGCCCTTCAACGGGCACCACTGCCAGATCCCGGTCCTCGACCGCGCGGGCCGCCGCACACCGGAGTACCGGGACTGGCTCGCCTACGCCTCAAGCCTGCTTACGCACCTGCGCGGGCGGCCCGGCACAGGCCCAGTCATTGCCGTTCCAGAACTGGGCAACGCCGCCCCGGCGTACGGTCTGAGCTGCTTCGGGGACACCTGGCGCGACGTCCTCGCCGTGACGGAGGACCTCAGGGCGCTGTGGCGGACCCCGGCCGTCAGTCCCTGAGGTAATAATAGGCCGCCGTCGCGAGGGCCGCGAAGCCCACCGTCGGGGCGACAACCCACAACGGGCTGAAGGGCATGCGGTAGTGGTTGAAGGCCCACACGACGACAAAGCTCTTCAAGACGATCAGCGCCCAGCAGAAGCGGATCACCGTCTCGACCTGCCTGCGGCGGAGCGCAGCGCGCTCCTCGGGCGTGGGCTCGGCGTCCCCCGGGTGCGGTTTGCTGAAAAGGGACTGAAGGTCTTCTTTGAGGCTAGTCTTGGTTTCGGGCATGGGGCACCTCCGGTTGCGGGGCTCGCCGGGGGCTCCCGGCTTGTCCGCACCCTAGCAGGGCGGCCGGAGACCGGCTGCGCGTCCCTTGGGATTCTTTCTGCATTAATTGCGAGCAGCCCTCCGGGAGCGGTCCGGTTGACACCGCGCCGGAGCGGATGCGATCCTAATCCGCCGAGCGTGAGACCGAAGCTTTTCACCGCCTTGAAGGCTGCGCTGATCGCGTCCGCCTGCGCCTGGGCCTATTGGCCCGCCATGCGGGGCGGATGGCTGTGGGACGACACGATGTACATCGTGGACAACCCGCTCATCCGCTCGCCCGGCGGCCTGGGTGGGATCTGGTTTGGCTCCGCCGGTGCGAGCTACTACCCGATTACCGAGACCGTGCGCTGGGCGCAGTGGCAACTGTGGGGAAACGCCACGTTCGGCTACCACCTGACCAACCTCGGGCTGCACCTGCTGGGGGCGCTCCTGTTCTGGCGGCTGCTCGGGATCCTCGGGGTCAGGCGCGCCTGGCTGGGCGGGCTCATCTTCGCGGTTCACCCCCTCGCGGTCGAGTCGGTCGCATGGATCTCGGAACTGAAAAACACCCTGTCCCTGCCCCTCCTCCTGCTCGCGACCTTAGCCTACCTCCGCTGGGACGCGGCGCCCCCGGGAAGGCGGGGCCGGCCGTACGCCCTGGCGGTCTTCTGGTTTGCCGCCGCGATGCTTTGCAAGACAGCGGTGGTCATGTTCCCGGTGACGATCCTGCTGTATGCCTGGTGGAAAAGGCGGGCGATCCGGTGGGCGGACGTAGCGGCGAGCCTGCCGTTCTTTGCCGTGTCGCTCGGCCTGGGGCTCGTCACGGTGTGGCTCGAGCACACGCGGGTGGTCGACTACCAGTACGCGCCCAGGGAACCCCTGGCCGTCCGGGCTGCCGCCGCGGGCCTGGCGGAGGCCTTCTACCTGGGAAAATCGCTGCTGCCCACGGACCTGATGCCCATCTATCCCCGGTGGGCCCTCGATCCGCCGTTGGCCGTCCAGTGGCTGCCCTGGCCCGCCCTGGCTGTGCTGGCCGCCTGGTTCTACACGAAACGGGAGGGATGGGGGCGCCACGCCCTTCTGGGACTGGGCTGGTTTGTGATCACCCTGGCGCCGGTCCTGGGATTCATCGGGATTGCCTATCTGCGGCTCTCCCGGGTGGCTGATCACTTCGCCTACGTGCCGCTCCTGGGCCTGGTCGGTCTTGCGGTGGCCGCCATGAACCTAGCACCGGAGGAGGCCCCCAAGCGCTCCGGAGCCCGAGTCGTGCGGGTCCTTGCGCTCGCGGTCCCGATCGCCTTGGCGGGCGTTTTTGCCGCAATGAGCCGGGCTTACGCGGAGGTCTTCCGGGATGAGGCCACGTATTGGGGTTACACCGTAACCCAAAATCCCGGCGCTTGGATCGCCCACTACAACCTGGCCAAGTCCCTGCGCGAGGGCGGCCGCCTAGACGAGGCGATCGCCCATTACGAGGCGGCCCTGCGGGCCAAACCGGACCTGGCCGAGGCCGAGGACAACCTCGGGGTCACCCTGACCAACTCCGGCAGGAACCTGGAGGCGATCGCCCACTATGAGGCCGCAATCCGGATCCAGCCCGATTTCCCCGAGGCCCACGACAACCTCGGGGTCACCCTGACCCGGATCGGCCGCCTGGACGAGGCGGTGGCGCACCTGGAGAGGGCCCTCGAACTTGCGCCGCGCTCCGCAGAGGGGCACAACAATCTGGGCCTCGCCCTGGCGGGCCTCGAGCGCTGGGACGAAGCGATCGCCCATTACCAGGCCGCGATCCGGATCCGGCCAGGCCTGGCCGCCTTCCACCGAAACCTCGCATCTGCCCTGCGCGGCGCCGGCAAGATCGCAGAGGCGATGGACGAACTGGCTCGCGCCCAAGAGTTGGAGGACAACTCCCCCAGACCCTAGGGGCGACCCTGCAGCCGCTGCGCGGCTTCGAGGTGCGGCCTGGCCTCCTCGGCCCGGCCGGCCTGAAGGAGGGCCTTGCCGAGAAGCTCGTGGGCGACCGGCATCTGCGGGCTCACCGCCACGGCCCGCTCGAACTGCTCGATCGCGCCGTCCAGGTCGCCCGCTTGGGCGAGGATGTTGCCGAGGACCAGGCGGGCCTCCACAAAGTCGGGCTTGAGCCTTACCGCCTCCTCGTAGTGGGTCCTCGCCTCCTGGGGCCGCCGCGACAGCAGCAGCGCGTAGCCCAGGTTCTTGTGGGCGTCGGCGTAGTCCGGGCTGATTCGCAGGGTCTCCTCGAACTGCTCGATCGCCTCGGGCAGCCGGCCGGTCATCGCCAGGGCGGTCGCCAGGTTGTTTCGGGCCTCGGCCTTGTCGGGTTTAAGGCTCAGGGCCGTGTCGAACTCCTCGATCGCCTCGGGCAGCCGGCCGGCCTCCGCAAGAGCCCGGCCCCGGTTGTAGTGGGCCTCGGCGTAGTTGGGCCAGAGCTTCAGGGCCTCGTCGATGTGGGCGATCGCTCCGCGGATGTCGTGCAGGAGGAAGAGGGCCGCCCCGAGGTCGTTTTGGCTGACGGCGTAGTCGGGCTTGATCCGGAGGGCCTGCTCGTACTGCTCAATCCCCTCGCGCAACCGGCCGGCGTTGACGAGGACAACCCCGAGGTTGTTGTAGGCCATCCAGCACTGCGGGTTTCGCCGGATCGTGGTCCGGTAGAGGGTGTCCGCGTCGCGGTACATGGCGCACTGCGCCCGGGTCAATAATCCCAGGGCGGCGACGGCCGCAGCAGCAGCAGCGACTGGGAGAGCCCGCCGGAGCGGGCCGCCCGCGCCCTTCCCGGGGCCCTCCGAACGCGCCCATGCGTTCCACCGGGCCCAGCCGGCGCATGCAAGCGCGATCACCGCCGGCATTGCCAGGTACTGGAAGTGGTCGGCGACAAAGGAGAAGACAAACGGGTAGACATTGAAAAAGCCCAAGACCGGAAAAAGCGTTCCGCAGAACAGCAGCCACGCGGCGAGCGGCGAGCGGCTCCAGTCCCGCAGGAGCCAGAGGCCCGCGCTTGCGGCGGCGAACAAGACCAAGGCGGCATAGGCCCCGGCCGAGCCCGCGTCGATTTGCCAGCGCGGATAGATGAAGACAAGCCCCTGCGGCCAGACGAGCTTGCCCAGGTAAAACCAGACGACCCGCCCGGCCAGCAGGCACCGCTCCAGGAGCGACAGGTCAAACGAGGTTCCCTGGGCCCCGATGTAGGTGCGCTCGACCCACGCGGTGAAATACCCCGCCGAACCGCCGAGGACGAGCCAGGGCAGAAGGGGTCGGCAGTCCCGCGACCAGGACAGACCGCCCTCCCTCCACCAGATCACGACCAGGAGGGCCGCCGGGAGGGTCGCCGTGACGCTCTTCGTGAGAAGGGCCAAAACGAAGAGCGCACTGGCCAGGGCGTAGGCGCCCGCCCCCGCCCGGTGCGGCCCCTGCCCGATCCCGCGCCACCTCAGGAAGGCGATCGCCGACAGCAGGTACAGGGCGGTCGAAAGCGTGTTTTTCTGCTCGGAGATCCAGGCGACCGACTCGACGCACACCGGGTGAAGCGCGAAGACAAGCCCCGCAAGCCAGGCCCCCGGGACCGACAGGCGCCTGAGGAGCAAAACCAGCAGGCAGGCGCTGGTAGCATGGAGGAGGATATTGACCAGGTGGTAGCCCGCAGTCGCGTCGCCCCAGAGGCGGTGCTCGGCCCAGAAGGCGCTGTGCAGGACCGGGTAGTACTGCTGGGTCGCCCCGAGCTTAAGCCAGATCTGGGCCAGCCCAGAAACCGACCGGAGCGCTGGCTTGGTGACATGGGCGTCGTCGTCCCAGATCATGCCGCCCCGAATTGCGGGCGCATACGCCGCCAGGGCCGCCAGGACGATCCCGGCGCACGCCAGGGCCGCCCTGAGCCGGGGTCCCGCCGTCGAAATGAGTCCGCGGAGTCGCACGGGGCGGCACGCTCCCAGATCCGGCCCTCCAGGTCGATCCTGTTCGCCGGGAAAGCCCCTAGGAGGAGGTCTTCAGGAAGGCCTGCTCGTCGCCGCCCTTCCAGGCCTTCGCCGGGGTGAGCGGCGTCGGGCGGATGTGCGGGTAAAGGACGATCTTCCCCTCGGTCTCGGTGTTCTTGACCATCTCCAGGGCGCGCGGCGCCTTGTCGAGGCTGCCAACCATGCTCATGTGCAGCCCCGGGTCGAACTCCCCGGCGGCGACTATGCGCAGGGTCTCGGCGATGTCGGCCGGCGAGCCGCCGCTCGAGCCGACGACGCGGATGTCGTCGTAGTGGACACGGAGGGTGTCCAGGTCGATCACGTGCTCGCCCTTCTTGAGGCCCCCGAAGAGGTTCAGGGTGCCACCGCGGGACAGCCAGGCCTGGGCCCTGATCTGGAGGTCGCGGACCCCCACCGCGACGATGATGTCGTCGGCCCCAAGGCCGTTGCTCGAGGTTCTGAGCTGGGCGAGGCCGGCCTCGTTGGTCAGCGCATGCAGGGCCGCGCCCGCCGCCTTGGCGCGGGGGCCGAGGACGTCGCGCACCCACTGCAGGCGGGACTCGGCGATGTCGATGACAATGATCGCTCGCGGCTTGAACCGCAGCGCCGCCTCGGCGTGCATCCGGCCCATCGGGCCGGCGCCGACAATCAGGGTGACCCCGCCGGGAAGCAGGCCTATCCGCGCCTCGCGCGGCGAGGCCGGGGTCTTCTGGAAGATGTGGATATGCCTGTCCTGGCCTGAGATGGCGCAGGAGATCGGCTCGCACAGAGCGGCCGCGAAAAACGGCATCGACTCGTCCGGGATCGGCAGCAGGCACCCGGCGGCGATCGTCTCCTCGGTGACGAGGATGTACTGGGCGAAGTGCCCCGGCAGGCAGTAGCCGACGGCGACCTTGAGCATGCCGGCCGCGTTGTTGCGGAACCTCTCCCGGTGGTTGATCGGCGGGTGGTCCACGGCGGGCTGGATGCAGTAGCGCTTGCCGACGGGGAAGCGGTCGCGGAGGTTCTTGCCGACCGAGACGATCGTGATGCAGCCCTCGTCGCCGAGCTGGGCGGGGTACTTCGCCAGGTCGATCCCGTTGATGAAGGTGTGCTCGTTGCCCTGGGCGAGGATCTTCAGGTTCGAGGCGCACACGCCGGCGGCGTCGACTCGGGCGAGCAGCTGGTCGTCGTTGGGAACGGGGACGGGCACCTGTTCGACCTTGAGGTTCTCAAAGCCGACGCCGTGCAGGCGCACGGCGAGCATCGTTTTGGGCAGGTTCATAATTTTTTCTTGGGCGGGGCGTGGATCGACTCCCCGTGGATCGCGTGGGCGGCCTCCATCCACAGTTCGCCGAAGGTGGGGTGGGCGTGGATCGTGCGGCCGAGCTCGGTTGCGGTGAATTCCCCGCGGATGGCGAGCGCCGCCTCCGCGATCAGTTCCGTGGCGTGGGCGCCGACCGCCGCGGCCCCGAGCAATTGGCCCGTGGACGGGTCGGAGATCCACTTGACGAAGCCTGCGGTCTCCCCGGCGGCCAGGGCCCGGCCGATCCCGCGGAAGTGGAACTTGCCGGTGGCAACCGCCCTGCCCTGCTTTTTCGCCTCGTCCTCGCTCAGGCCCACGGTGCCGACCTCGGGCGCCGTGAAGATGACGTTGGGGACGATCTTCTCATTGCGCCGCTGGCCCGGGCCGCAGGCGTTCTCGGCTGCGACGACGCCCTGGGAGGTCGCAAAGTGGGCAAGCTGGGTCTTACCCGTGACGTCGCCCACCGCGTAGATCGTGGCGACAGCCGTCCGGCCGAACTCGTCGGCCTCGATAAAGCCCCGTTCATTGACCTTCAGGCCCGCCTTCTCGAGGGCGAGCCCCTCGGTGACCGGCTTTCGGCCGATCGCAGCCAGAAGAAGGTCGGCCTTCAGGGCCTCGTCGCCGAACCGGCCGCCAACGCCGCCGGGGCCGGCCGTCACCGCCTCGAGCGGCTTTCCCGTGAGGACGCGGATCCCCAAGCCCTTCTCCATGTGGCTGCGGACCTCGCGCCGTACGTCGGCGTCGAGCAGAAGAAGGATGTCCTCCAAAAGCTCCACAACCGTCACCTTCGCCCCCAGAAGCGCCGCCAGGCACGCCAGCTCGCAGCCGATGAATCCGCCGCCGAGTACGAGGATCGACTCCGGAAGCCTCTCCAGGTCGAGGAACCTGCGGCTTTCGACGACGCGCTCGTGCCGGGGAAGGAAGCCGGGGACGACCGAGGTCGAGCCCGTGGCGATGATGACCTTGCGGGCCCCGATCACCGTCCCGTCGCTCAATTCGAGGCTCGTGCGGTCCCGGAACGAGGCCGCTCCGGAGAACTGCCTGACCCCGTTGGCGCTCAGCAGCTGCTTCACCCCGCCGGTCAGCTGGCCGACGACCCGGTTTTTGTGCGCGACCATCGCCGCGTAGTCGACCGAGACGTCCTTCACCGTGATTCCGAGGGCCGAGGCGTGCCGGATCCGGGCGAGGGTGTCCCCGGCTCCGATCAGGGCCTTGGTGGGGATGCAGCCCCAGTTCAGGCAGGTGCCGCCGAGCTTCTCCTTCTCGACGATGGCGACCGATGCGCCGAGCTGGGCCGCGCGGATCGCGGCGGGGTAGCCGCCGGGTCCGGCGCCTATGACTACGATGTCGAAGGTTTCCACAATCTTGGGTTCTCCTGTTTAGAGTTGGGTCCTGGCTTCGGTGATGAGCCCGATCAGCTTGTCCTTGCGCCCGGCGGGAACGTCGGGGCCGGGCCAAAGGGAGCGCAGGGCCGCCTCCGCCGGGCCCGCTTGCCCGAGCGCGTCGAGGGCGGCAGCAGCCCCGCGGGCAAAGCGCACCGGGGCGAGCCCGGCGTCCAGGGCGATCCGCATCGTCCCGACGAGCCGGTCCTCCCAGGCGAGCTTGCGGCGGGGGTCCCGGGTCACCCGGTCGGTGCGGTCGCGAAGATGGGGGTTGGTCATCCGGACGAGCAGGTCCTCGGCGTAGGCCCGGTAGCCCTCCGGCGTGAAGAGCGGATCGATCCCCCGGTGCCTGGCCATCAGCGCGGGCCCGGACTCCTCGAGGAATGCAGCCCGGGCGAAGGCCATCAGATCCCCGTCCGAAGCCGCATCCGACATGAAGCGGAAGCCCCGGCGCTGGATCAGGTAGCCGATGAGAGCGTGGACCGCGTTGTGCCCGTAGAGCTTTGCCTCCTCGAAGGGCAGCAGGTCCGGCTTCTCAATGAAGACCTCGATCCCCCGCTTGAACCCGGAAAGAGCGATCCGCGTGATCAGGATTCGGTTGAACTCCTCCACGAGGAGCGCCCGGGGGGAACCCTCGACCAGCGGGGCGAGGCCCTCCGCGGCGATCTCCGCCGGCTCGGTGACAACCCCGCTCATCTTGCCGATCACGGTGTTGAGGATCTGGCAGACCTTCCGCGCCGCGGCGCGGTCGGCCGGCTCGAGCAGGCGATCGCAGCGCTGCTGGAGGATCTCAGCCGCGTGGTTGTTGTTCTCGGCCGTGTAGACAACGCAGGGAGGAAGGCCGCTTTCGGAGGTCTTGGCACGGATCGCCCGCGCGATCAGACCTGCGACCGACGGCTCCCCGCGGTCGAAGAAGTCGACGCTCGGCAGTGCCGTGGCGATCTCCGAGGCTTGCCCAAGCGCGGCCTCTAGGGCCTTCGCGTCCTCGGGGACGGCGGGGTTAAAGATCTCGATCCCGCTCACCTCCCGGACCCGGATCCCGCCTGCGGCGGCGATATTGACTCGGAACTTGCCCCCGGACCGGCGGACCGCCGCAACGACCTCGGGAACGACCTCGGCCACGACCAGGCGCGAGAACTTTCCCGACTGGAACGCCTCATAGAGGAAGAGTCCTCCCTGGATGGCGCCGAAGCCGAAGCCGACGAAGGTGCGGGGATGCGCGGGCATGGCGGGGACGGTTCAGACGGCCAGGCGCTTCCACAACTCGAGGTCCTCGAGCTTGGTCTTGATGGCGTTGACGAAGCGGGCCCCCATGGCCCCGTCCACGATGCGGTGGTCGCAGGACAAGGTCAGTTTCATCATCTGGCGCACCACGACCTTCCCGTCGCGCACGACCGGCTGGGCGAGGGTGCTGGAAACCGCGAGGATCGCGCTCTCGCCGGGGTTGATGATGGCGCTGAAGTTCTCGACGTTGAGCATCCCCATGTTGGAGATCGTGAAGGTGCTGCCGCTCAGTTCATCGGGCGAAGCCTTCCCCGCCCGGGCCTTCTCGGCGAGGCCCCGGGTCTTCTCGGAGAGCTCCCGCAGCGAGAGCTGGTCAGCCGAGCGGATGACCGGCACCACAAGGCCCTGCTCCAGGGAGACGGCGACCCCGAGGTTGACGCGGCCGTGCCAGCGCACGGTGCGGCCGTCGGTTGAGCTGTTGACGTCGGGAAACTCCTGCAGGGCGAGGACCGCCGCCTCGGCGATAAAGTCGGTGAGGGTAAAGGAGGCCCCGGACTCCTTGAGCCGGGCCCGGTAGGAGACCAACTCGGACATGTCGACCGACACGGTGACGTAGAAGTGCGGGATGTCGCGGAAGCTCTGGGTCAGGCGCTGGGCGATGACCTGGCGCATCTTGGACAGGGTCCTCGGTCGCTGGGCGGCCGAGCGCTTGACGTCCTCGACCGTGATCCGGCCGCCCTCGCCCGTGCCGACGATTGCGAGCAGGTCCAGTTTATCGTGGGCGGCGAGCTCCTTGGCGGTCGGCGTGATCCGCAGGGCCCCGTAGCCGTGGGCCTCGAGGTGCGCCCTGACGTCCTTTTCGACAACCCGGCCCCCGGGGCCGGTCCCCGCGATCCCGGACGGGTCGATGACGCTCGCCCGGGCGAGCGCGGCCGCCCGCGGGCTGATCTTGAACAGGGCCGGAGCCGCCGCGGCGGCAGGGGCCACCGGCACCCTCTCGGGCGCCGGGGCGGGCTGGGCTACTGGGGAAGGAGCCGGGCGGGACGGCGCCGGAGCCGCTGCCGCGGGCGCGGCGGGAGCCGGCGCGGGCCTCGCGGCCGGGGCCTGCGGCGGGGCCGACGGAACCGCCTCCCCGGCCTTCCCGAGGAACCCGACGGCGCTCTGGACGGGCACGGAGACCCCGGGCTGGACCAGGATCTTCAGGAGGACCCCGTCCTCGAAACTCTCGAAGTCCATGACGGACTTGTCGGTCTCGACCGTGAACAGGATGTCGCCCTTGGCGACCTTGTCGCCCTCCTTCTTGCGCCATTCGACGATCGAGCTCTCTTCGGTCATCTGACCGAACTTCGGCATGATGATGGGCGTTGCCATGGGGGGGTCAGCTCACAGGATTGAGTTAGCGGCCGCAACGACGTCCCCGACATTGGGCAGGAACGCGGCCTCGAGGATGTGGGACTGGGGGGCGATTCCGTTCTTGGCGCCCACGCGCTTGACGGGGGCGTCCAGGTAGTCGAACGCGGCCTCCTGGATCGTCGAGGCAATCTCCCCGGTGTAGCTTCCGATGTGGATCGCCTGGCTGGCGACGACGCAGCGGCCGGTCTTGCGGACACTCTTGAGGATCGTCTCCAGGTCCAGGGGGACCAGGCTCCGAATGTCGATCACCTCGGCGCTCACTCCGCGCTCGGCCTTGAGCTTGTCGGCGGCCTTCAGGCAGTCATGGACCAGGGGGCCCCACGCCACAAACGTGATGTCGCTTCCCTCGCGCTTGACGTCGGCGACCCCGAGCGGGACCAGGTACTCGCCCTCCGGGACCTGGCCCTTCATGCCGTAGAGGGCCTGCGACTCGACAAACAGGACGGGGTTGTTGTCCCGGATCGCCGACTTGAGCATCCCCTTGGCGTCGTAGGGCGTCGCCGGGTAGACGACGTACAGGCCCGGGATGTGGCAGAACATCGACTCGAGGGTCTGCGAATGCTGGCCCCCGTAGCCTTTGCCGGCGCCGGCCGAGGCCCGGATCACGAGCGGAACCTCCGTCTGAGCGCCGCTCATGTAGTGCCACTTGGCCGCCTGGTTGCTGATCTGGTCTGAGGACATCAGGGCGAAGTCGAAGTACATGAGCTCCACCACTGGCCGCAGCCCGTTCATCGCCGCCCCGCCCGCGGTCCCGCAGATGCACGCCTCGCTGATCGGCGTGTTGAAGACCCGTTCGCGCCCGAAGGCCTCCATAAGGCCCTTGGTGACCTTGAAGGCGCCCCCGTAGTCGGCGACATCCTCGCCGTAGAAGATGACGCGCTTGTCCCGGTTCATCTCCTGGATGAGCGCCTCCTTAAGGGCGTCCTTGTACGTGAGCTCCCCGTTCACCCGCTTGATCTCCGGCAGCGGGCCCACAAGCTCGCTCTTGGCGTACTCCGGGGGCACCACGTCGCACTTGGTGTCCGTGTACATGAAGGTCAGGACATCCTCGGCCAGGGGGTCGGCCGCGGCCACCGCCCGCTTGGCGGCCCGGCCATTGCGGTCGGCCACCCGCTTTTCGACGGCGGCGATCCCCGCCGCGTCGGTCACCTTGGCGGCGAGCAGCTCGCGCTTGAAGCTCTCGATCGGATCGATCGCCTTCCAGGCGGCCTCCTCCTCCTTGGTGCGGTACTCGTTGCGCGGATCGCTCAGCGAGTGGCCCCAGTAGCGGTAGCACCCGACGTCGAGGAAGACCGGGCCCTTGCCCTCGCGGCACAGCTTTGCCGCGCGGGAGACTGCGTCGCGCACGGCCAGGACATTCATGCCGTTCACGATCTCGGAATGCAGGTTGTTCTCGGCGAAGCCGGCGGCGCGGCGGGCCATGTGGTCGATCCCCATGACCTCGTCGTCGGTGCGGTGGGTCATCCCGTAGTGGTTGTTGCACACCAGGAAGATGATCGGCAGGCCGAACTTGTGGTCGCCGGCGTAGTGGTTGCGGAACTGGGCCTGGGAGGCGAAGTTCAAGGACTCGAGGACGACCCCGTTTGCGTAGGCCCCGTCCCCGGCGAAGCAGCACACGACGTTGCCGCGCCTCAGGTAGCGGTTGGCCATCGCCGCCCCGGTTGCGATCGGGACGCCTCCGCCCACGATCGCGTTGGCTCCGAGGTGGCCGACCGAGAAGTCGGCGATGTGCATCGAGCCGCCTCGCCCGCGGCAGTAGCCGTCGTCCTTGCCGAAGAGTTCCCCGATCGTGCGGTAGACGTGCTCCTCGAGCGCTGCCTCGATCAGGTCCTCGCGCCGGTTGGACGCGCACTTGGGCACCCGGCTGCGGAGCTGCTCGTCGCTCATGCCCCGGATTGCGACCGTGCCCTTGGCCAGGCTCTCGCCGTGGCCGCGGTGGGTGCTGGTAATGTTGTCGATCAGCTGCAGGGCAGAGCAGGCTCCGGCCGCCGTGCCCTCCTGGCCCACAGACACGTGGGTCGGGCCGCGGTAGTTGTAGTCGCGGATCGGCTCGTAGGCCCCGGAGCGCAGTTTGACGATCATCTCCTCAAGCTCGCGGATCACGAGCATGTCCTCGAGGACGGCGATGGCCTCCTTCGCCGTGATCGTCCCGGCCTTCAGCTCGGAGGCCAGGTCGGCCTTGTAGCGGTAGGCGGGGATCTTTCCGCAATCGATCTCGAACGGCGTGAATTTCGGCCTCGAGTCACTTAGGTAGGTCGGTGAGTTGTTCATACCCATTTCTTTCCGGTGTGGTTACGCTCGTACGAGCTTGACGCCTTTCTTGGCTAGTTGCTTTGCAAATTCTACGGGCTTGTCCGTGATCAGGACCTGCACGCGATCCCATCGGCCGGCCCGGGAAAACGACACCTTCCCGGCCTTGCTGCTGTCGGCCAGGACGATCACTTGGCGCGCCTTCCGGGTCACCAGCTCCTTGGTGAAGGCCTCGCTCGGGTCGGTGGTCGTGAGCCCCTCATCCAGGGAGAAACCGATCGTCCCCATGAAGGCCTTGTCCAAATGCAGCTCGTCCAGGATGAGGCGGGTGAGCGGCCCCACCAGGGTCTGGCTCAGGCGCCGCAGTTCCCCTCCGATCAGGATCAGCCTCGGGCCCGTCCCGGCGAGCTCCAGGGCGGCGTGGAGGGAGTTGGTGACGACCGTCAGGTTCGGGCGGTCGCGCAGGAGCCGCGCGAATTCGAGCACCGTGCTCCCCCCGTCCAGGTAGATCGTGTCGCCGGGGGCGACGAATTCGAGGGCGGCCTCGGCTATGCGCCGCTTCTCCCGGGCGGCCCGGGCGGTCTTGTCGGCGAAGACCGGCTCCTCAAGCCGGCTTTCGACGCTGACGGCCCCGCCGTGGACCCTGCGGATCGCGCCCGAGCGCTCCAGCTCGTCCAGGTCCCTCCTCACCGTCGCCGCGGACACGCCGAGCTGCCGGCAGAGGTCCTCGATCCGCACCACCCCGCTGTCGCGCACCAGCGCCCGGAGGTTCTTCCACCGCTGCGGCGCAAGGGCCTTGGAGTCGGATTCGGACATGCGGACCATGATTGATTGTGATCGATTGTGTGAATAGTATGATCGGGATCAATTAAAAACTATCATCGGTTCGTCACCCCTGAAGGGCTCAATAAAGCCCCTTGGCAAGGACCGGCCCCACGGGCATCCTGCCCCGAATGGGCATGAATGAGCCCCCACTCCCCACCCGCGCCGGAGCCTGGCCGGCCCGATACTGCCCGGACCTGGCCCGGGAGCCCGCCTCGGCGCAGCCGGCGCCCGGCGACCCCGACTGGAGGCTCCTCCGGCAGCACTGGCTGCCCAACGGGCCCGAGCCGCGGTTTCAGCCGGGATGGGCCCGGGTCCAGTGGAACGAGCGGGCCCTGCGCTACGAGGCGGTGCTAAAGGGCCGGGGGCCCAAGAACGCCGCCTGCGGGCTGAACGAGCGCACCTGGGAACTCGGCGACATCTGCGAGATCTTCTTCCAGGACTGCGGCGGCGAGCGCTACCTGGAAATCCATGTCACCCCGGAGAACCAGCGCCTGCAGCTTCGCTGGACCCCCGAGACCTTCCGGGCCTTCGTGGACGGGGGGATGAGGGACCTGTCGGCTCCGCTCGTCGGCGACCCGGCGTGGCTGAGCAGCACCGCGCGGGTCCATGAGGACTATTGGTCGGTGTGCGCGATCATCCCGGCGCAGAGCCTCCCGATCCGGGACGGGGCCCTGAGGGTCGGCGCCGTGTTTCTGACGGCGGTCTGCCGCTACGATTGCTCGACGGGGCCCGGGTTCGTCCTGTCCTCGACGGCCCCCCTCTCCGAGCCGTCCTACCATCGCCGGCACGAGTGGGATCCTCTGCAGCTGATGGGGCCGGTATGACGGGCTGGCGGACCCCGGCGCTAGCCCTAGGTGGGGAAGACAGCGCTCATCTGAGATATCGGCGGGAAAATGGGCGCTGGCTTTTCGTCTGCCACATCTCCACGGCGGCAAACCTCAATGAGTTGGCCATGCAGGGACTTCGGGCCGCACCGAAGCAGAAGGGCAGGAAACTGGCCGGGCAGATGCAATGGAATCAGTTCGACCAATTGCCGCAGCACGGTAGCTTGCCGGCCTCGGCTGTTTTTTGTCCCTCGCACCCTGCAATGGGCAGGCAAACTGAAGGCTTCCGAGCGACCGCCTTTCTCCATGGTCAAAACCCGCATCAAGACCGATCCGGCCCACGTGCAATTCCAGCTCAAGGTTGAGTTGCTCAATATCACGCCCGCCATCTGGCGCCGCTTGCTCGTTCCAGCCACAATTAAGCTGCCCATATTGCACGATGTCCTGCAGCTCTCCTTTTGTTGGACCAACAGTCACCTCCACGCCTTCCGGCTTGGGGAGGAGTCCTACCAGGCCGCCTATCCTGACGACTGGGAAGGAGACTTCGCAGGAATGACCAAGCCTCGCGACGAGAAGAAGGTCCGCCTTTGCGATCTGCTTCATTCCGAGGGCGACCGGCTCATCTACGAATACGATTTCGGCGACAGCTGGGAGCACGAAGTCCTCGTTGAGAAGCTTTTCCCACAGGTCACCGGTAGAGTCGTCACATGCTTGGCCGGCGCCCGCGCCGGCCCGCCAGATGACTGCGGTAGTATTCCCGGCTACGAAAACTTGGTCGAGGCCATGGCCAACCCGAAACACCGCGAACGCGACCAGCTGCTCGATTGGCTCGGCTATACCTACGATCCAGAAGCATTCAGCCTAGACACCCTCAACCGACAGCTCGAGAAGCTCAAAATCTAATCACTTCTAAGGGATGGCTGTGAATTGCTCTAACTCATAAAACTCTCTGCGCGGTCGCCTAAACAAACCCACAACTCCCATGAACGAACTCGTTATCTTTGAGAAAAAAAAGGTCCGTCGAGCCCGTCATGGGGAGGCGTGGTGGTTTGTTGTCGTCGATGTCGTGGCAGCACTCACCGATTCGGTCAATCCGTCGGACTACCTCAAGAAACTGCGGCGCCGCGATCCGCTTCTGAATGAAGCGTTCAAAGGGGGGGGATAGCTTGTCCCCCCCCTTGCGCTCCCATTTTCTACGGCCGGGGGCCGGCAGTTACTCCAGTGTTGGGACGTTTCAGGGGTCTTTCGCCTCGTTCAGTCCATTCCGTCACCCAAGGCCGAACCATTCAAACGCTGGCTTGCCAGGGTCGGATATGAGCGCCTTCAGGAAATCGAGAACCCCGAACTGGCCGCCCAACGGATGAAGGAGATTTACCGGCAGAAGGGCTACTCGTCCGCATGGATTGAGAAGCGTGTGCGAGGCATCGCCGTGCGTGACGAATTGACCGACGAATGGAAAAAGCGCGGGGTCAAGGAGGACGTCGAATACTCGATTCTCACAGCAGAGATCAGCAAGGCGACCTTTGGCATGACGCCGTCACAGTATCGCGAGTATAATGCGCTCGCCGGGTCTGGCGAAAACCTGCGAGACCACATGTCCGATCTCGAGTTGATCTTCACGATGCTCGGCGAAGCGTCGACAACTGAGATTGCTCGCAGAATTGACGCTCAGGGGTTTCCGAAGAACAAGGTGGCTGCCAGACAGGGCGGCAACATCGCGGGCAACGCTCGTCGCGAACTTGAGCGAAAAAGCGGACGGAGTGTTTCGACCCCCGAAAACTTCAAGGAACTGGCCGAAGGCGAGCGGCGCTTGCGCGATAAGCGAGCGGGCAGCAAGCAGTAAAGAAAGCACCAGGGGGTGCCGACGAACCAATCCCGCCATCTTGAGCGCACAAGCCAGGGGAGTAATTCGATTTTGACCGCGGCCCGGTCCCGGATAGGGTGCGCAGCGCACCCGATGAACCACGACGAGATCAAGGCGGCCCTCCTCGCCTCCTACGAAGCCGACGGCGGCATCAACCACCTCGACGGCACGAACCTGCCGTCCCAGGAGTCGGTGAACACGCTTGCCCGCGACCTCATGCACCTGCTCTTCCCCGGCTACTTCGAGGAGACCGGCTTGGTGAAGGGTGAAGTCTCCGCGCATATCGGGCGGCTGCTCTCCCGGGTGGAGCGCCGCATGGCCTCCGAGGTCGAGAAGTGCCTGCGGTTCTCTCCGGGGAAAGACCTTCCCGGGAGGGCGGCCGCGGTCACCGGCGAGGCCCTGGGTAAACTTCCCTCCTTGCGCCGGGTGATCCAGACCGACGTCCTGGCCGCCTACGAGGGGGATCCCGCGGCGCGAAACGTCGAGGAGATCATCCTGGCCTACCCGTGCGTCCTGGCGATCTCGCTCCAACGTGTGGCCCATGTCCTGTATGAGCTGGGGGTGCCGCTGCTGCCGCGCATGCTCACCGAGTACGCCCACGACCGCACCGGGATCGACATCCACCCGGGAGCCCAAATCGGGACCCATTTTTTCATCGACCACGGGACCGGGGTCGTGATCGGGGAGACCGCGCGCATCGGCAACCGCGTCAAGATCTACCAGGGGGTAACCCTCGGCGCCAAGTCCTTCGTGACCGACGACAAGGGTCTTCCGGTCAAGGGCATCCAGCGCCACCCCAAGTTGGAAGACGGGGTCGTCGTCTACCCTGGCGCCACGATCCTCGGCGGGGAGACCGTGATCGGGGCCAATTGCGTGGTCGGGTCCAACGTCTGGCTGATGCAGTCGATGCCGCCCAACAGCATCGCCTATTACCAGGGCGACCAGTCCTCGATCATCCGCCCCAAGCAGAAGCGCGAGGCGTTGGTGGGCCAGGTCGGAGCCGGGGACTGGGTGATCTAGGAGTTTCCCCTTCGGTCAGCCAGGGCCCGGGCCAGGTCCCGCGCGAAAAACGGACCCCGGTAAATGAGGCCGGTATAGACCTGTATAAGGGTCGCCCCGGCGTCCAACTTCTCGGCGGCCGACTCGGCGTCGGTGATCCCGCCCTCCCCGATGATCGGCAGCCGTCCCTCGGTGGCCCGGGCGAGGTAGCGCACAATCTCGGTCGCCCTTGCCCTGAGCGGGGCTCCGCTCAGGCCGCCCGCCTGCTCCGCGGAGGCGAAGGGCCCCGGGCGGGCCAGCGTGGTGTTGGTCGCAATCAACCCGTCGAGCCCCAGGTCGGCGACAACAGCGAGGATCCGGTCGATCTGGGGGAAGGTCAGGTCAGGGGCTATCTTCAGGAGCAGTGGCACGCGCCTGCGCCCCGGCAGGGCCGCCCGGGCCCGGTTGGCGCCCGTCAGGGCCGAGAGCAGCTCCCTGAGCGGGGCCTCCTCCTGCAGGCCCCTCAGCCCCGGGGTGTTCGGGCTGGAGACATTGACCACCAGGTAGTCGGCGTGGTCGGCCAGCAGGGCGAAGCTCGCCAGGTAGTCCTCCGGAGCCCGGGCAACGTCGACTGCCTTCGACTTGCCCAGGTTGATCCCCAGGGGGATTCGGCGCCGCCCCGGGCCCGGCTGGCGTGCGAGCCTCCGGGCCACCGCCTCAGCCCCGCCGTTATTGAATCCCATCCGGTTGATGACGGCCTCGTTGGCGGGGTACCGGAACAGGCGGGGCTTCGGGTTGCCGGGCTGGGCCCGGGCCGTCACGGTCCCGATCTCCACGTGGCCAAAACCCAGGGCCGAGGCCGCGGGCCAGGCAACGGCGTTTTTGTCAAAACCCGCAGCCAGGCCCACGGGGTTGGGGAAAACGACCCCGAAAGCCCTCACCGGGCGCCCCCCCCCGGCCCGCGCCCAGGGTTCCATGAGGCGGCAGGCAAAAGGCATCCAGCCGAGCGCGGCCATGGCGCCCACGGCGAGCTCGTGGGCCCGCTCCGGATCCGTCCGGAACAGGGCCGGCCTGACCAGCTTTTCGTAGTACAGGGCCATCGCCACACAGCGTGAAAAGCCCGGGCCAAAACGCAAGGATGGGAACGCTCGGGGCCCCGGACCGGGGGGGTGCGCCGGATCGTCGTCGAACCCGCTTGCAGCCAGGGCCTTAAGATGGCGCTTTTTGTGCTTGTTTTTTAAGGGCCCACTAGCACGCTGCGGCTCAAAATTTACCTGCTTCAAAATTCATGGCCAAACCGACCTCAACACTCGAATGGTGCATCGTCCGCCTCGGCGAAGACCACAACTGGTGGGTCGCTGAGACCAGCGACCCAGTCCGCTGGGACGTGGACGGTCTGAGCATCATTGATCCCCGGCAACTCTCCCACCTGATCGAGCTCGTGGAGGCGCTGCGCGACTACGGTTTCGACCAGGACGTCTTCGAGAGCGCCTTCATCTCCTTCCGGATCGACCGCGACCTGGGCAGCGGCAAGGTGCGCTTGAAGCGAGTCAAGGAGTCGTTGTTCGAGTCCGACGAGAAGCTCTTCGCGCTTCCCGATGTGCTGGACGAGGAGAACGGACCCTACGCCGACCTGCTCGACCACCTGACGCGCTGCCGGGTCAAGCTCCTGAACGACCTGTTCGACTTCGAGGCCAAGCTGTCGGTCGACGAGGTTGAGGACGAGATCCGCGAGGACCAGAACGCCCACTTCATCGAGGGCAGGGCCTTGCATGTGTTCGAGGAGCTCGGCGCGATCCTCGACTACATGCCCGCCGGCCACGAAACCGACGAGGAGCAGCCGGTCAAGGATGTCGTCGAGGAGGACACCGACGATCTGCCGGAGCTCGACGAGGACGAGGAGGAGAAGCTCAAAAACGACGCATCGCTCAAGTGGGACGAGGACGAGGACAGCGATGACGACGACGAGGAATCCGGGGAGGGCAAGGACAAGGAGGACTCCGACGAGGAAGGCGAGGAAGAGGAAGCCAAGCCGCGCAAGCGCACGAAGAAGAAGTGAGGTTTCCCCGGGCGGAGGCCTCCTTGCGCTCCCGCTCAGTCCAGCCCGTGTCGCTCCCTGAACGTGAGTTCGGCGACCCCCGACTTGTCCAGCTGCCCCAGCCCGAGCCTCACCATCTTTTCAAACTGCTCCTGGGTCGCCCGGGCCAGCGGCAGCGAAAGGCCCGCCTCCCGGGCGAGCGCGCACGCGATCCCGCTGTCCTTGGCCGCATGGGCGGCCGAAAAAAAGCACGAGTGCTCCCGGTTCTGCATGTCCTCGCCGTCGGTCTTGAGGACCTGGGAGGCGGCCCCGGTCTGGCTGAATACCTCCCGCAATATCCCGAGGTCCAGGCCCAGCGCGGCCCCCAACCCCAGCCCCTCCGCCAGGCCTGCGGTGTTGATATTCATCACCATGTTGACCAGGGCCTTAACCTGGGCCGCGCGGCCCGTGGGACCCACGTAGCGCAGGGCGCAGCTGAGTTTCTCCAGGATGGGCCTGACGCGCTCGAAGTCCGCAAGGGCGCCGGCGCACATCAGGTAGAGCGTTCCGTTGCGGGCCTGGGGGATCGAGGAGGCCATGCAGCCCTCCAGACTGGCCGCCCCGGCGGCCCGGCAGCGCCGCTCGACCTCGACATGGGTGGCTGGTGAGATCGTCGCGCAGTTGACGAAGACCTTGCCCCGGGCCCCGGTGAGCAGGGAGTCGCCCGCCTCCGCGAAGACCCCGAGCTGGGCCGCGTCGTCGCTGACGACCGTGAAAATGACGTCCGCGGCGGCGGTCACCGCCGCCAGGCTCCCCGGGGCGGCTGCGCCGATCTCCCGGGCAAGCTCCTCGGCGGCCACAGCCCGGGCGTCGTGGACCGCCGTGACGGCGAACCCGCAATCCCGGAGGCGCCGGGCCATGTTGGCACCCATGCGGCCGGTGCCCACGAAAGCGATGCGATCAACCATGGCGCTCAGAGTTTCTGCATGAAGTTGAACGACAGGTCGCCCTGATCCGGCAGCGCCTCGTGGTTAAAGTCGGGGTAGATGACCATCGACTTGACGCTCGTGATCTTGTTGTAGGCGGCGAACTGGGTCGACGGCGGGCAGATGGTGTCCATCAGCCCCGTGTACATCAGGACCTCGGCCCGGATCCGGGGGGCCAGATGCTGGCAGTCGATGTAGCCGAGGCGGGTGAACGTTTCTTTGTCGCGCTCGTGCCGGGGGTCGAACCGCCTGAAGTAGATGTTGATCTCCTCGTAGGCGTCCTTCGCCAGATCCATCTCCCACACTCTCTGGTAGTCGCACAGGAAGGGAAACAGCGGGGCCGCGCACTTGATCCGCGGCTCAAGGGCCGCGCAGGCCAACGTCAGTCCGCCGCCCTGGGACGGCCCCATGGCCCCCACCCGCGCGGGGTCCACCTCGGGCATCCCCATCACGATCCCGGCCAGCTGCGCCGCATCGAGAAACAGCGAGCGATAGAGCAGGTTTTTCGGATCCGGGTCGTCCACGCCCCGGATGATGTGGCCCCGCAGGGTGTTGCCCTTGACCCCCCCGACGTCCTCGGAAAGTCCTCCCTGGCCGCGGCAGTCCAGGGCCGCGACCGAGTAGCCCTGGCTCACGTACGCGAGCTTCTCCTGCCAGTCGCCGCAGGCGCCCGAGTACCCGTGGAACTGCAGGACAGCAGGGTGCCGGCCCTGGGACTGCCGGGGGCGCAGGTACTTCGCGTGGACGCGGGCCCCTCCCACCCCGGTGTACCACAGGTCAAAGCACTCGGCGATCCGCGAGGATATGGCGGTGCTCGGGCGCAGATCGACCTTCGGGTCGATCGAGCGCATCTCCTGCAGGGAGGAGTCCCAGTACGCGTCGAAGTCGGCGGGCCGCGGGTTGATGCCGCGGTAGAGTTTGAGTTCGGACAGGGGTTTTTCGAACAGGGGCATGGGAATAGGGTTCGGAGAGTTACCAGGGCTTCCCGCGGGCGTCCGTGCCGCACAGGTTCACCTCGAGGCCCAATTCGGCCGCAAGGGCGGCCTTGGTGTAAAGAGCCAAATCGGCCTCCTTTGCGGAGTTCGCGTAGGCGACCTGCACGTGGTTGGCCTTGTGGCGGGCCATCATCTGGTCGCGGCTCACCCCGTAGAGGGCCGCGTGCATGATCGGCCACTGGCTGGTCGTCTCCTTCCAGCGCCGCTCGGTTTCCCGCCGCGGCAGGGACACCACCTTCGCCCGGCCGAGGTCCATCTTGAGCCTTCCGCCCTGGACGAAGATCCGGCTCCAGACGATCTCCCCTGGCTTGGCCACGCCCCGGACGGTGCCTCCGCCCATCCTGAAATACATCGGGGGCTGGCGCATCGAGTCAGTGCCCGCGTAGCCGTTGACGTGGTGGGCCGGCGGCGCGGCCCCGGAGATCAGGAGGACCCAGACGTAGTCGGGAACCGTGCCGCTCCGGTCCCAGTCGGCCCAGCGCAGGTCGTGCAGCGTGTTCTCCCGGGGCTGGCGCAGGGCGGCGTGCACCCGGTCGGTGAGGATCCCGTCGAGCCCGGCGCACTCGTCCACCTCGTTGAAGTGGGTGATCGGCTGGCCGTCCCGGATCACCGCGCCCTTTGCGTCGAGGACGGGCGGGCGGTCCGAGTTGTTGAGGAGCCCCTCCGCCAGGTCCGAGGCCGGCAGCAGGTCCTTCAGGCCCTGCTGGTACTGAATTCCGATCGCGTCGCACCCGAACTGCTCGGCAATGCGCACGGCGGCGATGTAGGTGCGGCACTGCCACAGGATCTGGTCGTCCGTCAGGTCGGTCTCCTCGTTGGAACCCAGGTTGAACCTCATCCCCTTTGCCCGGAGCCAGTCGAACGCCGCACGGGCCTCCTGCTCGCTCACCTGGGTGGCGCCGTAGTAGAGGGCCGACTGGGAGAGCCGCTCCTTGCACACCCCGGCCTGGTAGAGCAGTTCGTCGGGAATGATCGCGTTGTACATGCCCATGCACCCCTCATCGAATACTCCGAGGATCGCCTTCCGGCGGGCGAGGCCTGCGGCGATGCGGCGCGCCACCGCAAGGGCCCGGGCCGGCACGGCGACCCCGGAAAGCGGCCTGACGTGGTCGGTCTTGTGCCGGACGGAGCCGCTCTTAAGCCACTGCGCCAGCCCCCGGGTGAAGAACTCGTCGGTAAAATCCTCGCTCCACAGGGTCGAATACCTGACCCCCGCCTTGGTGAGCGACCCGTTGAGGTTGAGCATTCCCACCAGCCCCGGCCAGGTTCCGCTCCAATTGGCGACCGTCAGGATCGGTCCCCGGTGGCTCATGAGCCCCCCCAGGACGTGGTGGGAGTACTGCCAGACGGCCTCGGCGACGATCAGCGGCCGCTCCGGGTCGATCCGGGAGAAGATGTCCAGGCCCTCCTTCTGGGATCCGATGAAGCCGTGCCCCAGGTCCTTGTTGAAGGGGTGCGCCCGGACCAGCCTGCGGCCGAGTCTGGCGAGGGCTGCGCCGAGCGCCTTCTCCATCGCCTCCTGGGCCGGCCAGCAGACTTGGTTGGCGGACTGGCGCAGGTCGCCGCTTGCGACCAGGAGGACGTCCCGGGACGTAGTCTTCATAGTGGGGAGGGGAATTGCCTGCAGCTTGGGGGGATTGCGGTCGGGTTTCGAGGCGCAAAACAGCCCCGGCGGGCCAGACTCCGGCCTCAGCCCGTCTTCTTCCAGGCGCGGGCGATTTCCGAGCGCAGGGCAACCGCCTGCGGCCAGGCCGGAGGCAGACCCGTGATGTTGTAGCCGGAGCCCCCCTCGGCGTAGGGACCCATCTCCGGGCAGGCGAAGAGCGTCCGGCCCCGGTTTGCCGGAGCCGAGCGCCACAGCCGGAGCAAGGCCTCGACGAAGACCAGATAGGACTTGGCCTCGGGCGTGAGGGCGCCCCGGTGCGTCACAGGGACCTGGCAGTGGTGCCCGTTGAACGGGCGCAGGTGGACCTGCTCGGAATTTTGGACCAAGTCCGGGTGGTCGAGCAGCCGCTCGGCGTAGTGGGGCGGCTTGAGGGCTTTGACGACCGCAAGGTGGGAGAAGTCGAAGTTGATCTTGATCATCTGGCCGGTCGCCCGGTGATAGCGCTCGGCGATCTCGTAGGTCTTCTCCGGGGTCTCCGTGCAGCAGTCCCGGTGCACCTCGAGGGAGACCACGACGCCCCCGATCTTCTCGGCCTCGCGGACCATCCGGATCCAGTGCCGGGTAGCCACGGCCGGGGGGGTGAAGTCGTCGTCGAGCTGCACATTGATGTGCACGGCCCCCGCCTCCTTCTGCTCCCGGATCCTCGCTGCAAATTCCGCGGGATCGCTCGAGGAGATGAATCCGAGCAGGTGCCGGAGCCCCAGCCGGTCGGCCAGGCGGCGGTGTTCCGGGGTCAATAGCCCGGCGACCCCGTCAAAGCCGGCCTCGGCCGCGGCCCGCATCTTGCGGGCCAGAGTCCACTCCCGCGTCAGGCTCGGATGCTCGCGCAGGGACCACAGGGCAGCGATGTGGGAGATTTGGGGCATGGCCTTGTTGGTGGCACCTGCGCGGCCCGATTCAAACCCAAAGTCGCCCGGTCCCTAGGTCCGAGGGGGGCCCGGTTTTCAGAGGAAGCCCAAAAATCCGTAACGGATCTCATACATCTTGTACCGATTACGCTGAGCTCGAACAGCCGAGCCCACAAACCGAAACCCCACCATCGCCGGAATCTCGGGCAGACTGGACTTCACGGGCAGTTCACCAATCGGAAATTCCAAAGCGCTTTTTCATCTCCGCAGTCTTGGTCCAGGCCGCGCCGGGAAATAAGACGATGAAGCGCGAAAAAACCTTGTGGAAGACTTCCCCGGTCGAAGCCTCCGTCAAACGTGCCGCCTCCGGCGCGGGTAGCAGCGGCCTCAAGTCGATCAAAAATCTCGGATCTTTCAGTTTAGCAAACATGCGCCTTTCGGCCTCCGCTCTGTTAACGTAGAGATTTGATTGCCGAAGATAGCGGCCCAACATTTCAACAGCTCGAGCCGTGTCCAAGCCTTCAAATCGGTCGAGTGCTTGGGCCAGATCGAAAAGGTCCCGTCCCTTGTCGCGCTGTAGCAGGGCCCTCAATTTCGTCGCCACCATCTCCTCGCGCGAAAAGTGACCACGTCGGCGGCTCCAGCGAACCAGGGGTCATCGACCCGCAACGGGATCGCCCGGCTGGGATCGAAAGCCTCGATTTCGCGGGTGCTGATCTCGATCTTGAGACGGATGTCGGCGCCGCCGTCTTCAGCCTCGACCTTGAACCGGAGCTTGGGAGAGACCGGGCTTCGATCAAAGTTCGCCTGCCCGAGCCATGGCTCCAACAGGCTGCGGATTCTCTGCAGAATCGGCTTGATCGGACCCGTGGTCGTCCGCACGAGGTCGAGATCTTCGGAATAGCGCAAGGGAGCGGAGAAATGCAGCTTGTTAAGAGCCGTGCCACCGCGAAAGCGAAGCCCCTCGCGCAAGAAAGAGTCACTGAATAATTCGACGATCGCGCGACAGATGATCAGGTCTTGTTCGATCTGCCGTTGCTCGGCCCAGGGAGCGACCCGACTCCATGCGACAATGTTCATCGTTGGGATCATGCGTCTGCCTCCGTAGGTTGATGTGCAATCACACGCCAGCGCCCGTCACGCTCTGCCGCAGCAGGGGAAAGGTCGGGATCACCCGAGATCGCGGGATCCAATTCGACCCAAGGAATGGATGGCCCGGGCGACAAACGCCGGAAAAGCGGTTCGGTCCGGTCTTTATGGCCGGAACGGCTCAACATATGGCCGAGCCTTTGCACGACGGAGCGTTCGAATGCCGGCATCAGGGCCGCCAGTTTCTCGGGTTCGATTTTTGCGCCAAGTTCGGAGAGGACTGTGGCAATGTTGCCCAGCCCGCCGGCAGCGCGCGGATAGCGCAAAAGATCGAAAGCCGTGAGTTCAACCGTAGCCAACTTCATCTTCCCGGTGTCGGTCTTGCGTTCTTCGATGCCATTGCTGATCGCAGCCATGTCCCGGCGATAATAGAATGCGATAAGAGAGCGCCCGGCCCGGATCTCGGGCATTCGCCGATCGGTAATAACTTGGAACTCCAACACCGCTTGGTGGGAGGCACCGTGCAGTTCCGCCGCCTTCAGCAGAGCCACATAATAGGGATGCCCTTCGCGCTGCATCAAATCGGCGATATACCACGTCGGCGGCGGAGCGCCCCATGAGTGAAACTGCGGCGGGACCACGACGTAAAACCCCCGGCGTGGACTAATTAACCGACCTTTGCGCTGCAGGCGCTCTGCTGCGTCCAAGAATGCTCCTCGACCAACTCCGAGCGCCTGTTCGGCCTCTTCGCGCGAGAAGACCGTTCTGCCAGCGGATAATAGCTCCAGCGCGTAGGAAGGTAATGTCGGCCGGTTCTTTTTTATCATGTCGAATATTCCGCTATTTATGCGGATATGTAAACATGATAATGTTACGTATAATCCGTGTTATTCACGGAGACAGCTGCATGAAAATCCATTCTCCTCTCCCTCTTAAAATTCATTGGTGTCCAGGCGCGACCGAGTCGACCATGGCTCTCGTACGGTTCTGGAGTATGCAACCCCAATGCTGCCCGCCTTGATCCTCCGGGGTCAGCAACCCTCTTTTTTTCACACAAAAGCTAACAAACATCTCTCTCGCATCTCCATTCCCCATCAATTTTTCCCCAATCCTTCCCTTGGGGAAGGCAACCGAAAACAGCGCTGAAGAGATTTAAACTACAATCTGAAGCGATTATTATGTAAAGCCTTGCGAGTATTTGTGCCCAAGGGGACTCAGCGCAGGGCGAGCTTGAAGTCGCAGCCCGTCTTGGCCCGCACGGTCTCTACAGTGACCCCGGGATGCAGTTCCCTCAAGACCAACCCCCCGCCCTCGGCGACGTCGAAGACGCACAGGTCGGTGATCAGCATGGAGACGACCCCCTTGCCCGTGATGGGCACGGTGCAGCTCTTGAGGACCTTGGGGCTTCCGTCCTTGGCCGTGTGCTCCATCAGGACGATCACCCGGTTCACACCGGCCACCAGATCCATCGCGCCCCCCGGCCCCTTGACCATCTTGCCCGGGACCGTCCAATTCGCCAGGTCTCCGTTCTCGGCGACCTCGAGGCCCCCGAGGATCGCCAGGTCGATGTGCCCCCCGCGGATGATTCCGAAGGAGTCCGCGCTGGAGAAGAAGCTCGAGCCGGGCACGGTCGTCACGGTCTGCTTTCCGGCGTTGATGAGGTCGGCGTCGACCTCGCTCTCGGTCGGGTACGGCCCGATCCCGAGCAGCCCGTTCTCCGACTGGAGCGTGACGTGAATGTCCTTGGGGATGTGGTTTGCGACCAGGGTCGGAATCCCGATCCCCAGGTTCACGTAGAAACCGTCCCTCAACTCCGCCGCCGCCCTGCGGGCCATCAGGTCCCGCACCGGGGAATCCTTCTTAGCCCCCGTCCCGGCAACCGTCCTAAACTCGATCCGCTTCTCGTAGCGGGCCCCGGCGATGATGCGGTCGACGAAGATTGCGGGTGTGTGGATCTGGTCGGGGTCGAGGGCGCCGACCTCCACCAGCTGCTCGACCTCGGCCACCGTCACGGCCCCGCAGGTGGCTATCATCGGGTTGAAGTTCCGCGCGGTCTTCCGGTAGACGAGGTTGCCGGACCGGTCCCCCCGCCAGGCCTTCACGATCGCCAGGTCCGCGCGGATACCCTCCTCGAGGACGTACGCCCTGCCTCCGAAAACCTTGGTCTCGCGCCCCTCGGCCAGCTTCGTTCCGAACGCTGTGCGCGTGTAGAAGCCGGGGATCCCGGCCCCGCCCGCCCTGAGCCGCTCCGCGAGGGTCCCCTGGGGGACGAGCTCAAGCTCGAGTTCGCCGGCGAGCACCTGGCGCTCGAACTCGCGGTTCTCCCCAACGTAGGAGGCGATGACCTTCTTGACCTGCCGGCGCTTGAGGAGAAGCCCCATACCGAAGTCGTCGACCCCGGCGTTGTTGCCCACGATCGTGAGGCCTTTTACGCCGCTCTTGACGAGGGCGGCGATCGGGTTTTCGGGGATGCCGCACAGGCCGAAACCGCCCGCGGCAATCGTCAGGTTGTCGCGCAGGAGGCCGCCCAGGGCGGACTCCGCATCGGAGAACTGTTTATTCATGAAGGGAAACTTCTCAGCCGGCGAGTTCGACGCACAGCGCCAGACCCTCGCCCCCGCCGACGCAGATCGCGGCGACGCCGCGCCTGAGCCCTCGCTCGCGCAGGGCCGCAATCAAGGTGACGAGGATGCGAGCCCCGCTGGCGCCGATCGGGTGCCCGAGGGATATCGCCCCGCCCCTCACGTTGAGCCGCTCATGGGGGATCCCGATCTCCTTGGCGGCGGCCATCGGGACGACTGCGAAGGCCTCGTTCACCTCCCACAGGTCGACGTCGCCCGCGGTCCAACCCGCCTTGGCCAGGGCGCTGCGGATAGCCTCGGCCGGGGCGGTCGTGAACCAGAGCGGGTCCTGGGAATGGCAGCCGTAGCTGAGGATCCGGGCGATCGGCCTGAAGCCCCTCGCCGACACGGCGGCGGGACTTGTCAGGACGAGGGCCGCCGCGCCGTCGTTGATCGTCGAGGCGTTGGCCGCGGTGATCGTCCCCGCCTTGTCGAAGGCGGGGCGCAGGGTCGGGATCCGGTCGTACTTCACCCGGCCGGGCCCCTCGTCGAGCTCGACCCGGGTGACAGCGCCCTTCGAGTCAGCGATCTCCACGGGGGTTATCTCGGCGGCAAACCGGCCGTCCTTCTGGGCGGCGTTCGCGCGGCGGAAGCTCTCCGCGGCGAAGGCGTCCTGGGCCTCGCGGGTGAAGGCGTACTTGGCGGCGCACCTTTCCGCGCACAGGCCCATGTGCTGGTTGCTGTACGGGTCCCAGAGCCCGTCGTGGATCAGGGAATCGATGACCGACTGGTGGCCCAGCCGGTAGCCCTCGCGGGCCTTGGGGAGCAGATACGGGGCGGCGCTCATGTTCTCCATGCCGCCGGCGACCACGATCGAGGCGTCTCCCAGGGCGAGGGCCCGCGACCCCAGGATCACCGCCTCCATCCCGCTCCCGCACACCATGTGCACCGTCGCGCAGTGCGCCGAAGGCGGGATCCCCGCGTAGATCGCCGCCTGCCGGGCGGGCGACTGCCCTACCCCGGCCTGCAGCACCTGGCCCATGAAAACCGTGGAGACCTCGGCGGGTTCGACCCGCGCCTGGGCGAGCGCCCCCTTGATCGCCGCGGCCCCGAGCCTGGGGGCGGGGACGCCGGCAAGGGCGCCCTGGAAACTACCGAGCGGAGTCCGAGTGGCCGCGAGGACCAGCGTCGGGGGATTCATGGATTATGGGGGAAGACGCCTAACGGACCAGTTCAACAGCCATCTCCTTGGCAAAGTACGTGAGAATCATCCCGGCCCCGGCCCGCTTGATCGCAAGGAGCGACTCGTGGCGGGTGCGGGCGTAGTCGAGCCAGCCGAGCTTGGCGGCTGCATGGATCTGGGAGTACTCCCCGGAGACCTGATAGGCCGCCACCGGTTTGTTCGTCGCCCCGCGCACCTCGCGGATGATGTCGAGGTAGGGGCCGGCGGGCTTCACCATGATG
This sequence comes from uncultured Opitutaceae bacterium, assembly GCA_903862935.1. Classification (GTDB taxonomy): domain Bacteria; phylum Verrucomicrobiota; class Verrucomicrobiia; order Opitutales; family Opitutaceae; genus Palsa-1447. The sequence continues at coordinate 51,121 of CAIOZY010000059.1, forward strand.
ATGTCCGCGCCCTCGGCCTCGTCCAAGGCGGCCTCGATCAGGGCCTCCCTGCGGTTGGCGGGGTTCAACTGGTAGGTCGCCTTGCCCAACAGATGGGTGCCGGCGGCCTTCGCGCTTCCCACGGCGTCGCGGAACGGGCCGTAGTAGGCCGAGGCGAACTTCGCCGAGTAGGCCATGATCGCCGTCTGGGGGAAGCCGGCGGCGTTGAGGGCCTGGCGGATCGCCCCGATCCGGCCGTCCATCATATCGCTCGGAGCCACCATATCCACGCCCGCCCGGGCGTGCAGGATCGCCATCTGGGCCAGGATCCCGACCGTGCGGTCGTTGTCGACGTCGTCGCGGCCGGCCGTGAGGACCCCGTCGTGGCCGTGGGTCGTGTAGGGATCGAGCGCGATGTCGGTCATGACCGTCAGGCCGGGCACGGCCTTCTTGACCGCCCGAACGGCCCTCAGGACAAGCCCGTCCTCACTCAGGCCGACCGCTCCGTCCTCGTCCTTCAGCCGCTGGTCGATCTTCGGGAAAAGCGCGACCGCGGGCACCCCCAGTTTAAAGAGGGCGCGGCACTCCTTCACCAGGTCCGCCACGTTGCGGCGCAGGACCCCCGGCATCGAAGACACCGGCTCAGGAGAGCCCCGGCCGTCGACAACGAACAGCGGGGCGATGAAGTCGGCCGGCCGCAGCTGCGTCTCCTCGACTAGGGCGCGCAGGGATGCGGTGCGGCGCAGGCGCCGGGGCCGGTGGATCAGATCGAGCTTGAAGTTTTCGGACATGGTGGCGTTTGAAAAAAGATGTAAGCATTTATCTTCGCCATTTCACGCCAAATCCCCCACCCTCGTCCGCTCTCCATGGCCCTGCGCCTCCACGATTCCCTGACCCGCGAGCTGCGCGAACTCAAGCCCAGCCATCCCGACGGCGTGTTCCGATTCTACACCTGCGGGCCCACGGTGTACGCCCCCGCCCACATCGGCAACTTCCGCACCTTCCTAGTGAACGACGTCCTGAGGCGGATGCTCGAGCTGGAGCTCGGGAAAGACAAGGTGCGCCACGTCAGGAACCTCACGGACGTAGACGACAAGACGATCCGGCGGTCCCGCGAGGAGGGCAAGGCGCTGTCGGCCGTCACCGGGCAGTGGACGGCCAAGTTCCACGCCGACTGCGCGGCCCTGAACTGCCTGCCCCCCCACGTCGAGCCCACGGCGACCGGCTACGTCCGGGAGCAGGTGGACATGATTGAGGTCCTCATGAAGAAGGGGCACGCCTACCGCGCCCCGGACGGGTCCGTCTACTTCAAGGTGTCCTCGTTCCCGGGCTACGGCGCCCTGTCGCGCGTCAAGGAGCGCGAGCTCCAGCCCGGGGCCGCCCTGAAGGCGGCCGCGGCCGACGACGACGAGAAGGAGGACGGAAGCGACTTCGCCCTGTGGAAGGCCTGGAAACCCGAGGACGGGGAGGTCAAGTGGCCCGGCCCGCAGGGGGCCTCGGCCGGCCGCCCGGGCTGGCACATCGAGTGCAGCGCCATGAGCCGGAGCCTGTTGGGCGAGACGATCGACCTGCACACCGGCGGGGTCGACCTGCTCTTTCCCCACCACGAAAACGAGATCGCCCAGAGCCAGTGCTGCACGGGGAAGACCTTCTCCCGGCACTGGTACCACAGCGAGCACCTGCTCGTGGACGGCAAGAAGATGAGCAAGAGCCTCGGGAACCTCTACACCCTGGACGACCTGACCGGCCAGGGCTTCTCGCCGGCAGCCGTCCGCTACGCCCTGCTCTCGGGGCATCCCCGAAAGCAGTTGAATTTCACCCTCGAGTC
>CAIOZY010000060.1 GCA_903862935.1 uncultured Opitutaceae bacterium
AATTTAGGGTCCACCAATACCCTCACCTTTACTCCCACGTCGGCAACCGGTTACACACCGGTCTACGAGAATTCTGGTACGGGCTCCAGAACCATGGATCCGACCAACATTCTGGTCAATGCCAGCATCACGGGTGGGGGCAATGTCGTTATCAATGGGCCCGGCACGGTTACCTTTGCGCCCCAACAGGCAACCACTCCAGGAGGGGGAGGAGCATATACGGGTACGACGACGGTCCAGCAGGGAACCCTGATCGTCCAGGGCTTTCAAACCCAGGCCACGAATCCCAGCGTTCAGCCTGCGATCAACAGCAGCCAGATCTACATAGGTACGGCAGGCTCACTTGGGGGAGGCGTCACGGCGACGCTCGCGGGCCCGTCGGCAGCGTCCAGCCAGATCAATTACGACATCGGAACCCTAAACCAATCGACCTACACCTCAAACGCGAACGTGACGGTGTATGCCAACGGAGAGTTGAACCTGAACGGCAGCTCTCAGGGATTCGACACGCTGACCCTGAAGGGCGGTTTGGTGCAGGAGGGCTCGGCAACTCAGATCCCGACGATCACCCTGAACGGCATCACGACGCTCGCCTCGCCCCAGACGGCCCTGATCACCTACACGGGCTACAACCCCTCCTCGACGAACAACGTGGGCCACCTGAACCTCTCCGGGATGACGCCGACCTTCACCATAGCCTCAGGTTCGACCGGCAGCGGAGTCGACCTCCAGGTGGATTCGACGGTGCAGAACGGCCTAGGGTATACGAGCACCTCAGGGATCGTCGTGACAAAGACCGGTGCCGGAACTCTGGTCTTCACCGGCGACAACACATTCAACGGGGTGATGGATGTCCACCAAGGCATCCTGAACATCCAGAACAGCAATGCGCTGGGGTCGGCTGGCTCCTCCCTGGGGGACACAACCAACGGAACGGTGGTCGATACGAACGCGCAGCTGCAACTGCAGTCCAACTCGGTGCTCGGAGACCTCACCATTAAGACGACGGACTCCGCGCACTCGGAGACGCTGACCCTCAACGGCACGGGCATAAGCGGCACGGGCGCCCTCCTGAACGTTAGCGGCAACAACACCTACAACGGGTTCATCGACCTAGGCTCCTCGAGCCGGATCAATGCGAACGCAGGCAGCACGCTGACGATCGCGAACACGAGCGGGGTGAGCTCCGGGATCATCAACGGGACGAGCTCTGGCTTCGACCTGGCCTTCGGCGGCGGGGCCGCAAGCAATATCATCGTCAACGGCGGCATCCAGAGCAACGTACGAAACGTGAGCTATGACGGAACCGGCATCCTCACACTTGCCGGCAACGACTCCTATGCGGGGACAACCTCTGTGAGCACGGGGATCGTGCGGATCACCAACAATCAGAGCCTTTCAGGAACGGGTACGACGGTCACCTCGGGAGCCACGCTTCAGCTTAGCGGTAATATCAGCGAGGTCGCCGCGGGCGGGATCACGATCAGCGGCACCGGGACCACGACCAACGGGAAGAGCGGAGCAAACGGCGCGATCGAGAACCTTTCCGGGACCAATTCCTACGCGGGCACGGTCACTCTGGCAGCGGACGCTCGCATCAACGCGGACTCGGGCACTACCTTGACGCTCAACAATACCACGGCCATCACCGGGACCCACAACCTGACGCTGGGCGGCGGTGGGAACATCAACCTGACCGGAGCGGTCACGACGGGAACCGGTACCCTTACGGTGGACACGACTGGCACCGTAGTGACGATGGCAAGCGCGCCCTCAGGGACAACCCCGACCAATACGTTCACTGGGCTTACCACCATCAGCGCGGGCACGCTCGCCTTCGCGGCTAACTACCAGATGGGTACGACCAACCAGATAAATATCGCGTCGGCCGGCACCCTCCAGGTCAACAACTACGCGCAGAGTCTGGGGCAGGTTTACGGTACGGGCACCTGGGCCTTCGGCAGCGACAGCATCAACTCGGTGGTCACGATCAACCAGAGCAGCACCTTCAGCGGCACGTTCACGGGCACGGGAACCCTGATCATCGCCCCGGGCGTCACCTTTACCTTCGGCGCCGACTTCAATGACCCGAACCTCAATATCATCCTCGACGGCGGCACGCTGAATATCAACGGGCACAACGCCACCTTCGGAAATCTGACCTTTGAGAACACGACGAGCAACTCGCTCTACAACACCTCGACCCTCAATTTCGGCACCGGAAATTCCGTCATCAATTTTACGGGCACCGTGATCGCCGCGACAACCGCCACCCAGCCGTCCTCGGCACTGACCCTGAATGCGATCGGCTGGACGAACAACATCTCCTACTTCTACTCCTCCACGATCCCGGATGTCGCCGGGCGCGGGAGCCCGCCGCTTAACCAGATCGTCTTCGACACGCCGACATGGACCGGCTCGAACACGACTTGGCTCAGCTGGACAGATGGTCCGGACAACAACCACCAGATTACCCCGGTTCCGGAGCCTTCCTTCTACGGCGCGGTGATTGTTGGTCTGGCGGCTGTGGCCGCGGGGGTCGGTGCGGTCAGGCGGCGGTCCGCGAAGTTGAAGAGCGCGTAGTCAATCTCGATGGGAAGGATGGGAAGGGCGAGAAGGTAGCGATCCAGGGGCTTCGTGCGGCACTCGCCGCGGAAGTACGCCTCCATGATGCTGAGCGAAGGGCAAGGGGCGCCGGTCACCCGCTGCAGCTGGGCTGCGAGGCGCGCCAGGTTGCCCCAATCCTCGGCTGCCCCCGCTGCGCAGTAGAGGGAGGCATATGCACTCGCCGACTCGGGCTCCGGGGGGAGCGGGCGCTTCTCAAGGACGGAACAAACCTGATTGAGGAGAGCGGGGTTGGGATGGCGGATCAGGTGGCCTGCCAGAAGTTCGATCAGGGGAGCCCCGAGGGAACTGGCGAGAACCTGGTCTACCGTGTCGTTAAGAAAACTCGTCCAACCGAGGCTTGCATAGGTGTCCAGCTCGAGAGTCAGTCGGTCCCGGGTGTCGAAACGCCCCCGCACGCGGTTGAACTGCACCAGGGCCTCTCCGGCCAATCCGGCAGCGAGAAGGCGGTCGATCCTGTGGTATAGGACGTACGGAGCCGCCTCCGAAGGAGGTACGGGCTGGGTCAGGACTCGCAGCGTTTCTTCCCGCCCGGCCCCCTTCAGCTGGGCCTCGCACGAGCAGGTCCGCCGCACCCAGGGCGGCAGGGCGGGATTTCCCGCAACCTGGAATAGGATCTGCGTGTTTCCGGTCCTTCGGCTGGCAACGAGCAGGGCGTTCAGCCACGCACCGGCGTGGGGTGGATCCAGCGCAATCTGCTCGCGGGCCAGGTTTTCGATCGTCGCGAAGTCCCCGTGGGTGAGCAACGCTCCGAACCAAGCCTGGGAGGTCGCTGTCCTTTCCTCGGGGTGGTCGTTCAGGAGCCGCCGGTACAGCCGGTTTGTGTAGTCCGAGCCCGCCGACTCGAGTAATTGAGCAAGGATCCGGCCCGCCGAATAATTCGCCGGGTCCAGTTCATAGCTCTGCGCAAGCCACAGCATGGCCGGCCCGGGGTTATGTCCCGATAGGGCATCCTCGGCCTTGGCGAAGAAGTACCGGCCGCGGGCTTCGCGGATCTGGTGCCAGGCGCCGGGCCAAGCGATGGAGCCATAGTGGACCGGGTACCCGACGAGCCTGAGGAAGAGGAAGGCCGCAAGGGTGGCTCCGAGATACCCGGAGGCTGCGGCTCCGCCGAGATACCCGGCGGCCCGCCCCCAGAAAGGCCGAACCGCCGCCGCGTCGGCCGAGCAGCGCCACTGGCCGCCTTCCAATTGGCGTAGCTTGGGGCAGACCCGGGCGAAGCGGGACGGCTCACTCCACCCGGCAACAGCGTCGCAACCCGTCTCCCAGGCCTTACCAGAGTCGCTCGGGTTCTGGCAGGGGCAGCGGCCCTTTCGGCGGCCAGCCACGAACAGGCTCTTGCGCAGGTTAAGGGCCAGAAGGGCCCACCAGAACCGCCCGAAATCGCCAGCCCAGCCTTTTGCGGCATTCAGACCGAGCCGCTCCGCCGCCCGGTGCAAAACCCCACCTTCCTCCCGGGAGTCGTCGGGATCTGGATGGGGTGTTCTCGGGGCGGCCATGGGAAAGTCTGCTGGCCGAAGCAATACCCCCGGCTCCAGCTGACCGCAAGCGGGAGCTTAGGAGGAGCAGACTGCAACTCCAGCCTGCACAAACCAAACCGTGCGGAGCCTTTGGCAAATGCCGCGTAGGCGGCCACCCGTGAAACGGCTAGCCTCCAGCATGCTTTTAGGCGATAGTGCCGGACCGGCCCCGTGAGGCGGCCGAACACCCCAGTTTTTTATGAAGGATTATTACGCCCCATCCGAACTGAGAAACTTCGCTGTCGTAGGCCACGCCTCGTGCGGCAAGACCATGCTGTGCGAGGCGATGCTGGTGTGTAGTGGCAAACTCGGCCGCCAGGGCAGCATAGCGGCCGGAACGACCGTCTCGGACTATCACGCAAGCGAGCACCAGCACCAGATCTCGGTGCACGCCTCGCTGCTGCACACGGAGTGGCTGGGCAAGAAGTTGAACATCATCGACACCCCCGGATACGCCGACTTCATCAGCGAGGGGATCGGCGCCCTGCGGGTCGGGGACTTTGCCCTGGTGGTCGTCAACGCCTTGCACGGGCTCGGCGTCGGTACCGATGCCGTCTGGGATTACGCGAGCCACTACGATCTTCCCAAGATGATCGTGGTCAATGCCCTGGACAAGCCGAACACGGAATTTGACCTAGTACTTGAGGCGGCCCGGGAGCATTTTGGGAAGAAGGTCTTCCCTCTTACGATCCCGCTGGATGCCGGCCCGACCTTCAGCCGGGTTCTCGATGTGCTGCGCAACGAGGTCGTCACCTACCGGCCCGGCGGCAACGGGTTGTACGACGAGGTGCCGGCCGAGGGTGAACTCGCCGAACAGGTCCACGAGCTGCACCGCGAGCTGATCGAGTTCGTGGCGGAGTCCGATGACGCCCTGATGGAGAAATTCTTCGCCCAGGGGGTGTTAAGCGAGGAGGAGCTGCGGGCCGGCCTTCACAAGGCGATCCAAAACCAGGTCTTTGTGCCCCTGTTCGCTGTTTCCGCCGAGCGCAATGTCGGGGTGGCCCGGCTGATGGATTTTATCGCCAAGTACGGCTCCTCGCCTGAGGACCGCGCTGAGGTCCCGGCCCGCGATGCGAGCGGGGTCCCCGGCAAGGTGGCCCTCTCCCAGCCGGAGCCTGTGGTCTACGTCTTCAAGACCATGAACGAGCCGGGAGTGGGGGAACTCTCCCTGTTCAGAATCTACTCCGGCAAGCTGAAGCCCGGCGATGAGCTCTTCAACAGGACCAAGCAGTCGACGGAGCGGCTGGGTCAGCTCTATATCCTCAACGGCCACGAGCGGACGGCGGTCCAGTCCCTGTACGCGGGGGACATCGGGGCGGTCGTCAAGCTGCGCGACACGCACACGGGCGACACCCTGTGCAGCCCGCGCTTCGTCGTCGAACTTCCCAAGGTCGAGTACCCTCACCCCAACATTCACGGGGCCCTGAAGCTGCGCTCCAAGGGCGACGAGGACAAGCTCGCCGTGGGTCTGACGACGCTGCAGGCGGAGGATCCCACCTTCAAGTACCGGGTCGACGACGAGGTGCGGCAGACGATCGTATCCGGGCAGGGGGAAATCCACCTGCAGGTGATCATCGAGCGCCTTGCCCGCCGCTTCGGGGTCTCCGTCGAGATCGAGGAGCCGCGCGTTCCCTACCGCGAGACGATTCGGACCAAGGCCGAGTCGCGTTACCGCCACAAGAAGCAGACGGGCGGGGCGGGCCAGTTCGCCGAGGTCTGGATGCGGATCGCCCCCGGCGCCCGGGACAGCGGGGTCGTATTTACCGAGTCCCTGGTCGGAAACGACGTTGACCGGGTCTTTGTCCCGTCGGTCGAAAAGGGCGTCCGCACCGTCGCTTCGGAGGGAGCCTACGCAGGCTGCCGGATCGTCGACGTGCAGGTCGACTTCTACGGCGGAAAGATGCACCCGGTCGATTCCAAGGACATTGCTTTCCAGGTGGCCGGCTACCACGCCTTCAAGGAGTGCTTCGTTGCCGCCTCGCCGTGCCTGCTAGAGCCGATCTACAACATCACGATCACGGCGCCGGAGGAGTACGTGGGAGCCATCCTGGGCGACCTGTCCTCCCGCCGCGGGAGGATCCTGGGGGTCGACTCGGATGGCCGGTTCCAGGTGATCCGCGCGATGGCTCCCCAGAAGCAGCTCTACCACTACAGCACGATTATCCGCTCCCTGACGAGCGGCAGGGGGCGCCACTCGGAGAATTTCGGTCACTACGAGGAGGTCCCGGCCGATCAGGTCCAGCGGGTCCTGACGGAAGTGAAGGCCAAGCGCGAAGCTCAGGCGGCGAAGTAGCCGCCCGCCCCGCTCAGCGGCCCGTCCCGAGGCGCTTGGCCTGCGCGAATTCCGCGAGGGCCTCCTCGGGGCGACCCGCCTGTCGCAGCACGATCGCGATGTGGGCGTGGGCCACGGCGTTGTCCGGCTCGATTGCGAGCCCCTCGCGAAACCGGCCGATCGACTCCTCCAGCCTGCCCTCCTGGGCAAGGGCCGCGCCGAGGTTGAACAGGGCCTGCGCAGAGCGCGGCTCGAGCCGCAGGGCCTCCTCAAACTGCGGGATCGCCTCGGCGATCCTGCCCAGGCTCGCCAAGGCGCTTCCCAGGTTCATGTGGGCCTTGGGAACCCAGGGCTTCAGGCGCACGCCCTGTTCGAGGTGGGGGATTGCCTCGGCGAGCCGCCCGGTCCGCGCCAGGGAAATTCCGAGGTTTACCTGGATCTCCGCGTACCGGGGTTCCAGGCCCGCGGCCCGCCGGTAGGCGTCTGCGGCCTCCTGCAGGTGGCCTTCATCCGAAAGGGCGTTGCCCAGGGTGTTCAGAGCTTCAACGTAGTCGGGCCGTATCCCCAGGGCGGCTTGCGCCTGCTCGATGGCCTCGGCGGTCCGGCCCTGCATCTCGAATTCTGCCGCCAGGTTATTCCGCGCGACCCAAGCCTCGGGGCTGTGCTCCACGGCGTAGCTCCACAGGGTCGCCGGCCCCTCGAAAAGTCTCGCGTGGGCGCGGGCCGAAACGGCCAGGGCGAGGATGGCCGCTCCTCCCGCGGCCCATTGCAGCGCCCGGGACCTCACCACCCCGAGGGCCGCCGCCGCAAGGCCGATGATTCCGAGGAGGGGCAGGTAGGCCAGGTGGTCAGCGACCCAGGAGATGCGCAGGTAGGCCATCGGCAGGATACCCAGGACCGGGGCCAGCGTGATGAGGAAAAACCCTAGTCCCAGGAGGGCGTGGCGGCCCCAGGAGGCCCTGCGGGCCCAGCAGGCCCAAAGCAGGGCCAGGAGCCCCGGCCAGGGGAGGAGGTGGACGAGGGTGAGCCCGTCGAGCCTCCAGCGGGGATAGACAGGCAGGAGCCCGGAGGGCCAGAGGCTCTTCCCCAGGTAAAAGGCCGCGGCCATCCCGGAGGCAGAGAGCCTGCGGGGCAGCCCCTCTGCGTACAGGCTCATGCCGCCCATGGCCCGCTCCTCTTGAAAAACGAGGGTGACCAAGCCGAGTCCGAGCGAAATTGCGAAGAATCCGGCGCTTGCCCGAAGGTCCGGCCAGGAGATTCGTCCCCGCCTCCACCAGGCGTACAGGAGAATGATGCACGGAAACATGACCACGGAAGCCTTGGCGAGCATTGCGGCAAGGAACCCCGCAAGAGCCAGGGCCAGGCAGCGGCGGGACCCGCCGCGGTCGAACTCTAGATAGGCCTCCGCCGCAAGGAGCAACAGCACCAGCGACAGCGGATTTTTCAGCTCCGCCACCCAGGCCACCGACTCCACCGCCAGGGGGTGCACTGCGAAGAGGAGCCCGCCGAACCACGCCAGGCGGACGCCGAGCCGGCCGAGGATGCGCCAGAAGAGCAGGGCGGCCGCCAGATGGAGGGCGACATTGGTCAGGTGGTAGCCCGTTGGGTCCGAACCCCACAGGTGCCACTGGATCCACTGCACGGTGCTTGTCAGCGGGAAGTAGTCCGGTCCGCCCGGATCGAGCCAGATCTTGGCCAGCCCAACCGGATCCCGCAGGACCGGATTTTTGGACAGGTCCGCCGGGTCGTCCCAAAGCCAACCCCCGTGGAAGGCCGGAGCGTAGACGACCCAGCCGGCGATCACGATCGCAGCCACCTGGAGGGCCGTCAGGGCCTTGCGTTTCACGGGCTCGTCAATACCCGCCCGGCCGCGCGGGTCAATGCCGGGGGCCGCCTCCGGTGGCGCTTGCACCTTGATTTTACACCGGGAAAGGGATGATATGGTTGCGATAGGAGGGTTACCCCGGCCCTCCGAAAAGCGTCTCTTAATGCGCCATGAAATTATCTCGCCTTGCCTTGGTTTTCAGCCTGTGCGCCTGCCGTCTTCTGGGAGATTCCAGTGGGGCATCCGCAGTGGCCACAGCAAACGTGTCGACGACCAACGCCTTGGTCACAACTGCGGCCGTGGCCCCGGCCGCCTCGGCTGTGAACGCTCTCGCGCAGTTCTCCGCGCTGCTGCCCTTTCCCGGGACGCCTGACACCGCCCAGGCGGCCGTTGCTGCGGCCTCGACGGCGATGGCCGGAGCGGTGTCGATCCTGCCGATGCCGCCTGTGGTTTCCAGCGGAGGCACGGCCCCCGTCATCACGGCCCAGCCCGTGACCCAGTCGGTCGCATCCGGAGCCCCGGTCACCCTCACGGTGGCGGCCACGGGAACCCCCTCGCCGCTCTACCAGTGGAGCAAGAACGGCCGGTTTATGCGGGGAGCCAATGCGGCGAGCTACACGATCACCTCGGCGACCCCGGCCGATGCCGGGGCCTACACGGTCGAAGTCTACAACGGGGCGGGTTTCGTCACGTCGAGGCCGGCCCTGCTGTCAGTCGCCAACGCGGGCGTCGTGACCTCGGCCCCGAAGAGCCAGGCGATAGCGACCGGCGCCACGGCAACCTTCAGCGTGTCGGCCTCCGGCACCGGTCTGACCTACCAGTGGCTCTTCAACGGAATCGCGATCTCCGGGGCCACCGCTTCCTCATACACCCTCTCAAACGCGGGCCCCGGGGCATCGGGGACCTTCATGGTTGTCGTCTCCAGCGCCTCGGCGGCCGTCGCCGAGGAGGCTGCCTCGCTCACCGTCACAACCGACGCCCGCATCGTCAACCTGTCGATCCGGGGATCGGTGGGGACGAACAACGAAAACCTGGTCGTCGGGTTCGTCTCCAGCGGGACCGGATCGAAGCAGATTCTGGTGCGCGGCGTGGGACCGACCCTGGCCTCGATGGGCGTCAGCGGGGCCCTGACGTCCCCGCAGCTTACGCTCTTCGACCAGAAGGGGACCACGCTTGCGACCAACAGCGCCTGGGGCGGCGGCGCGGCGCTTTCCCAGGTCTTCACGCAGGTCTACGCCTTTCCCCTTCCGGCGAACTCCGCCGACGCAGCCATCCTGAAGAGCCTGGCGGCGGGCTCCTACACGGGGCATGTGACGGCCCTTAACGGGACGACGGGTATCGCGCTCGCCGAGCTCTATGACGCCGACTCGGGCACGCCGACCGCCTCTCTCGTCAACGTGTCCGGGCGGGCCTACGTGCCCAACGGGAACGGCGTCTTGGTCGCCGGCTTCGTGATCACCGGGCCCAGTTCGGAGACTGTCCTGATCCGCGGCGTCGGTCCGAGCCTGAGGCCCTACGGCATCATGAACGCGCTCTCCGCCACCAAGGTGCAGCTGTTCGACTCCAAGGGGACCGAGGTGACTGCGAACGCCGGCTGGGGCAACGACCCGTGGATCTCGGGCACGGGCGACCAGGTCAAGGCCTTCCCCATGCTCATGGGTTCGCTCGACTCGGCCCTGCTGGTCACGATCCCCCCGGGCTCCTACACGGCCCAGGTGAGCGGGATCAACAGTGCGACCGGGGTGGGGATGGTCGAGATCTACGAGGTCCGCTGAGCCGTCTCGGAGGTCAGCAGGTACAGGGCGAACGAGGCGAGCCAGTGCTCGCCCAGATAGTCCCCGCTAGCGACCCGCGCTAGCCCGGACTGGGCGTGGACATCCGAAAGGGCGAGGACCTCCGCGCGGCGGGCGCCTGTGAGAGACGAGGCAATCCCGCGGAAGGCCCAGGCCCGGCTCAGGTTTAGGCCGTCCAGGTGGATCGTCTTCCCGTCGGGGCTCGGCCCGGGGTCGGCGGGGGTCTTCAGGTTTGGCGGAATCCTGGGCAGGAAGCGCCGCCACCAGGCCGAGAAGCGGTCCGGAGGAAGCACCCTCCGCATGAGGTCGGCCTCGGTCAGGGTTGGGGACAGGAAGTCCTCACCCCCCGGCTCCCACGCTCCCGGGGCGTCGCAGTCTGCAAGGAAGAAGTCCCGGGCGCGCGACGAGATCAGGCGGGCGAGGGGCCGGTCGCCGGCGGCCCTTGAATAGTCGAGGGCGAGCGCCAGGCCGAAGGCCGTGTTGTTGTGGGCCCCGGTTCGCAGGGGGCTCTTCAGCCTTGGAAGCCACGCTCTGAAGCTGTCGGCGATCAGGCCCTCCAGGGGCCGCATCGCACGGGCCCAGCGCCGCGAGTGCGGGTCCCGGCCCGCACGCAATTCCTGGGCAAGCGCCAGAAGCCAGCCCCAGCCGTACGGCCGCTCGAAGGACGCGCGGCCCCGGCCCCGGAAGTACGCGGCCTCGGTTTGCATCTTCGCCGGCGAAAGGTGGCGGTCGAGGACGGCGACAACCCGGCGCGAGGCCGGGAGATCGGGGTGGAGCATTCGGATCCGCGCCAGGGTCCAGTGGCTGTGCACCGAGGAGTGCCAGTCGTAGCATCCGTAGAAGGCCGGGTGCAGCCGCCGCGGTAGCCGGATTTCCCGGGGTCCGTTGGCGAGGTGCTGGTAGGCGTGGGGCCACTGCCGGACCACGCCCGCAAGAGCGAGTTCGGCGTACTGGGAAGCGAGGCCGGGGTCGAGGTGTCGGGGTGAGGGCATGGGAAGGAGAGGGGGGGCGACTCGCCGGGGCAATGCGAGGCGCATGAGGAACGCACCGTGGCAGCTTTGGCGTCCGGCTTCAAGCGGCCGGGGGTTCGTGCCCTAGGACTTGTCGGGCGGGAAGGGGAACGGGGTCCCTTTGAGGATCTCGAGCCAGGAGCGCTGCGCGGGCGTCAGGACGGCCATCAGGGCCCGATCGCAAGCCGCCTTCTGCTGGCTGTTGCGCGCCTTCGCCGTATCGTCGCGGTCCTGCGCCTGGGCCTGGGAGATCTTCCCTGTCGCCACGTCCACCAGGGTCGTCGTCAGGACCGAGCTGTAATCCCGGTCGTTTTTGTCGGCCTGCTGAGTCAGGGCGGAGATTTGGGCCGCTTGGACCGCGGTCAGGATCAGGCTGGCTTGGAGCCCGGAATAAAGGAGGGCCTTCGAGCCGGCCTTCTGCAGGTACAGTTCCGACAAACGCCTCTGCTGGTCCTGCGTGAGCCCCGACATGAATTCCCGAATCAGCCTCGAGCGATCCGAGGAGAGGGCGACCTTTCCCTGCGGGGCGACGTCCTTCTCCTGGCTGGGGAAAAGCGTTGCGAACAGGATCGCCGAGTCTATGCCCCCGACCTTGCTCACAAGGTTCGCGGCAGCGGACTGGCCTGCGGAGGGAAGGCCAATCTCCGCGGAAACTCCGGGAACCTTGAGCAGGGTCGTGACCCACTCCTCGGGAACGCCGGGGCTGAATGGGGGGGTCGGCCCGGGGTACGCGCCGGCCATAGAGAAGAGGGCAGAGAGGATCAGGATGCGCGCTGTGAGGTATTTCGTCATGGCTGGCTTTCCTTAGGAGAACATTCTTGCATCCGCGCCGGGCGGAGACAACGGGCGCATGATCGCACGGGAGGGCGCGGGGGCTGTCGTTTCCCAATGGGATAATCTGTGGCGTTGCATAGGCAACGGCAAAGGCCTGTTGAAGCCGGGGTATCCTGCGGCGGAAGCCCGGCCGGATTCAGTCGAAGTCAGGATAGATCCCGTCTGCGATCCAGTAGCACGCAAGGACCGCCGCAAGCAGGGTTCCCGCAAGCCACAGGATCTGCCTGTTGCGCCGCCACGCCTCGCGGATCGGACTATTCTGGAGGAGAAAGTCTAACGGATAGGCTGCGCAGTAGCTCAGGTTCGCCAGAGCCGCCAGGGCGAGCAGAGGAGGGGTGCTGCGCTTGGCCAGGGCCGGCCTGAAGTGCGGCCACGTAAGCCCTACCCAGGCGAGCAGGACACCAGTCAGGGCGAGATTGTAGCCCAGTCGCCCGCGTTCCCAGTACCGAACAACTTCCGGGATTGTCCGCCGTCCCGGACTTGGAGGCCCATTCATCGGGGTTTCACCCGGTCCGAGCCCGGGGCGGCCCCTGCGGGTCGGCGCCAGAGCGTCCGCCCGTCTCGGAGCACCTCGCGCACCCGGTGGAAGGGAATGCGGTGGGACAGGCCCTCCGGGTCGGTGATCTCCAGGACGCCCCGGCGGCCTTCGGGAAAGCGCACCTGCTTCAGGGGCACGGCGATGATCCGGCGCTCAACCCGGTCCAGGTAGCCGATCTCGATCTGGCCCCGGGCAAAGTCAGGGTCCCATCGGATCCGACTCAAGACGTGGTGGATGGGGGTCATGGCTTGGGTTGTGTCGCCCCAGGCACGGGCGCCGCTGGGGCGCACGGGCGGAGCGTGAGGTATGGAGCCCTCGAGGTCGGCGCTTGGGCCGCGGAGCACCCGAGGGAGCCCAGGATGAAGGTCCGTCGGTTCATCGTCTTGGGGTCCGAGATTTCGTTTCGCCGTCTCCTTCGATAGGCGGGATTTCACCGGAGGCAATTCATTATCGGAGGAGGGTCGCGCGAGCGGCAGTTTACCGATTATTTTGATGTCGTTCGGGGCGGAATTGGCGTACAAGCAAGGCTGGGCAATACCTTGACGACTGACCTGAAAGGCGTGTCCCTGGGCGACTCCTCCGTGCTCGGCTGGAGGGTCGGGCCCGACTCGGTTGAATTTGCCGTCGACTTCTCGCTGTGGCCGGGAAGCCGCTTCTACCGGGACCCGCGGAAGGGCGAGTGGACCTGCTACCGCCGGGGGTTCCTGCGGTTCAGCGCAGTCACCGCGGTCGAGGGGCTCAAGCCCCAGGCGGAGGTCCCCTTCGCGACCGACGCAAGCGGCGAGAAGGACTTCGGGAGCATCGAGGCCCTCGAAGAGCAGGCCGGAGCCGTGGTCGTCGCCGGGGACTTCGGGACCGTCACGATCCGGTGCTCGTCGTGGGCGATCGAGATCGAGGAGTAGGGGGGGAGGGCTCCGGCCTCCCGCGGACAACCGGCACAAATCCCGTTGCCGTCCCGCCGCCGTTCCCCAATCTGGGAGCCCTATGGGACGCCAGTGGCTTCACGCAAAGCGAGCGATCGTAAACCTCAAGAAGGGGCAGGTCGTCGGCAAGATCGTCAAGGAAATCACGGTCGCCTCGAAGTTGGGCGGGGCCGACCCGCAGGCCAACGCGCGGCTCTTCGCCGCAGTCGAGAAGGCCCGCAAGGCGAGCGTCACGCGGGACGTGATCGAGCGGGCGATCAAGAAGGGCGCCGGCATCGGCGACGACAGGCTTGTCCTGGAGCACGTGGTCTTCGAGGGGTACGCCCCGCACAAGGTGCCCGTGATCGTCGAGGTGTACACCGACAACAACCAGCGGACGACCCCGGAGCTGAGGGTCCTCTTCAAGCGCGGAACCCTGGGCCAGTCCGGCAGCAATAAGTTCCTTTTTGACCACGTGGGCCTGGTCGAGGCCCACCATCCCGACCCCAAGGCCGACCTCGAGGCCGCGGCCATCGAGGCCGGCGCGAACGACTTTGAGTCCGTCACCCACGACCGAAACGACGACATTCCCGAAGGCCATGCCGGCGCGCGATTCGTCACGGACCGGGCCGCGGTGCACCTGGTGTCGACCTGGCTGGCGCAGCACGGCTGGACGGTGGTGACGAGCGAACTGGGGTACGTCGCCAAGTCGTTTCCCGAGCTGGATGAGGCCGCCCGGGCGGATGTGGGCGAGTTTCTGCAGGCCCTCGAGGACCACGATGATGTGCAGCGGGTTTGGGCGGCGGTCCGTTAGGGGCTGCGCTGCTTGTCCACCCTGAATCTAGGCCCCGGGCGCAGGGCGGCAAACCCCGGGCCGAGGAGACGGGGGAATGGTCTGGTTCCCCGCTTTGGCGAGGGACGGGGATACCTCCGCGCGGGGGGAGTTCAGACCGGGGCCCTAGATGTCGGGATTCTTGCTGGCCCCGGCGGGTGGCGACGTTCCTCGGGAAAGATCCTTTGCCCGGCCTGACTCAGGGGCCCGTCTGGGCCGGGCCCCTTCGAAACCAGTAATAGACGGGAATTCCCAGGACAACGATGACGAAGCCGGGGATTGTTGTCACCGGACGGTAGGCGAGCAGGACCCCGAGAATTGTGGCCGCCCCGGCGAGGTAGACGGCGGGCACGACGGGGTAACCCAGGGCGCGGTAGGGCCGCTCGGCCCCGGGGCGCAGGTGCCGGAGCCGGAAGACCCCGGCAATCGTGAGGATGTAGAAAAGGAGAGCCGCCGAGATAACGTAATCCAATAGGTCGCTGTACAGGTTTCCGTAGGCTCCCGAGGCCGGGTCGCGGGTCCGGATGAGGATGAGCCCCACGGACCACACCCCCTGCATGACGAGCGAGGCGGCCGGCACGCTCGCCCGGTTCACCGCTGCGGCTCCCCTTGGGAAGAGGCCGTCGTTGGCCATCGCGTAGTAGGCCCGGGCCCCGGCAAGCACCATCCCGTTCATGCACCCGAAGGCCGACACCATGAAGGCCACGGCCATGGCGGAGGCGCCCAGCGCAGGAAAGATCGTGCTCAGCATCGCGCTTGCGACCCGGTCGGCCGGGGCGTGCTGGATCTCGCCCAAGGGAAGAACCGCCAGGTACGCCAGGTTTGCGAGCAGGTACAGCGAGATGACCAGGCCCGTTCCGAGCGCCAGCGCCAGGGGCACGTTCCGTCTGGGGTTCTTGATCTCCCCGGCGGTGAAGGTGACGTTATTCCAGGCGTCCGAGGCGAACAGGGACCCCACCTGGGCGACGCACAGGGCGACGACCAGGCCGTGCAGGGTCGCTGGCGAGAGCCCGGGGGCGGCGGGAGTGAATCCCCGGGCGGACCACAGCCCGGAGAAATTCCCGTGCAGCACCCCGGTGCTCCGGCCCGCGACCAACCCCAGGGCGATCACGCCGAGAAGGGTCCCGATCTTTGCTGTCGTGAAGAGATTCTGGATCAGCTTTCCCCAGGCGATTCCCCGGGTGTTGCTCCAGGTCAGCAGCGCGATCAGCAGGATACCGACCAACTGCGCGGTGGAGAGCGACAGGGCATACTTGCCGCCGATTGAAACCGGGGCGACCAGGTAGGTGTTCTCGGACACGGCTGGCCAGAGGAGCCCCAGGTAGCGGGCGAAACCGACGGCAATCGCCGCTATGGTCCCGGTCTGGATGACCAGGAACAGGGTCCAGCCGTAAAGGAATCCCCAGAGCGGTGACCAGGCCTCTCGCAGGTATACGTACTGCCCGCCTGCCCCCGGCATCATCGCGGCCAGCTCCCCGTAGGAAAGGGCCGCCGATATCGTCAGGACCCCTGTGATCACCCAGGAGGCCAGGAGCCAGCCCGTGCTCCCAACCTGCCGCGACATCTCGGCCGCGACGATGTAGACCCCAGTCCCGATCATCGATCCGGCGACGATCATCGTTGAGTCGAACAGGCCCAAGGCCTGGGTGAGTCGGCGGTCTGGGTTCGTCGGGGTCGGCATCCGGGAGATGGGGCGCTCGGGGCACAGTGTGCCGCCCCATGCCCCCGGCCGTCGATCGGAATCAGCTCGGTGGGGCCCGATCCAGATCCGGATTGCGCGGCTCCCGCGCCGTGGGCATTCTCTGCAAACGTGCAGGACTTTCGACCGGGCAGATGGAGCTGGATCGCCTGGCTGCCGATTCTAGCGACCCTTGCCTGGGCATCGCCAAAGGCCAGGGGCGACCGGGTTCGGGACGAATTGGCTGAGCGGGCTCAGAACGGGGACGCCGCCGCCGAGTACGCTCTCGGGATGAGGCTGGGGTTTCTCAATCCCGCGGCCGCCGGGTGGTTCCGGAAGGCGGCAGAGCAGGGAAACGCCGATGCACAGGATGTCCTCGGCCTCATGTGCGAAAGGGGACTGGGGGGGCTCTCCCCGGACGAAAATGAGGCGGCCCGGTGGTACCTTGAGGCCGCTGGCCGGGGCAACGCCGCGGCGCAGTGCGACCTCGGAGCCCTCTATGCTCAGGGACGGGGCGTGCCGAAGGACCTTGCCACGGCAGCATCCTGGTACAGGAAGGCGGCCGACCAAGGCCTCGCGTCGGCCGAGCATGCCCTCGCCGGCATGTACTATTCCGGGTCGGGCCTGCCCAAGGACGAGGCTCAGGCGGCCGCTCTGTTCCGCAGAGCTGCAGACCAGGGGTTTGCCGCGTCGGAGAATGACCTTGGCAGCCTCTATATCTCGGGCCGGGGCGTTCCCAAGGATCCTCTCGAGGCTGCGAAATGGTTTAGGAAGGCCGCCGGCCACGGGGATTCCACAGCCGCGCTGAACCTAGGCGGGATGTACCGGGTGGGCCTCGGCGTGCCGAAGGACGAGGCCGAAGCGTTGACGTGGTACCACCAGGCCGCGGATCAGAACAACCCCGAGGCGATGTACTTTATCGGACTGATGACCGAGAGCGGTGCCGGCACACCCCGGGATGCCGTCGAGTCGGCGAGATGGTACCGGAAGGCAGCCGGGGAGGGAAATGTACTTGCGCAGGTCAGCCTTGCTCGGATGTGCCTGGCCGGGGAGGGGGGGCCGAGGGACGAGGCGGAGGCGGCGCGGTGGTGCCTGAAGGCAGCGGAGAAGGGGGATGCGGCCGCCCAGTTTCTTGCGGCCACGATGTGTGAAAAGGGCCAGGGCATGGCCAAGGACGCGGCTGCGGCCGTCCGGTGGATCATGAGGTCTGCCAACCAGGGCTATCCTGCTGCCGAGGCAAGGCTTGGCACCCTGTACGCGACGGGTCAGGGCGTCCGCCGCAGCGGGGTGGAGGCGGCAGCATGGCTCCTCCGGGCGGCGGAGTGGAGCGACGCCAACGCCCAGGTCAGCCTCGCAGCCCTGTACCAGAGAGGCCAGGGCGTGGCGAAGGACCCAGTCCAGGCCGAGCGGTGGTACCACCAGGCGGCTGACCAAGGCAACGCCGAGGCCCGGTACAACCTGGGAATCATGAGCCTCAGGGGGGAGGGCGTTGCGAAGAACACTGCGGAGGGCGTCCGATGGATCACCCTGTCAGCGGACCAGGGCTTTGCGGCAGCCCAGGGAAAGCTTGGCGCCATGTACGCGAAGGGAGAGGGCGTGGCCCAGGACAAGACCCAGGCCATGCGTTGGTTTCGCCAGGCTGCCGGCCAGGGCGATGCCGGGGCCCAGTTCAATCTCGGGCTTGTCTATTGGAAGGGGATCGGCGTGCCGAAGAACAGCGCCGAGGGAGCGGCCTGGCTCATTAAGTCCGCCCGACAGGGTTTCGTCGCCGCTGAATACGACCTCGGCCTGATGTATTGGAGAGGTGACGGCGTCGCCAAGAACGAAGTCGAAAGTCTGGCGTGGTTCAGCCTCGCCGCCTATTCCGGAGACGAGGCCTCGGCCAGGAATCTAGACGAGATTGAGATCAGCCTAAGCGACAGCACCGCGGATGCAGTCGCGGTGCGCAGCGAGCAGATTTACAGGGAGATCGAGGCGGCCAGAGCCACTAAGGCCCCGACTGGGCCCCAGCGCTGAGGGTTAGGTCAATCCGCGGCGCAAGGATGGAGGATCACCTGCGTTCACCGCTGTTGTTTCCGCCCCCTCCGCCGCTTCCGCTCGGGCTTCCCCCTCCTCCACCACTGGAGCCGCCGCTGCCGCCGCCGCCGCCGCCACCGCCACCGCCGCCGCTGTGGCCGCCACCCCCTCCACCCCCGCCAAAGCCGCCCCCACCGCCCCCTCCACCCCCGCTATGGCCACCCCCGCCCCCTCCACTATTGCCCCCGCCTCCCCCGTGGTTTCCACCTCCACCATGGTCCCCGCCGCCGTGATAGCTGCCCGGTCCCCCGCTGTGGCCGGGCTGCGGATTTGTAGGAATTGACGGGACCCAGGGTTGCCCAGGATGCTGCCCAGGATTCGGCCCGGGATGCTGCCCAGGATTCGGCCCGGGATGCTCGCCCCGATCGCCTCCGCCTCCGCCCCGGCCACCGGGGTTCTCCCCTGTATGGTAGGGCGGGCCGGCATAGTACGCGCCGTTCAGGTCGGAGTAATCGTAGTACCAGGGTCCCACATAGCCGTAGTCGGCGTAGATCGTTGTGTAGCCGGAGTCCTCGACGGGAACGGCCACACACCCGGCGAACCCCGACATGAGGACTCCGAGACCCAACGCTGCGAGCCATCCGCTGTAGGGCCGTCTCATGGCTGCCCCTTGGTCGGTGGAGCCCCGGATTGAGGGGCGTCCTGAAGTTGAACCAACCCGATTGGCGACCCGGTGGGATCGGCGACGATCGCCCGCCAGTACTCCTTCGGCTCGTCGGCGGGGGCTACAAGGACGCGACCGCCCAGGGCAACGGCCCGCACGGCGGCGTCCTTTACGTTTTGGACCCGCACGAACATCAGCCAAGCCGGATGGGCCTTGGGGCGATCGGGTACCGGCACCAGGCCGGCCCTTGAGTAGCCGTCGCTGACGACCACGAAATTGCCCGCCGGGTTGAGCCGCCGGTCTGGCAGCACATCCCATCCGGTCACGCCGTGATAGAATCGCCCTGCGGCCTGGGGATCGCGGGAGAAGAGTTCGGCCCACGTCCAGTCGCCTGGCTCGGGTCTGTACTCTCCGGGGTCGCCCGAAGTCGAGTGGATCAGGCCCAAGATGGCGCCTTCCGAGTCGATGAAGACTGCCTGGGAGCCGCGCTGCGGAAGGTCTTTGTCCGGGAACAGCACGCGTCCGCCGCCTGTGGTCGCGGCGGCAAGGGCGGCCGGAACGTCCGGAACGGAGACGTAGCCTACCCACCGGCCGTGCACCTGGTCCTTCATCTTTTCCGGACGCAGGGCAATCCCGGCTATCGGCCGCTCGGCGGAGGACAACACGATGTAAATATGGGTGCCCGACGGGGTGACGCGCTCGATCGGCTGGGCGGTCCAGCCAAACAGCCCCGTATAGAATCTCTGCGCCGCCAAGGGATCAGCGGTGAACAGGTCCGCCCACACGAACTTTCCAGGGAAATGATCCTTCGACGGGGGCGACTGCAACGGCGGAAGATCGGCCGCAACAGAGGCAGAGGCCAGGGCGCCGAGCACGGTTGCCAGCGACATCCGAATAGCCTGCAAAGGCCGCTTCATGTCGCGGCATTTGTAACCGCTCGGATGAGGAGGGTCAAATATCTTCAGAAGCCGGGAGCCAGACCTGCGCGGTCTGGGCTGTCTGGCTTTTGGGCACGTTTCGGGGAGCCCACAAAGGGGCTCAGCTCTCGATCCCATGCCGCTTCGGACTTTCGCGCAAAGTCGCGCATATTGTGGACGAACGAGAAATAATACTTATAAGCACTATTACGTTATTGCTTACTAATACCACCTACGCAAAATGCGCAGTCAGGATTACTTTCTGCAGCACGCCACCCACGGAGACGTCTCTTATTAGTTCAGGGATTATTTTCTAATCTGTTGTAACATAGCACCTAGGAAATGCTACTAACAGCCACAAACCCCACCTAGGACCCCAAGATCATGACATCCCGATACCTCATCCCCGCAGTGTTCCTGATGGCAGCCGGTATGGCCTTCGCCGAGCCCAAGATCACCATGACCGTGCAGGCCGTACAAACCGACGATCCGCAGGGCTACGCCCAAGCTTTGGCCAAGTCGAGCGAACTGGTCAAAGCCCGCACTGGAATCGAGAAGCTCAACCATGTGTGGGTGGGCGACTTTGCGGGAGACGCCTCGGGCGAGGTCTTCGTCGTGCGGACATTTCCATCGGCCGCCTCCATGTACGCAAACATGGATAAAATGAAGAACTACCCGGAGATGGACCTCCTGCTGGCCCACCTTAAGGGCATGCGCCACCTGGGCTCGAGTGTGCTCTACAAGGCGGTGCGCTTCGAAGGGGCTTACCCGGACGGCGCGGTTTTCAACACGTCGATTGTATGCAGCGACGAGGCGGCCTACGTGAAGCTTCTCGACGGGCTCAAGGCCACGATCGAGGCGGGTGGCTTCAAGGATGCGAAGGTGAACCTCTGGCGCGTGGTTTCGGGCCGCTCCCACTCGACCCATCTGGTCTCGATCGCGCTTCCGTCCCAGACCCGGGTCGCCGAGCTTCTGGACAAGCTCAACGACGAAAACCTGCTGGCGGACTGGTACGTGAGCGCTGCGAAGCTGCGGACGACCGTTCACAACGGCACCTATCACGAGATCACCAAGTAACCCCATGCGGGAAGCCACAACTTAAACCAGACACACGCCCTAATCATGAAATCTCTCATCACACTGGCGGCTCTGGCCGCCACCACCGTGTTCGCCTTCGCCGAAGCGCCTGCCAAAGACATGAAGGGTCACGACGCCATGGCGGTCCAGACGATCACCCAGCTGGAACAGGACTGGGCGGTCGCCATTGCCAAGGCCGACATAGCCACGATTGAGAAAATTGCCGCTCCCGAGTGGATGATTTCAGATCCCGACGGGGTGCTGTCCAGCCGGGCGAAAAGCGACGAGGAACTCAAGACGGGTGTCTACAAGTGCGAAGCCTTCAAGATCGACGAGATGAAGGTGAGCGTCGTCGGGCACACGGCGATCGTCTTCGGCCTGGAGACGGAGAAGAGCACCTACAACGGGAAGGACTCCAGCGGCCAGTACCGGTACACCGACGTCTTCGTCAAGCGCGACAAGGCGTGGGTGGCCGTTGCAACCCACGTGTCCAAGGTCGCGAAGTCCTGAAACTCGGTCCTGGCCTTTTCGCTATCGACAGCCCGCCCCGTGAGGGGCGGGCTCTTTATGGGCCGCCTGCCTGGATTGCCACCCCGGCCTCTGTCTCGGGGGGACCGCCGGGGCTCGCTGGGCGGCCAAACACGTGCGGACGAGCCTGCCACGGGGCCATTCCGAGGCTGGCCTGCGCGCAATGGCTGCAGGGCCCCTACTGGATTTCGTAGATGTCGACTAAGACGTTGCCGGAGGCGCCGCTGGAGCTTGTGGCGACGGCCGTATACGAGCCGGGTGCAAGGGTCAGCAGCACCACGCAGTCTTTTGCCTGCGGGGGATTCGGCTGGGCCTGGGCT
>CAIOZY010000061.1 GCA_903862935.1 uncultured Opitutaceae bacterium
CGCCGGTTCCAACGCCGTCTCCACGCGCCACCACGATCCGGCGGCGCAGATCCTGACTCAAGGGTCTCATGGACCCCTCTTATCGACGAGGAGCGTCCCCCAGTCAACGTATACCGCTATCTAAATCGAAAATGCTCTAGTCAGGGCACGAGCTCGACGACCTTCAGGGCCTTGTCGGCCTCGCGCGTTCCGGTCAGGAGGGTCACCGTGAGCGAATCCTGGGAGGAGACGACCTGCTCGTAGCGGCCGCCGCCCCACCGGGCGACCGGCTCCCCGTTGATCCGCGTGATCAGGTCGCCGGTCTCGATCTCCGCCCGGTCGGCGGGCGAGCCTGGGACGACCCCGACGACCCGCCAGTACGCCGGGCCCTTGCGCACGCTCAGACCCGTCGTGCGGATCGCCGGGATCGCGATCGGACCGTCCGGGTCGCGGAAGAAGGTGACCCGCTCGTGCTCCTGGTCGAAGGTGACGGTGAAGTGCTTAAGCAGGCCCCCGCCCAGGACGGACATCTCGTTGGTCTCGACGACCACCGGCTGCGGCAGGGCGTAGTCCCCGACGTAGAGCGTCTCCGCGAGACGGCCGACCCGTTCGGTCTGGTCGCCGGTCAGGGTGCCGACCGTAAGCCCGATCGTCGGGCCGAAGGCGAAACGCGGGGCGAGGCCCCGGAAGTTGAGGCTTGCGACGTCGTCGCTGCCCGAGTCGATGAAGGCGCTGAAGCGCTGCTCGCCCAGGCTGACCGAGACGATCGGGACCTTGCCCGGCAGGGTGAAGGCGAGAGTGGAGCCCGGGATCGGGGGAGGGTTCGAGCCCGGAGCGACCGCCCTGAGCACCACCCGGCCGTGCGGATAGTCGAGCGTGAGCAGCGTCTCGCGAAACAGCGGGAACCCGAGCACCCCGTCGATCCTGACCCCCAGCTGGTCGCTCAGGGACGTGCAGTCGTAGACGGCCGCCGGGACCGCGAGGAAGCGGGCTCCACCGAGCTCGATCCTCTCCAGGGTCGTCGCCGGCAGGACGGTCGTTCCGCCGTCGGACGAGCGCACGCGAACCTCCGGGATCTGCGGGGGCGGCGCGTTCTTTGCGGGGTAGCGGGCTGCCAATTCCGGGGTGACGAGCGTGACCGAGGAGCCCGTGTCGACCAGGAAGTGGTAGGGCCCGGACTTATCCCACTTGGCCTCGACGACCAGCATGTTGCCGATCAATCGGGCCGGCAGGCTCACCTCGGCCGACCCCAGGCGCGTGCTCCCGGGCCGCACCGGCTCGCCCGGGAAGGGAAGGCAGCCTCCGAGGACAAGGCACAGGGCCGCCGCGGCTGGGCCCCAGAGCCTCATCGGTGGGGCTTGGGAAGCGGCAGCGCCATGATCCACGGCGCCGCGAGGACAAGGGCCGCCAGACCGTACGTCAGGCTCGGCCCCTGCCACCAGTACAGCAGGCAGGCTGACACCGGCCCGAACCCGCGGGCGAGGGAACCCAGGGAGCGGAACACCCCGAGCATGCGCCCCTGCTGCTCGGGGCGGCTGTAGAGGGAGACCAGCGCCGAGACCGACGGGTTGATCAGGCCCGACCCCAGCCCAATAGCGGCGAGCCCAACGTAGAGCCCGGGCTCGGAAGGGGACAGTCCCGTGATCAAGAGCCCCACCAGCTCGACAGCGAGCCCCCACATCAGCACCGCTTTTTCTCCGAAGCGCGGCACGGCCTGGCGGACGATTCCGCCCTGGGTGAAGATCGCCACCAAGCCGAGGAAGGCGAACATCTTCCACATGTCGGTCGGCCGGTAGTGGAACCGGTCCGCTGCGAGGAAGGGCAGCGAGAACTCCATGCCGCTGAACGACAGGGTGAACACGAAGTAAAGCCAGTTGGTGCGCCGCGCGGGCCCGGCCTCGGCCGCGATCAGCTCGTGCACCGGGTGCCGGATCCGCACGATCTCGGCCGCCTCCTGGTGGGCCGGGTCCAGGGTCTCGCGGAAGCGTGTCGTGATCCACACGAGGTTCACGATGCTAAAGCACGCCGAAAGGATCGCGGGAACGGAGAAGGGGTTGATCCCGAAGTGGGCCAGGCCGGGGTGGGAGGCCGTCAGGTCCTTGAAGGCGGCGATGCTGCCGATCGCCGGCCCGAAGAGGAATCCCAGGCCGAAGGCGACGCCCACCAGGCCCATCCCCTTGGCGCGGTTCTCTCGGCTGGTCACGTCGGCGACGGCCGCGGTTGCCACCGACAGGTTCCCGGCGAAGGCCCCCCCGAGGAGCCGGGCCAGAACGAACAGGGCGAACGAGCCGCTGAACACCCACATCAGGTAGCTCGCCGCCGTCCCCGCCACCGTGACGAGCAGCACCTTCCGGCGGCCGATCCGGTCCGACAGGGCCCCCCACAAGGGGGCGCAGACAAACTGCAGGAACGAGTAGAGCGACCCCAAAATCCCGCCGAAGAGCACCTCGCGGTAGTTGCCGCGGGCCCCAACCAGGTGCGCCAGCGACTCAATCTGGCCCAGGAGCCACCCGAGGACGCCGCCGGCCCCGTCGGCCTTCAGGTAGTAGGCGAGGATCGCCGGGAACAGCGGGAAGATGATCGTGAAGCCGAGCAGATCGATGAAGATCGTCAGGAAGATGATCCCGAGACGGGACCTGCTTCCCGGCTGGCGTGGGGCGGCTTCAGGGGGCATGGCGGATTCAGGCCCTGTAGGGCAGGGGGAAGCGGGACATGAGGGCGACGGCCTTCTCCTTGGCGGCCGCTATCGCGGCTGCCTCCTCGGGCTTGCCGATCGCACGGGCGACCGAGTCGATCAGCTCGGCGATCTGGGCCATCTCGGGTTCCCTCAGCCCCCGGGTCGTGACGGCGGCCGTCCCCAGCCGGATCCCGGAGCCCTGGAACGGGGAGCGGGTCTCGAAAGGCACCGTGTTGCGGTTGCACGTGATGTTCGCCAGATCGAGCTTCTCCTGGACGGTCTTTCCCGTGAGCTCGGGCAGGTTCGCCCGCAGGTCCACCAGGAACAGGTGGTTGTCGGTCCCGCCGGAGACGATCCTGTAGCCGCGGGAGGCCATGGCTGCAGCGAAGGCCTTGCTGTTGGCGATCACCTGGGCGGCGTAGAGCTTGAACTCGGGCTTGAGGCACTCGCCGAAGCACACGGCCTTGGCCGCAATGACGTGCATCAGGGGCCCGCCCTGGATGCCCGGCAGCACGGTCGCGTCGATCGCCTTCGCGTGCTCGGCCTTGCACAGGATCAGGCCGCCGCGCGGCCCGCGCAGGGTCTTGTGGGTGGTCGTCGTGACGAAGTCGGCGTAGGGGACGGGCGAGGGGTGGAGCCCCGCGGCGACCAGGCCGGCGATGTGGGCGATGTCGGCGAACAGGTACGCCCCGCAGGCCTTGGCGATCTCGCCCATGCGGGCGAAGTCGATCGTGCGCGAGTAGGCGCTTGCGCCCACGGTGATCATCTTGGGCTTCTCGCGCATCGCCGTCTCGGCGAGCTGGTCGTAGTCGATCCGGTTGTCGTCCGGCCTCACTCCGTAGGCGACCACCTGGTAGAGCATCCCGGAGAAGTTCTTGGGGAAGCCGTGGGTTAGGTGCCCGCCGTGCTCGAGGCTCATGCACAGGATCTTGTCGCCCGGCTTCAGGACCGAGAAGTACACGGCCATATTGGCCTGCGAGCCGGAGTGCGGCTGGACGTTGGCGTGCTCGGCCCCGAAGAGCTTCTTCGCCCGGTCGATCGCCAGCTGCTCGGCGATGTCGACGAACTGGCAGCCGCCGTAGTAGCGCTTGCCCGGGTAGCCTTCTGCGTACTTGTTGGTGAGCACGCTGCCCTGGGCCTCGAGGACGGCCGGGTAGGTGAAGTTTTCCGATGCGATCAGCTCGATGTGGCTGTGCTGGCGGGCCAGTTCGGAGGCGATCGCCGCGTGCAGTTCCGGGTCGAGTTTCGAGAGCGGGGATGAGTTGAGCATGGGAGAAAGGAAGAGCCCTGCCGGGTTCGGCCGGGCTAGCGAGTCTCTAGCGCAATGGCGCCGGACCGCGAGGATTTTTCACGAGACGAGCCGGCGCAGGTACTCGACGATCGAGGGGATCGCCTCGACCATCTCGTCGCGGCTGGACTCGTAGACCGGCAGGGGGCTGCCGTAGGGGTCGGCGATCTCCCTCATCCTGTCGTCCAAGAGCTCCCGGAACAGGAGCAGGCGCTCCGGCGGCGGCTCGCCGGTCAGCTGGATCATCGTGCGGTGAGACTCGGTCATGCACAGGACGAGCAGGGACTTGTCGAGCAGCTCCTGGGTGACCGGCTGGCTCTGGTGGCTGGCCAGGGTGATGCCGACTTTCTTGAGCGCGATCGCCGAGTACTCGGTCGCCGGGTCCCCCCGGCGGGCCGCCACCCCGGCCGAGATCACCGGCACGGAGCGCAGCGGTTCGGGCTGGGCGGCCAGCGCGTGCCGGAGCAGCGCGGCGGCCATCGGGCTCCGGCAGATGTTTGCCGTGCACACAACAAGGACGTGTCCGGTCGCGGGCATTAAAGGGAGCAAGGGGACACGACTTTTCCGGAAATGCAACGCCTTACAACCTGGCTCGGGCCCCGGCGGGGACCGGCAGGCGCCGGAGGGCAACCAGGGTGCGGTGGAGCTGGACGGCCCGCCTGAGGACCTCGTCCAGGAGCGGGGCCGCCGGCGCGGGCGGCGCGGAGGCGGGGTCGACCGGGTCGGCTGAGAGCGCGCTGTCGCTCAGGTGCTCTCGGACCAGCAGGGCCTCGTCGTCGCGGGGCTTCTCCCGACGGTCGCTCAGCAGGGCCTCGATCGGGGTTCCGTGCTCGAAGGCCTCCCAGCACTTGCGGTCCGCATCGGCTTTCACGGCGAGCGGAATGTCGGGTTCGAAGCTGGGGGCCGCAGGCCCGAGGATGATCAACCCGCGGACCGCGTCGGGGGAGGCCAGCGGGGCGAGCAGCCGGCGGCTTGTGCCGGCGTTGGCGAGGAGGAAGACGGGGTTGTTCGGCCCGGCGTGAAACTTGAGCCAGCCTGCGAGGGCGAGCGCCCCAGCGGAGTCGCCCGTGGCGTAGCGCAGGTCCAAGACCACGGGACCGCCCCGGGCCGCCTCGGAGGTCGGCAGATCGGCCGGAACCGCGCGGGCCCGGAAGTACTTGAGCCCGAGCCCGAGGTCGCGCTCAGCCGGTGCGCCCCGTGCGGCGCCCAGAGCCAGGACGGCGGCGATCAGGAGGGTCGGAACGGCCTTCATGTCCGTCCCATCTGCCGGGCGCCGATGTCGCGCCGGTAGTACTTGGTCTCGCAAGCGATGGAATCGCAGGCCGCGTAGGCGCGGTCGGCGGCGGCCCTCAGGGTGGGCCCGACAGCGACGACCCCCAGGACCCGCCCGCCGCTGGTCACGAGGCGGCCGGCGGCGTCGCGGGCCGTGCCGGCGTGCAGGATCTGGGTTTGGGGCGGCAGGGCCGCCGCCGGGGGCAGGCCGATTGCGTCACCCCTCGGGTACGGCCCGGGGTAGCCGCGGGCCGCGACGACGACGCAGATCGCCGGCTCGGGCCGCACCACCAGGGGCGTGCCACCGAGATGCCCGTGGGCTGCTGCCCACAGCAGCCCCAGCAGGTCGCTCTCGACCCGCGGCAGGACCGCCTGGGTCTCGGGGTCCCCGAAGCGCGTGTTGAACTCCAGCACCTTCGGCCCGTCCGGCGTGAGCATGATCCCGATGAAGAGGGTTCCCCGAAAGTCGATCCCCTCGGAAGCGATTCCCTCGACCGATGGCCGCACGATCGTCCGCTCGATCCGCCCGAGCAGCTCCGCCGTGACGACCGCCGCCGGGGAGCACGCGCCCATGCCGCCCGTGTTGGGCCCCGTGTCGCCGTCGCCGATGCGCTTGTGGTCCTGGGCGGTCGGCAGGATCACGTAGTCGCGGCCCGAGACGATGACCAATATCGAGGTCTCCTCCCCGGTCAGGCACTCCTCGATCAGGATCTTCGCGCCGCCGGCCGGGGGCCTGCCCGCCGCCCCGAGTGCGAGCAGGTCGCGCGCGGCGGCCTCGGCCTCGGCCCGGCCCGTCGCCACGACGACCCCCTTGCCCGCGGCCAACCCGTCGGCCTTGACGACGATCGGAACCGGACGCTGCCGCATCCAGGCGATTGCCGAGTCGGCATCGCCGAAGATTGCCGCCTCGGCCGTCGGGATCGCGTACTTAAGGAGGATTTCCTTGGTGTAGATTTTCGAGGCCTCCAGGCGGGCCCCGTCCGCCTTGGGCCCGTAGGCGGCGATCCCGGCAGCGCCGAGGGCGTCGACCAGCCCCAGGGAGAGCGGCACCTCGGGCCCGACGACGACGAAGTCGGCCCCCTCGTCCCGGGCGAGCGCGACCAGTCCGGGGACGTCGTCGGCCGGGACGGGCCGGCAGGTCACGTCCGAGGCGATCCCGGCGTTTCCGGGGGCGCACAGGACGCGGGGGCGCCCCGGGGAGGCGGCCAGGGCCCGGACGAGCGCATGCTCGCGGCCGCCGGAACCGACCACCAGGACGCACCGGGGAAGGGCGTGGGAACTCATAACACTTGGAGCTTCTTTCGGTAGTAGGCCACGACCTCGTCGGGGTCGTCGGTGAACAGGATGTAGTCGGCGATCCAGGCGGGGGCCCGCTTGGTGCGGATCATCTCCCGGATCTGGCGGCGCAGGTGCGAGAAGAACCGGGCGTTGAAAAAGACAAAGGGCACCCGCGGGCGGATGCCCAGCTTCAGGTTGCACATCTCGATCCCGATCTCCTCCAGGGTCCCGACCCCCCCGACGTTGAAGATGCAAAAGTCGGCAACCTCAAACCACTTCTGCCGGAAGTGGCGGGAGGACTCCTGGAAGGTGTTGAAGAAGTCCACGCCCAGCTCCGGGGGCTGCGCCTCCAGCTCCAGGAAACAGGCGCCCGTCAGGGCCCCCTTGGTGCGGGCCTGCTCGGTCGCCAGGCGCATGACGCCGCCGCCGCCGCCTGTCAGAACGCCGACGTTCCCGCCGATGAAGGAGGCCAGGCGCTCCACCAGGACCGAGATGCGCTCGGTGTCGGCCTGCTCCAGGCCCAGGGCAGACCCGTAGAAGGCGAGGATCGTCGCCTGCTGGAACTTGCGGGCGTTCTCCTCGCGAACGAAGAAGCCGTGGTCCTTCTTGTAGACGTGTAGGTAAATGTCCTTGGTGAGTTCGTCGTACCAGTACGTCTGCAGGCCCATATGGTCGAAGGTGTCGAGGCGGGCGTGGGCGTTGGAGGACAGGAAGTACCCATGGGTGCGCGAGGCCATGCGGAAGATGAGGCGCTTGAGCTTAAGGTCGGCGAACCGCGCCATCAGCTCCACGTGCTCGACCAGCCCCGGGAAGAACTCCACGGCCAGGGTGTCCGCCCCTTCCGGGGCCGCGTCCAGGGCCTGGATCATCGTGCGGTAGCCGCGGGGGCCGTCGCCGCCGAGGACCTTCTTCAGGTCGTCGCCCCCCTTGAAGCAGACGGAGCGGTTGTCCATGGTCGCCGTCTGGCCGCGCACCGAGATGCGGGCCCGCGGCCGGGACTCACCGAACTCCTGCTGGGGGCCCTCGTCGAGCGCCGCAAACAGTCCGGAGGCCGACGCAAGCAGCCGCTGGCGGCGCTTGGCAAGGGTCTTGAACTCGGGGTCGCTGAAGGCCGGGGCGCGGAAGATCTCGAGGGACACCAGCGGGTTCACAACCGGCTGGTCGCCCGTGTTGTAGATCTCGAGCATGATGTTGGTGCCGAAGGTCTGGATCGGGTCGAGGAGCACCGCCCCGGTGTGGATCCCGAAGTTGCCCTCGCCCTGGTTGAGCACGACGTAGTGCTCCCTGAGGTACATGGAGCACGAGGTGAGGATGCCGGAGCGCGGGGGGATCGTCAGGGGGGAGATGTCGTGGCGCATCTGCACCTTGTCCAGGAACGCGCGGCCCGCCTCGCCGCCGACGATCAGCTCGAAGTTCAGCCGCTGCAGCCTCGGGTCGAGCGTGTAGCTCACCTGGTGGGGGGTGAGAAACACCCGGCCGCCCCGGTCGATGCTGATCGTGCTGGGCAGCTTCAGGCGGTTCTCCTTCACCGCCTCCCAGATCTCCTCGGTCGACAGCTTCGAGGCGGCCGGCGCGAAGAACAGGCGCCCGGCGGGCGCCCCGGGCCGCAGGAGCTTCTTCCAGTACGGGGCGTTGGGGAAGCTCAGGTCGTAGATGAACGCGTCGGCCTCCAACGTCAGGCGGTGGCCGTCCACGGCGGGGGAGCCGTGAATTGTCATCTCGATGCCGATGCGGGCCAGCGAGCTTCGCTCGCTGAACTTCAGCTCGCTTAAGTGCGCCTTGAGGAACTCGAACTCCGCGGGGTTTCGCGGCCAGAACGCCAGGGTCAGCGAGACCGTGCGCTCGTCCTGGTTTCGGATCGCCAGGATCTGGCCGTCCTCGCTGGTCCAGAATTGGTCGGGATTCATGTTGGGAAACCGGCGATTATGGGGACCGGTCCGGTCCCGACTCAAGCGGGGATTCGGGCCGCTTTTGGCGGGGCCAGACCCGGGGAGGAAGGGGTTGCAATCGGACCGGCCCCGCCCATCCTCACCGCTCAACCTTAAATCCGCATGAAACCCATCCACATTTTCCGCGCGGGGCTCCTGTCGATCCTCGCCACAGCGGCCGCAAGCGCGCAGGCCCCCAAGCCCGCCGCCGCCGCCCCCGCCCCGGCCGCTCCGGCCCCCGCGTTCACCCAGGTCCAGCTCGTCGAGGAGGTCGGCTGGCTCGTCGCCAAGCGCGGGAGCCTGACCGAGCTGCAGTTCACGCCGGCCGAGGTCGCCGCCCTGGTCAAGGGCTTCGACGCCGCGATGAACGGCAAGGAGTCGCCGTACGACATCCAGAAGATCGAGTCCGACCTGAACACCTTCATGCAGGCCAAGCAGGTCGCGTACATGGCGCGCATGAAGGAGCAGAGCCTGGCGCAGGCCCGCAACTTCTTCACCATCCTGAAGGCCAACAAGGCTGTCGTGGAGCTGCCGAGCGGGCTCCGCTACGAGGTCGTCAAGGCCGGCAACGGCACCTTCCCCAAGGCCACCGACACGGTCACCGTCCACTACACCGGCCGCCTGATCGACGGGACGGTCTTCGACAGCTCCGTCCAGCGCGGACAGCCCGCGGAGTTCCAGCTGGACCAGGTTATCCCGGGCTGGACCGAGGGGATCCAGAAGGTCGACAAGGGCGGCAGCATCAAGCTGTACATCCCGCCGCAGCTGGCCTACGGCGACGAGGGCCGGCCGGGGATCCCGCCGTCGTCGACTTTGATCTTCGACGTCGAGCTGCTCGACATCAAGCCGGCCGCCCCCAAGGGCTGAGCCGGCGGGCGCCCCGCAGCCGATGATTCCTTGATTGGCACGGCGGGCCGCCGTGCCTTTTTATGGAGTCGCGCTCGATGAACCCAGGCGACGTCAACCTCTACGTGGTGGGCTTCATGGGGACGGGCAAAAGCACCGTCGGCCGGGCCGTGGCGCACCACATGGGGTTTTCCTTCCTGGACAGCGACCACGAGATCGAGCGCCAGTGCGGCAAGACCGTTGCCGAGATCTTCGCCGAGCAGGGCGAACCCGAGTTCCGCCGCCTGGAGCGCGAGTTCATCGAGGGCGGCCACGCGCAGAGCCGGACCGTGGTCGCCTGTGGCGGGGGCCTGGTGATCCCGCCGGGGATGCTGGACTTGGTGCGGGCGCGCGGCGTCATCG
This sequence comes from uncultured Opitutaceae bacterium, assembly GCA_903862935.1. Taxonomy (GTDB): domain Bacteria; phylum Verrucomicrobiota; class Verrucomicrobiia; order Opitutales; family Opitutaceae; genus Palsa-1447. The sequence continues at coordinate 9,671 of CAIOZY010000061.1, forward strand.
TCTGCCTTCACGCCACGATCGAGACCATCCTTGAGCGGACCGAGCGGCATTCGCACCGGCCCCTGCTCAACGTGGGCGACCCCCAGCAGCGGGTGCGCGAGCTCTACGCGCAGCGGGCGCCGATCTACAGGGGCTCCGGCACGGTGATCCTCACCGACGCGAGGCCCCTGCGCGACGTGGTGGCCCACGTGATCCGGGTGTGGGAGCGCGACGCCCGGCCGTTCGCCCTGGCCCGCTGAGGCGATGGACCAGAGGGCAGAGCGGCTGAGGGCGGCGATCGCCGCCCTGGGATTTGACGAGGTGCGCTTCGCCTCCGCGGGAGAGCCCCCGCCGGACCGGCTGACCCCCTGGCTCAAGGCCGGGCGCCAGGCCGACATGGACTGGATGGAACGGACCGCCCCCCGGCGCCTGTCGCCGGAGGCGGTCCTGCCCGGCGTGAAGACGGTGGTGCTCCTGGGCGTCAGCTACTGGCGGGACGGGGGGGCGCCGCGGCCGGGCGGCCCGGCGCTCGCTCGCTACTCAATGTATTCGGATTATCATGACACGATAAAGCCGGCCCTCGAACGGGCCGGCCGGCTCCTCGAGGAGCACTGCGGGGCGGCGCCCAAGGACTACCGCTACTACGTCGACACGGGGCCCGTCCTCGAGCGGGGGTGGGCCGCCCGGGCCGGGGCGGGCTTCATCGGCAAGAACGCGATGCTCGTGTCGCGCCTCCACGGCAACTGGCTTTTCCTGGCGGCGATCCTGACGAGGGTGGAGCTGCCGGCCGACCCCGCGCTCCGCGGCCGGGCGGGGGACGGGCCGGGGCTTTTGTGCGGCAAATGCACCCGCTGCCTGGACGCCTGCCCGACCGGGGCCTTCCCGGAGCCCGGCGTCGTGGACGCAAGGCGGTGCGTCTCCTACCTGACGATCGAGAACCGGGGCGCGATACCCCGGGAACTCAGGGCCCGGATCGGGGCCCGGGTCTACGGCTGCGACACGTGCCTGGAGGTCTGCCCGTGGAACCGCTTCGCCCGGGAGGGCCGGCAGATGCTCCTGGCGTCCCGCGACGAACTGGCACAGCTCGGCTGGAGGGAACTGCTCGAGCTGTCGCCGGAGGGCTTCGCCGCGAGGTTCCGGGGCACCCCGGTCAAGCGCCTGAAGTACGCCGGGCTCCTGCGAAACGCCTGCATCGGGGCGGGCAATTCCGCTGAGGTGGGCCTGGTTGCGCCGCTGCTCAGGCTCGCTGTGTCGGCCCCGCCGCTAGTGCGGGCCCACGCGGTCTGGGCGGTGCGCCGCCTGGCTGGGGAGGGGGAGGCCCCGGCGCTTCTGGGCGCAGCGCGCGAGGCGGAAGCCGACCCGGCTGTCCTCTCCGAGTACGCGGGCCCTGTAGACGGGGCCCTCTAGGCCCCTTCCTTGAAAAACTCCCGAAGCCGGGCTACCGCCCAGGCGGGGGGCCTCACGGGCCGGCCCTGGGTGTCGATGAAGGCGTGGGAGGATACGCCGGTCGCCAGGAGCTCCTCCCCGCGGCGGACCTCGTAGTCAAATCGGATCCTCAGCAGCGGCCGCTCCCGCAGGGTCGTCAGGATCGTCAGCACGTCGTCGTAGACGGCCGGGCGCAGGAACTTGGCGGTGACCTCGAGGACCGGCACCCGGTACCCCTCGGCCTCGAGCCGGCGGTAGGGCATCCCGATCTGCTTGAACATCTCGGTGCGGCCGATCTCGAACCACGTCAGGTAGTTGGCGTGGTAGACGATCCCCATCATGTCGGTCTCGGCGTAGCGGACCGTGACCTCGGTCTTGGAGTGGATCATGCCGCGGTCTGGGCCGAGCCGAATAGCGCGCTCGCAGACTCCTCCCAGCGGGTGCGCCTGGCCCACTCGCGGCCGGCCGCCCCGAGGCTGCGGCGCAGGGCCTCGTCGTGGATCAATTTCTCGAAGGCGGCCGCAAGCTGCGCCGGCCGATGGGGCGGCACGAGCAGCCCCGTGCGACCGTCGAGGACCGCCTCGGAGACCCCGCCGACGTCGTGGGCGACGACCGGCAGGCCGTGGGCGGCGGCCTCGAGGTAGACCAGGCCGAACCCCTCGATCGAGTTGCCATGGTTGACGCTCGTCATCGCGAAGATGTCGGCCCGGGCGTAGACCTGCTCCAGCTCGTCGTCGGGGAGGTTTCCGAAGAAGCGCACCGAAAGCTCCGGATGCGCCGCCGCCGTGGCCTTCACGGTCTCCTCGTAGCCGCCCTTGCTCTGTCCGCTGACCATCCAGTACTCGATGCGGCTGCGCACGTCGAATGGGAGCATCTGCAGGGACTGGAGGGTGAGCAGCTGGCCCTTGCGGGGGTGGAGCCGGCCGACCGTCAGGACAACGATCTTGTTGGCGGGCCGGGCGAGGGGGGGGGCCACAACCGCCAGGTCCGACCGCGGGGCCCCGGGAGTGAGGAAGGCCTTGTTCGCCGCCTCGGGAAAGTGCGCCAGAAGCAGCTCCTGGGTGTAGGTGCTCAGGGTGCTCACCCGAGTCGCCCTGCGGATGAGCTGCCGGCCGAGCCAGCGGCGGAAGGGGCTGCGGGCGAACTTGAGGATCTCGGAGCCGTGGAAGGTCAGGACCAGCCTCTTCGGCCGGAACGCTTTGAAGAACTGCAGGAGCATCATCGTCAGCATCGGCCCGGGCTCGGGCAGGTAGACGGTGGCCTGGCGCAGCTGCCGGCGGGCGGCCACGAGCTCGCGGGCGAGCCGCAACTGGCACATGAGTCCGTGGCTTCCCTTCAGGGGCAGCCGGCGCATCTTGAACGGCCAGGCTTTCTCCGCCCCCGGAGGCGCGGACTGGGCCCAGACCTCGACGTCGTAACCCAGGCTCGCGCTCGCCTTGGCGATCTCCTCGGTGAAGGTCGCGATCCCACCCCTCATGGGATAGAATTCGTGGGTGATTAGATATACGGGCCCAAAGGAGGCGGCTGAGGCTGGGCCATTCATGATCAAGGGGCACGGATCTAGCCGCGCAGGCCGCCCAACGCAAGTGCAACCACATGACTGCTCTCGCGTAAGGCCGCGCCCAAGAATGGGATTTACTTTACCCGACGCCGTACGGTACAAGATTGTGACATGTCCGAAGCACTCGATCCCAATCCGGGCTCTAGCAAGTCCTTTGTGGCGCTGGCCAAGCCTTTCAGCCCCGAGGACGAGGCCGTGCTGCGCGAGTCTCTGAAGCGGTGCTCGCCGTCGACCTTCGAGGCGGCCGTCCAATACCGCAAGACCGGCAACCCCGAGCACGTCCCGGCCGTCGTCATCGGGATCATCGAGCGCTTCGTCGAGCCGGACCTGCGCACGAAGCTTAAGGATGCCGACGACGACCTGCGGGTGGTCGAGGACCTGGGGGTCGACTCCCTGACCATGATGGAGATCGTGATCCTGGTGGAGGAGGTTCTCCAGGTGTCGATCAACAACGACGAACTGCGCAACCTGCGCACCGTCGGAGATGTTAAGACCTTCATCGACTGCAAGATCCGCGGGCTTCCCCTGCCCAAGCCGACCAAGTTCCTGCCGATCGAACACATCGGGGCGATTATGCCGGTCCAGCCGCCGTTCCTGTTTCTGAACGAGGCCTCCGTCAGCTCCACGGCCGCGAACGGCAAGTACAAGATCACCGGCCAGGAGTTCTTCCTCCAGGGCCACTTCAAGGACAACCCGGTCATGCCGGCCTCGATCATGCTCGAGGCGCTGGGCCAGCTCGCCGTTCTGTACCTTCTAGAGGGCGCCCCGACGGAGCCGGGCAAGATCGTCGGCCCGAACACGATTTTCTTCACCGGATGCGAGGGCGTGAGGGCCCACCGGATCTGCCGGCCGGGCGACCTGCTGTCGCTGTCGATCAAGCCGAAGCGGATGAAGATGCCCCTGGCTACCTTCGAGGGCTCGATCCGCGTCGGACAGGAGAAGACGGTGATCGCCGAGGAGATCACAATGACCTTCGGGTTTGTCGACGCCCCGGCCCCCGCCGCGGCCGCTCCAGCCCCCGCATCCCCGCCCATCCCCGCTCCGGCCCCCGCCGGAGGCTCCGGCCCGCTCAACGCCGCGCTGGGCGGCGCCTGACCGGGGCGGCAGTCCGGCAAGGCGCGCCGGCCCTAGCGCCCCGCCCGTTCGTCACCATGCCCAGAGTCTTCATCACCGGCCTCGGTTTCGTGACTAGCATCGGAAACGATGCGGCCAGCGTGGCCTCGAGCCTGCGCGAGCTCCGGCACGGGTTCGAGTTGTACCCGCCCTTCCAGAAGCCGGACATCCCCTGCAAGGTGGTGGGCACGGTCAAGGGCTTCACGGCGAACTCCACCGACCCCGAGGACTGGACCTGGCCCAGCCGCTACGCGATCAAGCGGGAGACCCTGCGCTCAATGGCGCCCCACGGCCTGTATGCCCACTGCGCCTTCCTCCAGGCGGTCGAGGACGCCCGGCTTGGCCCCGGAGAGGTCTCCAACCCCGAGACGGGGCTCAACGCCGCATCGGGCGGCTCCCCCTTCCTGACCCACTACAACCACGAGCGCCTGCTCAAGCTCGGGGTCATGCGCTGCTCCCCGATGGGGATCGTCTCCTCGATCGTCGGCACCCTCAACTTCAACCTCGTGGCGGCCTTCCGGATCCAGGGCTCGTCCTGCGGCTTCTCCTCGGCGTGCGCCTCCTCGGCCCACGCGATCGGGTTTGCCTTCGACGACATCTCGCTCGGCCGCCAGAAGCGCATGTTCGTCGTCGGGGCCGAGGACGGCAACGTCGACGCGATCATGCCCTTTGCGGGAATGCGCACCCTCTCCCTGCAGACGGACCCGGCGCTCGCCTCCCGGCCGTTCGACGCCGCCCGCGACGGGTTCGTCGGGACGGGCGGGGCGACCGTGATGGTGCTCGAAAGCGAGGACGAGGTTGCCCGCCGCGGGGTGCGGCCCTATGCCGAGGTTCTCGGCTGGGGGCAGGCCTCCGACGGCTACAATGTCGCGATCTCACACCCCGACGGCGCCGGGCTCGCCCTGGCGATGCGCAACGCCCTGCGGGCGGCCCGGGTCGCCCCCGAGCAGGTCGATCACATCAACGCCCACGCGACCTCGACTTTGATCGGCGACATCGCCGAGGCCCGGGCGCTGCGGGCGGTTTTCCCGCAGGCGGCCGAGCGGCCCGGCATCTCCAGCACCAAGGCCCTGACCGGCCACGGCCTGTCGCTTGCGGGGGTGATGGAGAGCGCCTTCTGCGCGCTCGCCATGCGGGAGGGTTTCACGCCGGGTTCGGCCCACATCAGCCGCGTCGACCCGCAGTGCGAGGGCCTGAAGATCCTGCGGGAGACCGTTCCTCAGGCCCCGGGAATTGTCATGAAGAACAGCAGCGGCTTCGGCGGCGCCAATGTCGCGCTGCTTTTCAGGAAGGTCTGAACCGGAATGGCGCGCAGCCTGAGCGGCACGTACCGCACCGCCCTCGTCACCGGGGCGGGCTCCGGCCTGGGGGAGGCCTTCGCACGGATGCTTGCGGCCGAGGGGGTGCGCGTCTGGGGCAGCTCGCGGCCGAAGACCCTCGCCTCGGGGGCAGGCCGCATCCCTCCGGGGGTCGCCGCCGTCGCCCTGGACCTCGCCGACCCCAAGGGGGCCCAGGAGGCCTTCGCCCGGGCGCAGGCCGAGGCCGGGGGGTGCTTTGACCTGGTGGTCAACAACGCCGGCTACGGGGTCTTCGGGGAGTTCGCGGCGGCCGACTTCGGCTCGTGGGAGGCGGACCTGGCGGCAACCCTGCTGACGGCGGCCGGGATCGCCCACTCGGCCTACCGGGCGATGCGCGCGCGAGACCGCGGCACACTGGTCAACGTGTCGTCGCTTGCTGCCGAGTTTCCGCTGCCCTACATGAGCGGCTACAACGTGGCCAAGGCCGGGCTGTCGGCCCTGAGCGCAAGTTTGGCCTTTGAATCCCGTCAGGGCGCTGTCAAGGTGATCGATTTCCGGCCCGGTGACTATCGGACCGCCTTCAACGAAACCATGAAGACCCGATCGACCTCGTTTTCCTCGACTTTGTCCGGGGAACTCGGGGCCGCGTGGCGGGTTCTCGAGCGCAACATGGCGGCGGCGCCGCACCCTTCGCGGGCGGCCTCCGACCTGCGCCGGGCCCTGCTGCGCGGCCGGAGCGGGGTCGTCCGCTCGGGCTCCCTCTTTCAGGCCCGCCTGGCCCCGGCCCTCGCCCGGATCGCCCCCGCCTGGCTCGTGCGGGCCGCGGCGGCGCGCTACTTCGGGGCCCGCTAGGCGCCCCCTCCCAGGAGCGCACCCATCGTGTCGAAGATCCGCATCCTCGTCCTCACCTCAAGCACCGGCGGCGGCCACGACGCCCGCGCCGAGGCCTTCGCGGAATGGTGCTTCCAATTGTACCGCCACGACGTGGACGTGCGCATCGAGCAGATGCTCGAGAAGTCCTCGGTGGTGAACCGCGCCGGGGTCAACCTCTACAACCGAATCCAGCGCGGGGCACCGTGGGTGCACAAGCTGTTCTACACGGTGGTCGAGGTCTTGAGCATCCTTAACCAGCGCACGGTGGCGATCGGCCGGCCGTACTACTTGAGGGTCCTGCGCGAGTACCGGCCCCACCTGATCTTCTCGGTGCACGACTGCCTCAACCGGGGCTACTTCCAGCTCGCGCGGAGGATCCTGGGGGAGGGGAACGTCCGCTGCGCCACCTACTGCGGGGAGTTCTCCGGGGGATGGGGCTACTCCCGCAACTGGATCGAGCCGACGGTGGATCTGTACGTCTCGCGCACCCCCACGGCGAGCGACTTTGCCGTCAAGCGGGGCATTCCCCGGGAGAAGTCGATCGTTCGGGGCTACCTGATGGCCCCCCGGGCGCACCTGGAGGTGATCTCGCCCGCGGAGCGCGGGACCTACCGGGAGAAGCGGCTGGGCCTGAGACCGGACCTGTTCACCGTGTTCCTGGCGACCGGCGGGAACGGGGCCAACAACCACTTCGAGCTCCTGCCCGAACTGCTGCGCCATGCCGAGCGGTGCCAGGCGATCATCATCTGCGGCCGCAACAAGCAGACCTACAACGACCTGGTCCACTGGCGGGCGAACCACCCCGAGTTCAACTGCTACATCGAGGGCTTCTCCGAGATTGTGCACCTGCTGCTGCAGGTCAGCGATGTCATCGTCACGCGGGGAGGGACCACCACCTGCGCCAAGGCCCTTCACTTCCGCTGTCCGATCATCTTCAACGCCTTCGGCGGCATCATGCCCCAGGAGCGCCTGACCTGGAAGTTCTTCCGGAACGGGGCGGCCGCCTCCAAGATCGAGCGCGCGGCCGAGTTCGGCGACCTGATCGACGAGTGGATGGCCCGGCCCGAGTCCTACACCCGGGCCCGCGACGCCCTGCTGCGCCTGCGCTACGAGGAGGACCCGACGATCCTGATCGACGAACTGGTGGGGCTTGCCAACTGGGTCGCCCGGGCGAAGATGCGCCGGGTCGCCTTCCCGCCGCCCGGGACCTCGAACGGCACACCCCGCGGGGCGCCCCCCGGGGGCGCGACAAATTCTGCGTAGAAAAATCCAAAGCATGCGCGGTAGCGCAGGCTCCTCCGTGGTACGCTTCGGGCATGGCAACGCTATCAGACCGCCTCGCTGACAATGTCCCGGGCAAGTACTACGTCGACTCGAGCTGCATCGACTGCGACCAGTGCCGCACCGATGCCCCGGATCTGTTCTCCCGGAATGCCGATACCGGCATGTCCTTCGTGAAGCGCCAGCCGGCGAACGCCGAGGAGGCCGCGAAGATGGAGGAGATCAAGGACGCCTGCGCCTCCGAGTCGATCGGCAACGACGGAGCCTGAAGTGCCCTCCTAGGACGGCGGCCGGGCTAACATGCCGGGACGCGACCAGTCCGCGTGGCTTAGGGGTGGAGACACCCCCTGCAAGGGTCCTCCCCGCCCTGTCGGGCGGGCCTGGAGAATGGTGCTTCTCGGTGCCCCCGGAGTAGGCAAGGGGACCCAGGCTGCGCTGCTCGCCGCCGAGCTGGGAGCCTGCCCCCTGTCGACCGGCGACGTATTCCGGGCCGCGAAGTCGTGCGACAGCTGCGGCCAGAGCGCGGTCATGCAGGCCGCCCTCGGGTTCATGCGCCGGGGCGAGCTCGTCCCGGACACGACCGTCCTCGAGATCGTCCGGGAGCGGGTCGCCTGCCTGCGTTGCCCGGGAGGGTTTCTGCTGGACGGGTTCCCGCGCACGGTCCCCCAGGCCCGGGCGCTGGCCTGGATCTTGGAGACCGAGAAACTCCGGCTCGACGCCGTGCTGAGCTATGAGCTGCCGATCGAGGAGATCGTGGCCCGGGCGGTCGGCCGGCGCAACTGCCCGAAGTGCCGCAAGGTCTATCACCTGACCGCCTTTCCCCCGAAGGTCGAGGGGATCTGCGACGTCTGCGGCACCGCTCTGGTCCTGCGCGAGGACGACAAGCCCGAAACGGTGCGCGTGCGCATGAAGGCCTACGAGAAGTGCACCGCTCCCCTGGCAAAGTACTACCGCCGCGCCCACCTTCTCGTCCCGATCGCCGCCCGGGGTAGCCCCGACGAGATCTTTCACGCAACGCTCGAGGCGCTCCGCAACCGGCCGCCCCCGGTCCACCACCACTGAGTCCGAGGGGGCGCTACCCGGCGAGGGTCTGCAGCCCCAAGAGGGCCTCCTCGACACTCCGGAACACCGGCAGCCCGGCGTCGGCAAACGAGTCCCGATACGGCTCGTACCCCGCCCCGGCGTCGACGGCGATCCCGATCGGCTTTCCGAGACAGCCCGACAACTCGGCGAGCATCCCCGCGAAGCCGCGCCCCACGGCGCCGTCGGTGTGGAGTCTGCGCGTGAAGGGGACCGCCCCCAGGATGAGGGAGCCGGCGTCGCGCCGCAGAAGGATCTCGGCCGCCCTCAGGTAGGCCGACTCGGAGGCCATCGGGGTAAGGTCCAGGGGGAGCCTCGGGGCGACCAGGCCGGCGAGGCCCTCTGCGGCGAGCATTTCCCTGAGGGCCTGGACCGTGTCCGGCTCGAGCCGTGCCGGCCCCGGGCGCGGACCGATCGCGTCGTTTCCGCTCACGCACTCGAACCCCGCGTTGCTCAGGATCGCCACCGGGCCGTGCGGAATCTTCGGGTAGGAGGCAAGCCAGGACAGGGCTGCGTCGAAGGCCGCGATCGAGTCGGAGAAACGCACGCCCGCCCGGGAAAGGACCGCCAGCTCCACATCGACCTCCCCGGCCATCGCCCCGGTGTGGCTCGCAGCCGCCGCCTGGCCCGCGGCCGTCCGGCCCGCCCGGTGCAGAAGGAACGGCACCCCTCGCTCGCGAAGGCGCATCGCCGCGTAGAGGGTCGCATCCAGGTTGCCGGGCCGGAACCCCTCCGCGTAGGCCGCGACCGCCCGGCACCGCGGGTCGGAGGCGAGACCCTCAAGGTAGTCGGGCAGCGCGACATCGAGCTCGTTGCCGAGGGCCGCCCCCAGGAGAAGCCTCAAGTGCCGGTGACGCGAGCGCCGGCACAGGAGGAAGGCGCCGCTCTGGCCGAGGAGCGCGAGCGATCCCCCTTCCGGGTGCATCGGGGGCAGCTTCTCCTGCGGGATAAACGAGGTATCTAGGTCGATCCCCGGAACCCAGTGCCCGAGGAAGTTCGGGCCCAGGATCGCCGGGGTCCAGCGCCCCGCGGCCCGGGTGGACCGGAGCTCGGCCGCGAGCGCCGCGCCAAGCCCCTCGGTGTCGGCGCCGTCGCCGAGTCCGCCGGGGACCAGGGCCACGACCTGCGCCCCGCCCCCCTGGGCGATCAGCTCCGAGACGGCCTTCGCCGCCGCGGGCGCGGGGATTGCCAGGATCAGCAGGTCGACCGGCCGGTTCCGCAGCGCGGCGACCGACGCAACACACGGAAGCCCGAGCAGGATGTCCTGGCCCGGCTTGATCAGGGTGAGCCCGCCCTCGAGGGCCGCGCAGCGCCGCAGGTTCTCAAGGATGATCCGGCCGACCCCGTCCTCGCGGGACGAGATCCCCGCCAGGGCGACCCGGCGCGGAGCGCGCACCGCATCGAGGAACCCCGCCGGGGGCGGTATCCTCGCCGGCGGGCGCGGATCGCGCCTGCCCACCGCGTCGAGAGGCCGGGCGTCGCCTCGCAGGTCGAGGGCGACCGGGTTCATCTCCAGAAGCGTCAGGCCCTCCTCCTCGGCCAGGCCGGCCAGGCGCCACAGGCCCGTCAGGAATGCCCCGAGCCGGACCTCGTCGGTCAGGGCCTTCGCCCCGCGCAGCCGCCCGAGCCAGACCCGGCCGACCAGGTGCTCGCGCACCTCGGCAAGCGCCTGGGCCGGGGACATCAGGCCGATCGGCCAGCGCAGCACCCCCGCGTGCTGCGAGAGGGCTTCGGCCTGGAGCCCGCCGCAGCCGAAAAGCGCGATCCAGCCGGTCTCGTTGCGGGTGAGGGAGACAAAGGCCTCGGAGGGCAGGCCCTCGCTCCGGGCGAAGGCGATTTTTTCGCAGACCAGGGCCCCGATCCAGCGGTGCCCCGCGCCCTCAACCCGGCCCCTCATCGCCTCGGCCGAGCGGTCCACGGCCGCTTTCTCATAGCCGATAAAAGCTACGGCCCCGAGCTCCGACTTGTGCCACAGCCCCTCGCCCAGGCCCTTGAGGACCACAGGGTCGCCCGGGGAGAAGGGCGCCGGATCCGTGGCGAAGGCGTGCCGGGGCGGAAGGATCCCGGAGCGTTGGAGGATCCCGTAGGCCTCCGCCTCTCCGACAAATGCCCCCCCGCTCATCCGGCCGCGAGCTCGACGGCCCGCCGGCCGGCGGCGAAGGCCGCCTCGTTGACCGGCAGGACGGAGGGCTTGTCCTTGAACAAGTGGCGCAGGGTACCGAGGATCCGCTCGGCGGGCAGGGCATCGGTGGCGGCCTGCAGGGCGCCCAGGGCGACGACGTTCTTGACGACCGGGCGGTTGAGCCCGGCTGCAATCTCGGTGAACGGCACCGGGATCACCCGGCGGCCGGCCGGAAGCCCCTTGGGATCCTTGACCGTCGTGCTGTCGTAGAGGATGACGCCGCCCTCGGCGACCGTGGGCGCGAACCGCGCCAGGCTCGGCGCGTTGAAGGCGATCAGGACATCGGGGCGCGCGGCGGAGGGATTGAGGACCTCGCCCTCGGCGATGTGGACGTCGGCAAAGGAGGTTCCGCCGCGGCTCTCCGGGCCGTAGCTGGGGATGTGGGTCGAGTCGTACCCTTCCGCAATCGCCGCCCGGGTGAGGATCAGGGCCGCGGTCTGCGCCCCGTCCCCGCCGGCCCCGGCCAGCTTGAAGCTGCGGTCGCGGTTGCCTGAGGCGTGGCGCGCCGGTGCGGACGCCGACCCCGCCTCCGCCCGGTCTGCCCCGGCCAGCGCAAGGATGATGTCCGGATCGAAGCTCGGCGGCGGCCGGTGGAACCACGGCTCCACGATCGCGTCCTTCTTCACTCCGAGCGGGAAGACCGGCTCCATCTGCGTGCGGATCCACTCCTCGGCGGCCTCGGGGTTGACCTTCAGGTGGGTGGGGCACTCGGCCAGGACCTCGATGAAGGCGTAGCCACGGCCCTCCATCTGGAGGCGGATCCCCTTGGCGATCGCCTTGCGGGCCTTGATCCGCTGCTTGGCGTTGTAGAGGGCCACCCGCTCGACGAAGACAGGCCCGTCCAGCTGCGCGATCAGCTCGGCCATCCGCAGCGGCTTGCCCATGCTGGCGTTGCGCCCCTCGGGGCTGGTCGCGGTCTTCTGGCCCATGAGGGATGTGGGCGCCAGCTGCCCGCCGGTCATGCCGTAGATGCCGTTGTTGATGAAGATGACCGTGATCGGCACCCCCATCTGCGCGATCGAGATCGTCTCGGCGAGACCGATCGAGGCGAGGTCACCGTCGCCCTGGTAGCTGATGACGACGGCCTCGGGGTTGGCGAGCTTGTGGGCCAGGGCCACAGCCGGAGCCCTGCCGTGCGCGGCCTGGGTGTTGCCGACGTCGAAGTAATAATAGGCGAAGACCGAGCAGCCGACCGGGCTGATCAAGACCGTGCGGTCCTGGACCCCGAGTTCGTCGATCGCGTCCGCCAGGTCCCGGTGGACCAGCCCGTGGCCGCAGCCCGGGCAATAGTGCGTGGAGTGGTCGGCCAGGCCCTGGCCGTGCGAGTGGCGGGCGAAGTGGTCGTAGAAGGCGCTCATGCGTGGACCTCCTGGGTCTCGCGGATGCAGGCGAGGATGTCGCCCTGCTGGGGCAGGTTGCCGCCGAGGCGGCGGACCGAGGCGATCGGCGGCGGCGCGATCCCGGCGTGGCTTAAGGCCAGGCGCAGCTCGTCCTCGAGCTGCCCGGGGCTCGCCTCGACGACGACGATCTGCTCGACGTGGGTTAGGGCGTCGCGCAGGGCGTCGATCGGGAAGGGCCACAGGGTCACGGGCCGGAACAGGCCCGCCGCGATCCCCATGCTGCGGGCCTCCTCGACCGCGCCCTTGGTCATCCGGGCCGGTGTGTTGCAGGCGATTGCTAGGACCCGCGCGTCCTCGCAGTGGTACAGCTCGGCCCGCTGCTCGTTGGAGCCGATCTCGGCGTACTTGGCGTTCAGGTGTTCGTTGTGCTTTTCCAGGTCCGCCTCGGACAGGTGGATCGAGCAGATGAGGTTCCGGCGGTGGGCCTTGTCGCCCCAGACCGCCCAGGCGGGAAGCCCCGGGTTGAGCAGGTACGGGGGCAGGCGCACCGAGCCGGTCATCTGGCCCAGGTAGCCGTCGCCCAGGATCACGACGGGGTTGCGGTAGCGGAAGCTCAGGGCGAAGGCCTCCATCGTCAGGTCGAGCATCTCCTGCGGGGTGCTCGGGGCCAGGACGATCGCGTGCGTGTTGCCGTGGCCCAGGCCCCGGCAGGCGAGCTTGATGTCGGTCTGCTCCGGGGCGATGTTGCCCAGGCCCGGGCCCCCGCGCATCACGTTTATGAATACGCCGGGCACCTCGGCCCCGATCATGTAGCTGACCCCCTCGAGCATGAGGCTGAACCCGGGGCTGGAGGTGAAAGTCATCACGGGAACGCCGGCCGCGCCGGCCCCGTACATCATGTTGACGGCGGCCACCTCGCTCACGGCCTGGACGAAGGCGCCGTTGAGTTTGGGCATGATCTTGGCCATCAGCTCCGCACCCTCCGTGCTCGGCGTGATCGGGTAGCCGTAGACGTGGCGGCACCCGGCGAGGACCGCCCCGATCGCCGCCGCGTAGTTTCCCTTCAGGACCAGCGGCTCGCACTCGGGCAGCGGGATCTTCACGGGCGGCCGGTCGCGCGGCGGGGCCTGCTCGGAGGGCTTCTGTCCGAAGAGCTTTGCGGGGTCCTCCAGCTGGTAGTCCTGGGCGTGTCGGGTCACCTCGGACTCGGGCCTCAGGCCGAACGGCTCCGGGCAGGCCTCGATGCACAGGCCGCAGCCCGAGCAGGTGTCCAGGTGGAGTTCGACGGCGATCAGGCCCGTCTCGGCGCAGATCGACTTGCCCGGGCTGATGCAGCCCTTGGCGCAGACTTCCACGCACCTCAGGCAGCCCTTGCAGTAGGCAGGTTCAAGAAACGGTCGGCCTCTGGCGATCGCGGGCATGGGGTTTTATGCGGGGTTTTCTGCCGGGAAGATAAGCCTGCGGCCGGGCCCGCGCTGCGCGTTTGTTGGCGTATGCTGCGCGCCACTTGCACACCCCGAAAATCCGGCCCCGCAACAGCTGTCCTGTCCGCCCCAAGTTCCCCAACTTATGCGCCCCGGCCGAGGGAAAAGTCCCCCGCACAGGGCGGCGCAATATCCTCGCCTCGGCCGCCGCGGCGAGTTCAGATCCCCGGCCTTCCCGAAACCCATGTTCCCCGCGTTCTTGGCCGCCTTCTTCTTCGCGCTGAACGCCACCTGCGCCCAGCACAGCGTGGGGGTGGCCGGGCCGCTTCGCGCGAACCTGGGCCGCCTGGCCATCGCCGTCGTGATCCTGGGGCTTTTTGCCCACACGATCGGGCACGGGTTCGAGAGCCAAGGCACGAGCTGGTTCTTGCTGAGCGGGGTGATCGGGCTGGGCCTGGGGGACCTCGGGGTCTACGGGGCCCTGCCGCTTCTGGGCTCGCGCCTGACGGTCCTGATGACGCAGTGCCTGGCGGCGCCGATCGCGGCCCTGGGGGAGTGGCTGTGGCTGGGCACCAAGCTAACGGCCGCCCAGCTCACCTGGGGCGGGGTCGTCCTTGCCGGGGTCGCCTATGCCCTGATGCCGAGCCAGGCCGACCCGCCGCGGGTCCGGGTGAGGCCGGCGGGTTTCGCCTTCGGGCTGGTCGCCGCGATCGGCCAGGGGATCGGGGCCGCCCTGATCAGCCGCAAGGGCGTGATGGTCGCCGCGGCTGCGGGCGAGTCGGTCGCCAACGCAAACTTCGGCCTGACGGTCGCCTACCAGAGGATCCTCGCCGGGATCATCTTCACGGCGCTCGCGATCGGGCTGCTCAAGGTGTTCGGGCTGATGCCGCCTGCGCCCCAGGCGAGCGCCAAGGCCCGCCGCGCGGGGCTGTGGTGGATGATGGCAAACGGCCTGGTCGGTCCCGTCGCCGGGGTGGGTTGCTACCAGTGGGCCCTGTCGACGACCCCCAGCGGCATCGTCCTGCCGATCGCGGCGACGACCCCGCTTCTTTCGATCCCGATCGCCTACTGGCTGGAGGGCGACCGGCCGACTCGCCGGTCGATCGTGGGCGGCCTGATCGCGGTGGCCGGCTGCATCGCGCTGACCTGGGTGAGCGCGGGCCAGGGGGCGCGATGAGACCCCGGCGCGCGCTGGCGTGGACGGCTCTCTGGGCGGGGGCGGCCCTGGCTGCCTTCGCCGCGCTGCGCGCGGGGCGCGGGGCTGAGGTCTCCAACCAGTTTCTGACGGGCTACCTCGTGGAGCTGAGCCTGAGCGTGGACAATGTCCTCGTCTTCGCGGTCATCTTCGAGCACTTCGCCGTCGAGCCCGCCCGGCAGGGGCGGCTCCTGCTGTGGGGGGTCCTTGGTTCGGCGCTCCTTCGCAGCGCCTTCCTCTTCGCCGGGGCCGCGGCCCTGCACCGCTTCCACTGGCTTTTGGACCTGTTCGGGGTCCTGCTCATTGCGATGGCGCTGCGGATGGCCCACTGCGGACTGGCTGGGCGCCCGGCCGGGTCCGGCCCGGTCCCCGGCCTGGGGCTCATCAACCGCCTCGGCGGCCCCGTGGAGCGCCTCGGCGGCCGGTTCCTCCTGGTTCTGCTCGTGGTCGAGGCGACCGATCTGGTCTTCGCCCTGGACTCGCTCCCGGCGGTCCTCGCGGTCGCGCCCAACCCGGCAATCGCGCTGGCCTCGAACCTGTTCGCGGTGATGGGGCTTCGCTCGCTTTACTTTGCGGTCGTGGCGGTCCGCCGGCGCCTGCGTCTGATCGACGCCGGGCTCGCCGCGATCCTGCTGTTCATCGGGGCGCGGATCCTCGCGGCCCGCTGGGTCGAGATCCCGACCTGGGCCTCCCTGTCGTTTGTCGGGGCGGTCCTCGCCGCGGTGGTGGCCGATAGCCTCCTGCGGCCGGTCAGGACCCCGCCGGGGCCCTGAACCGCCCGCGCTGCTCCAGGAAGCTGTCCGCCGTGTACAGGGCCAGGCCCATCCAGATCAGGCAGCAGGCCCGCAGCCGCGGGGCGTCGAAGGGCTCCGAGTAGACCAGCAGCCCGCACAGGAACTGCACCGACGGGGTCACGTACTGAAGGAGCCCCAGGGTCATCATCCGGATTCGGCGGGCCCCGTACGCAAAGAGGACGAGCGGCAGGGCCGTGATCCACCCGGCGCTCAGGATCAGGGCCGCGGTCTTCAGGTCGGCGTGCCCCAGGGCGCCCACGCCCGCGTGCTCCCGCCACACGAGGTACCCGGCCGCGAGCGGCAGGTAGATCGCCGTCTCCACGGCGAGCCCGTCGAGGGCCCCCAGGCTCGAGCGCTTGCGCATCAGGCCGTACAGGCCCCAGGTGGCCGCCAGGGCGAGCGCGATCCAGGGCAGCCGCCCGACCCCGAAGACCAGGAGAGCGACACCCGCCGCGGCGCAGACGATCGCCACCCACGACAGCGGCCGGAGCCGCTCGTGCATCACGAGGGCGCCGATCGCGACGTTGACCAGGGGGACCAGGAAGTAGCCGAGGCTCGACTCGATGATGTAGCCGTGGTTGACGGCCCACACGTAGGTGAGCCAGTTCAGGCTCAGGGCCCCGCCGCTCACCGCGGACTGGGCGAGGATGCGGCGGCTGCGCAGGGCCGCGGCGACCGGGCCGAATCCGTGCCGCAGGGCGAGGACGGCCGCCAGGAAGACAAGCGACCAGACCAGGCGGTGCGAGATCAGCTCCAGGGAGTCCAGCCCCTCCATCTGCTTCCAGTACAGGGGAAAGACCCCCCAGATCAGGAAGGCTGCGGCTGCGGCGAGGGCGCCGCGGGGCGATCGGGGCGCTCCGGTGCTCATGGACTCGGGCCCCAAGCAACGGGACGGCGCAGCCCCTGGCAACCTTTCTTACCGGGGGCCCTGACGGGAGCGCTGGCGGACCCGCAGGGTCGTGAAGACGAGCGAGACGACCAGGAGGACCACCCCGAGGACCAGCAGTGACAGGTTCCGGTGCACGGGCTCGAGCCGCCCGATCCCGGCGACCATCAGGTAGAGCGCCGTCAGCAGCAGCGTCCCGTGCCCCATCCAGCGGTACTTGCGGTTGCGCACGATCCCGTTCAGCCCGTAGTAGGCGAGCGCGATCCCGACCCAGGCGAGCGCGACGTAGGCGGCGGGCACCAGGTGGTACAGGGCGTAGGGGAATACCAGGAAGGCGCTTCCCAGGTAGGCGTTGCGCATGAGCTCGGTCTTGAGCTCCAGGCGGTCGCGCTGCCAGTTGAGCAGCCGCGCCGTGACGAGCGCCACCAAGCCGAAGCCCAGGCTGATCCCGGACTCCGTCCTGGCGATCGCGAGATACCCGGCCACGATCCCGGCGAAGATCAGGAAATTGGCGACCACGATGAAGCGCGAGCGGAAGTAGACGGCCGTCGCGGCGACGACGACACTCTGCAGCGACAGCCACACGAAAACGTCCGGGGCGGGAGCGGACCGGATGATCGCGACGCTGAGCGCCATGTAGCCGGTCATCGCGTAGAGGAAGGTCGCGACCCGGCTCTGCTCCCGGGCCCAGAAGAGAACCGCCAGCCCCAGGAACACCGCGAAGGCCGCCGCGTGGGCCGCGATGAAGAAGCGGCTGTCGACCCAGGCCAGGGTCTGGACCAGGTACAGCCCGTAGCCCAGCCCGCAGTTGAGCAGGGCCGAAATGTTGTCGGAGCCCTGCTCGGGGCTGCCGTCCCGGCGAAAGGGCCTCAGGGCGAGGACGATTCCCATCGCCAGGATGAAGCCCGTCGAGGCCCGAAACGTGGAGACGATCTCCACCGGCCTTCCGAGCACCGGGTCGTTCAGGGCCCAGGTGAGGAAGGCCGCGTAGCCCAGCGCGATCCCGAAGATCTTCAGGCCCGGCCAGCCGCGCCGGGCGGCGAGGAAGGAGGCCAGAGCGCAGCTGCCGGCGATCGCCGACAGGCAAAAGATGGGTGTTCCCACGGCGAGCGCGGTCGCCCATCCCATCACCAGGACCACCCCCCACAGGAGCGGGGAGCCCCGCCGCGCCGCCCAGGCCACATTGAGCCCCGCCGCTGCGGTGAGGACCGCGGCCCCGGGCACCGAGGCGGCCTCCAGGACGTGCCGGTCCCCGAAGTAGCACAGCCTGAGGGCCGAGAAGTACAAGAGGGCCATCGCCGCGCCGCGCAGGTACGCCGAGACCAGTTCGAAGGACTTCCTCCACAGCGCCGAGATCCCGAACAGGGCGGCCGACGCGGCGAACCCAGCGCCCGAGGGCAGGCCCGCGGGCAGGTCCGCGTAGGGCAGCGACAGGGTGAAGGCGACCCCGGTGGCCAGGACCACGATCCCCACCAGGGCAAACCAGTTCTGGCCGACCACAAACTCCATCTCCTCCTCCGAGCGAACCGGGGCAGCGGCCGCCGCGGCCGCGGCCGGCTCCTCGACCAGGTTCAGGTACTGTTCCAGGCGCGCCAGGCGCGCCTCGCACGCGGCGAGCCGGGCCGAAACGGGGTCAGCCGGGAAGTCTGGGGGGGTGGGAGGAACGGGCGGGGGCACCGGCTCTTGGGGGTTGGGAGAAGCTTCGCCGCAAAGGCACCGGGCCGCCTACCGGCCTTTTGCCCAAAGCTCCGCATTTCTTGACCGGTTGCGATACGCTAGGCCCACAGCCTGCGCTGCTGGTCGACAAACCGCCCGACGATTCCCCCCTGGTCGGCGTGGCGGCCCCCGGCGATCCGCTGGCGGCCCCCGACCCAGACGTCCCGGACGGCCCGGCGGGCCGGCGAGAAGACCAGGGTGTGGAGAAGCGCCGCGGGTTCGGCTCCGGCGAGGGCCGGGTCGAAGAGGTTCACCGTGAAGAAATCCGCAGGGCGGCCGACCTCGAGGGCGCCGCCCGGCCCGCCGAGGCTGCGGGCCCCGGCGACGGTGGCGGCGTGGAAGAGCGCCTGCGCAAGTTCGGGCCCGTGCGCCTTTCGGGCCGGGCTGGCGGGAGCGATCCGCGGGGCGGCGACCCGGGCGTCCTCCCAAAGGTCCGTGTGCGAGGCCCCGTCGGTGCCGAGCGCAAACGAGGCGCCCGCCGCCAGAAGCGCCCCGAGCGGGGTTTCCGCCTCGCCCCGCATGCGGGCCGACGCCGGGCACGCGCACACGAGCGCGTGGGCCGAGCCGAGGATGCGGACGTCCTCGTCGGACAGATGCGAGGCGTGGAGTGCGGTAAAGCGCTTGTCGAGGAGCCCACTTTGGGCGGCGAGGGCCGCGGGGCTCCGGCCGTGCGCGGCCGCGCAGGCGGCGTTGTCCTCCACCCTTGCGGAGACAGAGGCGTGCAGCCTCAGGCGCCCGGCGTGGGCGTAGGCGGCGACCGCCTTCAGGTACTCGGGCGGCATCCCGCCCAGGTCGGCGATGCCGACCCCGACCCAGGCCTCGTCCCCGGGGCGGATCCCCGCCGCGAACTCCCTCAGGGCCTCGGTTTCGGCTATGTAGGAGTCGGCCGAAGCGGTCGCCGCCCGAGCGGTGGCGCCGCCCGCCCTGGCGCACGCGGCCGGAAGCAGCGCCAGGCGCAGCCCCGCCGAGCGGGCCGCCCGGATCAGCTCCCGGCCGACCAGCCCGCGCTCGGGCCACGGCTCCCCGTTGGACTGGTGGAGCAGGGTGTGAAACTCGCCGGCGCAGGTGACCCCGCACAGGAGCATCTCCAGGAAGGCCATTCGGGCCGTGTCGAAGATCGACTCGGGGGTGAGCCGCTCGAGGGCCCGCCCGAGGTCGGCGGAGACCCGCCCGCGAAGCGAGCGCTCGAAGGAGCGGCCATGGGCGTTCACCAGTCCCGGCAGCGCCGCCTGGCCGGCCAGGCGGCGGGCTGCCGCGAGGTCCGCCGGCTCCCTCGAAAACCGGGTGATCCGGCCCAGGTCGTCGCAGAAGAAGGCCATGCCCTCCTCGAAGCGCTCCCCGGTGTAGACGCAGTCGGGGAGCCATCCGGTCTGGGCTGGCCCGGGTGCGCCGGGGGGGCGGTCTGGTGCCTGCGCCATGGTGTCAGGCCCCGATCCAGTGGGGAAAATTTGCCCGGAAGAATTCCCGGTAGCGCACGAACACCTCGTCGCTCGCCGACTCGTACGGGGGCAGCAGCCTCAAGGGGAACTCGGGAAGCGAGAGCTTCACCCCCAGCTTGTCGTAGACCCCGTCCATGGAGGCCGTCCCCACAAGCTCCATCACCTTGCGGCGGACGGCGGCGATCTCGGACTCGATCTGGAATAGAGTCGGAACATCGCGGTCCACACCGGCCTGGAAATACCTGCGGGCCAGGGCCAGATTGATCGCAGGCAGGGAGACCAGGTAGCTGCACTCCCCGACCAGGCTCCCGTAGGCGTACCCCAGGTCGCTCAGGTAGAACTGCACCGGACAGGGGGTTCCGATCAGGTCCTGGATCACCGCGTTGTCCTTGCTGGTCACCTTCGCTGCGGCCAGGTTCGGGATCTCCCCGGCCAGCAGGGCGTACTCGCGAATCCCCAGGATCCGGCCGCTGCGACCGAGGTTGTAGTGCATGAAGGCGCAGTCGGGGTGCGCGTCGCACACGGCGTGGAAGAAGGCCAATAGCTCCCGGTCGTTGAGGGCGCCCCAAGGGGGAAGCGAGATCTGAAACTCCCTGGCCCCCAGGCCGCGGGCGATCCCGATTCGCTCGAGAATCTCCGACTGGGCGGTGCCGATTACCCCGATCATCGCCCGCCTGCCCGGCCCGCGCATCTCGTCCAGGAAGGCCCGCACGATAGCCGTGAACTGGGCGTTCGTGAGGGCGTAGCCCTCGCCGGCCGTGCCGAAGAGGTACACGTGGCCGATCCCGCTTGCGAGGATGTGGCGAACCTCCTTGCGGAAGAGGGGTTCGTCGAAGGCGAACTCGGCCGTCCACGGGATGCAGGCCGTGGTGATGATGCCCCGGGTGAACCGCTTGGCCGGAAGTTTCGTGTCCATAGGAAAGGCTGCGAAGGGGGGAGGGTTATTTCGGGGCGGTCGTGGCGCGGATGTCGGCGGAGGCCTTGGCCGATCCCGCCGCGAGGAACCCGACCTCGCTTCCCGCGGCGATCAGGTGGTAGCCGGACCGGGCGGCGTAGGCGGCAAGCTCCGGGTTCGAGGAGGCGGTCGCCGCCTTCTTCCCGTGTCTGCGGCAGGCGCTTGCGACCGCTTCCATGTCGGGCCCGAGCATCGCGATCGTGCGCGGCGCGTCAACGGTGATGCCGCGCCGCAGCGTGAGGTCGTCCGGGCCGAAGAACAGCCCGTCTACCCCGGGGACCGAGGCAATCCTCTCAACATGGGTGATCGCCAGCGGGGTCTCGATCTGGACGAAGAGCTTGACCTCCTCGTTCGCCCGCCCGACGTAGGTGCGGCCCTGGCGGGCGCCGATGCGGGCGCTGCCGAAGGAGCGGCCGCCGACCGGGGGAAACTTGGCCGCGAAGACGACCTGTGCGGCCTGCTCGGGCGTGTCGACGCAGGGGACGATCAGGCCGGCCGCCCCCGTGTCCAGGGCCCGCCCGATTTCCCCGTACTCGTGGGAGGCGACCCGGACCAGTGCGGGCCTGCGGATCAGGTCGCACATCCGGACTAGCGCCAGGATGTCCGCGTAGCCGATCTGGCCGTGCTGGCCGTCGATCCAGATCCAGTCCCAGTCCGAGCCGATCCGCTCGAGCGGGCCGGGGTCGGGGAAGCAAATGTAAAGGCCGAACAGGGGCGAGGTTTCGGGGAGGGGATTGGGATGGGCCATGGGAAACGCCTTCCCGTGGACTAGAGGGGGCCGGCTGCGGCTACGAGCCGAATCTTATCCCGCGCCCGCCCCGGCTGGGGTCCTCCTAGGCCACGACCCCCGGGGTCAGGCTGAAGTGGGTCGCCAGCCGATCGAACCGCTCGCCTGCGGAAAACGAGCGGTCCCATCGGAACGCTCCCTGGGAGCGCGTCACCCTGACGATCTCCGGGGTGCGGATGGCGCTCGCCTCCCGGATCCCGACTGAGGGGTCAACGTGGTGGAGAAACAGGGCGATCGCGTTTCCGTGGGAGCCCAGGGCGAGCGTCTCTCCCTCGTGCCGCCCGGCGATCGATTCGACCGTCGAGGCGATCCGGGCCTTGCAGGCAAGAGACGACTCGCCCCCCTCCAAGGCGTACGAGAGATCCTCCCAGGACCTCTGCCAGAGCTGGCGGAAGTCGCGCTGCCAGGTCGGCGCAATCCTGCGTTCCCTCAGCCCCGGCTCCAAAAGAATCTCAAGACCGGACTGGCTCGCGAAGGGCTCCAGGGTGTCCCGGCACCTGCGGTAGGGGCTGCAGTACACCGTTGCGATCCCGAGGCCCGCCAGGATCGGGGCGAGGCCCCGGGCCTGCTCCGTGCCGAGCGCGGAAAGCGGCCAGTCGGGCTCGGGGCCTTCGGGGCTCGGCTGGCTCTGCGCGTGGCGGACGAGGTACAGAGTTGTCAAATCGGCTCCGAATCTGGACAATCGGCCGCGATCCCGCCAGTGGAAACTCCCTCGTCACAGCCCTTGGTCAACCACGACCCCGCCTCTCAGCGCTTCGAGATCCGCGGCGGCGCCGCCCCGGCGGTCCTCGACTACGAATGGTCCGGAGCGGTTGCGGTCATTGTGCACACCGAGGTGCCACCGGAGCTGCGGGGCCGCGGCCTTGCCGAGGTGCTGGTGCGCGCCGCTCTCGCCTGGGCGCAGGCGGAGGGGCTCAAGGTCGAGCCGCGCTGCACCTATGCGGCCCACTTCATCGGCAAGCACCCGGAGTTTCAGGGGCTGCTCGCACCGGGGCGGGGCGGCCCCGCCGGTCACTCGTAGGCGATCGAGACCACCTCGAGCCGGGTGTCCCCCTTCGGGAACTTGAACGGGACCTGCTCGCCGATCCGGGCGTTCATGAGGGCGCGGGCGACCGGGGACTGCCAGCTGACCCAGCCGCGCTCGGCGTCGGCCTCGTCCACGCCCACGATCCGGTAGCTCGACTGCTGGCCGGCCGGGTCCCGGACGGCCACGGTCGCCCCGAAGTGCACGCGATCGTCCGGCGGAACCGGCGGGCCGACGATCTCGGCTGCCTGGAGGCTTTGCTGGAGCTGGAAAATCTGCTGGTCGAGGATCTGGATCTGGCGCTTGGCGTCCTCCTCGTCCCCGGTTGCCGCTGAGGCGAGCCGGGCGCGCTTGGTGTCGACCAGGCGCGAAAGCTCCTCGCGCTGCAGGCGGGCCCCATCCGGGGTGAGGAAATTCTTGGTCCCGGACGGCAATAGCGAGCTCGGCCGAGGCGGAATCGGCAGGTCGGGCACGTCGTCGTTTTCCCGCACAAATGCTTTGCTCATGGCAGGATGGGGTACATCCGAGCCTTTATGCTTCACGGCGGACGCGGCGTCAATGTTTGACCCGCCCGGGCCCGGCCGGGAAACTCCCCCCGCAATGCCCCAAGACCCACAGCCGACCGGGTCCCGCCCCGGCCCCGCCGCTCGACCGGAGCTGCTCGCCCCGGCCGGCGACTGGGAATGCGCACGGGCCGCGGTCGAGAACGGGGCGGATGCGATCTACTTCGGGCTCGAGCGGTTCAACGCGCGGATGCGGGCAAAAAACCTGACCCAGGCGGACCTGCCGGGCCTAATGGCGTACCTGCACGGCCGGGGGGTGAAGGGCTACGTTACCTTCAACACGCTGATCTTTACCGACGAGCTGGGCCAGGCCGAGGACTACGTGCGCACGATGGTGGCCTCGGGGGTAGACGCGGCGATTGTCCAGGATGCGGGGATCTGCCGGCTGATCCGGGCTGTCTCGCCGGACTTTCCCATCCACTGCTCGACCCAGATGACGATCACCAGCGCCGCCGGGGTGCGCTTCGCCCGCGAGCTCGGGGCGCAGCTGGTCGTCCTGGCCCGCGAGAACTCGATGTCCGACATCGCGAAAATCCAGGCCGCGGGGGCGTGCCTGCCCCTGGAGGTGTTTGTCCACGGGGCCCTGTGCGTTGCCTATTCGGGGCAGTGCCTGACGAGCGAGGCGCTCGGGGGCCGGTCCGCCAACCGGGGCGAGTGCGCGCAGGCCTGCCGGATGCCCTACGAGCTGGTCTGCGACGGGAGGGCGGTCGATCTCGGCGACCGCAGGTATCTGCTCAGCCCCCGGGACCTCGCCGGGGTCGAGGTCCTTCCCGACCTGGTGCGGGCCGGGGTCGCCTCCCTCAAGATCGAGGGGAGGCTCAAGTCCCCCGAGTATGTGGCGAGCATTACCCGGGTGTACCGGCAGGCCCTGGACCGGGCGATGGCCGGGTTGGCCGGGCGCGACCCTGAGCCCTTCGACCCCGGGGCCGAGCGCTATGAGCTCGAGATGAGCTTCTCCCGCGGACTCCACACGGGCTGGTTCGGGGGCACCGACAACCAGGCGCTGGTCCACGCCCGGTTCGGCACCAAGCGGGGCGTCCTCCTCGGAGAGCTCGACCAGGTCTCGGGCGAATCCGTATCCCTCAAGCTGCAGTCCGCGCTCAAGCCCGGGGACGGGGTCGTCTTTGACGCCGGGTCTCCCGAGACCCGGGAGGAGGGCGGGCGGGTCTACCAGGTCGAACCGGGCCCCGGGGGCAGGGCGACCCTGCGCTTCGGGCGGGGCGACATCGACTGGCGCCGGGTGGCCCCGGGCCAGAAGCTGTGGAAGACGAACGACCCGGCGCTGGACCGGGCCGTTCGCCTGACGTTCGCCCCGGGAAAGGTCCACTTCCAAAGGCCCGTCGACCTCGAGGCCCACGGCCGGGCCGGGACGCCGCTGGCCGTCATCGCCAACGACCGCTGCGGCAACGTCGCCCGGGCCGAGTCGGCCGTGGCGCTGGAAGCCGCCCAGCGGCAGCCCCTGACGGCGGAGCGGCTGAAAGAGCAGCTGGGACGCCTGGGCGGAACCGCCTTCCGACTGGGGAAGCTCGAGTCGCAGGTCGAGCCAGGCCTGATCCTCCCGGTGAGCGAACTGAACCGGATCCGCAGGGAGCTTGTCTCGGCGCTCGAGGGCCTGCGGGCGCGGCCGCCGCGGTGGAGCCTTTCGGAAGGCCCGGCGACGGGGCCGGCCCCGGGCCCCGCGGAACCCGCCGGCCCGGCCGAGCTGATCGCCGTCATCCGGCTGCCGGAGCAGCTGCAGGCCGCCTGGTCGGCGGGGGCCCGGACCGTCTACTGCGAATTTGAGAATCCCAAGCACTACCGCGAGACGGTCGCCCGGTTCCGCCAGCTGCGCGAGGCCGCCGGCGAGACCGTGGCCACGATCTGGGTCGCACCGCCCCGGGTCTTCAAGCCGGGCGAGGAGTGGATCCTCTCCCAGGTGAAGTCCTGCGGGGCGGACGGGTACCTCGTCCGCAACTACGACCACCTCGAGGCCTTCGCCTCCGAGCGCATGCGGGGGGACTTTTCGCTGAACGTCGCCAACCCGTGGACGGCCGACTACCTCCTCAGCCGCTTCGGGCTCGAGCGGGTGACGGCGAGCTACGACCTGAACGCGGCGCAATTGGAGGCCCTCCTGGGCGCCTACCGCCCCGGCTCCTTCGACATCACGATCCACCAGCGGATGCCCCTGTTTCACATGGAGCACTGCGCCTTCTGCGCCTTCCTCACGAGCGGGCACGACTACCGCGACTGCGGGCGGCCGTGCGAGACCCACCGCGTGGAGTTGAAGGACCGCACCGGGGCCCTGCTCCCGTTGAAAGCCGACGCCGGGTGCCGGAACACCGTCTACAACAACCGCGCCCAGACCGGGGCCGAGTACGTCGGGCGACTGCGCGAACTGGGAGCGAGGCACTTCCGGGTTGAGTTTGTGAACGAGCCCGCCGACGAGGTCGCCCGCACGATCACAAGCTACCGGCAGCTGCTCGCCGGAGAGATGAGCGGGGCCCAGCTGTGGCGCGAGCTCAAGCTCTTGAACCAGCTCGGGGTCACCCGGGGCCAGATGGGCGGACCAACGCAGGCGACGAAGGCGCCCTAGGCCCGCTCGACCGCAAGGACGCAGAGGTCGTCCTCGAATCCGGCCCCGCCCCGGAAGGATACGACTTCGCCCACCAGCGACTCGACGAGGGCCGGGGCGCTCTTGCCGAGCCCCGACCCGACCCGGGAGCGGAGCCTGTCCTCGCCGAACTGGTCCCCGGCCGCGTCGGTTGCCTCGAAGAGACCGTCGGTGTAGCCGAGCAGGGTGTCGCCGGGGCCGAAGTGCGCCTGGTGGCGGGAGTAGGGGAACCCCTCGACCAGGCCCGCGGCGGGCTCGGGGTCGGCGAGGGCCAGGCGGTCCACCGACCCGGCCGCCCGGCGCAGGACAAACGGTGGGGGATGCCCGGCGTTGGCGTGGATGAGGAGGTTTTTCTTCAGGTCGATGATCCCGAAGAAAGCGGTCGCGAAAACGGGCTGGCCGGTCTGGCGCACGATCGGCATCAGGCTGCGGCTGATCTCGCCCAGGACCGCGGCGGGGTCGGCCGTGCGCATCGCGTACTCCTCGATCACGCCCCGGATGAGCGCCGTCAGGAGCCCCGCCCGCACGCCGTGGCCCATCACGTCGCAGATGAGAACCCCGCAGCGGGACTCCGAGATCTGAATTACGTCGAAGAAGTCCCCGCCCAGGGTAGCCGCCGGGATGTAACGGTGCGCGAACCGGAGCAGACTCTGGCCCTCGGGTGCCCCGGCCGGGAACGACGGGTAGACCCTCGGGAAGAACGCCTCCTGGATCTGCCGGGCCATCTTGAGATCGGCCTCCATCTCGGCCGACCGGCGCTGCAGCTCCTGCTCGGCCTGCTTCCTGCGGGTGATGTCGTGGCTGATCCCCACCAGCCCGGCGACCCGTCCCTCGGCGTCGTGGAAGGGGACCTTGGTCGTCAGGGCCCAGTGGGTGTGCCCCTCCGGGCTGAAGTCGCTCCTCTCCTGGTTGACGACCGGCGGCGAGCCGCCCAGGACCGCGCTGTCGTCTGCAACCGCCTGCTCGACCCGGCTTCCGGTGAAGAAGTCACGCGCGGTGCGCCCGCGCACGGCGTCCTGGCTGGCGACGCCGAGCCACTCCATGTGGGCGGCGTTGTTGATCATGTAGCGGCCCTGGGTGTCCTTGACGAAGACCCGGCTGGGGAGATGGTCGATGATCGTCCGCAGGAGGTTCTTCTCCTCGCTTAAGCTCTGCTCGGCCTGCTTCAGTTCGGTGATGTCCCGGGTGGACCCGAAGGTGCCGATGATTCGCCCGGCCTGGTCTCGCCAGGGCATCTTTGTCGTCGAGCCCCAGGCCGAGCTCCCGTCGTGCTTGACGATGTGCTGGACCCTGCCGATCACGGGTTCCCCGGTGGAAATGATCGCGCGCTCCTCCGCCAGGGCCGCCTCCGCGTGGACGGAGGCGAAGAAGTCGGCGTCTGTCTTGCCGACCGCCTCCTCGGGGGAGGCCACCCCCAGCCAGCGGGCGTGGGCCCGGTTCACGCGGACGAACCGGCTGTCCAGGTCCTTGAAGTAAATCCGGTCCGGCAAAGCCTCCATCAGAAGCTGCAGGAGCGCCGAGTCGGTCGGCTGGGGCCGGGTTTCAGCCATGGCGGGGGGTCGGGCCTGGGCCGGGGCTAAAGCCGCGGGCTCTGCGGCGGGCTAGCGGCGCCGGGCCGCCTCCCGGATCTCGGCCAGAACCAGCTCCACGTTGCGCGCGGTGGCGCCGTGCCCCATGAGCCCGATCCGCCAGGCCTTCCCCTTGAAGGCCCCCAGACCCGCGCCGATCTCGATTCCGAACTCGTTGAGCAACAGCCGCCTGCCCGCGGCGTCATCCACGCCCTCGGGGACGGCGACCGCGTTGAGCTGCGGCAGATGGCGGCCCTCCTGGCTGACGTAGCGGATGCCCATGCTCTCCAGGCCCGCTTTCAGCCGCGCGTGCATCTCGGCATGGCGCTTGAAGCGGGCGGGCAGCCCCTCCTCGAGGACGATGTCGAGGGCCTCCAGCAGCGCGTAGTTCATGTTGATCGGCGCGGTGTGGTGGTAGAAGCGCTCCTGGCCCCAGTACTGGCGCACCATGGTGAGGTCCAGGTACCAGCTGGCGACCTTGCCCTTGCGCCGGTCGAGCCGCTCGACGGCCCGGGGTGAAAGGCTCACCGGGGACAGCCCCGGCGGGCACGACAGGCATTTCTGGGTGCCGCTGTAGGCTGCGTCGACGCCCCAGCGGTCGATCTCGACGGGCACCCCCGCGAGGCTTGTCACGCAGTCCAGGATGAACAGCCCGCCGTAGGCGTGGACCGCTTCGGCGATCCGGTCCACCGGCTGGAGGACCCCGGTCGAGGTCTCGCCGTGGACGATCGCGAAGACCGCCGGCTTGGAGGCGCGAATCTTCTCGATGAGCAGATCCTGGTCAAAGGCGGTACCCCAGGGGGCCTCGACCGCCTCGACCGCGCCGCCGCAGCGGCGGGCGACGTCGACCATGCGCCCTCCGAAGACGCCGGCCACGGCGACCATCGCGGTGTCGCCGGGTTCGAGCAGGTTCACAAAGACGGTCTCCATCCCGGCCGAGCCCGTGCCGCTCACGGCGAGCGTCAGCTCATTGGTGGTCTGGAACACCGTGCGGAGCTTGGTCCGCAGGTCGTCCATGATCCTGAGGAAGACGGGGTCGAGGTGGCCGATCGTCGGCTTGGCAAGCGCGGCCAGGACGCGCTGGGGGATGCAGCTGGGCCCGGGTCCGAGGAGGATGCGTTCGGGGATGTCGATCATGAGGGAGGGACTGTAGGGGCCGCGGCAGGCCAAGTCAGGGCATTTTTGAGGGGAAGGCTGCCGCAATCTGCACACACCAAACCATGCCGCTCGGGGTCCTGCGGCCTTTGTGCAACAATACGCCCTGACCGGGCGCGAATCTGCGCACAATTTGGTGAACCCGGCGCAAAACTTGGCCTCCGGGCGGATCCGGGCCAAAGGGAAAACCCACCGTTATCCGCCGCATCAAGGCGTGTCATATCACCCGGGGCCTCCCCCATTGCCGTTGCCTCGTCCGGGGAGTGGTCTGGAATAGACCCCAGACAGCACAGTCAGCACAAACCCTCAATAACCCACAGCACCCCCATGAAGCTAGTATCTGCAATCATCAAGCCCTTCAAGCTCGAGGAAGTTAAGGCCGCCCTGTCCGGGATCGGCGTCGAAGGCATGACGGTCACCGAGGTCAAGGGCTTCGGCCGCCAGAAGGGCCACACCGAAATCTACCGCGGCAGCGAGTACACCGTCGACTTCCTGCCGAAGGTGAAGATCGAGATCGCCGTGGCCGACGAGATGGTCTCCAAGACCGTCGAGGCCATCCTCAAGTCCGCCAAGACCGGAAAGATCGGCGACGGAAAGATCTTCGTCATGCCGGTCGAGGAGGTCGTGCGCATCCGCACCGAGGAGCGTGGCGAGGCGGCCCTGTAGAGCCTTTCCGTCCGGTCCCATTCACTCCACCCAATCTCTAACTCAAAACTATCCATGTCCCAGCAATTGACCCAATTTCTAGCCCAGCTTAAAGCGCGCTACCCGGCGGAGACCGAGTTCCACCAGGCCGTCACCGAGGTGACCAAGTCCGTGTGGCCCTTCGTCGAGAAGAACCCCAAGTTCCAGAAGGCGAAGATCCTCGAGCGCATCGTCGAGCCGGAGCGCGTGATCATGTTCCGCGTCACCTGGATGGACCGCAACGGCGAGGTCCAGGTCAACCGCGGCTACCGCATCCAGATGAACAGCGCCATCGGGCCGTACAAGGGGGGGCTCAGGCTCCACCCGTCGGTCACCCTCGGCACGCTGAAGTTCCTCGCCTTTGAGCAGGTCTTCAAGAACTCGCTCACGACGCTGCCGATGGGCGGCGGCAAGGGCGGCTCCGACTTTGACCCGAAGGGCAAGACGGACGAGGAGGTCATGCGCTTCTGCCAGGCCTTCATGAGCGAGCTGTTCCGCCACATCGGCCCCGACACGGACGTGCCGGCGGGCGACATCGGCGTCGGCGGCCGCGAGATCGGCTACCTGTTCGGCTACTACAAGAAGCTGTGCAACGAGTTCACGGGGGTGCTGACCGGCAAGGGGCTCAACTGGAGCGGCAGCCGGATCCGCTCTGAGGCCACCGGCTACGGCCTGGTGTACTTCGTCGAGGAGATGCTTCGCACCCGCGGCAACAGCATGAGCGGCAAGACGGTCGTCGTCTCCGGCTCGGGCAACGTCGCGCAATACGCGGCCGAGAAGGCGATGCTGATGGGCGGGAAGGTTGTTACCTTCTCCGACTCAGACGGCTTCGTCTACGACCGCGAGGGCGTGAACGCCGAGAAGCTTCAGTTCGTCAAGGACCTCAAGAACGTCCGCCGCGGCCGCATCGCCGAGTACGCCAAGCAGTTCAAGTGTGAGTACCACGCCGACAAGCGCCCGTGGGGCGTCAAGTGCGACGTCGCCCTGCCGAGCGCGACCCAGAACGAACTCGACGGCGAGGACGCGAAGGCGCTCGTCAAGAACGGCTGCATGTGCGTGGGCGAGGGGGCGAACATGCCCTCCACCCCGGAGGCGGTCGACGTGTTCATCGGAAACAAGATCCTGTTTGGCCCCGGCAAGGCGGCCAACGCGGGCGGCGTGTCCGTCAGCGGCCTTGAGATGAGCCAGAACAGCCTGCGGCTGCAGTGGACGAGCGACGAGGTGGACAAGCGCCTGAGCGACATCATGAAGGCGATCCACAACCAGTGCGTCCGGTTCGGCGAACACAACGGCTTCATCAACTACGTCGATGGCGCCAACATCGCCGGCTTCCGCAAGGTCGCCGAGGCTATGCTGGACCAGGGACTGACCTGAGGGTTGGGGTTTGAAACAAGGGGGGTTGCGCCCCGGCGAGAAGGCAGCATGATCGCCGGGGTCGCGACCCGCCCATGAATCACACCGACCCGATCGACCTGCGTTCGGACACGGTCACCCGCCCCTCACCCGGGATGCGGGAGGCCATGGCCAGGGCCCCCGTGGGGGACGACCAGTTCGGCGAGGACCCGACGGTCAACCGGCTCCAGGAGGTGGTCGCCGGGCTCCTGGGCAAGGAGGCGGCCCTGTGGGTTCCGACCGGCGTGATGGCCAACCAGGTAGCCCTGAGGGTCCTCACGCGCCCGGGTGACGATGTCGTCGTCAGCCGAGACTGCCACGCCGTCTGGCACGAGTCGGGTGCCGGGGCGGCCAACTCGGGCGTGCAATTCACGGAGATTGGCTCGGGCGGCTCCTTCACCCGCGAGGAGTTTCTCGCCGCCCTGAAGCCCGCCGGGCACGCGTTGTTTCCTCCGACGACCTTGGTCCAGATCGAGAACACGCACAACCGGTGCGGAGGGGTCGTCTTCCCGGCTGTGGAGGCGGCGCGCGTGTGCGCGGCGGCCCGGGAGCGCGGGGTTTCCAGCTATCTCGACGGGGCCCGGCTGTGGAACGCGTCCGTGGCATGCGGGTCCTCCCCGGCTGAGCTTGCCGGGCCTTTCGACCTGGTCTCGGTCGCCTTTTCCAAGGGCCTGGGCGCCCCGGGGGGGGCGATGCTCGCCGGCCGCAGCGAGGTGATTCACCGGGCCGTCCGCTACCGGCGAATGTTGGGTGGGGCCATGCGGCAGGTGGGTATATTCGCGGCGGCCGGGCTTTACGGACTCGAACACAACCTGCCGGGGCTCGCCGCCGACCACGACAAGGCCCGCCGGTTCGCGCGGCGACTCGCGGCGAGCCGCCGAATCACGGTCGACCCGTCCCGGGTGCAGACCAACATCGTCTTTTTCGATCTCGCCGCGGACGCCCCCGACGCGCCCGCGGTCGTCGCCAAGGCCCGCGAACAGGGGGTCCTCGCCGTTGCCTTCGGGTCCCGGACGATCCGCGCTGTGACCCACCTGGATGTCACCTCAGAGCAGTGCGAGCGGGCCGCCGAGGTGATCGTCCGGATAGCAGAAAGCCCGGCGGCCTGAAACAGGCCTGCCGGGCTGCAAGACTGGGTTAGTTCAAGCGGCTCTCAGGCGGCCGTCTCGGACTTGTTGAGCATCAGGGCCCCCACGATGGCGCCGATGATCACATACCACACAACCCCGTAGATCGTGTTGATCCACGCGAGGTTATATGGGATGCCCTTGAACATGATCTGGATGAAGTGCCAGGTGGGGAACTCGACGATGATGCCGAGGTACAGGCCGGCGACGGCGCCGCCTTTGGCTCCGCTTGCGAAGGCTGAAGCAACGCGTTTGAGCACCCAGGCGAACACGAATACGGCGACGAAGTCACCGATGATGTACCACTTGGGGCTCGCATCGTTCCTCATCGACTCGATCTTCGAATAGAAGGCGTGGGTCATGAGGCTCCCTTGGATATACAAGTCCAAGAGGTTGCCGACGATTCCGGCCACGAGCACGGCGATCCAGAACTTAGCGTTTTTCATTAACCTGACTCCTTGGGTTTGGGTTTGGGGCTAAACGGCTTGCCGGTGAGGCGCAGAATGGCGAAATGCATGGCAAAGTCAACCGGACGGGTGTAATTGACAGCCAACGTCATGGATCCCGAGATCTCCGTTCACGAGCGGGTTTTGCGGCACCTAAGGGAGGCCGGGGTGGCCTTCCGCGAGCTGCACCACGAGCCGACTCCGACTTCGGTCGACTCCGCGCGGGTCCGGGGGGAGCC
Organism: uncultured Opitutaceae bacterium; assembly: GCA_903862935.1. Taxonomy (GTDB): domain Bacteria; phylum Verrucomicrobiota; class Verrucomicrobiia; order Opitutales; family Opitutaceae; genus Palsa-1447. Next base: position 41,787 of record CAIOZY010000061.1, read on the forward strand.
CATCGGCAGCGGAGCCAAGGCGCTGCTGCTCAAGGCCGACGACCAATTCCGGCTGTTTGTCCTGCCGGGGGATCGCAGGCTCGACTCGGCCTCGATCAAGCGGCAGCTCGGGTTCAATCGGCTGCGCTTCGCATCAAAGGAGGAACTGTTCGCCCTGACCGGCCTCCTTCCGGGGGCCGTGCCCCCGTTCGGGGACCCGGTGCTGCCCTTTCCCCTAGCGGCCGACGTCTCGATCGGACAGACCTATCAGACGGTCGCCTTCAACGCCGGAACGGTGACCGACTCGATCATCATGGCGGCCGCCGACTGGGAGAGGGCCGCAAAGCCCGAGCGCCTTCCCCTCTGCGAGCCGGTTGCTTAGGGGCGGCCGAGCCTAGGCCACGGTCCCCTGGGCCGCGAGCCCGTCCGGGCCCCAGATTCCGAAGCAGGTCTCGCCGGAGCGGCTCTCCAGGGACACGCCTACCGAGGCCGCCTCGGGGAAGACCTCCTTCACGAACTGCACCTTGACCCTCCGGGGCCGGGCGGGAAGCCCGCCCCGGGACAGCGCGGTCTGCAGGCAGTCGAGGTAGGCCGTGTTGTTCAGGTGCCCGTTGCCGTCCACATCCGAGTATCGGAGCGTGACCTCGGCCCGCGGGGCCCCGGCTGCAGGGGAGGGAAGGAAAAGCTTCTCCAGGTCGGGGCAGTGGACATCTCCGGGCCTGGAGGGAAAGCGGTCGGCCACCTCGCGGGGCACCCGGCAAAGGGCCTTTGCCCCGACAGTCAGGTACAACCACAGCGACGAGGCCGATGCGATCAACTCGTCGCCGCAGTACACGCGGAAGTCCCGGAAACCCTTGAAGGCCCGCACCCCGCTCGACCAGGTGACGACCCTCACCGCCTCCTCGTAGCGCGGGTAGCGCAGAACCTCGGCCGCGATCCGATACAGGACCCAGGTCTCCCCCCTGAGCTCCTTCGATCGGGAGCCTGACCCGGCCTGGTCGGCGTGCTTGATCGCGGCCTCCTGCAAAAACTCAAAGAAGCTGCGCAGAAGCAGCACTTGGTCCCGGTCGACGCTCCAGTACGACACGGGCCCGTTCAGCACGAACTCGCTGGCCGGCTTTTCCATGGGATGCACTTTGTCCCCACTTCGCGGCAAGCCGGACCTCTCGTCAATGCGAACCGGAGGAGCCGCCACTTCGGGCTCGCGGCCGCGGGCCGGCCCCCCGATAAGCGGGTGGTCTCAACCCCCCCCCTGGCGCACGATGAAGACTAAGGCATCGGACGGAGTCGCAACGGGAAGGCCGGCCGGCAGGCCGCTTCTCCTCGGCGTTTGCCCCATCGGCAAGTTCGTCTTCTCCCACGAGGATGCCCTGCGGCAGAAGGCGGCGATCCTGCGCGAAATTTCCCGGGCCGGGGTTCCCCATTGCACTCTTGAGGGCGTTGTTCCCGACGGGATCGTGCGGGACCAAAGGCACGTCGAGGCCGTGGTCCGCTGCTTCCGCCAGAAGGGGGTCGACGCCCTGTTTGTGCCCCATTGCAACTTCGGCACGGAGGGCGCAGTCGGGATGATCGGACGGGAACTCGGGGTCCCGGTGCTGCTGTGGGGGCCCCGGGACGGCCCGCCACTGGGCGACGGGTCGCGCCTTCGGGACTCCCTCTGCGGGATGTTTGCCTCGAGCAAGGTCCTGAGGAAACTCGGCGTTGCGTTCACCTACCTTGAGAATTGCGGGGTCACCGACCCCGAGTTTCGCAAGGGGCTGTCGCTGTTTCTGCGCGCGGCCTCGGTTGCCAAGGCGATGCGCACGATGCGGATCGGACAGATCGGCGTGCGCGTGGACTTCTTCTGGACGACAATCTGCAACGAGAGCGAACTGTTGGAGAAGTTTGGGGTGCAGGTGGTTCCCTTCGACATGGCCGACTTCCTGCGAGGGGTGAATCGGCGCGCGAAGGCGGATAGGATCCGATACACCAGGGAGCTCGCGCGGATGAAGAGGGGCTGGCTCGACACGAGTGCCCTTTCCACCGAGGAGGGGGTTCTGGCGGGGCTAGCGATGCGCGACGAGCTCTTCCGGCTGGGCGAGGAGCACAACCTGGACGCCTTTTCAATCAAGTCGTTCACCTCGATCCAGGAGGAACTGGGGTCTGGAACGGGGCTCGGGGACGCCCTGGCCCAGGAGCGCTATCCGATCGGGGCCGAATCCGACATACACGGGGCCATCAGCTCGGTCCTGATCGCCGCCGCGGCGGACTCGGCCCACCCCAGCTTCTTCCCGGAGTTCACGGCTCGGCACCCGGAAAACGACAACGCAGTGCTCCTGTGGCACGCGACGGCTCCTCCCTCGCTGAGGAGACCGGGCCGGAGCCGGGTGGGCTTTGCACCGCCCTGGATCCTCAGGTCCCTGCCGACATCAAACCCCCAGTTCCGCCTCCGCGACGGCCCGCTCACCGTGTGCCGGTTCGACGGGGACACCGGCGAATACCGGCTGGGCGTGGGGGAAGGTAGGACGGTGCCCGGGCCGCGAACCCGGGAGTTCTATGCGTGGATGCAAGTCGACGACTGGCCTCGATGGGAGCGAGCGATCATGGAGGGGCCGTACATCCACCACTGCTCAGCTGTCTACGAGCACTGCGCCGATGCCCTAGTGGAGGCCTGCCGGTACATTCCTCACCTTAAGGCGCAGCGGTGGGATCGGGTTCCCACGGGCGACTAACGTCCGGAATTCAGGCGGGGGGCAGGGCGGCCTTGCGGCGGCACCTCCAGGCGCGAAATGCGGGGAGCGCAGCGAGGCTCGCTGAGAGAAGCAGCCCGTAATCTGAGGCCTCCGGGACTGGAACGGTGTGAAGGTATCCGCTCGAGTCCCAGGTGTTTGCCTGCCAGCTGGACCAGCCGGAGAAATTGATTTCTTTCTCAACGGTCGAGCCGACGGTGCCCAATGTGGCACCTGTGAATGTGCTGGCGTAAAAGGCGGTGCTCGAGTTGGACCAGCCCAAGACCGTGAGGGAGTAACCCGCGAGGTTGAGGGTACCATTAACCTTGAGCACGGAGGCGGACGAGCTCCCAAAGTCGATCGTGCTATTGGCGGTCAACGTCAGGTTTCCGATCGTGTAAGTGTCTCCGGTCAACAACAGCGAGCCGCCGCCGAGGCTGACGTTCATGCTGGTGTCGGTGAAACCGTTGGCAATCGCCAACGAGGCGCCGGAGCCTACGGTTACTGTGCCGGAACCCGAAAATGCTCCCACCGTGACGGGGCCGCTGGAGATGGTTAGCGACTTGTTGTTCAGGGCTGTCGTTCCGCTCAGTGTCAGGGTCTTGCTCGAGCTGTTCTGATAGGTGACGGAACTGCCTCCCAGGGTGATGGCGTTGCTTATCGATTCATTTGCCGTCGCGGTTGCGAGCTGGGTGATGCCCGAGTAGACGGTGAGCGTACTCCCGATGATGCTGTAGGAGGTGCTGGTTCCGCCAAACTGAAGCGTGCCGAAGCTGAACGCGGCGTTGGCGTTTGGGGACGTACCGCTTGCGGATCCGGTGCCGAACACAAGGGTGTCAGTCGTGTTGCTTGCAGAAGGTGCGGACGACCAGTTGGCGGAGCTCCCCGAGCCGCTCCAGTTCGCGTTCGAGCCGCTTCCGCCGGTCCAGGTGTAGGTCGCTGCCGCGCAGAGAAGGGGCAGCCCGAGCAGCAGAGAGTAGGATAGCCGGAGAAATCTCACTGTCGCCTCGGTCCCAGAGCCCCTCAAAGGGCGCTGAGGACGACCGGGCGGGTCCGGACGCTGGGCAGCGGCGTGAGTAGTCCCTTGGAAATCGGCACGAGGGCCGGTGATGATTCCGAGGGCGGGTGTGAAAGATTGATATGCAAAGTGGTAGAAGTGCTGAACACACGTGAGAATTTGGAATACCAGATACGATGCAAGGTGTGTTATTACGTACGCAGTAACAAATAGATATAAAACCCTACTTTGGAGATGGGGTGATAACCCTATTCCGACATGGATTTGGTCACTTCTGTGGCTTATTCACCTGCGTTCCTGCACATAAGAGGCTGTAAATAAGTTACGTGAAAACATAGCCGATCGCCGGCGATGAGAGCGCCGGCACAGAAGTGGCGGGGTTCCGGCCGTTAGGGCCGGATTCAAGCTGCAGGGGGCCTCCCCCGTTATAGTTCTAACGCACCAGCCAGGCCGAGAAACCCGCCCAGAAGGGCGTTGCAGCCAGCATCAGCCGAAGAGGATGCGAGCCGATCACGAACACGGCGCCAAGGGCGAAGGCCGGATGCAGCCGGCGGAATCTAGCCGTGTCGTAGATCAGGCACACCACAATGAACAAATCCGTGAGGCCAAAAAACACCGGTGGCCCGCCGTGCCGGATGAAATCCAGGGGGATTCGCGCGATCGCTGCCGCCAGGATGCTCAAGGTCGACAAAAGCATCAGGCGCTTGTGGCTGGATCCATGCTTGCGCAGGGCGATTCCGAACGCCACCAGCACGCCAAACACGAGCATGTCCCCGAGGGGGATGACGAGGAAGGGGAGCGGCGAAGTCCCGGGCGGCGATCGCCCCAGCTTTGCTGCCTCTATGGCAGTGATGGTGCCCACGACGAGCATCACGGCCGCCCAGAAGGTTCCGAGCACGCCCATCCTGCGGTGGAGCTGTACCCGCCGGGAATTCACCAGCCAGACCTGCAGGCCGAAGAGGACCAGCCAGAGAGTCATCACGAACCCGTGCAGGTGAACGAGAGCCGACAGCGGCGGCGTCCCGTAGAATTCCTTGAGATAATAGGTGCGAGCGAACCCCAGGAATACGACCGCGGTAACGCCCGCGGATGCGATGGGATAAAACAAGCGGGAGATCGGATTCCCGAAAGATCTTGGGGCTGTGTCCATGGTGGGGCTAATTGGGGTGCGACGACTCAACAATTCTGGATTGTGACCTGTTCCGCAGCAGCGCTCCGATCCTGGGGTAGTAGGAGATCGGTGCGATTATGGCTGATTTTAACTGGATCGATTTGGAACGCAAACGGCTCCGACATTTTGCGATGCTGGCTCAACGAGCAGGGGAATGATCGCGGGTGATATTTTGAATCTGATCCAAATCCTCAGCGGCTCTCAAAACCTGGATGAGCTTTTAATGGCTAATAGGTAATGAGTTTCGAAATTCATGAAGACGGTTATGGGAAAAGTATGAGACAACGGAACCGATTGGGATAATGAGAATCACCTTGGCTAAGTTGACAGCGTCGGCAGGCGGCACCCCTTTGAACTCGGGTGACGTGGCATCCCGCCACTAAGCACCAGAGTCCAAAAACATAAGAAGAGTGACCCCATGAAATATCCCCTGCTCGTGCTCCTGTTTGGCGCCTCGATGGTTTTGTCGGCAACAGTGGTGTCCGCTAAGGAAGACCGTCCCTACACGGACGGCCCCGTGACCGATTTTACCTACATCAGGACCAAGCCGGGCATGTTTGACGAGTACATGAAATGGCTCGCGACCGTGGCCAAGCAGCTTGTGGACGAGGAAAAGAAAACCGGCATCGTCCTTGACGCGAAGGTGTACACAGTCGAGCCCCGACGTCCTAGCGACCCCGATGTCATCCTTTCGATCACCTATCCCAATATGGCTGTGTTCGACGGCCTGGACGACCGCCTGGACGCGATCACCGAAAAGGTCGAGGGCTCGGTCAAGAAGGCAAATGATGCGATGATCGGACGGGAGAAACTGCGCGAAGTGCTGGGCAGCGAACTGGTCCGGGAGGTCGTGTTCAAGTAAGCGGGGTTTCCCGGTTTCCGGAGGCCGTGTCTGACGGCCGCAAGGGGCATGTTTCAACGGCCCGGGTCCAGCGTGGGGTCCGGGCCGTTTTTGTCGCTGCGGTCCCTGGCTCAGGGTGCCACGGTGCCCTCGGGAGCAGGCCCGGGCGGAGAGCCCTGGTGGGCGTACCGAGCCGGCAACGCTGCGGCACTGTGTCACTGGATTCTTAACCGGCCCCCCGAAGGGGCTCTAGCTAGTGGGCGATTCGCTGACCTAGGCCTCCTGACGAACAGGTTGACCAGCAGACCGCAACGACTCGCTGTTGTGCCCCGGAGAGTTTCAACGTTGTCCGCTAACCGGACAGACCGAGGAGTCAGCCCTTGTCTTGGGGGAGTGCGTCGAGCGCAAGGCGAACGGTCGATAGAAGTGCCCCGACATCAAACGGCTTGCTCAGGAAGGCCGTCGCAAACTTCACGTGCGTCTCGTGCCACCGGCTGTCCCCGCCGCTCATCACGACAATGGGCAGGTGGGGATTCAGACGGCGCAACGCAGTGGCAAGCGTCGGACCGTTCATCGTGGGCATATCCAGATCGGTGAGTAACAAGCGCACCTTGGCGGCTCGAGGAACGAAGGCCACAATCGCGTCCAGCCCGTTTTTCGCAGTCATTACAGTGTAGCCGAAGCGGGTGAGGGTCTCGCTGATGAGCTCGCACACCGGCGTCTCGTCATCCACCACAAGGACCAGTTCGCCTTTGCCCTGAGGTGTTTCCGAGACATGGGAGCTCGTCTCGCTTTCCCTCTCACTCTTCGCCGCCGGCAAATAGACTGTAAACGTCGTACCGTGCCCGCTCTTGCCCGCGGGGAAAGTCTGCACGGACACAAAGCCGTCATGCTGGCGCACGATGTTGCGCACGGTCGAGAGCCCGAGGCCGGTGCCCTTTCCGTCCCCCTTGGTGGTGAAGAACGGGTCCCAAATCTTCTCCAGCACCTCAGGCGGGATGCCCGTCCCCGTATCGCGCACCTCGACCGCGACAAAATCACCCGGGCGCGCATCGGGAGAAACCTTCGCCGCCTCGGCAGCATCGAGCGCTCGATTTGCCGCGCTGAGCGTGAGCTTGCCTCCGTCGCACATCGCGTCGCGCGAGTTGACGCAGAGGTTCACGAAGACTTGGTGGATTCTCGTTGGGTCGCTCAGGACAGGCCACAGATCTGGAGGGAGATCCGACTCAATCTCTATAGATTTTGGGAAGGCGCTCTGCGCAAAATCAAGCACTTCCCGCAAGAGATGGTTGACCTGTACCGGCTGCTTTTCCGCAGCGGCCCCTCGGGCGAAGGAGAGCATCTGGCGGACGAGGGAGGCGCCGCGCGCTGAGGATCGCTCAACCATGTTGAGGAGGCCGAGTGCGCCAGGATCGCTCACTTGCCTACGCAACATAGGGATCGCCATGATGATTGGCGCAAGCGCGTTGTTCAAATCGTGGGCAATGCCGCCAGCGAGCATCCCGATGTTGTCAAGTCGCTGTGCCCGCAACGCCTGTTCCTCAAGTTGCTTCTTTTCGGTGATGTCAGTGCCGATCAGGAGCCGTCCCTTCAGTTGCCCGGCCTCATCTCGTACCGGGCTTATGATTGCATCGATGAAGATTGAGCGGCCATCGATCGTCCGGACCGGCAGCTCCCCCTTCCAGAATCCGGTGGCCAAGGCAACATCGACCGCGGGGAGCGAGTGCCGAAGTGTCTCGGGCGAGAAAATCTCGTCCACATTCTTGCCCACCATCAGCTCCCTCTTGATACCGTAGAGGTTAGAGGCCCCCTGGTTGCAGTAGAGTATCTGGCCGGTCGGACCTGCTATCGTTATGGCCACCGGCGATTGGTCGATCATCTCGGACTGCTCTCTGATACGCGTTTCGGCCTGCTTACGGGCCGTGATGTCAGTGCCGATTACGAGCCGCGCCTTTGGCAGCCCGGCCTCATCATGAATGATGCTGATGATTGCCTCGACTTTGATCGAGCGCCCATCGACGGTCTGGATCGGCACCTCGCCCTCCCAAAACCCATTGGTGAGACCCGCACTTTGCGCTGCGCCGATGTGTCGCATCGTCTCTGGCGGGAAAATATCGGCCACCTTTCTGCCTAGGGTCTGATCCTTCCTAAACCCATAAATCCGCAGAGCGCCTTGGTTGCAGTAAATCACCCGATCGGACAGATCTGCGATCGTTATGGCCACGGGAGTGTTGTCGATCACCTCCGACAATTCCCGGATCCGCGCATCGGCTTGCTTGCGCGCCGTGATATCCTCCTTGATGGCTATGAAGTGCTCGATCTCATTGTGATCGTTCCGCACCGGCGTGATAGTGAGGAATTCATGGTAAAGGGTGCCGTCCTTGCGCCGGTTGACCATTTCGCCCCGCCAGATGTGTCCGGCGAGAATCGTGGTCCACAGGTCCCTGTAAAATGCGGGGCTATGTTGGCCCGACTTCACCAACTCCCCGGGATTGTGCCCGATGGCTTCTGCCTTGCTGTATCCGGTGAGGGATGACAAGGCCGGGTTGACCCACTCGATCACGCCAGTGCGGTCGGTGATGACGATGGCGTTGGCGGTGGATTCCAGGGCGGAACTCAGAAGGCGCAGGCGCTCTTCCGCCTTTTTTGGGATACTGACGTCCTGCAGCGTGCCAACGGCATCAATTACTCTTCCGCCCGGGTCACGGTTGATGGTGCCGAGCAGGTTCACCACCATGACAGTGCCGTCGGCCCGCAGCATCCTGAATACCAACCCATCATCCATTGCGCCCGATTTCTCAGCGCGCGTAAACGAATTGATGCATCCATGCCGGTCGTCGGGATGAATTCGCGCAATCATCGCGCCGGGGGTCACAGGCTCGTCGGGCGGAAGCTGTAGCAAATCATGCAGCTCGTCCGAGCAGTTGAGCGAATCGGGCGGCACGTAATGCCAACTGCCGATGCGGGCGTTGCGTTGGGCATCTCTCAGGCGGGCTTCACTCTCGCGCAATGAGCGAGTGCGGATGCGAATCCGTTCCTCGAGAAGATCGTTAGCGGAGCGTACGGAGGCCAAGGCTTCGCTCGCAAGTTGTCTTGATTGCCGGAGGCGTCTGTGGAGAAAGCTGATGAGGAAACCCATAACCGCGAACATCGCGATCGTTGCGACGATATTTGGATTCCCTAACGCGAATGAAAATGTCGGCGGGATGAAGAAATAGTCGACAAGGGCGATTGATACAAATGTCGCCAAAACGCCACCGGACATGCCGCCGATCCAAGAGCTAAAAAATATGGCCGGATAAAAGAAAAACCAAATAAATGGCTGAACATAGGCCCAGAGCATTGTCTGGAGGATCGCGGCCCCCAAGGGGGGCAGCATCGCCAGCGCGATGCGCAGCGTGCTGACTCGGAAGCTCTTTCGAGTAGTTCCTGAATCCGGCATGTGTGTGGAGGCCTTCTCTACTAGTAACAGCGCGCGGGGTTCAACGGTCGCATTAACCTAAAATGGAGTAATAATGGTCATCTCTAAGAGCGGATAGCCGTCAGGCTCCAACTAGGTATAAATCGCAGCATCCTATATAGCAAGAAGCTCCGCAGCCGTTGACTGCGGGCGGCTATGCAAGGGGTTGTTACCTAGGTCACAAAGGTGGCCGGCCCGTCAAAGCAGTTCCGCACGATCGATGCCAGCCCCACTGCCAGCCCTAAACGGCTCACCCGCATGCACAAAGCGGTGTTGGCGGAGCGGCAGATGACGACAAGACCCGCGCAGCTATGTCTTGAACTTTGCGCCGACTAGACGGGGTGGTACCGGGTTCTCTCAGGCGATCGGTCGCAACTGCTTGCTATTGGCCAAAATCGTCATCTGTTCCCGGTAAACACGCTCAGCGGCTATTCGAAGTTCGTGGTCGCTAGCAATCAAACAAAAATAGGGGATTTATCACCATGCCGAAGTATGTCATTGAACGCGAAATCCCGGCTGCGGGAAGACTCAGTTCCGCCGACCTGCAGGCGATCTCCCAAAAGTCTTGCGGTGTCCTACAGAAGCTTGGGCCGAGCATTCAGTGGGTAGAAAGCTATGTTACGGACGACAAGATCTACTGCGTCTATATTGCCCCGAACGAGCAACTAGTGCGCGACCATGCCAAGCAGGGCGGATTTCCGGCCAATCGCATTTCCGAAGTCAAGCGAGTCATAAATCCAACCACGGCCGAAGCGTAGATAGCCGCCGGACTTGCGGCGCGGAACCTTATGTCGGGCGGACCTACAGGCAGAGCGGCCTAGGTGAGCTGAGCATCCCTGACCCTTTAACAGAAAGGGTCAGGCTATTGCAGACGACCCTCTCTTCCTCGTCCAGGAGGTACTTGTAACTGGGTTCCTCTGCGATCCGATGCATTGCCTATCCTCGCCATTGGCTTTGGGCGCAGAGTAATTACCTCGGTTCTGTCCTCAATAACGAGGGCGCGGTAGCCAAGTGGGAAGGCCGAGATCTGCAAAATCGAGAAGACTTTTCATCCCATATCCTCCAGATTCTTCCTCGGTTATCACTTTTCGAATAGGCAGCGTGTTGTGTGGGATTCGCTATAATCCTGAGTCATCCAGGATCGGCCCATTTTTAACATCGGAGGATAACAAAGGTGACAACGACCGTGAATTGGGGCGATCGCGAACGGGATGACGGATGGAAGGGCGTCATGCCAGACAGGACAGGACTCTCTGCACATGATCTTCTTCCAATCTCCATGAAGGAATCCACATCCGATGTGATTGGGTGCAGCGATAGGTCGGGCCGAATTTTTTTGATCAGTCGCCTTCGACAAGAATGCTCTCGATATGGGCGAGGATGTCGGCTCGCCCGGCTCGGGACTTCACCGAACTTGCGAAGACTTCAGGTCGAGCGGCCCGCCACATGCCCATGGCCTGCGTGAGAGTCTTGAGGGTAGCGCTTCCGTTCGCCGCCGACCGCCTGTCGGTCTTCGTGAGGATAAGCGCGAAGGGCACATCCTGACCCTCGAGCCACTGCAAAAACTCAATATCGATCGATTGCGGCGGCAGGCACGAATCGATAAGGACGAAAACGCATTGAAGATTTTTGCGCCCCGAAAGATAGCCTGCGACAGCGTCGTTGAATTGGAGGCGGCGATCTTCCGCCACAGCTGCGTAGCCGTAGCCGGGGAGATCGACAAGGCACCAGTTTCCATTGACGACGAAAAAATTAATCAGCTGGGTCTTGCCCGGAGTATCGGAGACCTTGGCCAGTTTGCCGCGCTCGGTTAGCAGATTTAGCAGCGAGGATTTCCCTACGTTGGAACGGCCGACCAGCGCGAATTCGGGCAAGGCCCAATCGGGGCACGAGCGCAAGTCCGGGGCGCTGACTTCGAATTCAGCGGATTTAATCTTCACGAGACTGGGCAGCGTTTCTCAGCCAGAGCTCTGACCGCCATGGTGACCGCCTTCCGACACAAAGGGGATGCCCGTTCAAAAACGCGGCAGGCGGTCGGCCGACGCTCGTAGATTGAGCAAAACCGGGTGAAGGGATCCAGGGCCATGCACGTGCCGTCGCCGCGCTGTTCCATGCAACGCGTTCCATCGTGCTCGACGACCAAGTCCTCCGGCACATTGTCGACGCCCGGCAGGAGCTCGACCACAAGGCGGCAACAACTACCGCAGCCGGGACAGGCGGGAAGATCATCGAAGAGTTTTAACATCGGTAATTGGACGATCATGCACAGATGGACACCCGCGGCGATCTTTCGTCGTCGGCCACCGACGCGCCAGCCCTGCATTTCCTATGGGTCAAGAGGGGGTCGTGTAGCGTCGGGGTTGGACCAACGAGTAGCGGGTTGAAATGATTCAACGCCCGTGTTCGCGACAACCTGGACCTGCTTTGCCTAGAGAACGGAGCGCGTGCACCGAAGCGCCAGCTGTCTCAAATATTCGCCGGAGTTCGGGCGGGCGCCTTGGAAAGCTCTATGATGCGTATCCGTGCGTTTTCCGCCAAGAAATTCTAACAAATTTCACCGGATGACTCATTTCCTGTGAATCCGCTCGCAACCAATTGTTCTGAGGCCTACTAGCCTTAGTTGTTTCACTCTCCCTGTGTCACCCCAAGACCCAGAAGAAGCACTCTGGTTTGTGACTGAACTCCAGCCTCAAGAACCACTGTTGCGCGCCTGGTTACGGGGAAGAGGAGCGGCCGGCGCGGATATCTTGACGTTGCATACTATGGCGGGGGTGGGGAGGAGACTGTGCGCGCGGGTATATCCGGAGCGATCGTGCCGCACAAGCTCCTGGCTTCGGTTGCGTTGCTCTTCAACGACTATGGCGGCAATGTAAGAAACGTCTTTTTTAACAGGACAGTAAATAGCCACCAAATCGAGGGCGGTCGCGCGAAGTTTGTCCTGACGCCGTCAACGAGCTTCAAGGCGACCGTTATCGCATACTGCGTGAACACACGTTCCACCCCTACGCAGGACGGGCCTGTCACAATCGCGTCCACTACAGCTTTCCCCTCGGGCGTCGTTACGCCGCTGAATCCAGTCGTTGCGAACGCAATCCTGCCCGTTGTGGCTAACCATGGCTTCATTGGGAGGACACCCGAACAGACGCGCGACGCTAGTCTGAAGGCGCTTGCGGCGATATTTCAGTTCATCGACGAGACGATTGGCACGGGTCCCGACTCGAGGTGATAGAGCGACCGTGGAACAGGGCATGCCACATGCTGTAGAAGCTAAGCCCGGAGATTGTCGCGCTACCACGTTTGGCGACAGGGAAGATGAGCAACAGGAGCGGCCACCATGGCCGTGCGTGAATCGCTCCTGCGTCTGCTACGGGCAAATGGTGATCTTGGCCGGGCACCGTTCCCCTGGTTCCGATACATGGCGCTTTCGGTGCCCGACCTGCTTGGTCGCTTACAGGAGACCAAATCCGCTCCGTCGGCATCGGGACGACACTTTCGATTTCAGGATCTCTGGTCTCACAGCCGAGCAGCAGGAGGAATTTAAGACAGTTTGGTGGAATCCTAGCCTGCGATGGGGTGATTTACAGAGGCGTTTCGGCATGGATAGGACGCACCTCCGAAAAGTAGCAACTCGATTGGGCCTGCCCGGTATGCCGGGCCGCTCTATCTGCAATCAGGTCAGAGTCAGATGATTTGCCCACCTGAAACGGGACTAACTCCGGTGTTCCTCGTTATTCCGCAGGCTGTGCGCTGCGATCGGGATAGGTTTTCGAATTTTCCTTGCTGTTGACTTCCGGCGGACGCTATTAAGTTAAGTTCTCTCCTAGGAATATAGGGCGCGGTAGCCAAGTGGTAAGGCCGAGGTCTGCAAAACCTCTATGCGTCGGTTCGATTCCGACCCGCGCCTCCAATTCCAGGGTCTACAGGGGTCTAGTTCAAAGATTGGGGAGGGGGGTATTGGATTGATGGGTTGGAGGTTGATGGTGGGGATCATCCGCACTGAGCGATGACTCTGAGGCGGTAACTTTGGAAGGAGCGGAAGCCGTAGGCTCTTCGCTGTATTA
>CAIOZY010000062.1 GCA_903862935.1 uncultured Opitutaceae bacterium
GGAGGGATGAGTTGAGGTTAACCGCATTGGGCGATGACGCGCAGGCGGCAGTTGTAAAACGAACGGGAGCGCTCACGTCCCGTCGTGAAACTTGGGTGCTTCTCAAGCCAACCAATCTCGCCCGCGGGTCCATGCGAACCGGACCCCCACTGGCTTGACATGATGAGCCACAATGAACACTTTTGAGTCATGTCAACGATTCAAGTTCGAACACGCATTGATCGTAACCTGAAGCAAAAGAGTGATGTTGTGCTGAAGAGGCTCGGGCTAGACGCCGGGTCATTTGTCTCCATGGCGCTGACCCAGCTCGTCAATCGTCGCGGACTCCCCTTTGCGGTAACTGAGTCAGATGCGGGCTACTTTGCGTCAGAATACGGAGTTACTGCCGCCCAAAGCGCCAAGGCCGGCGCTGCCATGCGCCGGGAGATCGACCACGCTCGTCGCACCGGTAAATTGCGCGAGATTACCGAGCTAGCCGACCTCGATCCATGAAGTTGCTGGCGACGCCGCGCTTTCTAGCAAGCATTCCGGCTCACCGACGCCGGGAGGTTCTAGCCGCCATGCGGGCTGCAGAAGCCGCTTATGACCAACCCCACCTGCACGCCGGGGTTGGACTCAGACGCATCCGACCGTTCATGGAATGTCGTTGCGGGCTGGACCTACGGCTAGTTTTTCAGCGGGAGGGACAATCTCTCGTGTTCCACCTCTGCGGAACCCATGATGAGATCGAATTCTTCCTAAAGAACCAACGGTAACCGTAACACCCGACGCTCTTTAGCGTCGGGAGAGAAGTGGTGTCACAAAGGCTATCGAAACGCGGAAATACCCGCAAACAGCCGCGTCTCTGCCATCCTGGACGCTGTCCGGTGTGGTCGCAGGACCCAGTCGCCGCCCAACGGGACAACGCCGGATTGGTTCGCTTGGTTTCAAACTAAAGAAACCGGTGGACCGCCAGCTTTCCTGCCGGGGTCCGAGGGCTGACGGGCCTAGCGGTCAGTACCGGTAGTGCTCGGACTTGTAGGGGCCCTCCACGGGAATCCCGAGGTAGGCCGACTGCGCGGGCGTCAGCTGGGTCAGCTTCACCCCGATCTTCTCCAGGTGCAGCCGGGCCACCTCCTCGTCGAGGTGCTTGGGCAGCCGGTAGACCTGCGGCTTGTAGCTGGCGCGGTTCTTCCACAGGTCCATCTGGGCCAGGCACTGGTTGGTGAAGCTGTTCGACATGACAAACGACGGGTGCCCGTGGGCGCAGCCCAGGTTCACGAGCCGACCCTCCGCCAGCACATAGATGCTGCGGCCCGTCGGGAAAGTGTACCGGTCGTACTGCGGCTTGATGTTCACCAAGCGCACGCCTGGCGACTTCTGCAGGCGGCTCATCTGGATCTCGTTGTCGAAGTGGCCGATGTTGCAGACGATCGCCTGGTCCTTCATCCGCTCCATGTGCTCGAGGGTGATGACGTCGCAGTTGCCCGTGGCCGTGACATAGATATCCCCCACCCCGAGGGTCTCCTCGATCGTGGTGACCTCGAAGCCCTCCATCGCGGCCTGAAGGGCGTTGATGGGATCGATCTCCGTCACCAGCACCCGGGCCCCGAAACCGCGCAGCGAATGCGCCGAGCCCTTGCCTACGTCGCCATAGCCGCAGACGACGGCGACCTTGCCTGCGATCATCACGTCGGTCGCCCGCTTGATCCCATCGGCCAGCGACTCGCGGCAGCCGTACAGGTTGTCGAACTTGGACTTGGTGACCGAGTCGTTGACGTTCACCGCCGGGACCAGGAGCTTGCCCTGCTCGTGGAGCTGGTAGAGGCGGTGGACGCCGGTGGTGGTCTCCTCGGAGACCCCCTTCCATTCCCGGGCGAACTCGTGGAAGATGTTCGGCTGGCTCAGACGGATGCGCTTGAGCAGGTTCTTGATCACCTGCTCCTCATGCGAGGCGGAGGCCGATTCGATCCAGGTGCTGCCCTCCTCCATCTGGACGCCCTTGTGCAGCAGGAGCGTCACGTCGCCGCCGTCGTCGACGACCAGCTGGGGCCCGTGGCCCCCGGGAAAGCACAGGGCCTTCCAGGTGCAGTCCCAGTATTCCTCGAGGCTCTCGCCCTTCCACGCGAAGACCGGGACCCCGGCCTTGGCGATCGCGGCCGCGGCCGGATCCTGCGTGGAAAAGATGTTGCACGAGGCCCAGCGCACGTCGGCGCCCAGCTCGCGCAGGGTCTCGATCAGGACCGCAGTCTGCACGGTCATGTGCAGCGAGCCGGTCACCCGGACCCCCTTCAGGGGCTTGTGCGGGCCGAACTTGCGGCGCACGGACATCAGGCCCGGCATCTCGTGCTCGGCGACCCCGATCTCCTTGCGGCCCCCCTCGGCGAGGGAGATGTCCTTGACGTGGTAATCGGGCGTTTCGCGTGCAGCGGCGGGAGCGGTGGCGGTGGGCATGGCTGTTGGAGTCTCCTGGTGCGCGCCCTAGCGGACGGCGGCGCGCAGCTCGTTGATCTTGTCGGTCTTCTCCCAGCTCAGCTCGGACTTGCCGAAGTGGCCGTAGTTGGTGGTCGAGCGGTAGATCGGCCGGAGCAGGTCCAGCTGCTTGATGATGTTGGCCGGCTTGAAGCTGAAGACCTCGCGAACGGCCTTGCCGATCTTCTCCTCGGGCACCTTAGCCGTGCCCATCGTGTCGACCCAGATGCTCACCGGCTCGGGATGCCCGATCGCATAGGCGACCTGCAACTCGCAGATCTCTGCAAGCCCCGAGGCGACGATGTTCTTGGCCACCCAGCGGCACATGTAGGCCGCCGAGCGGTCCACCTTGGACGGGTCCTTGCCTGAGAAGGCGCCGCCGCCGTGGCGGCCCCAGCCGCCGTAGGTGTCCACGATGATCTTGCGCCCGGTCAGACCGGAGTCCCCCTCGGGACCTCCGATCACGAATCGGCCCGTTGGGTTGATGAAGAACTTCGTCGAGTAGTCCATCATGTCCGCCGGGATCACCCGGCGCACGACGTTCTCGATCAGGAAGTCCCGGATCGCGCTGTGCTCGACGTTGGGGGTGTGCTGGGTGGAGATGACCACGTTCTCGACCCGCACCGGCCGATCGTTCTCGTAGCGGATCGACACCTGGGACTTGGCGTCCGGCCTGAGCCAGCTGACCACCCCCGCCTTGCGCAGTTTCGTCAGCTCCCGGCCGAGCCGGTGGGCGAACATGATCGCCGTCGGCATCATCTCCGGGGTCTCGTTGCAGGCGTAGCCGAACATGAGGCCCTGGTCGCCGGCGCCCTGCTCGGCCGTGTCCTTGCCATCGGCGGCCCGCGCATCAACCCCCTGGGCGATGTCCGGGGACTGGCGGGTCAGCAGGTTGTGGATGAAAACCGTGTCGCAGTGGAAAACGTCGTCCTCGTGCACGTACCCGATCTCGCGGATCGCGTCGCGCACGACGGTCTCGTAGTTGATCTTGGCCTTCGTCGTGATTTCGCCGGCGATGACGACCTGGTTCGATTTGACGAGGGTCTCGCAGGCCACGCGGCTCATGCGGTCCTGCTCAAGGCAGGCGTCGAGGACGCTGTCGGAGATGAAATCGGCGACTTTGTCGGGATGCCCCTCGCCGACGGATTCGGAGGAGAAAACAAATGAGTTAGCCATAAGATGGGTTGTCGGGAAGATCCCGGTCGGCGTGCGGGTTTGCAAGTCTAATATCAACATATCCCGATTTTCTGATGCATGAACAGGATACGGTTGCCTTATCACCCCGCCGGACGCGACACTGCACCCCGTCAATGAGCGCCCTGCCCATCATCGATCCGGCTGCGGTGGAGAGCCTGCGGACCCTGGGCGGCAACGACAATGGAGCGTTCCTGCGCGAGATCATCGGAATCTTTCTGGCCGACACCCCCGAGCGGATTGCCGTCCAGAAACAAGCCCTGGCCGCAGGCGACCGGGACGGGGTCCTGCGCGCCGCCCACAGCATCAAGGGCAGCGCCGGCAGCCTCGGGGTCTCGGCGCTTCACTCCGCCGCGCGGCGGCTTGAGGCCGACGCCCCGTCGGCGACTGCCGCCGAGTTGGCCGCCGGCGCCTCAGTGCTTTCGGCGGAGTTCGAGCGGGCGCGGGTCGAGTTCCAGCGGATCCTAACGGTATAGCGCCGTCGTCGGGGTCGCTGTCAGAACGTTGTATTGCCTCATCGCAAGGCGCCACCACTCGGCCAGCGATCCCGCCGGACAGCTCCACAGCTCCCGGTGGAGCCAGATCATCGAGTCGGCATCGAGCAGCAGCGCCATCTTCTCCTTCACCGAGAACCCGGCCGGCCCCTCCCGCAGGAGCCTTTCGCGCAGCCGCAAGAACCACTCCCGGGATTCCTCGCTCGGGCGGCGCTGCCGCAGGAGCGCAACGTGCATCGCGTTGATGTACGGGTCCAGGACCGCCTGCATGATCCCGTAGTCGCCGCGCAGGGGCTCGAACGGGGGCAGCTTCCGGTAGCACTCCTCCAGGTGCCGGTTGAGGCTCTGAAGCTCCGGGGCCGGCTCGGTCTCCTCGGGGGTAAGGAATAATCCTGCCCTGCGCGCCGCGCGCCCCAGGCCCGCCTTGCTCAAAAAGATCGAAATCGGAATCGACAGGATCAGCCCCACCAGAACCGGGCTCAGCCACCAGAAGTACACCGGCACCAAGACGTACGAGCTGATCCCCCATACGAGCCCGACAACCATGTGCGGGCCGTGCGTGATGATCGCCTCCCGCCAGTCCGTGCCGTCCTCCTCGGCCCTGCGGTTCTGGGAGGCCCACGTGACGCCCTGCCCGAACACCGTGTACACGACGAACTTCGAATTGAACATCATGTTGATCGGCGCCAGCAAGGCCGAGACCGCCGCCTCCAGCAGGGCGCTGCCGACCAGCCGCATCCGCCCGCCGAAGCGGACGATCTCCTCGGGTCGGCCCAGCGCGACGACGACGCTCACGATCTTCGGCAAGAACAAAAGGAGCATCGTGAAGACGAACAAGGTGAGCGACTCCGGCACCTCGGCCCGGTACCCAAAGAACGAGGTGGTGTCCGGCGAGCGGAACATGCCCATCCGGTCCAGCGCGGCGTCGTTGACGGCCTCCACCATGCCCAGGATCAGGAACAGCAGCCACAGCGGCGAGGACGCGTAGCCCATGATGCCCATCAGCAAGTGGAAGCGGTTCGCCGGCCGGAACCCGCGGGCCGTCAACAGCCACGTGTGCTGCATATTTCCCTGGCACCAGCGCCGGTCGCGCTTGGCGCTGTCGATCAGGGTCGGGGGCGTCTCCTCGTAGCTGCCCCCCACGTCGGCCGCCAGCCACACGCCCCAGCCCGCCCTGCGCATGAGGGCCGCCTCGACAAAGTCGTGCGAGAGGATGCGCCCGCCGAAGGGCTCGCTGCCGGGCAGCGTCGGCAGGGCGCAGTGGTCCATGAAGGGCTGCACCCGGATGATCGCGTTGTGGCCCCAGTAGTTGCCGTCCTGCTGCTGCCAGTAGTTGATTCCGGCCAGGAAGAGCGGGCTGTACAGCCGGTTTGCGAAGGCCTGAAGCCGGGCGTAGAGGGTCTCGCCAAAGACCAGGCGCGGCGCCGTCTGGATGATCCCGACCTGGGGGTTTTTCTCCATCAGGCTGACCAGGCGGACCAGGCTGGCCCCGGTCATGATAGAGTCGGCGTCGAGGACCACCATGTAGCGGTAGTTCTTTCCCCAGCGGCGCAGGAAGTCGGCCACGTTTCCGGCCTTCTTGTTGATCGCCTGCCGGCGCTTGCGGTAGAAGATCGTCCCGAAGCCGTTGACCTGCTTGCACAGCTCGGCCCAGGCGACCTCCTCCTCGATCCACTGGTTAGGGCGGTCCGAGTCGCTCAGGATGAAGAAGTCGAAGTGCTCCAGCCTTCCCGTCGCCTCCAGCGAGCGGTAGATCACGCGGACCCCCTCGAATACCCGGCTCACGTCCTCGTTGTAGACCGGGATCACGATCGCGGTGGAGGCCAGGACAGGCTCCTCTCCGGCGACGGGCTCGGCCTTCAACCGGCAGCTGTCCCCCCCGCGGTTGACGACGTAGAAACCCACCAGGGCCGAGCAGAAGCCGACCGCGATGTGCCCGAAGAGAATCACGAACAAGACGAGCAGGCCCACCTGCAGCCGGTTGATCCCGTCGCGCCACAGCAGGTCCGCCATGAACCAGGTGGCGATGCTCGTCAGGGCGAAAACCGCCGAGAAAAACAGGAAGCGGCGCCGGTTCAGGCGCCGTGCGTTCATCTCCGGGTTGACGAAGAGCTGCATCGCGGGGCTAGCGGGTCAGGTGGAAGATGGTCGCAAGGGCCCCCGCAAAGAGCAGCCACAGCAGCAGGGTCCGCAGGATCGGCCAGCGCTCGAAGCGCTCCAGGGTTTCGCCGGCGGCCCCGGTCAGGGGCCCCAGGTCGATCGGACGGGCGACCATGCTCGAGATGGCGAGGTCGGGGCCGGCCCGCATCGAGCTTGCGCGCATCGCCTTCAAAAACTCGGGGGTCGCCTTCTCGCTCGCCAGGAACGCCTCGGGCCACCGCTGGGGCGCGTCGCACAGCAGGAGCGCCACCCTGCCCTCGATGGCGATCCGATCGTGGGGCTGCCCGCGCTCGTCGAGAGTCTCGGCAAACCACTCGTCCATCATCTGCTCCAACTCCTGGGAGGCCAAAACCGTCGGATCCTGGCTCGGGTCCGCAGCGTGGCGCTCCGCCGCGCGCGCCAGGACGCGCTGGATCAGCCCGACCTGGTGCAGCCTGTAGTGCATCCGGTGGGCCCGCAGGTAGTCCTCAACTCGGACGTAGGCCGCGTTCCACGCCTCGGGGGTGCCCGTCCGCGGGGGTAAGGCCGGGGCGGGCTCTCCGCTCAGGGCTCCCATAGGTAGCTCCAGGTCTCCGAGACGACGTCGGTTCCCCGGACCAGGTGGCAGCGCAATTCAACCTGACCCTTGCTGCCGTCGGGGCGCAGGGCGAAGGCGACCCGCCAAGTGTCGTCGTAGGGGTCCTTCTGGACGATGGTGTTGACGAGGGTCGCCCCCTGCCCGACCCAGACCACCGGCTTGATCGGGGTATCGGCGGCGGCCTTCCTCAGCTCGGAGCCGTCAAAGTCGATGACGAAGCGCTCCAGATCGGTCTCGAACGTTCGCGAGCGCCCGTGGCGGCTCTCCAGGACATAACCGGCCGGCGGGCGGATCTGGTCGAGAAACCAGTGCAGCCGATAATGCAGCTCAATCGGGGTCCCCGGAGGCGGCAGTTCTGCCGGGACCCAGAAGGCCACGATGTTGTCGTTGGTCTCGTCGGGCGAGTGCAGCTCGACCAGGCGCACGCACCCGCGGCCCCAGTCGCCGATCGTCTCCACCCAGGCGCTGGGGCGCCGGTGGTAGGCCGCCTCGATGTCCCGGTAGCTGTCGAAGCGGCGGTCGCGCTGGATCAGCCCGAAGCCCCGCGGCTGGGCGTCCATGAACGACATGGAGCGCATCGTCGCCGGATTGGTGAGCGGGCGCCACAGCCACTCGCCGGTGCCGGTGTTGAGCATGAGCCCGTCCGAGTCGTGGACCTGCGGGCGGACGTCGTCGGTCTCGAAGTTGCTGGTGGTCCCGTGCCAGAACATGCTCGTCAGGGGCGCAAACCCGAGGACCTTGGGGTTGCTGCGGCAGTACACCGTCGCCCGGACGTCCATCACCGTGTCGGACCCGGGGCGGATCGCGAAGCGGTAGGCCCCCGCGACGCGCGGGCTGTCCAGCAGGCCATAGACCACGATCTCTGAGGCGTCCGCAGTGGGCTTGACGACCCAGAACTGCTCGAAGGACGGGAACTCCTCCCCGCCCGGCTCGGCGGTGTCCACCGCGAGGCCGCGGGCGGACAAGCCATAGACGGACCTGCGGCACAGGAACCTGAAGTAGCTCGCCCCCTGGAAGACGCCGAGCTCGTCGCCCGGCTGGTTCAGGAAATTGTGGATCCGGAAGCCCGCGTAACCCATGTCCTCCGGCAGCGGCCCGACCGAGTTCCTCCCGTAGGTGAACAGTTTCGGCGAAAAGGGGATCAGCTGGGCCTGCCCGTCGACGACCTCGCCGATCTGCACGGTCCGGCGGAACAGAAACCCGGGGTGGAAGAACTGCAGCTTGAAGGGAAGGGCCTCGTGGTTCCACCAGGACTGCACCGGAATGAAGCGGATCTCGCGGTACTGGTCGTAGGACAGGCGCTTCAGCCAGTCGGGCACCGGGCTGGTGCGCACCTGATAGGGGGCGGCGGCAAGCTGCTGCGCCCGGGCCTGGACGGCCTCGTAGTCGAAGGGGGCGGTGGGCTGGGCCGCCGCGGGTATAGCTGCCAGGGCGGATGCGAGGATCAGGACACGGGGGCTCATTTTTCGAGGAAGTAACCCTGCTGTTTCTCCGATATTGTCATCCCAGCACGCCCCATCACTTTGAGCAAGTCCTCCCAGATGAGGCGTTTCGAGCGGTTGGTGGGGTTGCGCAGGATGTAGCTGGGGTGGTAGGTGATCATCAAGGGCTTGCCGGCGAACTCCCGCCAAGTCCCCCTCACCTCACCCAAGGTCTTGAAGGAGCCCGGGCCCAATAGGCCCTGCGCAGCCGTGGATCCGAGCGCGACCAGGATAGCCGGGTCGACGACTGAAATCTGGGCTTTGAGGTAGGGCAGGCAGTAGGCCATCTCGGCCGCCGTCGGCGGGCGGTTGCCGTACTGCTTTCCGTCGGCGCTGACCGGAAGCTCGGGCCTCCAGTTCATGATGTTTCCAATGTAGACCTGCTCCCGGGCAAGGCCCATGCCGGAGATCATGCGGTTGAGCAGCTGACCGGCCGGCCCCACGAAGGGCTCCCCCTGGACTTCCTCCTCCGCACCCGGGGCCTCCCCGACGAACATGACGGCCGCGTCGAGGTTGCCGACGCCCAGAACAACCTGCATTCCCGGGCGCACGTGGGCCCGGCAGACCGGATCGGCCTGCACGGCCGACTTGAGCGCGGCCCAGCGCGCCGCCTTGTCGCCGGCCGGCAGGGTCACTACGGGGCCCGACGGCAGAGCCGGGGCCGCGGGCTTCGCAGCGGGCTTGGCAGCCGGCTCCGGCTCCGCCGCCTGCGGGGCGGGTACCCTCTTGCGGGAGGCGGCCGTGCGGCGCAGGGCCGCGATGGCCTCGTCGGAAACGGCGATGTGCTTCACCCCCGCGGCGCGGAGGCGACGCAGCTCATCTCCAAGGGCTGTAAGCGCTGCGCGCATCGCACTCAGTGGGTCCTCAAGGCCATAAGTTTTTCCACGTACTTGCCCAGCAGGTCAAACTCCAGGTTCAGCGCGCTGCCGGCCCTGACCGCGCGCAGGTTCGTCACCTCAAGGGTGTGGGGGATCAGCCACACGGCGAAGCAGTCGCCGTCCTCCTCGGCGATCGTCAGGGAGATCCCGTCGATCGCGATACTGCCCTTGTGCACAAGGTACCGGGCCGAGCCGACCGGGGCCCGGACCTTCAGGTAGGTGTCCTGACCCCGCGGCTCGAAGATCTCCACGGTGCCCATCCCGTCGATGTGGCCGGTGACGAAATGCCCGCCGACCTTGCCGTCGAAGCGAAGGCTGCGCTCGAGGTTCACCAGCCCCCCGGGCCCCAGGGCCGCGAAGTTGGTGAGTCTGCGGGTCTCCTCCAGCACATCGAACCGGAGCTCCCCTTTGCCGACGCCGACGACGGTCAGGCAGCAGCCGTTGACCGCCACGCTGTCGCCCAAGGCGACGCCCTCGGTCGCGCGGCTTGCGGCGACCCGAAGGGTCCATGCCGCAGCGCCCCGCGCGAATTCCGCGACCTTTCCGGTTTCCTCGACAATTCCTGTGAACATAAGTTTTTCCTGGGGTCTGGTGGGATCGGGTCAGCGCAGCTTCACCCGGAGGATGGCCGTGTCGGAGCCGTGGCTGACCAGCAGAACAAACTCGGTGCGGTGCGTGTCGGCCTCGATCGTGCCGAGCCGCACGGACGCTTCGGAGAAGGCGTGAACGGGGGCCCCGTCGACCTCCTTGATCCAGTCCTCGGCCTGCAGCCCGGCCAGGGCAGCCGGGCTGTTCGGCTTGACGTAGTGGACCATGACGCCGGTGGCCTCCCCGGTCTTAATCCGGCGGGCGACCGCATCGCCGTAGACAAACTCCCGGATCGTCAGGCCGATCCGCTCCAGGTACTTGCGCTCCGCCTCGCGGATGAGCTTGGGCTCCTCGCCCAGGACCGCCCGGATCTCCAGCCTGTCCCCTCCCCTCAGCACCGTGAGGGCCATCGCATCCCCCGGCTTCCGGCGCTCGACCTCCCGGTCCACGTAGTCGGTGACCACCCGGTCGGGCCTGAAGCGCGGCAGGGGCCGCCCGTCGATCGCCAGGATGATGTCGTGGTCCTTCATGCCGGCCTTCTCCGCCGGACTGTCCTCGAGGACCTCGCTCACCACAGCGCCCGACTGCGACGACAGCTTAAGAAAGTTCGCGACCTCGCGCTCCATCGGCTCCAGGCCGTAGGCGCCGAGCCAGGCCAGCGGCCGGCCCGACACGCTCTTGGGGACCCGCCCGAGGTTTGCCAGCACCTCGTCGGCCAGGACAAAGGCGCTGCTCTCCTCCACGTTCACCAGGATGATCGGGGTGCCCGACCGGTCCAGCCGGGTGAACTGCAGGAAGGTCTGCCCGAAGGAACTCGCGGCCAGGCCGACGAATACGCCCGAGGCATTGAATACGGGAAGGCCCGGGCCGGCCACCTCCTCCTGGGCGATCGCCGTCTTCTGGGGAAGCTCCTCGACCAGCGCGACATGGCTTTGCAGCACGTAGGGGGTGAAGTCCTCGTCCTTGCTCCTCAGGCCGATCCCCCAGACCGGATCGGCCAGCGACGGCACCGGCGAGGGGCCCCGGGCGGCCCAGGCCGTCACCGGGGTAAGCCGGGAGGCGGTCGCGGCGTCGGCCCGCACAAAGTGCCATCCGGTGTAGACGTCCTGGCCCAGGTAGGCGGCGTCGGAGCCGGAGGCCTCGCCGGGAAGGTAGACTTTGAAGTCGCGCAGCTGCCGCGGCGCGGTCCGGGCGTCCACCGCAGAGGGCGGCAGGACGATCGTCCCCTTGGCGTCGATCGCCACCCCGTAGGCCGTCGTCATGCGCCGCTCGCTCTCGGTCTCCGTGAAATAGTCCACCGCGACGACGCACTTCAGGCGCTCCGCCCACAGCGCCGTCAGGTCGGCGGCCCGGGCCGCGCCCGCTCCGAGGATCAGGATCGATGCGACGAGGAGGCGTTTCATGGCTTGACGATAAACAGGGAGACGCGGCGGCTTCGCTCGGCCTCGAAGAGCATGGCCTCGGGCTTGCGCGCATAGGCCTCATGGGCCTCCTTGACCACGTCGAGGGAGCCCACCGGCTTGCGGTTGATCTTCATGACAATGTCCCCAGGCTGGAGTCCGGCGACGTCGGCCGGATAGCCCGGCTGGACCCCGATCACGATGACCCCCGTGTCGTCGGTCAGCTGGTGCTCGCGCGCGTAGGCCCGGGACACCTTCCGTACGCCCAGCCCCCAGCGGTCCAGCACCCACTCCTCCCCGATGCTGCTCTCAAGCCTTTCGGTGACCACCTTTACCGTGCTGGTCGCCCCGCCCCGCTTCACGGTGAAGGCCAGAGAAGAGCCGACCGGCTGGCTCGCGATCAAGTTCTGGATCGGCGGCAATTGCTCCGGGTAGCGCCCGTCCACCGGCTGGCCGTTGATCGCCAGCAGGATGTCTCCGCCTTGCAGGCCCGCCCGGGCCGCGGGGGACCCCGGGTCGACGCTGTTGATGAGCATGCCCGTGTCCAGCGCCAGGGCGTAGAAGCCCTCAAGATCCTGCAGGGCCCCGGGGACGATCCCGATGTAGCTGCGGGTCACCGCCCCCGCGCGCACCAGGTCGGAAACGATGCGCCGGGCGGTGTTCGCGGGAATCGCGAAACCCAGGTTGTTCGCCCCCATGTAGCCCCGCGAGGTGATCCCGACCACCCGGCCGTCGTCGGAGACGAGGGGGCCGCCGGAGTTGCCCGGATTGATCGCCGCGTCGGTCTGCAGCCAGGTGTTGAAAAGTCCCGTCTCGTAGCCGTTCACCCCGTGGTCCGCCTCGAAGTACACGCGGGTGTTGGAGATGATCCCCCGGGTCACGGTCCGCGTGAGACCGTAGGGGGTGCCGACCGCGTAGACGGTCTGCCCGGGGAAGAGTTTGTCGCTGTCTCCAAACTCCGCGTGGGTGAACTTGAGCCCGCGGCGCCGAACCCCCTCCATATCAATCCTAAGCAGGGCCAGGTCCGTCCAGTGGTCCCAGCCCACGAGCTTGGCGTCCACCCGCTCCAGGCTCGAGAGGGTGATCCCGATCTCGACCGCCCGGGGGCTGGCCACGTGGGCGTTGGTGAGGACCAGGCCGTCGTCGGAGAGGACGACCCCGGACCCGATGCTCGCCTCGAACCGGCGGGCCCCCTCGTCAAAGGCCACCTCCCTCACGTCAATCCGCACCACCGCGTCGAGCAGCCGGCTGAAACCGCGGCTGACCCCGGCGGCCGGGACGGCGGTCGGAACAGCCAGGGCAACGAGGGCTGCCAGGCCGGCGCGCAGGCGGCCGGCGCGGGCGAAGCGTCCCAAGGTTGACCGGGCGGGTGAAAGGTTCACGATCAGGATTTCCACGAGATGGCTACCAATTGCAAAGAGTATGAGTTTCAGAGGATTGAGCCCCACTGGCAATCTTTCTGGGAAGAAAACAAGACCTTCCGCGCCGCGGACGGATCGCCGGGCCCGAAGTACTACGTGCTCGACATGTTTCCGTATCCGTCCGGCGCCGGACTGCATATCGGCCATCCCGAAGGCTACACGGCCACCGACATCGTCGCCCGCTACCGGCGCGCCGCGGGCTGCCGGGTCCTGCACCCCATCGGCTGGGACGCCTTCGGCCTGCCCGCCGAGCAGCACGCGATCAAGACGGGCACCCCGCCGGCCGAGAACACCCAGAAGAACATCGCGAACTTCCGCCGGCAGATCAAGGCGCTGGGCTTCTCCTACGACTGGGACCGGGAGGTCGACACCACCGATCCGGAGTACTTCCGGTGGACCCAGTGGATTTTCCTGCAGCTGTTCCGCCGCGGGCTGGCCTACGTGGACAAACGCCCCGTGTGGTGGTGTCCCCAGCTCGGGGCCGTGCTCGCCAACGAGGAGGTCGTCGACGGCCGAAGCGAGATCGGCGGGCACCCGGTCGAGCGGCGCAACCTGCGCCAGTGGGTGCTCCGGATCACCGCGTACGCGGACCGGCTGCTGGCCGACCTGAAGGATGTCGACTGGCCCGACTCGACCAAGCGCATGCAGCAGGCCTGGATCGGGCGTAGCGAGGGGGCCGAGGTGCTCTTCGGCCTGGAGGCGCCCGGCGCGGGGCCGCTTCGGATCTTCACCACCCGCCCGGACACCCTCTTCGGGTGCACCTACATGGTGCTCGCCCCCGAGCATCCGCTGGTGGCGGCCCTGACGAACCCGGCCCAGGCCGCGGCCGTCGCCGCCTACCAGGCCCAGGCCGCGGCCAAGAGCGACCTGGAGCGCACCGACCTCGCCAAGGACAAGTCCGGGGTCTTCACGGGCTCCTTCGCGGTGAACCCGGTCAACGGCGCCCGCGTGCCGATCTGGGTCGCCGACTACGTCCTGATGGGTTACGGCACGGGGGCCATCATGGCGGTGCCCGCGCACGACGAGCGCGACTTCGAGTTCGCCAAGCGCTACGACCTGGCGATCGTCCCGGTGATCGAGCCGCCTGAGCCGGGCCCGGCGCTGCCCTACATCGGCCCTGGCCGCATGGTCAACTCCGGCGCCTACGACGGCCTGGAATGGGCCGAGGGCAAGCGCCGCATCACGGCCGAACTGGAGTCCCGAGGGGTGGGAAAACAGGCGGTCAACTACAAGCTCAGAGACTGGCTCTTCTCCCGGCAGCGCTACTGGGGGGAGCCCATCCCGATCGTCTGGGTCGACGAGGCCGACTACCGGCGGGCCGCGGCCTTGAGGCCGGAGGATTTTCCGGCCCAGCCGGTGACCTTCCGCCAGGACGGCATCGACCGCTACGCCCTGCCGATCCCGGCCTCCGCCCTCCCCCTCTCGCTCCCCCAGGTCGCCTCCTACATCCCCAGCGGCGACGGCGAGAGCCCGCTGGCCAACGCGACGCCGTGGCTTGAGATCTGGCTGAACGTTTCGACCGGCGAGGCCGCGCCCGCCAGCGGGCCGCGCCCGTCCGGGCCCGCCTGGGTCCGCGGCCGGCGCGAGACCAACACCATGCCCCAGTGGGCAGGGTCGTGCTGGTACTACCTGCGCTTCACCGATCCGCGGAACCCGGCCGCCCTGGCCTCAGAGGCGGCCCTCAAGGCCTGGGGAACGCCCGACCTGTACGTGGGCGGCGCCGAGCACGCCGTCTTGCACCTGCTCTACGCCCGGTTCTGGCACAAGGTCCTCTTCGACCTGGGAGCCGTCCCGCAGGCCGAACCGTTCCCGAAGCTGTTCCACCAGGGAATCATCCTCGGGGAGGACGGCGCTAAGATGTCGAAGACCCGCGGCAACGTCGTCAACCCCGACACGATCATCGCAAGCCACGGGGCCGACACCCTGCGGCTGTACCTGATGTTCCTCGGGCCCCTCGAGGATATGAAGCCGTGGAACCCGCGCGGCATCGAGGGGGTGCACCGCTTCCTGCAGAAGATCTGGCGCGAATGCATCGGGCCGGAGGGAGCCGTGAACGCGAAGGTCTCCGAGGATGCCGAGGAGAGCGCGGCCCTGACGAAACTCCTGCACGAGACCATCCGCAAGGTGGGCGCCGACATCGAGGCCCTGCGCTTCAACACCGCCATCTCGCAGATGATGATCTTCTCAAACGCGCTGCAGAAAGAGCCCCGGACCCGCAGGCAGACCCTCCTGGCCTTCCTGCAGCTGCTGGCCCCTTTCGCCCCGCACGTCGCCGAGGAACTGTGGGAGCGGCTGGGCGGGGCGGCCCCGGTCCAGGCGGCGCCCTGGCCGAAGTTCGATCCGGCCCGGATTGCCTCCAGCGACAAGAAGCTCGTGTTCCAGGTGAACGGCAAGCACCGGGGCGACCAGCTGGTGCAGGCGGGCCTGTCCCAGGAACAGGCTCTCGCCATCGCCCAGTCCAATCCCAAGGTCGCCCCGCATCTGTCGGGCAAGACCTTACGCAAGGTAATCTACGTTCCGGACAAGATCATCAACTTGGTTGTCAACTGACTACGTAATAATACCATACTTGCTCTTTGAGCCCTGGGCCCCTAGCTACGGGAAGCCCACTTATATATGATTACCGGAATTTGTTCCCTAGCCAAGAGTCCGAGCCGCATGCTGATTTGCATGGGGGCGGTGCTTGTCTTGCCGCTCGCTCTCGGCGCCGCCACAGCCAAGAAGAACCCCACGAGCAAGTTCTTCGTCGCAGACGTGGACGGCGAGGCCCAGATCGACACCGGGGACCGGGTCGACGAGCTGAGCAAGAAGTCCGTGTACAACGCCCAGGGAACGGTCGTTGAGACCAAGACCAACGCCGCAAACGCAATGGTGTTCTCCAACGGCACGGGGATCTTCTTCGACGAGGACACCCGCGTGGAGATGAAGCGCTTCGAGCAGGAGCCGTTCGTTCCGAACCGCACCGACATGGACGTCGAGCCGTCGGTCTCCCAGACCCACGCCTACGTGCCGCGCGGCACGGTCGGCCTGTGCACCAGCAAGCTGGTGGCCGGCAGCAACATGCTCTACCGCACCCAGCTCGGGTCCGTGAACATCCGCGGCGGCAAGGTCGTGATCCAGAACGAGGGCAAAAGGACGGTGATCTCGATGCTCGACGGTGAAAGCACCGTCTCGGCGGGCGGCGTCAACATGGGGGGCCATCCCCTCAAGAACGGCCAGCAGGCGGTCATCACCTCCGGTGCCTCCGGCCAGGCGCCCACGATCACGATCCAGAACATCCCCTCCGAGCAGATGTCCAACCTGGAGTCCAAGGTCACCATGGCCTGCACGGCCAAGAAGACCGTCTATTTCGAGGCGAGGTCCGCAGCCAGCAAGTCGTCCGGCTCGGCCTCGGCCGACGCGACGGTCGCCGAAAGCTCCTCCCTGTCGTCCTTCTCGTCGAGTTCGTCCACGAGTTCCGCCTCTGAGACTTCCACCTCCTCGGGAGCCGTGTCGGCCTTCGACGCCCCGAGCGTCAACGCCGCCCCCACGACTGTCGTCACCTCGAGCGCGCCCACTCCCCAGGTCATCGTTGCCGTGCCGGTCGTACCCACGAACCTTCCGGTTCAGAATGACGCCAGTCCCAACACGATCTGACGAGCCCGCTTTTCCAGCGGACGCGCGCCTGCTCGCGTTCGCGCCCGCTTCATGAGTTTTTCGGCCACATCCCGCACCCTCTCTGCATTGCTTGTGTTCCTCGGTTTATCCGCGGGGAGCGCTCGAGCGTTGGTGACTCTCAACGACGGCACCGACAAGATCTTCGTCACCGGCAATTTCGCGATGGGAGTCGACTCGAACATCGCGGCTAGCGCCCAGAACGTAAGCGACACGACCTACTCGGCCGGCCTGTCGCTCGATTACCAGCGCCGGGCGGGCCTGATCGGCTTCACCGCCAACGCGGGCTACAATCTGACCAATTACTTCAAGAACACGACGTACAACAGCCTGAATCCGTCGTACTCGATCGAACTGGACAAGAACACCGGGCGGGCGACCGGGGCGCTGACCTTGAGCGCGGTCCAGTCGAGCCAGGCCGACGCCGCCGCCAACGTGCGCGACGTGTCGTGGAGCTACAACATCGGCCTGAATGTGCGCTATCCGGTGATCGAGCGGTACTCCGTCACCGCCTCGCTCGGCTACGGCTTGATCGACTACACCCAGACCGGGGGCCAGCCCCTGGTGAACCTCTCCAACTACACGGCGAACCTGGGGCTGTTCTATATCCTCAACGAGCAGCGCGATCTGTTCTTCAGCTACCGCTTCCGCTTCGAGCCCAGCTCCAAGAGCACGTCCGACACGGACAATGCGCTCATGTTCGGCGTCAGCGGCAAGATCTACGGCGAGATCAACGGTTCCCTCAGCGTGGGCTACCAGGTCCGCTCGCCCCACGGCTTCCTGTACAACGGCCAGACCCTGGGCAACGAGGGCTCCATGACCGCCAGCGGATCCCTGACGTGGACGGCGAACAAGAAGCTCAGCTTCACCGGGTCGATCAGCAAGGACTTTACGACGACCTCGCTGGACGCAACGACCGACACGACGGCGGTCTCGCTGGACGCCGCCTACGCGATGAACGCCCGCCTGTCGGCCGGCACGGGAATCGGGGCCGGAACGAGCCTGTTCCTCGGGCCCCTGGGGCAGATACCCAACACCAATACCCAGCGCCGGGACTACTACTTTAGCTGGAACGCAAACGTGAGCTACTCGATGGGCGAGCACCTGCACGCCACGCTCGCCTACGGGTTCTTCAAAAACTGGTCCAACCTCGGACTGGCCACCTTCATCCGCAACAACTTCTCCCTCTCTCTGAGCTCCCGCTGGTAGCCCGACATGAAGCCCCAATTCCGATCTCCATCGTCCATTCGCCTCGTCGCGGGCAGTCTTCTCGCGGCGGCTCTGGCCCTGATGCCCGCAGCACGCGGTCAGGGATCGCCTCAGGCGGCCGAGAGCAAGAAGACCCTCCCGTACCGGATCATCACCAACGACCGCCTCGGCGTGCACGTCTTCCAGGAGGACGATCTGGGCATCACCGCGCGGGTCGACGCCAAGGGGGACATCAACCTCAACCTTATCGGGCAGGTCCACGTCTACGGCCAGACCCTTGAAGAGGCAGAGCGCGCGATCGAGAACGCCTACATCGACGGCCGCTACCTGCGGCACCCGAAGGTGATCCTCACCGTGGAGGAACTCGCCCCGCGGGAAGTCTCCGTGCAGGGCCAGGTGAAGATCCCGAACCGCTACTCGCTGCCGATCGAGGCGGCCACGACGCTAGCGGAGGTCATATCGCGGGCCGGCGGATTCACCGACGTCGCCAAGGGGACCGCCGTTCGCCTCACCCGGATCCTGCCGGATGGGAGCACCAAAGTCTACGAGATCGACGTCGACAGCGTCCAGAAGGGCAAGGAGAAGAACAAGGCGAAGACCGAACAGGCCAACATGCTGCTCGAGCCCGGCGACATCATCTACGTTCCCGAACGAATCATCTAGGCCACCCCGATGCCCGAATCCCTTATCACCAAATCGCACCGCTCTCCCGCCGGCATTCGCGAGGACGAGGACATCGTCCAGCGGCGGACCCTGCGCGATTACTACATCATGCTCCGGGAGCGCGTGTGGATCGCGCTGCCCGTGGCCCTGCTCATCTCGCTCAGCTATGGCTATTGGAAGTCGCGCGAGACGCCGATGTACATGTCGGCTGCGACCATGCAGTTCGAGAAGCCGGAGACGATCGTCACGGCCCAGGGCGTGGTGGACCCGGCGATCCACTCCGACATCGACATCAACACCTACATCCAGCAGCTGGGCAGCAACAAGCTCCGCGCCAAGGTGATCGCCTCGTTCACCCCTGAGGAGCAGCGCATCCTCCTGCGGCCCGCCCTCAAGCACCTGCTGCCGGGACAGCCCCCGCCTCCGGTGAGCAGCATGCTCGGCAGCGTTGACCCGGAGCCGATCCCGAAGAGCTACCTGATCCGGATCGGCGTCTCCCACCAGGACCCGGAGGCGGCCGCCCTCATCGCCAACCGCTACATCAAGGAGTTCATGCAGCAGTTGGCCGACGACGTCAGCGGAGCCAATGATTTCGCGGTCACCTTCCTTAGCGAGCGGGTCGAGACCCTGCGCGAGGAGTCGGAGGCGGCCCAGGGCAAGCTCAACAAGTACATGACCGACCACCACCTGGTCTCCCTCGACAAGACGATCGACATGATCTCCGACGGACTCCGGACGGTGAGCGGCAACCTGACCACGGCCAAGCTGGACCTGCTCTCGCTGGAGAACGTCTCCCAGCAGATCGAGACCTTCCGCCACGGCGATCGGGACCTGATGGAGATCTCCTACATCGCCGGCCACGGAGCGGTGCCCCACCTGCGTTCGGAGCTCGCCGCCCTCCAGCAGGAGCAGGCTGCCCTGTCCGGGCGTTACTTTGAGCGGCACCCGAAGATGATCGAGTTGGCCCAGAGAATCCAGATCTCCAAGTCGATGCTGGATAAGGAGATCGACGGAGCGATCCAGGACCTCCACACCGCCGTCACGGCCAAGACCCAGAACGTGCAGTCCCTGGAGGCCGAGTACGAGTCCCGCCAGAAGCAGGAGCTGGACCTCAAGGCGATGAGCGTCGACTACGACAGCCTCAAGTCCCAGGCCGACGCGGCGCGCTCGAACTACGCCTCGACCCTCGAGCGGCTCAACCAGACCAAGACGACCAAGAATCTCAACCTGGAGAAAATCCCCCTGCACCCGCTGGATGCGGCCTCCCCGAACTACGCGCCGTACAAGCCGAACATCTCGGGAATCGTGCGCACCTCCGTGGGGCTGGGGATCCTGACCTTCGTCGGGATCGCGGTCGGCCTGAGCTTCATCGACGACCGCATCAAGAGCGCCTGGGACATCGAGAGCTTCATCGGGGTCAATCTGCTGGGCATCATCCCCGACCTGGGGCACCTGAAGCTCGAGGACCGCTACACCATGCTCGCCGACGGCAACAGCTCGTCCCCGGGAATCGAGCCCATCCTCGGCATCTACAGCTCGATCAAGATCCACTCCAAGCTCGACTTCCCGAAGTCGCTTCTGGTGACGAGCACGATCCCCGGCGAGGGCAAGACGCTCGTGTCCGCGAACCTCGCGGCGTGCTTCGCCCGCCACGGCAAGCGCACCCTGTTGGTCGACTGCGACCTGCGCCGTCCGATGCTCCACCGGCATTTCCGCCAGGAAAACACCTCCGGAATCATCGCGTGGACCGAGAGCGGCGCCAGCCTTGAGGGCGACCTGATGACCAACCCCCACCTGGGGATCGTCCCGGTCGCGGAGAACCTCTCCGTCCTCACCTCCGGCGGCCGTTCGAAGAGCCCGACCGGCATACTCGAGTCCCCCGTTTTCGGGCAGCTGATCGAGCGCCTGAAGGGCTACTACGACCTGATCATCGTGGACTCCCCTCCCATGGGGGCGGTCACCGACGCGCTGCTGATCGCGCAGAGCGTCGACGAGGTCATCTACGTGTGCCGCTTCAACCGCGCGTACCGAAAGCACATCCGGCTGTTCATCCGGACGCTGGTCGACGGAAAGAACACGGTGCTCGGAATCGTCCTGAACGGGCTGTCGCCCCGGCGCATCGCGTACTACTCCAATTACCGCTATTATCGGAGCTACAAGAAGTACTACGGCTCCCAGACCTGAGGCGGCCTCCCGCCGTTCAGCCGTGCCCCTGCCGTCCTCCTTTCTGCCTGACGATTACGACCCGCGCAAGACGGTGGCGCTGATCGCGGGTCAGGGCGTCTACCCGATGCTGGTCGCCCGGTCGATCCGCCGGGCCGGGATTGCGGTGCGCCTGATCGCGGCCGAGGGCGAGACTTCCCCTGAACTCATCGCGGAGTTTGCCGAGGCCGAGCGCGTCATCCTCAAGGTCGGCCAGATCGGCCGCATGCTCCGTGCCCTGGACGAGTTCGGGGCCGGCTACGCCCTCATGGCCGGGCAGATCACCCCGCGGCGCCTGTTCCGGGGCCTGCATCCGGATCTCACCGCAACCCGCATTCTGCTCTCCCTGAAGCGCCGAAACGCCGAGACGATCTTCGGCGCGGTGGCGGCAGAGATCGAGGGCCGGGGCGCGGTCCTGCTCGACGCCCGATCCTTCCTAGACGAGCAGCTTGCGAGCCCCGGCTGCATGACGGGCCGTTCGTTCCCGATCAAGGCCGACTACCTCCAGCATGGGATTGCGACCGCCCGCGGGTGCGCGCAGCTGGACATCGGGCAGGGCTGCGTCGTCCGGAAGGGCACCGTCCTCGCCGTGGAGGCCTTCGAGGGCACCGACGAGATGCTCCGCCGGGCGGGCTCTTTCAAAAGCGACGAAGCCCTCTTCGTGAAGACGGTGAAGCTTAACCAGGACTACCGCTTTGACGTGCCCTGCTTCGGGGTGCGAACCCTCGAGGTGATGAGGGAGGCCGGGATCGGCGCGGCCGCCCTGGAGGCCGGCAAGGTCATCATGCTGGACAAGTCCGCCGTGCTCGAGCGCGCCAAGGACTGGTCGATCAGCCTGCTTGGCTTCGCCTAAAGCTCCGGTGGCTTGCCTTCGGGCCGGCCGTGGCCAAAGTCAGCTGCCGCCATGCAGAAAGACCTCGTCGCCGTCACCGTCAAGGGCGTGCTTCCCACGACCAACGGCTGCGCCGTCTTCCTTGGCAGCGAGGAGAAGACATTCGTCATCTATGTCGACCCGTCGGTCGGCAACGCCATCCAGATGACCCTGGGCGGGGTGCGCCGTGAGCGCCCGCTCACCCACGACCTGATCGGGAGCATCCTGCTCGGCCTCGGCGCCCGCGTCGAGCACGTCATCGTCAACGACGCCCGCGAGGGAACCTTCTTCGCCCGGATATTCCTGCGGATGGAAAATGAGATCGGGCGCAAGATCATCGAGATCGACGCCCGCCCGAGCGACTCGATCGTGCTCGCCCTCCAGCAGAAGCGCCCGATCCTGGTCGCCCGGCCCGTCTACGACGGGGTCGAGGACATGACCGACACCCTCGAGCGGCTCCTCAGGCAGCAGGCCGAGGAGGGACACGAAACCGACGAACCCCCGGGCGGAGACAGCCCGTGACCGCGCTTCCGCCCCCCGTCTGCCCCGGGCAGCCCCTGACGGCCCTGGCGCCGATGCAGGACGTCACGGACCTGCCCTTCATGAGGGTGATCGCCTCCGCAGGCCCACCCGACTATTTCTTCACGGAATTTTTCAGGGTCCACTCCCAGTCCCGCCCCGAGCGCCACATCCTGCGCTCCATCGACGAGAACGACACGGGGCGGCCGGTTTTCGCGCAGCTGATCGGCGAGGACCTCGAGCACCTGTCGCGGACGGTCGCCGAGCTGCTCAGGCACCCCCTGGCAGGGATCGACCTCAACCTGGGGTGCCCCGCCCCGAAGGTCTACCGCAAGAATGTGGGCGGGGGGCTCCTGCGGGAGCCGGAGCGGATCGGCGAGATCCTGCGCCTGCTGCGGGCAGAGACCCCGGGATTGTTCACCGTCAAGATGCGCCTGGGCTTTGAGGATACCGCCAATTTCGACCGGATCCTCGACCTGGTGAACCTGCACGGCGTCGACCTGCTCACCGTCCACGGCCGCACCGTGCGCGAGCTGTACCGCAGCGAGGTGCGCTACGACTACATCGCCCGGGCGGTCGCCCGGGTCCGCTGTCCGGTCCTGGCCAACGGCAACATCACTTCGGCGGAAAAGGCGGCCGAGGTGCTAGCCTCGACCGGAGCGGCCGGCGTCATGATCGGCCGGCACGCAATCCGTAATCCGTGGATCTTCAGCCAGTGCCGGGAGCTCTTTGCGGGGCGGCCCGTCCCCCCGGTGACCCTGCGCCAGGTGCGCGCCTACATCGGGCAGCTCTACGAGGCGCTGGCCGACCCGGCGATCCCCGAGCGCGCCCGCGTGGGGAGGATGAAGAAGTACCTGAACTTCGTGGGCCAGAGCGTCGACGCCGAGGGGGCCTTCGTGCACGAGGTCCGGCGCGCCGCAACCGAGTCCGAGCTTTTTGCCACCTGCGACGCACACCTGTTGTCGGAGCCGGACCGGCCCTTCTCGCTCGAGCCGTACCCCGGGGTCATCGCCCGCCCCAACTGCGAGACGCCCGCCCCCGGGGACGGTTCGTCTGATTCCTGCGCGGCCTAGGGGCTGGCGCCTCAGTCCAGCCCGAGAACCTTGCGGCCTTCCGGCGAGATCATCTGGGGCGTCCAGGCCGGGTCCCAGACGATGTGCACCCGGGCCGACTCGACGCCGGGCAGGGTGGCAATCTTCTGCCGGGCGTCCTCGGCGATAACCGGGCCCATGCCGCAGCCGGGCGCCGTCAGCGTCATCTTCACGGCGACCGAGCGCCCGCCGCTGGGGAGCGCCTCGACCGCCAGGTCGTAGACCAGGCCCAGGTCGACAATGTTGACCGGAATCTCCGGATCAAAGCAGGTCTTCAGGGCCGCCCAGACGTCCTTCTCCTCGAAGGGCCCCGCTTGGGTCGCGGGCGCCGGGGAGGCCTCGGGCAGCGCAAAGCCCTCAATCGCCCCGGCGTTCTCCCGGTCGATCCGGAACAGGCCCCGGTCCGTGCTCACCGTCACGTTCCCTCCGAGGGTCTGGGTCACCATGACCTCCGTCCCCGCCGGAAGCGCGGCAGGGGCGCCCGAAGGAATTGCGGTGGCCTGGCAGTCCCGGCTGAGTTTGTGGTGCATCGGCGGGCAGGCTGGCGGCGGCCTCAGCGTATGGCGAGATCGATTGGCATCCGCGCGTACACGCCCTGGGGGTCGTTGAAGGCTTTCAGCTGGCGCAGCTCGGACTCGAGCCTCTTCTCCACCTGGCCCACCAACCCCTTCTCGGTTTCCCGGGAGGCGTCGGGGACCGCGCGGCCCACCAGGTCGGAGACGATCTGGAAAAGATCGCGCTTCTCGGGGTACTCGATCAGGCGGAAACCCTCGCCCAGCCCCGCCTGCTTGGCGGCGTAGCGCACCGCCACCTCCAGTCCGCCGAATTCGTCCACAAGCCCCAGCTTCAGCGCCTCGGACCCGGACCAGACGCGGCCCTGGGCGATGCGCTCGACCTCGTCGGGCTTGAGCTTGCGGCCCTCGGCCACCTTCGTTTTGAACTCCCCGTAGATCCAGTCGACCAGGCGCTGCATAACCGCCATCTCCTCCTCGGTTTTCGGGCGGGTGATCGTGAGCGCATCGGCGTACTTGCCGGTCTTGACCCGGTCGAAGGTTATCCCGAAGTCGCCGGCCAGCTTCTGGACGTCAAACTGCATCCCGAAGACCCCGATCGATCCGGTGATTGTCTTTGGCAGCGCGAAGATCCGGTCCCCGTAGGCGGAGATCCAGTAGCCGCCCGATGCGGCGTAGGCCCCCATCGACACGATCACCGGCTTGCTCTGGCGCGCGAGCCGGAGCTCCCGCTGGATCGCCTCCGCGGCGGTCGCGCTGCCGCCCGGGCTGTTCACCCGCAGGACGATCGC
Source organism: uncultured Opitutaceae bacterium (assembly GCA_903862935.1). Lineage (GTDB taxonomy): Bacteria > Verrucomicrobiota > Verrucomicrobiia > Opitutales > Opitutaceae > Palsa-1447. Next base: position 24,157 of record CAIOZY010000062.1, read on the forward strand.
CTTCACGTCCTTATCCTGGCGCAGCTTGCGGATCTCGCGCGCGAAGGCGACACCCCCGATCTCGCCCGGCTCCCCTTCCCCGTCGACGATCTCCCCCTCGGCATAGACGATCGCCACGGCGCGGCCCGAGGCCCGCACGGCGTGGTCGGGCAGGAGCGCCGCATAGGCCGCCAGAGTGATCTGCTTGAAGGAGTCCTTGTTCGAGCCCTTGCCTGTCTCGGCCTTGAGAGCGTCGATCACCTGGTCTCGGTAGGCGATCCGGTCCACCAGCCCTCCCGCCTTCGCCGCCTCGGGGCGGATGAGCCCCTCGGCGTCCACGGTGGCTTGGACGCGGGCCGGCGCCAGTTTACGCGACTTGCCCACGTCGGAGATGATGCTCGCCCACAGGTCATCCAGGAGCCGCTGGGTCTCCTCCCGGTTCTCCGGGCTCATGTCCTTGCGGGTGTAGGGCTCGACGTAGGACTTGTACTTGCCCGCCCGGGTGACCTGCACCCCGACCCCGTATTTCTCAAACAGCCCCGCGAAGAACATCGGCTGGCTGGCGAGCCCGGGCATGTAGATCATCCCGTAAGGGTCCAGGGTCACCTCGTCGGCCACCGAGGCCAGGTAGTAGTCGCGGGTGGTCGCAAGCTCGAGGTAGGCCTTGACCGGCTTTCCGCCGTTGCGGAAGCGAAGAAGCGCCGCCCGCACCTCCTGGAGGGCTCCGTAGCCGGAGCCGAACCCCTGGGGCTGAAGCGACCCCTTCAGCAGGATCCCTGCAATGCGGGAGTCGCTTGAGGCCGCCCGGATGGCCCGGGTCGCCGTCCGCAGCTGGAGGGTCTGCGGGCTGGTGTCGGTGAGCCCGCTCAAGTCGAACAGCGGCGGCGCGTCGGTAATATTCGTTGAAAGGTCGAACACCAGGTACGAGCCGCTCTCGACCCGGGCCGCGCGGTCGGGCGCGTTCCGCAACCCGGCCGAGACGACCGCCCCGACGATGCCGATGAAAAGGAGCAGCCCGCAGACCGTGAAGACGATCAGGGCCACTAGGGCGCCGAGCATCGACGTGATGAAGTTCTTCATGGAGCGCCAGTGTAGCCGCGGGCGTCCGGGCGACGAGCCGAAATGGCCCCCAAGAGCGAGCGCCGGGCCCCGCTCGGGCGGCCATCCCGGGCCATTTAACCATTTGCTTCCCCGAGCCGGGCTGACCATATTTTCGGCCGCCCTATGAGCGACCAGCAGGACCTACTCACCCCCAGCGCCAAGGCCTTGGCCATCAACCTCGACGGCCTCAAATACGGCACCTTCGCGGAGATCGGGGCCGGCCAGGAGGTAGCCCGGGTGTTCTTCCACGCCGGGGGGGCGTCGGGCACCGTCGCAAAGACGATTTCGGCCTACGACATGGTCTTCAGCGACGCGATCTACGGGAAGGCCCCGCGGTACGTTTCGGGGGAGCGCCTGGAGCTGATGCTCGATCACGAGTACCAGCTACTGATCGAGCGCCTCGCGGCGGTCCGGGGCGAACGAACGACTTTTTTTGTGTTCGCTGACACCGTGGCGACGAAGGGCTTCAAGAGCACGAACGAGGCCCACGGCTGGATGGGCGTCAGGTTTCAGACCGAGCCGGGAGGCCCGCCGAGCGAAATCGTCCTGCACGTGCGCATGTGGGACAAGGAGAACGTGCTCCAGCAGGAGGCCCTCGGCATCGTCGGCACGAACCTGATCTACGGGGCCTTCTACTACCGCGACGATCCGAAGATGTTCATCAAGTCCCTGGTGGACCACGTCGGCACGGAGCGGATCGAGGTCGACATGCTTCGGTTCAGCGGGCCGGCCTTCAAGGGCGTCGACAACCGCCTGATGTCGCTGCACCTCGTGCAGTTCGGGCTCACCAACGCCGTGATGTTCGGCCCCTCCGGCGAGGTTCTCCAGCCCTCCGAGGTGCTCTACAAGAAGGCGATCCTGGTCGAGCGCGGCAGCTTCCGGCCCGTGACCCGGGTGAATGTCGATATGCTCACCTGCGCGACGGCCCAGTTCGTGCAGGACCCGCTGGTGAAGGGTAAAGACGTGGTCGTCCTGATGGAGATCACGATGAACAACCTGCTCGCGGCGGGTTCCCTTGACGCCGCCGATTTCCTCTCGCGGGTCGACCTGCTCGGCGACATCGGCCTCACGGTGCTCATCTCAAACTACCCCGAGTATTTCCGGCTCACGACCTACTTCCGCCGCTACACCAAGGAGATGGTCGGGGTGGTCCTCGGCATCAACAACCTCCTGGAGATCTTCAACGAGAAGTACTACGAGAACCTCGCCGGAGGAATCCTCGAGTCCTTCGGGCGGCTGTTTCGAAACGCGGTGAAGCTCTACGTCTATCCCATGCGGCAGGAGGCCTACGACCGGTACCTCGCCACCGGGCAGCTGACCGCGGCCAGCGGCTCTGCCGCCGCGCACGCCTTTGCCGCAAACGTCCTGATCACCGCCCGGAACGTCCAGGTCGCCGACCACCTGCGCAACCTCTACGACCACCTGCTCGAGAACCACTACCTCGACTGCCTCGTGGGGTTCGACCCCAAGATCTTGAACATTTCCTCCCGGGACGTGCTGCGCCGCATCAAGGAGAAGGATTCCTCTTGGGAGTCCATGGTCCCCGAGCCCGTGGCCGTCTCCATAACGCGCCGGGGGCTCTTCGGCTGCGCTCCCTCCGAAGGCGGCGAACCGGCCCGCTGAGATCATTCCGCATCCATGCGCTTTCATAAGTACCACGCCCTCGGCAACGACTACATCGTCCTCGATCCCGCGGACTTTCCCGACTGGGGCTCCCAGCCTACGACCGCCCAGATCCGGGTGGTCTGCCACCGCAACTTCGGCGTCGGCTCCGACGGGATCCTCTGGGGTCCCCTGCCGGCCGCCCCCGGGACGTTCGGCCTGCGAATCTTCAACCCGGACGGCTCGGAGGCCGAGAAGTCGGGAAACGGCCTGCGGATCTTCTCCCGCTTCCTCTGGGACAACAAGCGGGTCGGAAGCGAGCCCTTCTCGGTCTCGACCCCAGGGGGCGTGGTCCAAAGCGTGATCCGCGACAATGGAAGTCTCATCACGGTCGACATGGGCCGGGTCAGTTTCGACAGCGAGCGGATTCCGGTCACCGGGGCCCGGCGCGAGGTGCTCAACGAGAAGATCCGGGTCGGAGGCCGCGACTTTACGTACTGCGCGGCCACCATAGGAAACCCCCACTGCGTGCTGCCCCTGGCGGAAATCTCGCCGAAGATGGCCCATCAGTACGGGCCTGAGATCGAGGTCCACGCGAACTTTCCGCGCCGCACCAACGTGCAGTTCCTCCAGGTGCTCGACCGCCGCAACATCCGGATAGAGATCTGGGAGCGGGGGGCCGGCTACACCTTGGCGTCCGGGTCCAGCTCGAGCGCTGCCGCCGCCGTAGCGCACCGCCTCGGGCTCGTCGACCGCTCGGTGACGGTCCATATGCCCGGGGGCACGATCGGCATCGAAATCGGCGAGGAGTTCGCTATCCGGATGACAGGAACCGTGAACCACGTGGCCGACGGCGCGATGCACGCGGAGCTCTTCGCCGTGTCCGTCTGAGCGCGATGAGTCCGCCCGCCCATCCCGCAGTCGGCTGGGCCGAGCTCCCCGCGCTCGCAAGGATCAACGCTGCCCTGCTCCTTTGCCTCGCGGCCGGCCTCTGCCTGTGGTTCGCCCCCGCCTGGGCGACGGACCCCGACCTCTCGCACGGGCTGCTGATGCCCGTCGTCTTCCTACTGCTCGTCCACGAGAGCCGCTCGGAGGGGCCGCGCCGCTGGCTGCGGCCCGGGCTGGGCGCGGTCTCGGCGGCGACGGCGCTCGCGCTCGCCGGCCTGCTTGCCCTGCTCGCCGGCGGCCTGTATGCCGCCGCGCTCGACTGGTCCCACGCCCTCGTCCGGTTTGCGATGGCAGTCTCCCTCTCCCTGCTGCTCGGCTCGGGGCTGGTCTGCCTTGCCGATGAGCGCATCCGCCTGATCCCCTTCAATTGGGCCTCTTGGGTCGCGGTAGCCCTGTGGCCGCTGAGCGCCCCGATTCCCCCCGGAACCTATTACCGCATAACGGGCGCCCTGCAGCTGTGGGTCAGCTCGGGCGTGCTGAACTTGCTCCACATCCTCGGAATCCCGGCGCTGCGAGTGGGCAACATCATTGAGCTCGCGAACACGGCGGTCGGCGTCGAGGACGCCTGCAGCGGGATCCGCAGCCTCACCTCATGCGTGTTCGTGGGGATATTCATCTCGGCGGCGCTCATCCGGCGCCCCTGGGCCCGGGTTGTCATCATTGCCCTATCGGCCCCGCTCGCCCTGCTGACCAACCTCGCCCGATCGTTAATCCTGACGCTCCTGGCCAATGCGGGGGTCAGCATCGCCGGGTTCTGGCACGATGCGACCGGCTACGCGGTCCTCGCGGTGACGGCGCTTCTGCTGGCGGCCCTCGCCTATGGGTTGAGGGGCGGCGCCAGCGCGCACGGGACCGGCCCGGCCCTCGCGCCTTCGGGCGCGGAGCCGCCCAGGCCGGCCAAGGCCGCCTACACCGCCGCCGGGGCAATCCTCGCGTGGAGCCTGGTTCTCGCAGCGCTCGCCTGCGTCTTCTTCTACTCGAACACCCGGACTGCAAGCCGCCGGGATCAGCCCGTTCCCGACCTGTGGGCGGCGCTTCCCGTATCTACCCCTGGGTGGGAGGTCAGGACGACCCAGAACCTGCGGCAGTTTGCCAGCGTGCTGCAGACCGACACGCTCGCGGAACGCGCCTACCTGCGCGGAGAGGGGCGGTCAGCCGTGCAGATCACCTTCTATCTCGCCTACTGGCGCCCGGGCCAGGCGCCCGTCAGCCTCGTCGCCTCCCATACTCCCGACGGCTGCTGGCCGGGGGCAGGCTGGCAGATGCGAAACGAGCCAACCACGCGCCGCGACTTGACGGTCAGCGGCCGAACGCTGCCGCCCGCGGAGGAGCGCCTGTTCACCTCGCGGGGCTATCCCCAGTATGTCTGGTTCTGGCACCTGTATGCCGGCCGCCCGATCGCGTACCAGAACCCCTACTCGGTGAGCGAATTGCTGCGGATCGCCTGGCGCTATGGCTTCCGCCACGATGGCGATCAGCTCTTCGTGCGCGTCTCCAGCAACCGCCCGTGGTCGGAGATCTCGGGCGAGCCGCTCTTCGCGGATTTCTTCAGCCGCATCCGCTCCCACGGCCTTTGACGCGGGGAGGCCCGGCCAGTCTGGGATTGACTGAAGCGGCATGGCATTTACATCCTTCGCCTTCAGGCCCGCGCCACTAGTTCATCGGTAGAATGGGAGCTTCCCAAGCTTCAGAGGTGGGTTCGATTCCCCGTGGGGGCGCCAGTGAAGCTGGGAATCGGGGGTCTAGTTCAAAGATGGGTCTAGTTCAAAGATTGGGGAGGGGGGGTATTGGATTGATGGGTTGGAGGTTGATGGTGGGGATCATCCGCACTGAGCGATGACTCTGAGGCGGTAACTTTGGAAGGAGCGGAAGCC